>JADGFA010000029.1 GCA_016744065.1 Gammaproteobacteria bacterium
TTCATTAACAGTCTCCTGCCTTTTATATTTTTAAAAACAATTGAAAATAGCTATATATCAAAAAATGCATAGCTGTATAAATAAAAAATTTCAGAGAGATAACACAAAAGTCACATAACGCTCTGATTATTAATGGCACTTATTATAAGGCTAAGCACCACTTGTTTAAATGTACTAGTAATGTTGGTGAAGCAAAGCGAATCCACTTTCGACTCTGCAACTACCATCCTTCGCATATGTTTTTACTTGTATATTCTTTTTAAAACCAGCACTTACCACTACAATGTACTGAGACTTAGGTAAGTGTGATTATTCTCTTATATAAAACTAAAATCCTCTAAACACAACAATCGATAAAGCACCCAAAGTACCTATTCTCATTAAATTCCATTTGCTCACCTGCTGTAACCCTATTACAGCTTCACTAGCATAAAAAAGAATTACCAACCTTATCGCCATTTCACCAAAAACGCTATCTTCAAGGTGCACTTCTGGGAGATTGGGCACAATTATAACTAATATGATCACCAGATAATCTAAAGTTGTTACCTGAAAGGTTCTTTCATTAGAAAATCGTACTCTTAATGCAAAAGCCATAGCTAAAATTAAAAATAGCATATTAAATAGATTATAATTATCCAGGCCACTCTGGTTTACTGGAAGCAAATAAACAGCCATAACTGAAACAATGTAAATAACGGCTTTTTCGATGCCACCAATACCATCGGCATTTATCATTAAAGAACTAAACATCATAATAAGTAAAAGCACCGCAAGAACAGCCATATCAACCTGCACATCAACTGCAAACATGGCCGATGTAACCAGCAGTGCAGGTACAAGCACTTTCAAAATAAAAGTAGGTACAGTAGTCAACCAGCCATTTTTACGTAAATTATGAATGAGTGATTTTAACAATGAAAATTTAGATATTTCATTGTCATGGATTTTCCATTTCAAAACCCTGGCATAATGAAAAAAACCTAAAACAATAACACTAATCGTTAAATAAATGAGCAGTAGTAATGCATCTGATTCATACAACATAAAATAAGCGGCAGCAATTAACGCACTCTGTAATAAATAAATAATAAATACCGCTTCATAATGATCAAAACCAATACTTAAAAGCTTATGATGTATATGATTTTTATCTGGAGAAAAAGGTGAACGCCGCTCATACAACCTCTGCCCCATAACAGCCATAGTGTCAAGAATTGGCAACCCTAAAATAAGTAAAGGTATTAAAGGGCTCATAGCAGAATTAACAGTTTGAGATAATATAATAACCAGCACACCCAAACTAAAGCCCAAAAACTGGCTTCCTGTGTCTCCCATAAATAAACGTGCGGGATAGGTATTGTGCCGTAAAAAACCTAATATTGATCCGGCCACAGCCATTGATATAATAACGACCATTTCACCATTTGCATCAAAAGCTAATAAGGCAATAATACTAACCGTAATTAAAGATGTACCTCCGGCAAGTCCATCTAAACCATCAGAAAGATTAATTGCATTAGTAATGCCGACCAATGCAAATATTGTTAATGGAATGGCAAAATAATCCGCTAGATAACCATTAGTAAAAGGGAAAAATCGAACAACGACATCACCCCAGGTAACAACAATAACAACAGCAAGTAACTGCCCAAGAAATTTAATTTTATAATTTAAGTTACACTTATCATCCCATAACCCAAATCCCCAGATAACAAGAAAGCCAACTAAAATAGCTATAATCTGCTGATCTAATTCCGCCAGTAGTAAAATAGAAATAACACTACCAGCGACCATGGCAATACCACCTACCCTCGGTATCGCCTGTGTATGCACTTTGCGTTCATCTGGTATATCTATAGCACCAATCTTATCTGCCCACTTCATGACAGGTGGAATGAGAATCATTGTCGCAACTAGAGAAATTATAAACGCAAAAATAAATAACATCTTCTATTACTATTTACCTGGTACATATTCAGGTATTAATGGAGCAATTTTACGACTGAAATCTTCCAGTCGTTTATCTGCAATAGAAATATCCTGACCAGGCTTTAATGTAGTGGTTAACCTTATTAGTGCTCCATCAGTACGATGCAGGTTCACTGAATCTAAAAACAAATACCACTTCATCATGTATTCATTAGTAATGACTCTACTGCGTTGTTGGAACCAGTAATAAACCAATTGATTAATCCCACCTTTCTTTATAAGCAAACGATTCACTTTTAAGGCCTTTCCACCCACTACTGCCCCATCTACTGTATGCTGAGCAAGACTGGTAATTCTCCAGCCACCACCAGGTATGCATGAACGAGGTGAGTGTATGGATGCACCTTTTTTCTGCGAAGAATAGTAAGCTGAATATAGATTAATAAAACCGCCATCTTCACCCAGATAATCATTCATTACATAGTCTGTGAGCTTTAATGTATCCAGAACATTCTGTTCTATATAACCCTTTTTACCTTTTAATCCCTGAAACGTCATTGGAAACTCAATAAACTGTTTACGTTCAGGTTCAATTTCAATTTGCTCAGGCATTGCAAATACACTGATAGCAACAACAATCATTACTGTTAATGAAACATAAAAAGGCTTTGATATTTTACGATAGTTTATTTGTGCATCTTCTGGTGTAAGCGCTGGAAAATCTAATCCAAAAGCTTCACGTAGTGGTAATTTATGTTTACCTATATGAGCTAACACCCACATTTCAGCAATTAAAATACCAATACAACTCATAAATACAGCCCAGCCCTCAAAATCATGCAACACACCCTCTGCCATTTCGGGACCCCAGTATTCTACCGTAACGCCAATAGCTCCAATTCTAAAACTATTCATCAAAATAGTAATTGGTATTGAGGACAAGAAAATAATCGTTTTTTTCCAAAGTGACCCGGTAAAGAAATAAGCAGAAATAAAAGCAAGTGTCATAAGTGGAAATAAATAATTTAATCCACTGCACGCTTCCACTACCTGTAATTTATATACCCCCAGATCAATTACATTGCCTTCAAGGTATACACTAATATCAAATAAACGAATAACAGCTACACCAATTTTTGAAGAGATTAACTGTAACTGTGAAGAAAGGTTATTAAGTAAAAAAGCAGGGAGGGGAATCATAAAGAACAGCATGGCTAGAGGTACAAAAATCATTTTAAATATTTTTGTACCCAATACTGATAGTGCAATACCAAATATAACTATTACAAAAGCATACTGAATAATCACTAAAATAGAGCTTAACTCACCTGCGTAATACAGGAAAAAACCTAAAATGGTAACCAGAACACCAAGCCATGAGCCTTTATATTCTATTTTTTCGATCAGGTCCTTTTTCTGCCATATGAGAAACAGGGTTATTATGGGAAGAATATATCCATGACCATATTCTTCCTTGATACTCCAGATATGCTCCATTTCCACCAGTGCATCGAGAAACGTAACCCCAAGGAGCGTAAGAAATACTGATATTAATATCCAGAATGTAGGTGATTCTTTCCAGATAGTTGGCTTTTTTTCAATTTTTTGATTCATATATACAACGCACTGTTAAATTTAAAACATAATAATATTATTATAATTATATATATTAACGCTTAATAATAGACCGTGATACATCCTACATGTATTTAAACTTTTGAGACAGCATATATTCCGCTAATATCCTGTATTTATTGGATATTTGAACATTATAAGTACTATAACTCTTTAATACACAAATCAACCTGATTACGCCAGTCAGAAAGATTCACACCAAAACGCTCAGTTAATTTGTCTGTCGTTAATAATGAGTTCAAGGGCCTTTTTGCAGGCGTTGGATATTGGCTAGTTTCAATAGCACTAATATCTTTCACTTTAAAAACACTATCAGGCATTGAAGCTTTAGCAGACTGTATTATTTTTTCTGCAAAACCATGCCATGAAGTCTTTCCTGATGAAACCAGATGATAAAGCCCTGACTGAAACTGCCCTTTATCCATTTCATTTCTCACATGCTGTATAATATGTGATGTCACATCGGCAATAAGCCTTGCTGAAGTAGGGGCTCCCATTTGATCAGCTACAATACTTAACTCACTTCTCTCTCTTGCCAGCTTTAACATCGAAAGTAAAAAATTCTGACCCCGTGAAGCAAAAACCCAGGATGTTCGTAATATTAAATACTGACAGGCAATCGCTTTTATTGCCTCTTCTCCCGCCAGTTTACTCGCACCATAAATATTAAGCGGATTAGTCTGGTCAGTTTCCAGATAGGCTGAGCCTTTTGAGCCATTAAACACATAATCAGTTGAGTAATGAATAAGCAAAGCATCTAAAGTAAGTGCCTCTTCGGCCATTACACCGGGCGCAACACCATTTACCTGGTATGCAGTCTCATGCTCCTGTTCTGCCTTATCAACAGCCGTATATGCTGCTGCATTTATAATAATATCAGGACTAATTTCACGAATAACTGAGCGTATGCTTTCTGTATCAGTTAAATCCATTTGCTGTTGACCTGTTGCAATGACTTTGCCCAATGGCACCATTGAGCGCTGCAACTCCCACCCCACCTGACCATTCTTGCCAATTATTAATATGACTGGCAAGCTAGACTTATCTGAAGAAGATGTCATTACTGAAAAACCTCAGCCACTTCTAACTTAACACCTTTCTGGTCCTTTTCAGATAAAACAGGTGATTGGTCTATAGGCCATTTTATATTTATCTGAGGGTCATTCCAGATTAAGCAACGCTCATGCTCTGGAGCATAATAATCTGTCGTTTTATACAAAAACTCTGCCGTATCGGATAAAACAACAAAACCATGAGCAAACCCCGGAGGCACCCAGAGCATTTTTTTATTTTCAGCGCTTAAATATTCACCTGTCCACTGACCAAATGTAACTGATTTTTTTCTGATGTCTACAACAACATCAAAAACCTCACCCTGCACCACTCTAACTAATTTACCCTGTGGTTGTTCAATTTGGTAATGCAGTCCACGTAATATATTTTTACTGGAACGAGAATGATTATCCTGAACAAACTGATGATTCAACCCTGTACATTGATTAAATATTTTCTGGTTAAAACTCTCATAAAAAAAACCTCTGTCATCTCCAAATACATCTGGTTCCAGTAACATGACATCTGGAATTTTAGTTTGAAATATCTTCATTATTTTCTAACTTCTTCATTTGCACGACGAATAAGGTATTCACCATATTGGTTTTTCTTTAAAGGCTGCGCAAGTTCAATTAATTTTTCTTTTGAGATATATCCCATTTCATAGGCAATTTCTTCTATACAGGCTACTTTTAAACCCTGACGATTTTCAATTGTCTGAATAAAATTAGATGCCTCAAGCAGGCTTTCATGCGTACCCGTATCAAGCCAGGCATAACCTCGTCCCATTAACTCAACCTTAAGATCACCCTGTTCCAGGTACCTCTGATTGACAGTGGTAATTTCTAACTCACCCCTATCAGAAGGCTTTATTGTTTTTGCTACTTTACATACACTATTAGGATAGAAGTACAAACCAACAACCGCATAATTACTCTGGGGATTATCAGGTTTTTCTTCCAGACTTAATACATTACCCTGCTCATCAAATTCAGCAACACCATAACGCTCAGGGTCTTTAACGTAATAAGCAAATACAGTTGCCTTATCATCATTTTTTACATTATTAAGTGAATTGGTTAACAACTCAATTAAACCATGACCGTAAAAAATATTATCACCTAATACAAGACACACATCATCATCACCAATAAACTCTTCACCAATTATAAAGGCCTGAGCCAATCCATCTGGCGAAGGCTGCTCTTTATATGAAAAATTCATACCTAGTTTACTACCATCACCAAGTAGTGATTTAAACTGCGGTAAATCATTAGGTGTTGATATTATTAATACCTCTGTAATGCCTGAAAGCATCAATACAGACAATGGGTAATAAATCATAGGTTTATCATAAACAGGCATAAGCTGTTTACTTACACCTTGCGTAATAGGAAATAAACGCGTGCCTGAACCACCTGCCAGGATAATACCTTTCATTATGTTTTCTCTCCTGCGCCCAGCCTTTCTCGCTGATAACTACCATCCTGCACATGCTGACACCATTCAGCATTTTGTAAATACCAGTTAATGGTTTTTTCAATGCCCGTCTCAAATGTTTCTTCTGGCAACCAGCCCAGATCTTTTGCAATCTTATTTGCATCAATGGCATAACGAATATCATGCCCAGGTCTGTCAGTTACATATGTAATTAATTTTTCATGGGGTATATGCGGTGAATCAGGAACCAGTTTATCCAGTAAGGCACAAATAGTTTTAACAACCTCCAGATTAGTCTTTTCATTATGCCCCCCAATATTATAGGTATCACCCGTCTTGCCTTTCTCTAGCACCAGGCGTAATGCCCTGGCATGATCATCAACATGTAACCAGTCACGAATTTGCTCTCCAGTACCGTAAACAGGTAAAGGTTTACCTTCAAGCGCGTTTAGCGTTACAAGTGGTATGAGTTTTTCTGGAAACTGATAACCACCATAATTGTTTGAGCAGTTAGTAATAACAATGGGAAAACCATAGGTTCGATGCCATGCACGCACCAGGTGATCTGATGACGCTTTACTTGCAGAATAGGGTGAACTCGGGTCATATGACGTTTCTTCTGTAAATAAGCCCGTCGCCTCAAGGTCACCATACACCTCATCAGTGGAGACATGGTGAAAACGAAAGTGATCTTTTTTATCACCTTCTATTGAATCCCAATATTTTTTCGCCACATCAAGCAGATTATAAGTACCAACTATATTCGTAAGAATAAAATCAGCCGGACCATCAATGGAGCGATCCACATGAGATTCCGCAGCCAGATGCATAACTGCATCCGGCTGATATTGATTAAACACCCTCTCAAGCTCCTTTATATTACGAATATCAACCTGTTCGAAGTGATATCGAGGGCTATCCTCAACTTCGATAAGAGATTCCAGATTTCCCGCATATGTCAGCGCATCAAGATTAATCACTTCAAATTCAGTTGAAGCCATATATTGACGTATAACGGCTGACCCTATAAAGCCCGCACCACCTGTAATGATTATTTTCAAAATTATTCCCGTATAAAAAACATGGTAAGCTAATTCTATTGATTATCTCTAATATCCTATAATAAATGAATACCCATGCCACTGTGAAGCACCTTTCAAATGATATATACCTCACACTTTTAAGTAAATACCCAGATATATATTTTAATTGCAGATAAACATGACATTGCTCTCTTTACCCAACCTTCCCTTTGGGATACTTTACGACGAAATAATATTCAAAAGAAATATTAAAAAATGAAAATAACTAGACGACACTTTATTAAATCAGGAGTACTTAGCTTTATTGCCTTACAAATTACAGGGTGTAGCGACGACAAAACACCTCATGAGGTTACAACAACAGTTTTAACCGAAGAAGATACAACTGATGAAAACAGCGATTATCCCTTCCTGACAGTTGATAATACCAGCATAACAATAGACAACAAAATTATTATTATATAAAAATTAAACTATATAAGGACTGTTACAATGCAACAGGAAATAATTAACATTGGAGGCGAGCCAGGTAATATCGGTGATGGTGATACCTTAAGAGATGCATTTAAAAAAACAAAAAATAATTTTGACACGTTATTTGTTAATCAGATTATAAGCGACTCATCACTTAGTGATCACAGTGACGCTACAAAACCCGGAACCATTGCACACGCATTATCCCTGGCTAATGCCAATGAAGGCGGCACAATCATAATCGGCCCAGGTACTTTCAACTGCTTATCAACATTATTTTTTAAAACCAATATAAAGTTTGTAGGCTCCAGTTTAAGCATGACAAAAATAAATGCACAACATGACGAGAATGTTATTGAAATTGGTACAGGTACACCTGGTATCGTTGCTCGCTGCAACATAGACAGCATTACAATACATATGCCAGACACCTCTCCATCTAACGGCATAAAAGGAAGAGCACGGGAAGCTGGAAAAGGCTATATAAAAAATATTGATATTACAGGTGGAAGCGCTATATCCTGGGGCATTAAAATGGATAGCTGTAATGAATTTACAGTATCTGAATACAAATACACTGGAGCAGGCAGTGGCATTGCCTGGTTAAATGAAGAAAACTGGCCAGTAAACTACGGTGACTCATCAATTACATCAACGGATATAATATTAAAAAACCCAGACACAACAGGCGTTTTATTACAGGGCAACACTAGCGGAATTATTAATAATATTTTTTTAAATAGAATCGAAGTAAGAAGCAAATCGGTTAAATCAGGTACAACAGGCATTAAACTTAATCTAACATCCAGGATAACCCTGACGCATGTAGATGTAGAAAATATGGACACAGCGATTATTAATGGCCCAATTTCAAAAACCTGCAGCTTCATCAGCGTTTATGCATTGGGCTGCAATAAAGACTACACAGAAATATCACCTGCCCCAAACACAACCATTATTGGAGGTTACGGCTTCTTTTTAGAAAATCAAAAACTAGGGTATAGAAAACTTGAATTATATGACCCTGCTTTAAATGACACAACATTTACCAAAACCGGTTTAAATGATATCGAAGCATATACAGATACAGTTAACCCGAAAATATTAACATTAAAAGATTCTGGCTCTACAATTTTCACAAACAGTGGAGCAACGGATACAGTAAGCTTTGTGTTACCAAATGCAGCACAATCTAAAAGCATGGATTTTTCTTTTTCAGTACTCGAGAATCAGGAGTTAAGAGTTTATCCAAATAATTCAACTGACCATATTCGTGGCTATGATGGAACATTAGACTACACACCCGATGGTAGCTTTATATACTCATCAACTATAGGAACGACCGGTACTATACATAACGTAAATAACACATGGTGGATAATGGATAAACGCCTGGGAAACTGGATATCAAATGATTAAACTATTATAACTGCTTAATCTCAGTAACTACTCGATTACAGTTATTATTATCGACAAATAGATTAATTCGAGTATTTACAATTTTTCGCTGCTCTTTAAAATCATCTCCAGATTCCACAAGCACAGCTATTGCATCTAACACCTCTGGCCATGAATAAGCTTTTATGCCGGGTGTTACTTCATGATAATCAAAATACATTCCCCTTCCTGATTTGTACTTATCAAGATCAAAGGGGGCAAAAATAACAGGCCTGTCCAGGATAAGGTAATCGAAATAAATACTCGAATAATCAGTAATTATAAAATCATATTTACCCAGGTGCTCATAAATATCAGTATAACCAACAAAAGATATATTGCCTGACTGATCCAGATCATTCATTATATCCTCAGGCAATACTGTTTCAGGATGCAACTTCATATCAAGCGTCACATCCAACTTTCTAAATTCAGCACTTAGTTTTTTCGCATTAAAACCGTAATCATTAAATAGTTTTCCACCCTGCCTGTCCCAATCACGAAATGTAGGCAAATAAATACCTTTAATAGAATCACTCCTGACTAACTTGCCATACAGCTCATCATTTCGGGGATAACCTGTCACCTTTATTGCATCGCGCTTCATCCAGTGACCATAAGCAGAATCAAGTAACTCGCCAACCTCTACCGATGAAGCAAGAAAAATAGAATAATTATTATTAGATTGCGGAAATAAAACTCTACGTATTATACTTTTAAAAGATAGCAGAATAGTTCTACTATTGTTTGAGGAGCCTGTTTTATCCCTACCTAATTTTTTTAATGGCGTACCATGCCAAAGCTGTACAATTTTAGTTGAATAAGGCGATATATAAATAGGCAAATCTTCAGCTTTAGCACGACTAATCACTGCAATATAAGCCCTAAGTGTCACTAGAATTCCGCAAAAGGAATACATTAAGTAACATTCATAACCATCCTGTTTAACCTTATCAAGGGTATCTTTTGACCTAGTGAGCCAAATAGCTCTGATTTCAGGGTAGTTTATATTTACATACTTAAACAAATATTTTGAATTATCATTATATTGCGTACCATTCCATGAGCCAAACAACCAGACATATTTGTTTTTTGGCAACCATCGGGATAAAAGCGATAATGGATAGGTTGCTATATACAATAATATATTTTTAGAGCTACTCATATCCCTAACGCCTTAAAGTAAAAACATGCATACAATTAATAAATATAAAATTCAAATAAAAACATTACAATAAATCACCCCTTAACTGCTCAAGAATTTCAAAAGCATTAATAACTTCCTCTTTAGTAACAGAAGTAAAACTTTTAAGCGTTTTTTTCAATGATGTGGTTGATATATTCTCCGTTCTAGTTAAGTAAACCACCTCACACAAAGAGGATAAGTCATCAAATTTTCCTTTCCAGTCCTCTCCTATTACAAATCGATCAATTGCATATTCTTTGACATCCTCAACCTTTTGCTCCCAGCTATCCTCCGCAATAACCTCATCAACACATTTAATATTACTAACAATCTCCATTCTTTGCTCAAAAGGAATAATTGTTTTCTTTCCTTTCCCTTTATTAAACTCATCCGTCGATACAGCAACAACCAGATAATCCATATCCTGCTTTGCTCTTTTCAATACATTTAAATGACCAATATGAAACAAATCAAAAGTACCATAAGTAATAACTTTTTTCATAACGCCCTCACATTAACTCAATATTTTTATTATAAAATAAGATTAAATTTTAAATAATTATATCATTATAATCACTTAATAGTTAACCCTGATCTTACTAAAGGGTTTCTCTATTAGCCGATATGATATATACGCAAAAAACATGGTAAGTAACACAATTAACCATCCTTTTAACACAGGATTAAACATAAAATAGTTATTAATAACTTTTATAACACCAATATGCAATAAATACGCACTATAACTAACAAGACCAACAAAACGAAGTAACTTGTTAGAAAACATACTTCTTATATGACCAGCCCCATGTATCGATGCAATAATTATAACTGACCATAATATTGAAAAAATATAAAATTTATTTGTAAAAAATGATTCAGGTATACTCCCATCAGAAAGATAACTGTAAACTGATGGAATAAAAAAAACCATTACTAAAAGCGACACCCCAGCAACAACTTCAATCTGTAATTGGTGACTCTTTTTATGATAACTTATATTTTCAAGCTTTAAATGAACCAGTGCTGTCATCACTCCAGCAATAAACAATGACAAATACGGCCCTAAGCGAATATCATTTTTCATAACCTCATCTTCAGGCCATATATACATTGAAAGAGCCACCAAAAAAACAGAGAAAACCAGGCAATGAAATATATTTTCTTTTAATATGACTTTATAAATAAAAATAACTACAGGTAATAAAAAATAAAATTTAAACTCAACGGGTATACTCCATAACACTTCGAACCCCTGCTGCAACATCAAATGCTGTAACACATCTATTCCACCCATTGTAAATGGCAAGCCTTTCCCTCCAGTATAATCCCCTATCAATAAGGTACTCAAAAAACTAACGATCAACACCACAATAAACAATGGATAAATTCTAAAAAAACGCCTCACAAAATAATTAAGCCAGGCTTTTCTATTCTGAATATAATCTTCAGAATACTTTATAATCGGCACCGAAAGCAAAAAGGAACTTAAGACAAAAAATAGATAAACACCATATTTACCAATACCTGCCATATTAAGTCCACCTATCACATTTAATCCCACACCAGACAAATGACTAATCAGCACCAATAAAAGCGCCATTCCACGCAACCCGTCTAATGCTTCTATTTTGGATTTTTTATACATAAGTTTTTATACTATATAGTTTAAGTTTAGCTACTGATAAGTTACTCGAAAATCGCGTGGAGAGACACCAATTAGCTGAATAGATTTTTTTGCTCGACGCGGAACAGTAACCCTGGATGCCTTGGCTTTTCGTGCCGCAGAATTAAGATCTAAAGTAACTCCAATTAAAGTCAGCCCCCTTGCCCCATACTCCATTACAATACCACCTGCTGGAGACACATCTATATAAGTCCCAAATATCTTGGTACTCCCAACCCCTTCACCAATAACAATACCTCTACCTCTAACCGCAATATGCCCACCCCATATTGTTGTTGCGTTCATAAATTCTCCATTACGTTTTTCATCTGTAGAATACCAGTAATTTTTATTTGTAGTGTGCTTTAAACTATTTTTAAAAACAATACCTTCCCCACCACCTGTAATTTCTACATTTCTAATATCACTAAGGCTTATTCGACTTCCCCAGTGCTTTCCTTTTGTATTAGCACCAGGCCACTTATTTAACGTTGAGCCACCCGCTAATTCACGACCTTCTTCTGATAGTTCCAATTTAATTCCGATTCGAAAATTTTCAATTTCAACATTTTCAATTTTAGCACTCCAGGTATTTGATAAATAAATTCCTGTACCCAGACCTTTACCAATAATCGTTAAATTTCGTATTGTTGGCTCCGGAGCTTTTGCTAATATACCTTCCCGTATATTCAGTATGGTTACACCAATGCCATCCCCTTCAATTAAAGCATGAGGCCTTTCTAAAACAATTCTAGTTACATCATGCACACCGGGGCCAAAATGATATATTTCATTTTTTTCTGAGATAATTTCCTTTGAATGAGACTGCAAAGAAACAAACAATAAAATAAAAAACATATTAATGTTAAGGTAAATACGCATATCATCATCTCCTCAATTAGTATTAAAATTAGACAGTTGTAAGTTTAGCTGGAGTACAATCTTTAATCGCAACCCACATTATTAATAAAGCAACAACGCCTGATGTAATAGCCACTGAAATAGCCCCACCTATAACACCATACAATGGAATTAGATAAATCAACAACATAGCAGATAAAATCAACCTTATTACTGCGCCATAAAATATAACATGTGGTTTTGGACCACACTGAATAAGCGCCTGAAAACCTCTTGAATAAGCCTCAAAAAGAACCTGAACTATTAATATAACTGCAACCCCCTTTACATCAATATATTCTGAGCCGAAAATAAAGAACAACAAAAAATCGAGTTTGTATATAATGATTAGTGCTAAAATTGTTTGAACAACCGAGTACGTTAACATCATATACAAATAATTTATAAACTCTTTATAGTTTTTACTAGCTGCGGAAGCTTTAGGAACATAAATAGTAGTCATAGCCGCTGTAATTAAAGAAACTAGAATTGACATTCTAATCGCAACTCCATACTGACCTATTTCTTCAAACGTCATAGATGAAGTCATAACAAACACATCCAAACGACTTGCAATTAAGCCTACAATACTTGATAAAACCAATACCGATGCCACTTTAATAAAACCATACATAAGACCTATAGACTCACGGTATCTATATATAGTTTTTGGAATCAATATAATTAAACTTATACAGGCCAATAAAGCGGTAACATAAATATAAACATTCGATATAAGATCACCGCTAAAACTTAGATCATTAAACTCAATATATACGAAAACTATAAATATAAACATTCCTGGCACAGGACGAATAAAAGAAACATGTTTGAACTTATGCTTTTGCTGGTAACTACTAATAATAAGCGTATGCAAACACATAAAAGAAGCGGCTAACATGCTCCCTTTCAACATACCTTCAATTCCCGGCTTATTAAAAACATTAACTGCTAAAGCCTCACCCAAAAAAAAGCTAATAAGAATTATAAAAAACACATATAAAAGCTTAATTATAATTGAAATCAATTGATATGATTCCGTTAATTCAATCTCATTCTTGTAATTAGAAAATCGGATAAAAGTAGTATCAATAGCATTTGGGACTTCAGACAAAAGAACAAAAACACTTATAAAAAAACTATATTCACCAAATGTAGCAGCGCCTGCTACACGAGCAATAAGAACAGAAGAAAGCAAAGAAAACACTCTTGCCGCAGCCAAACCAAACAACGAAACTCCCAAATCAGCTATCTGCTTTTTTAGCATCATGTAACCAACATTAAAAGTATATTTAAATTATTTTTAGAGATAAAAATATTGATCACTTTCTCAATGTAACAGAAGGGAATTTATCTGCACCCTTATTTATTACTTTTTCACTTGATTTATTTTTATTAATAGGCGACCCTGTATCACTAGTATCTATTTTTTTACGAACCACTACATACACAACCAAAGACAACAACAGCAAAGTAGGATATGAATGGACCGTTAAGTCTTGTCCTGTTAATGTACGCACAAATTGAACAATTAACACTGCCATTATTTCTATATAAAATGCATTATCTTTAGATTTTGACATCCATAATTTATTTTTTATATTTCTAAACACATACCAAAGCGATGCTACAACGCCAATAAACCATGGAATAAACCCTAACAAACCACCATTTAATAAAATCGTGAAATATGCATTATGAGGTGCTAACAGTGTTTTCCCAGCTGCATAAAACCCATAACCTGATATTGGTGATTCTAAAAAAAGATCCCATGAAATTGCCCATGCTTCAGTACGCCCACTCAAAGTTGTAATTTGCTCATCCGTCGAACCACGTTGCAAATAGTCACTAACAGTATCCGTCCAGTTACCGACTGAACCTGACAATAGAAAGACTACAAATAAAGATATCCCTCCAAAAAATATAATGTACTTTAATGAGCGCATATCTTTTAAATAATAAGACATAAATAAAACCGCAATAACAGAACTACCAATTGATGTTCTACCTTGAGCTAATAAAAGACATATGACTCCAACCATACAGGCGCCAATATACAAAAATTGACGATTAAATGCCTGTTTAATAAATACTCGCCTTAATGAAACCACAAACACGACTGCTGCAACATAACTCAAGCTATTAGAGTTTAAAGCCGGCCAGCCTTTTAGTATGAAGCCGAACGCCCCACCAGCAGAACGATGTGTTAAATCGGGTAAAAATACACCACCAATCAAAGCAAGCAAGGCAATAAATACAAAATATATATATACAATATCGAATAAAAGCTCAGGTCTTTTAACTTTTTTAAGTACTTCAATAGCAATAATTGCTATTAAAACAGATACAACAAATGATGAAGCCTTAAATAAGGACAATATTGGAATATCAGATATGGGAACAGTTAAAATACCTAAAACGCCAAAGATTAAAAAGGCTGAAAAAGGCAAAGACATATTTGAAGATTTGTAATATTTTCCCCAATAAACTAATAAAACAAGAACAGCAAGCACAATAGATGCGACTTGCGACATTGCTGAAGAATCTATACTTGTTACTGTTGTATTATCAGCAGACCGGCCAAACCATTGCGCAAGCCCAAATAAAAGAATAAGCCATATATATACTAACCAATGGGCTCCTGACGGTATTTTATTAGCCAATAAAATAATATATTTAGAATTAACGACAAAACCTAATGTAAATACAATTAATGACAAGTACATTAAAATTTCGGCTAACGTATTCATACTACCTTTAATTCCATAAAATCATTGGACACTAACCGAACATAATTTTGTTTTTTTATGTTTATTAGCATGTAAAAAAACACCTTTATTTAATAGATACTCACATACAGCAATAGAAGCCATATCATATCCTTTGTAACTCCAGTGCGTATCATCTGGCAAATACAAATCGACTACTCCAGCTGAAACTTTATCGGATATATATCTATCCACTCTAAGCATATTCAAATCATTACCTTCAAACTTATGTATAATACTTAATTCTTTAAAGCTCTTGTCCTGCAACACATGTGAATACGCACTTAACTTATCTGGCACAGGGAAAAACAAAAAAGATGTTTTCTTATTAGCTTGCACTGCATCCTGTAAATTAAGCAAACTACAAGTAGATATTTCAATATTTTTATCTGTAATTTTAGATTTGTCAAAATTTTTATAATGGAACAATATAGTGCTACTGTTTTTATTTGAAAACAAATCATTACTCATTAACTGATAATCACGGACCTTGGTGACATTAAAATTAAGTATATTTCTAAACAGTGATTTGTACATATAGTTAGCAGCAGCATCAAAATCTAATTTTGCTTCTTGATAAGATTGCTTAGAAGGAGGGAGATTAACTAGACTAGCTAAAATTGGTGACACTAAAACAGGCTGAACAACCATTTCATTAGAATTAATTTCTGACAAATTTCTTGCGGGACAATAACTATTTCTTAACCAAATAGCATATTCTATAGACTCATATATAAATACACGTGGTGGCATTTTATGAAACATTGGAGAGCTCAATATCTCCGATGGAGAAATTTTTTGTATGTCAAAAGTTATTAATGAAATATCCGTTTTATTAACAAGAAAATTTTGCCATCCATTTTTTAAATTTCTTGAAAAAGAATCACCGATAACAACAACATCATAATAACGATCATAATCATCTATTTTTTTAGCTAATTTATATAAAGGTTCTTTAAAAACTTTTCTTTCATCATTAACATTAAAGTTATTACTCAAATAACCACCAAGACGTGTTAGATTCCCTTCCACTGGCCTCATAAACAGCGCAAGAGAAAACAGGACTGCTGCCAACAAAAGCAAAGCAACTAAAACATATATATTGTAAGATTTAAATTTATCCATAATTAAAATTGATAATATAAAAACTCACTAACTGAGTTCACTTTTATCACGGCATAAGCAGCTACAAACGTGATAATTATTGCCCATAATTTAGTTGGATTCCAGACAATTGGCAAGGAATATGAAGAGATCTGATCTTTATATACATTTAATACAGGCTTATACTTTCCTAATACTTGTTGCGTATTAGGAAAAAACCAGACTATTACAGATAGAAAAACAAGAAATAATATTTCATTTGTACCGTAAAAAAAGGGCAATGAATTAAATTCGACACCATTACTTATTAATAATACTCCAATTCCACCTAATGCATTCAAGTAACCGAGATACGTCTCCGGCAAAATAACTCCATTCATACCAGACATTGCATTTAATATCAACAAGGCAGAATCTAAGCTTTCAGCTCTAAAAAACACCCACCCTACAACAACAGCAATGAATGTGATAATTCGACCAGTTACCCTTCCAAACATACTGCTTTTACCATTTAGACCTAGTATATTTATTTTAAAATAAGCCCAGGCACTCCCTAATATCAAATATACTCCATGTAGCCCCCCCCATATAACGAATGTCCACCCAGCACCATGCCAAAGCCCCCCAAGCAACATCGTTATAAACAAATTATTATACTTTCTAAAGGTTCCACTCCTGTTCCCTCCTAATGGTATATATATGTAATCACGTAAAAATCTTGATAAGGTCATATGCCATCTACGCCAAAAGTCAGATATATTTACTGCTTTATAAGGGGAATGAAAATTTACAGGTAAAACAATACCAAACATCCTTGCCAATCCAATAGCCATATCCGAATATCCAGAAAAATCAAAATAAAGCTGAAAAGAATAAGCTAATGCACCACACCAGGCATTAACAAATGTAAGTACTTCACCTGCTTCTGCTCCATTAAAAACAGGCGTTGAATAAATTGCAATCCCATCTGCTAATACAACTTTTTTAAATAAACCAATAAAAAATATAGTTAAGCCTATTGATAGATTATCAGCTTTAAATTTATATATACTATCCCTGATAAACTGAGGCAACATTTCTTTATGATGCACTATCGGCCCGGCAATTAACTGAGGAAAAAAAGTAACAAATAAGCAATAATGCAAAAAATTATACTCTTTCGTCTCGCCTTTATAAGCATCAACCAGGTAAGTTATTTGCTGAAAAGTAAAAAAAGAAATGGCTAATGGCAATATTAGCTTTTGAAACTCAATTGAACTATTAAAAACATAATTAGCATTATCAATGAAAAAGTTAGCATATTTAAAATAAACGATTAAACCTAAATTAACAATCACTCCAAATATCAATAAAGATTTACGATGTAGCTTATGCTGATTTTTTCTTGATGGTAACCTTGTTCCTAACGCATAATTAAATAATATCGAACCCATTATTAAGCCAAGATAAGCAGGATTCCACCAGCCATAAAAAAACAAAGATGAACCGACCAGCCATGCTAATGCGACTCTATGATGACCAACAGAACCAATCTTATAAAAGACTATGAGTACAATTGGCAAAAATAATAATATAAATACATATGAATTAAATAACATGCAAATTATACTCTCGGCTTGCTCAACTTATATTTAAAAAAATACTTAAACATACTCGTTAAATGCATACGTACATGCTTAGACATCAGTTTATTTATAATCCCGCCATGTATACTTTGGTGCTGTCCCGCATGAATAACAGTAGATACGGGAACATACTTTACTTTAAACCCTTTAAGCCAACAATTATGGCACCAGTCGACGTCTTCCATATATAAAAAATATCTTTCATCCATACCCCCCATTTTTTTAATAGCTGATGACTTAACCAGTACAGCACCTCCAGAAACCCAATCCACTTCTTGCATACTCTGCCTGTCAAAATCTTCCATTAAATAACGACTGCGCTCTTTCTTTGCTCCAGGCAGCACAGATAAGGCACTTCTTACCAATAAAAATGTCCAGGGACGAGGGAAGCGTCTACACGATGGCTGAACCTGTTCATTTTCATCCACAACTTTTGGGCCTGAAATAGCCCAGCCAGCTTCTTTGTCCATATCATCCATAATTTTCGATATATTTGAATCGGTTATCAGGCAGTCAGGGTTTAATACATATAAATACTCTCCTTTAGCATGCTTAATACCCGCATTAACACCACCTGCATAACCTGAATTTTCATGTGTATTTATTATATTCGTTGTTGGAAATTTGTTCTGATAAGCAATTATTTCTTCATTTGAATATTCTGAATTAGAAATAATAAAACACTCTACTTCTACATCTTGTAGATATTTATTTATACTATTAACACAATCTGTAATTTGATCCATACAGTTATATTCAATAATTATAATGCTTAATTTCATTATTTATTTACCCAGAAACCCATTGATAATACTGGATATATGCTTAGGCATAATATTGTCATCCGTTTTATTTAATTTAATTTTTTTAGCATCTTCTACTGCTTTATCAAGATCATCTATATTATATAAAGGCACGATTAAGCTATCCTGCGCTAATGCGTCTACAATTTCTTTCTGATCATCCTGACTTTCACCTAACTCCATTAGCCTGGGCACAGCTACTGTTTTTGCACCTGCTTTCATACAATCCTGCAAACTACCAAACCCTCCCTGCGATATAACGACTTCTGCTTCTTGCATAAGCTTCATTATTCTTGAATGATCAATAAAAGAATAACTCTCAACCTTATCACTTGTTACAGGCGTACTTCCTGACTGGATAATAATATGCTCACCAGTATTTTCTGCCCATTCAACCACTTTTTCAGTCAATCGTGAAAAAGGGTATGGGTTAGTACCAAGCATGACAAGAATCAAATCAAATTACCCACATAAACTGCATCGGGATAATGTTTTAACATAGATTTCCACTGCACATAAAAAACATCTGCATAACGATACATAAATTTTCCAGTTTTTGAAGGCGTGGTAACTCTGGCACCTGATTCTACATATATAACTTTTGACCCAAATAATTTAGCTATCATACATGTTGCAAGTGCAATCCCTGACCCCGTACTTAACACAATTCTGGGGCGTAACTTTATCAATAAAAAAAAAGACCTTATGGCGTTAACAATAAAACCCGTTAGACTTGTGTGAGGGTCATTAACATAATAAACATCATAAGCTTGCAATCGCTCAGCTACATGCTCATCATGTTTGGTAATAAAACAAATATCCGCATCTGACATAGATATTGATGATATAGCTTCAGATAAATGCCCTCCTGCTGAACAAACCACACAAAGCTCGCGATTAAATAGATTACTATTCATCATCATTCGTTTTTACATAACGCTGACCAAGACGACCTGAGTGATCAATCAATATATGTGGTATTTCGTCATCTCGTAACTGATCAAGAAATTCCATTTTATCGCAACAATAAATATCAAGGGGAAACACATGAAAAACGGCAATCAGTCTCTGATAAAAGCAGAATATTGATCCTGAAATGGCATTTAATACTCCCGGATAAGTAACGGCTCTGACATCAAGGTCAGAATATTTATGAAGTGTTCCACGACAATAACTTCCATATATTGCAACACCATCAATAGCCTTCCACTTCAGCGCTGAAGCTTTCATCTGACTTATAAATTTTTCGAAATGTTTTTCAGTTTTAGGCACAGGTGCAACATAACGCATTAATACAAATATATGCCCATTAATTAACCAGTTAATTGTATGTGCCACTATTATTGCCATCAATACACTTAAAATAGTTAATTTATCGCTAAACATAGCACTAATAATAACGACTAGCAGAGCATCCAGTAATAACTTAAGAGAAACTTCATATATATTCATATATCTCATTCCCTGAAACAGCCAGTTAGAAGCTATCACTGCTATCCTTAATTTTAATATTTTCCCCAAAAATGAATCTTCAAGTTTACCCTGTGGTTTAGTTTTCATTTTTCAAACCTGTTATATTCATTGCTGAATCCAGTAATTCATTTAGTGTTCCAGTATTATCTATAACGTTTATATTTGCTTCGTTTTTTATACTTTCAAAATAGTTAAATCTGGACTCAAAATTTCTATCAACCTCACCTTCTGGTCTTGCCTTAATAATATCCTGCCAATCTCTTCTTACAAGTATATTTATCGCATTATTCGGTAACAGTTCTTTATAATGCTTACCTGCCCATGAATATAAAAGATCTTTTTTTCGAGTATCCACAGCCACATCAATTAAAATATCATATACATAACGATCAAGAATGATGATTCTATTTTTTTTTCTGATTCCTGTTAGTATCTTTGTATACTTTACTCTTAGCGCATCTAAATATTGAAAAAAAATAAAAGCGTAAGAAACAATTTTTGATTTATAAAAATCATGGTATCCCACACGAATACCACCTTGAGTTTCATATTTTGTATATCCCAGTAATCGACAAAGACCCAGAAGTGGTTTTGATAGCACATGATTAAATCTTAACCATAAGATATCAACATCATAACCTTGACCTCTTAATTGATCCGCAAGATGCTCTGACACTGTCGATTTACCTGACCCGTCTATTCCCATTATATATATAAGGCAAGGCACATCATGCCCTGAATCACTCATAACACTCACTATTAAGCTTCATTACTGATTTCCTCCATTATATCCCCAACATCTTTCCAGCGAGGGTAACTCTTCATGAATTTTATTGCTGCTTGCGTATATTCAAATAATTTCTTTTTATCTTTTGCAAGATTATTCATTTCTTCAGAAAATGCATTAATTGCTAAGGGATTAACAACTATTCCACGACCTTGTGCTAATTCTGGCAACCCATCTACTGGCGATACTATAACGGGCTTACCCCGCGCCAATGACTCTAAAACAGCTATAGGTATATCAGATGGCACAAGAACAAACGGTAACACGACTATATCTGATAGTTCAATATATGCCCAAATCTGGGACCTGGTTAACCATCCGCCGACAATTGAAACACGCTCATCAATCCCACTACCCTGTAAACTGGATAATATGTTATTGCATTTTTCTTCTGATGCCCCACGAGCAAGAATAACCAGGCGCGCATTACTATTTTCATCAATTACTGCGGGAAAAGCTTTAATTAATGCATCAAAGCCTCTTATTGGCCTTAGTGCACCCAGATATAAAAAAACGATATCATCATTTCTCTTATTTACATCGTTAGCAACCAATTTAAGGACGGCTTTATCAACCGGTGCCATGTCTTCATTATCTATGCCAACAGGTAAGTATTTAATTTTACTTTTTTCAATTCCATCTTTTTCAAGAATGGATTTATTGTTTTTACTTTGCACTGTAACAGAGTTGAATAATTTACTATTTAATAAAAATCGAAATAAGAATCGTGGGATCAGTCGTTGTTTCCATAACGCCTTAGTCTGCTTATAAGGCACCCCTGAAAACGAAGCACGTATTAACTCTGACCACCTATACAACGGACAGGTAATAAATGCTATTTTTTTACATTCAATATTTTTTAAAACAGGATAAAAAGCAATACTTCTAGGTGTCGTACTCCACCAAAGCTCAGATGGAGACAGAGATTTAATATAACGTCCCAATGCTAATTGCTGCCTTATATTCAACAGTTTTGTTTCAACAACATCAAAGCCTTCCTCCCAACTTTGAATAGATAAATCAGCCCCCCCCTCTGTTATTACAATAACATTATTTTTTTCATTCTTATGCTTTGCAAGTTCATAAACGTAGCGCCATGGCTGCAAACGCACATTATCTCGGTTAAAACCATTGGCAACAAATATTATCGTATTTGTCACAACTCACCTTTTTCTTCAGATAACTCATCTAACCAGTGTGAAAATTTATTAATATTATCCACACTGAAGTCCTGCAATACCTTTTTCCTGTTCTTATCACCCTGCCTCTGCCGCAATTCTGGGCTACCTGCAAGCAACCTTATTGAATCAGCAATTTCTTTTGCTGAATGCTCTTCAACTATATAATCATCTACAAGCTCCCCAATAGCGCCACAAGGCGTTGCTATAACTGGGATACCACAGGCCATACCTTCCATTAAAACAACTGGAATACCTTCAGCTCCCTCTTCCTTAGTAGTTATTGATGGAACACACAATATATTACATGTCTGATAAAAAAAACGTAGCTGCTCCTGATTCATCTTTCCAAAAACAGTTACCTTGTCTCTAACACCCTCTTTTTCTGCTATTTCATTTAAGTCTAATTCACCAAACCCTACAAATATTGCCCTTACCTTTATATCCTGCAGCAGAGACAGTGCCCTCATTAAAACAATAAATCCTTTCCTTTCTGTGAATCTGCCAACAGCCAGTACGGTTATTTCTTCTGAAGGCTTATTTTCATTTCCATCAACAAATAAACGATTTAATCTTATTTTATCTTCCTGAATAGTATATTCAGATTTCAACAAATCGACCCATTTTTGCGCTATCGGAAAGATTCTATCTGCATAATTCAAAGATTTTTTAAACAGCACTTCATTGGGGTTCGTATAAAATTCATGAGCATGAATAGTCACAGACAATGGCAAACCGGTTAGTTTTTTACAATAATAACCAATAAAAAATTTATGATCACCAAAATGACAATGGATCTGCTTGATACCATTTCGTTTCATAATAGGTGCAAACTTGGTTGCAATAACTAAATCAGTTAAGCCACGATCAGCAATCGCCTCTAGTAACAAGCTTGGTCGAAAACACATTTTTAAACCGATCCATGGTAACTCAAATAAAAAAGATTTTATTGAGATAAAATAATATGGCCAGTTTTTTTTGGGCGAGTATATATCCCCTTCGACAAATTTTGTTGCAAAAAATGTAATTAAATACCCTCGCTCATATAACGCTTCCACCTCTCTATAAATAAAAGCCTCTAAACCTGCTTTCATAGAAACAATATACGCCACCGATTTTAAATTATTTTTATTATTCTCAGTCATAAGCTTGTCTTTATTTTTAATCATTCAACATTTTATAATTCTATTTTAAACACCGTGATTCACGACACAAACAATACTTAAATATTCATATCTGAACTGTAACTTTTATATTTTTACCTATAAAACACATGATAAAAACATTAAAAACGCCTCTAATTATAAGCTTTCATTTTTTATAACATCCGTAATTTAGCGTATATATTACTTTTTATCCTCTCGACCATACACATCATCAAATCGTACAATGTCATCCTCACCCAAATAACTACCCGTTTGTACTTCAATTAATTCAAGTGGTATTTTTCCAGTATTTTCAAGCCTGTGTTTTTCACCTAATGGTATATACGTTGATTCATTTTCAGACATCAGAAAAACCTTCTCTCCACAGGTTACCCGTGCAGTGCCCTGAACAACTATCCAGTGCTCTGCTCTGTGATGGTGAAGCTGTAATGACAGCCTGGCCCCAACATTAACGGTAATTCGTTTAACCAGAAAACGTGAGTCATGGTCAATACATTCATACGCCCCCCAGGGCCGGTATGCCTTATTATGAATAATAGCTTCATCACGATTTACTGCTTTTAACTGCGCAACAATTTCTTTAACGTTTTGCGCCTTATCTCTATGCGCAACGAGCACAGCATCCGCCGTCTCAACAACTACATGATCGTTCAAACCTACTGTTGTGACCAGCCTGCTATCTGAATGCACATATGAGTTATTAGTATCTTCCAGTACAACATCACCATGCGTAACATTTCCATTACCATCGGATAAGCCAACTTCCCATAATGCAGACCATGATCCTATATCATTCCACTGCATATCAACGGGTATGACTGCAGCAGCAGATGTCTTTTCCATTACAGCATAATCAATAGAATCTGATGGGCATTTTTCAAATACCTCACTATTAAGGCGAATAAAATCCATATCTACAGTTGCTGAATTTAAAGACTTTTCTGAACAGTCATACATTTCCTTATTATGTAATTTAAGCTCCTGTAAATAAATCGATGCTTTAAACATAAACATACCACTATTCCAGTAATAATTACCTTCATTTAAGTAAGCTTGTGCAGTATCGGTATCTGGTTTTTCAACAAATTTTTCCACATTAAACACTTTCCCTTTCTCTAATTCAGTGCTGGCTTTGATGTACCCATATCCTGTTTCTGGCGCATCAGGCACCACACCAAAGGTCACTAACTTATCCTCTAATGCAGCCTCATAACCGGCCTGCACAGCAGAATGAAAAGCGGCTTTATCACCAATAACATGATCTGCTGGTAACACCAGCAAAATGGGATCATCACCTGTTTTTTGAGAATGAAGTGCTGAAATCGCAACCGCAGGCGCTGTATTTTTACCAAATGGCTCAAGAACAATCGCTGATGTGTGAATATTTATTTCTCTCATTTGTTCTGCAATGGTAAAACGATGCTCTTCATTACATACAATAATGGGATCAGCAAGATCAGTTATTCCTGTTAAGCGAGTAACCGTGTCCTGAATCATAGTATAATCAGATACCATACTAAGTAACTGTTTAGGCCGCATTGATCTCGATAATGGCCATAAGCGAGTACCTGAGCCACCTGATAAAATTACTGGAATAATCATTTTTTATCCTTATTTCTTACTGCTATTTTTTATTTCTAACTTAACAGATCTTTATATGCTACTCATAGATTTGTTGTATTTTTACTTTTTACACCTGATGGTTTATACATCTTAATAATTCTTTAAATAAATAATCTTTATTAAAAATTAATGACTATTAAATAGAATTTTAATTACAGATATAAAATTTTTAAGTGTGATATTCTTTATACCAGTCGACAAACTTTCCGATCCCATCTTTTAATGGTGTTGCCGGCTTAAAGCCAACTGCAGATATTAATGCATCAATATCTGCAAAGGTTGCAACAACATCACCATCCTGCATACCCATCATATTTTTATCCGCTTTTTTACCAACTGCATTTTCTATTGTTTCTATAAACTCCATCAATTCTACCGGTTCATTATTTCCAATATTATAGACTCGATATGGAGCATAACTGGTCGCTGGATCTGGAGATGATTTATCATATTCGCTATCAGGCTCTGCCACTTTATCAATAACCCGTATTACACCCTCTACAATATCATCGATATAGGTAAAATCACGTTGCATTTTTCCTTCATTAAACACATTAATGGCTTCATCGCGTAATATAGCACCGGCAAACAATGAAGGAGACATATCAGGCCGTCCCCAGGGACCATAAACTGTAAAAAAGCGTAAGCCTGTCGTTGGTAAATCATACAAATGGCTGTAAGTATGCGCCATTAACTCACCTGATTTTTTAGTTGCCGCATATAAACTAACAGGGTGGTCAACATTATCATGCACACTAAACGGCATATCTGTATTTGACCCGTAAACACTTGAACTGCTTGCATAAACCAGATGCTCAACTTTATTGTGTCGACAGCCTTCAAGAATATTTGCAAAGCCAACCAGATTACTATCAACATAAGCTAGTGGATTTTCCAATGAGTAGCGTACACCGGCCTGTGCAGCCAGATTCATCACCCGATTAAACTGCTGTTCTTTGAACAACATGGCGATACCCTCTCTATCCGCCATATCCATTTTAATAAATGTAAAATTATCAAAATTTTCCAGTTGTTTTAATCGATCATGTTTTAACTGTACATCATAATAATCATTTAAATTATCTATTCCAACAACTTCATCACCTCTTTCAAGCAAGCGTTTTGATAGATGCATACCAATAAAGCCCGCTACTCCTGTCACCAAAACTTTCATATTTTGCCCTGATATTTACTTTTAACACATGTGAAAAACATAATTTTATTTAAACCCGATTACTCACTCTGCTCAATCTACTTTTATCGCCCTACACAAGTGTAGGAAAAACCATGTTGTTCCATCGTTTCTTTTTCATATACATTTCTCAGATCGATAAACACATTACCTTTCATCATAGATTTCACATGTGTCAGATCTAAACCTCGATACTGATTCCACTCGGTCATCAAAACAATAGCATCTGAACCCTTTATTGCTTCATCAATACTATCCATATACATAATTGCATCAGGTAGTATATTCTGTGCTTCTTTTACACCTTCAGGATCATGCGCCTTAATTATTGCTCCTTTATCAACTAAAGCTGGTAAAATGGCTAACGATGGCGAGTCACGCATATCATCTGTTTCTGGCTTGAAAGTTAAACCTAATACAGCAATCGTTTTATCCGCTTCTGAACCGCCAAGTGCTTCACGTATTTTTGCAACCATTCTTGCTTTTTGTGATGCATTTACCTCAACAACAGACTCTACTATCCGACTGGAAACCCCATGTTCCTGTGCAATACGAATTAGAGCCAATGTATCTTTCGGAAAACATGATCCACCATACCCTGGCCCCGCATGTAGAAACTTTTTACCTATACGCCCATCTAGCCCCATTCCTTTAGAAACAGAATGAACATCTGCACCTACTTTTTCACATAGCTGAGACATTTCATTAATAAAGCTAATTTTTGTAGCCAGAAAGGCATTAGACGCATATTTAATTATTTCCGCACTTTCCAGGTTTGTAACATGTATCGGCGCTTCAATTAAATTCAATGGCCGATAAAGTTCACGTAATAAATTTTCTGCTTTTTCAGATTCAACACCCAGTACTACACGATCTGGGCGCATAAAATCACCAATAGCAGACCCCTCTCTTAAGAACTCAGGGTTCGAAGCAACATCAAACTCAACAGCTGGATTAGCTTTTTTTATAATTCGAGAAACTTCACGTGCTGTCCCAACTGGTACGGTCGATTTATCAACGATAACTGTATATCCCTGTAAATAAGCAGCAAGCTCTTCTGCTGCTGCATACACATACTTCAAATCAGCATGACCATCGCCTCTACGGGTTGGTGTACCTACGGCAATAAACACCAGATCTGCGCTGGCAACAGCTTCTTTTAACTCTAATGAAAAACTCAGCCTCCCAGACTCCACATTACGCCTAACCAGGTCATTAAGCCCTGGTTCGTAAATGGGAATACCACCAGCAACCAGAGCTTTTATTTTAGCTTCATCCTTATCGACACATATTACATTTGCACCAAATTCGGCAAAACAGGCACCAGAAACTAGCCCTACATATCCTGAGCCAATCATTACAACATTCATTTAATTACCCTTGCCCTTATTCAAAATCATAAGATTACAATTTCCTGATTTTCTTTCAACAAAATTTTTTCTTTTGTTTTCAAAATACTGAAAAACACCTCGTTTATTTTCAAACAAGTTACAACCTTTGTATGGTGAAGACAGTGGTTCACCCACAAACACACCCTGCCCTGGCATTTGCACACTTTTCCAGTAAGACTCGAGCAATGTTTCACCTGTTAAATATTTTTTCATCAAAATACCCGGATTAGAAAACTTTTGCACAAAGTTACATGGCTCTACAACTGTTCCGTATGTGCCTGTTACACCTGCATCAATCCATTTAAGCACACTCATCTGTTGTGCTTTAAAAAGATGCCCACCTGTAGAAGTCAAATGATCCGCTACAGCTCCAGGCATGAATTTATTTTTATCTACCCATCTGACTTTTTTCAGACCGGTAAAATAAAACATAACATCATTTTTATGCATAATTGCATCTGCTTTTATTAATTCCACATTTAGCAAATTATCAAATTTTTCTTTTATAGCAGGATAATAAACTGAACGAACATTACGTGCTTTATTACTGGTACTAAGTAAATACGCTGCTCCCAGTGGGCGACTAAAATCAGCCGCCTTCCCTCTATCTATTAACTTTTTTACATTTTCAACACTTGTTGCAGATAGCATCATTGCTGGTCGTATCTTATAATCGGTATATGGCGCTCTACTTCGACTATTAAAATACTTATGTTGCTTTGTTAACTTACAGCCTTTTGCACAATATTGCGTACTATATCCTAACGAAATTGCAGAAGTAATTGACATACAATCTACTTTCCAGGGTTTTCTCCATGCCAGTACATAAGCCTGTATATTTTCTTTTGTTTTTTCTTTAATCTGAATTTTAATTTTGTTAAATTCGGCGACAGTTAAGCTGCCTACATTATGCTTAAACTTTAAAAAGATCACATTTGCATCAGGAATTAACCTTACCTTCTGGTAATACCTGGCAATTTTCACACTTTCAGGGTCATTTGCATTAACTAATATACTTAATGTCTTATTACTAACCTCTGCTTTTAATGGGTAACTCACAAATAAATAAAGTATTATTAATCCAAAAAATAACCTGAATATATTTTTCATAAAAACGTTAATATGAAATCACACATATTTATAAGCTGTTCTTCCTGTTAAAGGCTAATTTTATCCTGCATCCGTTTTCTTCCTATTTTTGATAAAAGCTTCGATATCCAGCCAGGCTTCAAATCTAAACCTGCATAGTCTTTATCTGTTGTATAAGCCTTATTAAGCACGGTACCAATAACTTCATTACCCTGTAATAATTCAAAAGCCTGTTTTAATTCTTTCTCCTGCGTTTTTCCTTCTTCTATTACGACCAGTGTTGCATCCGCATTAGGAATAAAAGCCAATGTATCTGAACTTTCTAATAAAGGTGGTAAATCAAAAATAACAATACGAGATGGGTACCTATGCTTCACTTCTTCTACAAGACGCTGCATTTTGGGTGAACTTAACATTTCCGATGAATTAGCAATCGCGCTTCCAGCAGGTAACACGACAAAACGTGGAACACCTTCAGGGTTTACCAACATTTCATTTAAAGGTTTATCATGCAATAAATAATCACTCAACCCATAATCTGTATGGAAGTCAAAATACTTATCCAGTTTAGGTGATCGTAAATTTGCATCTACTAGTAATACCGTATTATCAATTTCACGTGCCAGGCTCATGGCTAAATTTATAGCCGTAAGAGACTTACCTTCCCCTGAACCTGGGCTGGTTATAGCTAATATATTCCAGTCTTTTTCATTAAGTCTCTGTAAAACCTGTGTTCGCAAAACTCGATAAGAATCTGAAATATTATTTTGCTGCTCGGTAATAATACGCCTCTCTCTTAATTCATTAACCGGCATGGGTAAAATACGAGTATTTGTATATTTAATTTCCCGACCTTCAATACTTTGTTTATTTTGAGTTGGCTTTTCAATCGGGTCTATTACTTTATCACCATTTTTGGCGCGTTCCTGACGAGCTAACTCTAATGCCTGTTTAATACGTTCCATTATTATTCTCTCTTTAAACGCCCATTACATTTTCGGCTTTACGAATACTTTTAAACCAGAGCACATCTAGCGGTGTCCAGAAAAAATGAATCATTAACAATACCGTTATAATACTGCCTGCCACAGAACCAGCAACTATTCGATTAACTCGACGCTTATTTACTAAATCATATGTATTATAAATAACGGGAATAACAGCTAAAGGTGCAGCAGTTAATATTTTATTTACCCCAAAAACACCACGCACAGAACCATCCATCGCCTCTTTTAATATTGCCACGCCCAGGCCGGCTGCAAATGAGAATATCAACGATAAAAATATAATTGCAACTCGATTAGGGCTAACCGGTTTTTCAGGGTACTGGGCCGGATCAATCAATATGAATGACTCTCCTTTTCTTTCCTTTTCAAGTTCCTGACCAATTTCCGCTTCCATTTGTCGTGCTTTTATATCCTGAAAACGTGCCAGAGTATTTGTCTGTTCACGCACTAACACCATATATTCTTTTTCAACCTGTGGACTTTTCGACACTCTTTCTTCAATTTCTATGAGTTTTTTATCCAGTCGTTTTTTCCTAAGGGCATTTGATTTAATATCTGTTTCAACTGTTTTAAGCTGAGTCTGAACAGAAATATATGCAGGGTTGTCTGGCTGCAACTTCATAACGTTTTTTTCAGGTTGCAACTGTAATAACGCTATCTTTTTTTCTAACTCATCAACTTCAGATTTAAGGCTGGATACATCAGGGTGACTGGCTGAATATTTTTCCTTAATTGCGGCATACTCACTACGCTTTTGTGTCAGTATTTTGGCCTGTTGCTGAATATCTGCATGCTGCCCCGTATACTGCCGTAAACCATCTATTTCCCTCTTCACTTTAACAATATCGGGGTGTAAGTCTGAGTATTTCGCTGACAGACTTACATACTCAGACTCAAGTGCTTTTAATCTGGAAGATGGATCTAAAATAGACTCCCCAGTAGCTGATCTCATATTTGTTAATGGGTTTATCTGCTCTAACTGACTTTGCAAATAAAACTGCCTTTCTTTTAATGCTCTCAAATCAGAATCAACAGAATCAAGCTCTGATTCTGTACGATTTAACAGTGCCAGATTCATTGATGACATAGAAGGTAAACTATCTGAATTTTGTTCTTTAAATACAGCCAGTATTTTCGCTGACTCGGTAATTCGGTTTTCCAGCTTTGTTGTTTCATCCGTTAAAAACGAGTAGGTTTCAGCCGCTTTATCTTTACGTGTTTTTAAATTTTCAGCCAGATACAAACTGGTTAACTCACCTGCTACTTTTTGTGTAGATGCAGGATGATTGCCTTCATACGACAGAGTAAACGCAATTGTTGCTACACCGGATCTTCCTGTAATAGGATCCATAACATCTGCGCTAATCATATTTAAACCGATATCTTCACGCATTTTTTCTAAAATTTCTTCTGTTGTCTTACGCTTTCGGTCTTCTACATATAAATTATATTTATTTATAATTTCCAGCAAATTTGGCCGCGTCATAACGCTCTGACTGATTGTCTGAATACGCTGTGAAGCAAATGAAGTAACTGTTGAACGAACCAGGGTTGTTGGTATCTCCTGCTCTTTTATAAGAATAGTAGCCGAAGAACGATAAGTTGGCGGCCATACAAATGCTGTTATCATGCCGACTAAAAACACAATTAACATTGTAATAATAATAGCGGCCTTCCTACGGCTAATTACCGCAAGATAATCTTGAATACTTTTTTCCTGTTCTTCCATTATTTTCATTTACTAATAAGTTGTGGCCAATTTTGGCCAGTGTAAGAATAAATTAACAAAAACAGCATTTACTGTACTGTCTTCATCTCTGCTTGTCAGGTTCTGATCAATGTACCTGTACCTAATACTCAAATTCCAGTTTTTATTTAATTTATAAATTACAGCAGGCTCAATACGATAACGAGACCTGTCCTGAGATGAATCAGAATTACTAATTGTTTCTGATTCAGATGCATCTATAATTAAACTACTTGAAAAACGTTCGGTGTTTTTAAAGTCAAATAAATAAGTAGCACTACGTATTTCCTGAACACCACCAAAACTTGAAGGCGTTACCGTTCTCCCGCCTATAAAACTATGCGATGCTCGCTCAGTTTTACTCTTATAACTAATATTCACCACAGTACCATTATCTTTATTTTCTATATCTTCCAGCACTGGAGTTGCTGGAAAAACAAAAATAACATCTGGACAACGACCATTAGACGACACATCTGCTAAATCAAAAGTTTGTCCCCCGGCAGTACAGGCAACTGTTACGCCTGTTCTAAGTGAGTCTAAACGCCGTCCGCCAAATGAAAAACTAAATTTGTCAGTAGAATTAAATGCATAACTATAATCTAACTGTAATACCGTTGTATCAGACGAAAAATTTGCATCTGGACTTTCTGAAGTAGAGTAAGAGCTGGTAAACCCAAGCTGATGATTCTGCGCAATGGACCATACCGCTTTAAAACTCGCACTTTCAAGATCATAATCAAAAAAAGTATTACTTGTCACTTCGTCAAAAGCGACATCGGTGCTATTTAAGCTAAAAATAATTTGCGATGTTTCACTCATGTTCCATTTTACTGAAGGAGAAACGGACGCTGTTTTACGTTCTGTATGGTCATCAAGTAAACCCGCATCCGGGTTTTCTGTATCAAAATCCGTATCAAAATTTGAATTACGCTCAAAACTTGTATTTAAACGCCAGTCTGAACGCTCTGTCTGCTTACCACCATTAAATGCAAAAAAGGCATTATCACTATCCGCGTCCTCTATATCCTGAAAACGAGTCGCTTTACCTTTTGCATTAATTGCCATATCCCACAAATTTATTTCTTCGGCTGCAAACTTAACGCCTGGCTCCAGCGTATAACCAGTAGAACCTTCGGGGTTATCAGTTAACATTCTAACATTATCATTATACTGAGCTCTCAATGTAATACTGGGCTCTATTTTCCATTCTGCCGCTTCAGCTGCTACGGCAAAAAACATGAGTCCGTTTAATACAAAAAAACTTTTTTGAAATAACGTTAACTGAAAGTTCATTTCAAAACGGACTTAAGGCACAACAACAACATCGCCACTTTGCAGTATGATATTTTGTTTCAGCTTATAGCCATCCGCAACTTCATCATACTCAAATAACATGCTTTTAATATCGCCATCTACACGGCGCAATATTTTAATATTATTGGAACTTGCATACGCATTTAAACCACCGGCCATTGCCAGAGCCTGCATTACATCGATATATGATGTACCAATATACTGACCAGGGCGGTTTACCTTACCAACAACAAATATTTTATTATTTTCAATTTTTCTAATTGAAACAGTAACAACAGGATCTGGAATATATTGTTTGATTTTACTGACAAGTAATTTCTGTAATTGAGCAACGCTTTTACCACCTGCATTCAGATCACCCGCAAGCGGGAAGCTCATCCCTCCATCGGGACGTACTAATACCTCCTGTTGAAGGCCATCTTCCTTCCAGACAGAGATATTCAGAACATCACCCGGGCCAATTTTATATATCGGTATTGTGGTTACTGTTTTTTGGGGGGCTGCTGCCGCTACAATCGAGCTAGACAAAAAGAGTGCAATTAAACCCTGTAAAAATAGTGGTAATACCGATGCTAATTTAGTTTTAATATATATATTCATTAATAATCACTAATACGGTTCCATTAAAATATGACACATAATAGGCAATCCAGAGGACTGATGCAAAGACTTTAAAGCATTAAGCCTTTCAACTACTTAGGATATTTTTACTATGACTTAGGTTAATAGCTTTATCTATAAAAGCTATGCCCAGTTTGCAGTAATAACGTGAAGTCAGTCCGGATTTTGATGATAAATGCACCTAAACCAGAGGTTTATTTATAATTTGCTAATATTATACTGATCCTATCCTTATCTCTTTGGGCACGCCAAGGTGGTAACCCTGAACATAATCCACCCCCATCTCCTTTAATAAAACAAGTGTTTCTTCATTTTCCACCCACTCAGCTATCACCTTCACTTTCATAACGTGGCCTACCCGCACAATGGCATCAACCATTGCCCTGTCTATTGGGTCATTAACCATATCAACAACAAATGAACCATCTATCTTGATATAATCTACGGGTAAGGTTTTAAGGTAGGTAAATGAGCTAAGACCACTGCCAAAATCATCCAGTGAAAATCGACAGCCCAAAGATTTTAATGTCTTAATAAACTGTGTGGCTCTGGCCAGATTACTGATTGCAGCGGTTTCCGTTACTTCAAAACAAACTTTACTCAGATCAATATCATGTTTTTCAGCCATATCCAGTATGTATTTCAGCAAATTTTCATCTACCAGTGAGGTACCAGACAGATTTATCGCCACCACATTATCTATGCCCGCACAACGGGTAGATCCCATATACTCAAATATCTGCCTGATAACCCAACGATCAACCGTACTCATCAAGTTATAACGCTCAGCCGCTGGAATAAATGCATCGGGACGCACAATAATATTATCTTCATCTCGCATACGAATCAGAATTTCACAATGCCTAAGCTCCTTTTCATGCTCTTTTATAGCAACTACAGGCTGCTCAAATAACACCATACGATGTTCTTCCAGGGCTTTGGTTATACGGCTGGCCCAGTGCATCTGACCATGACGCTCTGATAGCATGGCATCAGAGGGCTCATATACATGCACTCGATTACGCCCCATATCTTTTGCCGCATAACAGGCCATATCCGCAGACGCCAGTATGGTTGCAAGATCCATATTATCGGCATTAATACCCACCACACCAATACTGGCACCAATCTCAAAAGACCTTTCCTGCCAGGCAAAACGAAAATCCTTAACCGACTCTCTAACTTTTTCTGCAATCTGGGCAGCCTGTTTAAGCACACAGTTTTCTAACAATAAACCAAACTCATCGCCACCTAAACGAGCCAGGGTATCTCCCTCACGAATACAGGATTTTAATAAATCACCTAACTGACGTAACAACTCATCCCCCGCCACATGGCCACAGGTATCATTAACGACTTTAAACTGATCAAGATCGACATAACAAAGTGCATGATGGCGATTTTCTATTGCTACATTCAATAGAGCAGCCTCAAGTTGCTCTTCAAACATACGACGATTAAATAACCCGGTAAGCATATCGTGACTGGCCTGATAAGACAGTTGACGACTCAACTTACGCTCCTGACTCACATCCTGAAACACCATGACAGAGCCAATAACTTCTCCCTTATTATTGCGCATAGGCGCTGCCGTAGCCTCTATAGGAATCGCTTTACCATCACTTCTAACCAGTGCTGAGTGATTCTCCAGCACCTCAACCCGTTTATTTTTCAAGCATGCAACACTTGGACTGGTTATGTGCCTTCCAGTATCTTCATTTACAAGCTTAATGGCATCACTCAGATCCATACCTCTGGCCTGGTTTAGATTCAGGCCCATTAATCGTTCTGCAACCGGATTTAAATACTGAATGGTATTGCTCGAATGAGTGGTAATCACACCATCCATTATTGAATGCAGGGTAACTTCTGCCTGGATTTTTTCTTCAAAAAGTGCTTTTTGTGAAACCTCAAGTTCATGTTGATGAGAGGTTACCAGGTCCAGTGCCTGATTAATAAATTTAGCTAAATAACCAAATTCATCCTTTCTATTTTCATTAAAACGAACAGACTGGTCTTCCTTAGCAAATTTCTGAGCCGTGGTAACCATACTCCAAAGCGGTTGAGATAGAACTTTTTGCAATATTTGCTGCAAAATCATTCCAAATGCAAAAGCCAATGCACCAATAGTCAGCAATAATTTTTTTCTGGAATCAGTAATTGTTTGCTCAAAACTTCGCATAAAAATATCAATATCAACAACCTGTATATCAACATTCGATTTTACCCTTATCAATAACTGACCTTTTATCTGCACCTGCCCTTCATATAACTCACCAAAGTGGTACTGCTGGCCCAAAAATTGATAACGAATAGACTCAATAGGATACTGCTCAGAAAACGACTGAAAAAGTTTTTCAACCTGGTCAGTCATATAAACATGATCAAAAATATTCTGGCGGTGATTAATGTAAAGATTTTCCAGTTCATGCTCGACATAAAGAATATTATTATTATATTCATCAATAAGCCGAGCTTCTCTCTGATTCAGAATATAGGTCGCGGCCAATAAGCCGACCAAAACCATTCCCCAAAAAACTATACCTGTGACTTTAGCCGACAGAGACATGCTAACCAATTGATTTTCAATTATTTTATTGCTTTTTTGACTCATTTAAATCCAAGCCAGCGAATAGCAAGTAACACAGGACAAACACCACTTAATCCCGCACCAAATATGGCGAAACCCATAAACCAGGGGAAAAACCAGAGTGCATCAACTATAAAATAACCAATACATAAAAAAGACCCAACAATTATTCGCCACACACGCTCTGCTTCTATATTAAATTTGGCATTTTCCACAAGAGCCACATCAACATATACATAATCCTGCCTAAACACCCTGTTACGTATTAACCCTGCCAACATGGGCACTCTAAAATTAGTAATACCCTCCAAAAACAAAACCACGATAGTAGCGTACATGGCATAATCAAAATCAAAATTCAATATAACCAACAAGGCAAAACCCATTATCGCTCTATAGGTTCGATCAGACATTTCTGCCTCCGTAACAAAAATTAACACTTAAATAAATCAATATATTTCACTCTGTAATAACCTTAACTTAATACCTGACATTCATTCACAAACTTTGCCTACACTCACATCAATATTTTGACTTATAAAATAAACACCTGGAATAATGTATTTAACTACATAACAAAACTTTCTATACGTAATCGCTCTCGATTAAGCTGTAACCATTGAAGAGCAATTAAAGGTATCGCAGAACATATTTTTCCTGATACCATCAAGTCATGTAACTCAGCATAATCGGTCACCAGCACCTTAATATCCTCACCCTCATGTTCAACACCATGAATACCGCCAGCCTGCTCACTATCTACCAGAGCACATAAAACATGAATTTTTTCAGAACAACCACCTGGACTTGAATAGAAGCTATATACATTCTCAAAACTATGCACCTCTAACCCCGACTCTTCCTTACACTCACGGCGCGCCACATCATTCACCGACTCTCCTTCCTCAACCATACCTGCAACAATTTCCAGTAACCAGGGCCCATTTTCATCCTCAATAGCCCCTACACGGAACTGCTCAAGCAAAACAACCTTGTCTTTAGATGGGTCATACATTAAAACCGCTACCGCATCACCCCGATGAAATAACTCCCGACTCACCTCGATTTCACCACCCTTATAAACTTCGTGCTCTATATGGTATAAATCGACTTTAAAAAAACCCTGATATTTAGCTTCAGATTTAAGTAATTTCCACTTCATAATTTTTTACCTGAAAAATTAAAAATGATACTATTAACCTATTATGCATATACAACTACACAATTTAATTGGTCAACAAATTATACATAACAGCAAATTATATATATTGATAGAAATAATAGATAATGGGCCATTACTTGTTTTTCAATGTCAGACAGAAAAAGAAATACAGCAAGATCAGCATGGTAATGCCAATAGAAAATCATTCCCTACATTTACCATTCATTGCTTAAATGAATCGAGAACTGATTTACACCCCGTATTGAAAGAAATGATTCATGAGACAGAGCAAATCCATTTACTGAACAAACTTACTAAATAAACTTATTTAACCTGAACAATAATTAAAATATTACCTTAAAAATGCAGATCACGCCATTTTGTCAAACCACACGCCTTTACTGCATCTGACTTCATAACATTAATAATGCCTACTTCTGCTTTGCCTTATAAATAATAATTATTTCTTTTCACTTACTTACATAATCACTTTTATATTCTATCAACACATTCATGCACTAAGCTGGGACCCTGATATATAAACCCGGTATAAATTTGTACTAAACTCGCACCAGACTCAATTTTCTTATGGGCATCATCAGCACAACTAATTCCACCTACAGCAATGATAGGAATTTTTTTCTTTAAATGTATCGCCATTACCTGTAACACATGATCCGCTTTATCTTTTAATGGCTTCCCACTTAAACCACCCTGCTGATTACCATCAGGAAGGTTCTCTACGCCTTCACGAGAAACCGTTGTATTACTTACAATTACACCATCAATTGAAAATTCAATAAAGGTATTGGCTAATGATTCAATTTCTTTATCACTCATATCAGGCGCCACCTTCACCACAAGAGGAACATATTTATTCTGCTGTTGAGTAAGCTCCCTTTGCTTAAACTTTAAATCACGTAATAAGTTTTGCAATGTTTCACCAAACTGTAAATCACGCAACCCTGGCGTATTAGGCGATGAAATATTAATTGTAATATAATCAGCATGACTATACACTTTTTCCAGACAAATCAAATAATCCGTAACTGCATTTTCTTCTGTAGTGTTTTTATTCTTGCCTATGTTTATACCCAGCACGCCTTTAAAGCTAGAGCGTTTTACATTCTCCAACAGCGCATCAACACCTTTATTATTAAAACCCATACGATTAATAATTGCCTGTGCACTAACCAGGCGAAATAAACGAGGCCTATCATTGCCATCCTGAGCAAGCGGTGTCACTGTACCTATTTCTACAAAACCAAAGCCACATTTAGATAATGCTTTAAAATATTCACCATTTTTATCAAGCCCGGCAGCCAGCCCTACTCGATTAGGGAAATTAATACCCATTATATTAACGGGCTTTAATTTGTTTTTACCGAAAAACAAATTAATTAATTTAAATTTATACAGTAGATTCAAGCCTTGCAAAGATAACTCATGCGCCGTTTCCGGATTAAACATAAATAATATTTTTTTGACCAGGCCATACGGCATTAATGCCATGACATTTCCTTTACCTTAAAAAGATTTATTTTTATTAATCACAAGAATTTTGTAATCAACTTTATATTGCTTCAAAATACTCAACAATCAACTGGACTGTTTTTCTATTTCTAAATTCATTAACATCAAGCCGATAAGCAGCATGAATATACCCATCACTTTCCTGCATTAATGATGCAGGAAAATTAAAGGCAATAGCCGATATGGGTTGCTCAGCATCAGCTGACTGCAATTCCATTTTCAAATGTTTTTCACCCACCACACGCCAGTCTATTACTTCAAACTCACCATCAAATACAGGTTCAACAAACCCTTGCCCCCATGGCCCTGAATTTCGAATTGATTCAGCTAATAATAAGCTAAAATCTTCACCCTGTAACTCCCCATCAGACTCTATAACACCTTGTAAAGCATCATCACTTAACTGTTGCTGTACAACAGCATTGAAACTTTTTTCAAATTTTTTGAAATCCGATTTATTCAAACTCAAACCCGCAGCCATAGCATGACCACCAAATTTGATAATCATCCCCGGGTGCTTGCTTGATATATGTTCTAAAACATCACGAATATGCAGGCCTTTTATAGAACGTGCGGAACCTTTAACAATACTTTCATTATCATCCGCAAAAACAATAACCGGCCGGTTAAACTTTTCTTTAATTCTTGACGCTAATATTCCAATAACGCCCTGATGCCAGTCTGCATTATATAAACACATACCATATGGTAATTCAGTCTGGCTCATAGAAGCTTCTAAATGCTTAAGGCTTTGCATAGCCTGTTGCTGCATTTGCTGTTCGATTTCACGACGATTTATATTTAACTGATCTAATCGTTCAGCTATAGCCATAGCCTGATTCGCATCATCTGTTATCAGGCATTCAATACCTAATGACATATCTTCCAGGCGCCCCGCCGCATTTAGTCTGGGACCAATAGCAAAACCTAAATCACTGGAAACAATGCGCTGAATATCTCGGCCAGCAATTTTTAAAATAGCCTGAATCCCAACGCAGGCCTTGCCCCCCAACATACGCTTTAAACCCTGCGCAACTAATATTCGATTATTTACATCTAATGGAACGACATCAGCTACTGTACCCAAAGCAACTAAATCCAGTAACTGCCCCATATTAGGCTCAACAAGATTTTCTGTAAAATAAGCCGCTTCACGTAAAGCGGCCCTGACTGCTAGCATGACATAAAAAATAACACCAACACCCGCAAGATTTTTACTGGGAAAGGGGCAGCCCGGTTGATTAGGGTTAACAATCGCATTTGCATCTGGTAACTCATCACCTGCCAGATGATGGTCTGTTACCAACACATCAATACCGGCATCTCTTGCTGCCCGAACACCCTGCAAACTTGATATACCGTTATCAACCGTTATCAATAAATTCGGTTTATTTTCACAGGCAACAGCAACAATTTCGGGACTTAATCCATAACCATAATCAAAACGATTTGGCACTAAAAAAGACACTTGAGTATGCCCTAACATTTTTAATGCACGCATGCAGACAGCCGTACTCGTTGCACCATCCGCATCAAAATCACCCACAATTAATATTTTGTGTTTCTTCTTTATGGCATTTACAACTAAAGCGACTGCCGGCTCTATACCCATCAATTGATTAAAACCAGTTAATTTACCTAAAGCATAATCAATTTCTTCAGGCGAATTAATATTTCTATGACTCAACACCCTCTTTATTACCGGGTGCAAATCAGCCTGCTCAAGTGTTTCTGATATCGCAGCAGAAACCCGTTTTATTTTTTTAGTCTGCATTTCTCAGTCAACTTTCAGTAACACCATAAGCTCTTCTTAAAACTTACAGGTTAATTAATATTTTAGTACTCCATTACACATTTAAAAATAAATCTATGAAACTACCATATACTTATAAAGTATTTTATTCGATTTCCAGAATTTTAATAATTTCATTCTATTAATGTTAAATACCTGCCCATTACAGGGATAGATATTTATTTCGTCTATTTTTTTTGATAATAATAAATTAATAACCCGTTGAAACTCATCATTACAGAATAAATTTAAACTTTTAAACCAGGCATCAATATCGCCATAACAAACGGCTTCATATAACTGATCGAGTACTAAAATCGCCGTTGATTCAATTTCATCTATATTATCTGCTGATAACACAGCCAGACCTGACTGATCACCTAATGCTGCTGCAAGCACTTCATTAGAAAATATTTGCTCTGGTAACAGGGTATCACCACAGTCAACATTAAATGACATGTCCCATAGCCACAACCCATTAATACCTAACTTACCTTTTTCTTCTCGGTGACTATTCACCTCATGCTGAAAAAATAACATCTGTGCTTCATTAAGCATTTTTCGCCACCAGAGTGCATCTTCACCACTGGGCATAAAATGCTTTATATCTCGACCTAAGGCATAATCCAGTGCACTAAACTCTAACTTCAGTGGTCTATCTGTTTTTAAATACCAGCGACATGTATCAGTTGCATGCAAAGTTAAATTATCTTCCGAAAAATGCTGATTAAAACAACGTATTAATTGCTTAACCTCTTCTGCTTCAGGTAAAACCAGTTCAGGGCCTATTAAAATTGCATGATCAGATTCAGCCTTATAATGTACTGGATCAGCTCGATAAAAATAACCTTCTGAGAGATCAATACCATCATACTTAGCCGTTAACTGACACAATGATTGCTGATATTGCGGATTGATTAACTGTACAAGCGTCTCATAATATGAAGTGGCAACTTGCCAGTCTGATTTACCATTACCATGATCACCTTCTAATAAATCAGCCCTGGATAAAACGCTATTAATGACTTTAAAATCAGCCTGTTTTAATTGCTGTTTAATATGAGCAGGCACTTCATCTGAAAATGGCCCTAATAAACCTGGAATAACAAGATTGAGCTGTTTCATCAATGCTTTGTACGCTGCCTTACCGCTTCAAACAAACAGACACCCGTCGCCACAGAAACATTTAAACTTTCAACCTGTCCAGCCATAGGCAGGTTAATCAACTGGTCACAGTTTTCACGCGTTAATCGCCTCATACCTTTTTCTTCTGCTCCCATAATCAGCGCCAGCTTTCCAGTTAATTCAATATCATATAAACTATTTTCAGCCTCTCCAGCCGTACCGACAATCCAGACTTCATTATCATTAAACTGTTTTAATGTGCGCGCAAGATTAGTCACCTGAAAAAAAGGCATAGTTTCAGCCGCTCCGCAAGCCACTTTTCGTGCAGTTGATGTAATACCTGCTGCACGATCTTTAGGTACAATAACCGCATCCACACCTGCCGCATCTGCTGTGCGTAAACAGGCGCCTAAATTATGTGGATCTGTCACCCCATCTAACACAAGCAAAAGCACATTCTCTTTTTTTATAATATCTTCTAAAGAATCACCTTCAATTTTTGCAGATGCTTTATATCGAATAACAACACCCTGGGTTTTATGGCTATCTGCCTGCTTTTGTAAATCTGTTTTTTTTAAATATTCAACAGAAATATCTTGAGACTCAGCATAATCGACTAATTGCTTAATTCGTTTATCATGTCGATTCTTCTCTACCATTAATTGCAGAACATTAATCGGATCATTACGTAAAACTGATTCAACAGCATGAAAACCAAAAACAATTTCGGATTGAGTTGATTGCATAATTTTTACCACGTCACAAACACTGCATAAATTTATCATACCTGCCATTCTGAACAAGCCAAAGAACATAATACTCCCTCTGTTTCGCCCAGAATAAAAAACAAGCACATGTTTACCCGTGAAATTTACTAGCAACTAATTTTTAACTTTAGATACTCTGGAAATGGCATTAGAAATACTGGTACTAAGTAACTTATCGAAATAATCGAGATTATTAATACCCACTATACGCTCGCTTAACTCCTGACCTTTTGAATCAACAAACAGGATGGTTGGTGTGACTTCCACATCGTATTTCAGGGCAACCGTATCACCTGATATTAACTCACCTTTTTCATTTCTTAAATAGCTAAAGTCTTCTATATATAGCTGCCTGAAAAGCATCTTTGAAGCGTAATCACCCGATTCAACCATGGGCAACAGGTGATTTTTACGAATAGCCTCACAGTAATCACAGTCCTGCGCCGTGAATAACAAAAGAACAGGCAAGTTATTCAATTCAAGCTGCTCTTTTAACAGCTTTAAATCTTTAACCGTCTGTATTTTCGTATCTGCTATAACACCTGATGAAAGTAGCAACAAAACAATAAAAACAAATGTTTTTTTCTGCTTCAGCTTTAAAAGCATATACACCACCCACTCATATCAAAACATTAAGACCCTTCATTTTCATTCAGGGTGACACGCTTTTCTTCATGCTCAACATTATAAATTTCTTATTCTGCTCTACTTAAATTGTATTAACCTTATTTCTTTTTAGCTTTCTTTTTTACAGATTTTTTCTTAGGTACTGCCTTCTTAACGACTTTCTTCTTAGGCGCTACTTTTTTAACTGCTTTTTTCTTAGGCACAGCCTTCTTAACAGCCTTCTTCTTAGGTACTGCCTTCTTAACAACCTTCTTCTTAGGTGCTACTTTTTTAACTGCTTTTTTCTTAGGCGTTGCCTTTTTAGAAGCAGCCTTCTTAATAACCTTTTTCTTAGGTACTGCCTTCTTAACGACTTTCTTCTTAGGCGCTACTTTTTTAACTGCCTTTTTCTTAGGTACCACCTTTTTAGGAGCCGCCTTCTTAATAACCTTTTTCTTAGGCACTGCCTTCTTAACAACCTTCTTCTTAGGCGCTACTTTTTTAACTACCTTCTTCTTAGGTGCTGCCTTTTTAGCTGCTGTTTTCTTAATAACTTTTTTCTCAGGTACTACCTTCTTAACAACTTTCTTCTTAGGTGCTGCTTTCTTAACTACCTTTTTCTTAGCTACTGCCTTTTTAGGGGCAGCTTTCTTAGCCACTGCTTTCTTAGGCGTAACTTTCTTCTTATCTTTCTTCCTGGATTCTTCTGTTTTAAGCGTTTTTTTGCTGGCAACGGGTTTCTTAGTAGATGTTTTCTTGCTGGCCGCTAGCTTCTTACCTTCTTTAGGCTTCTTACCAAACTTTTTCTTATCTTTCTTTTTCTTCTTAGCGGTATCAATGGATACAACAGTCGCTGACTTTTTCTGCTCTTCATGACTCAGCAATTCAAAATCAATCTTACGCTCATCCATATTAACGCCTGCAACATTAATGGTAACCGCGTCACCAAGCTGGAACACCTCTCCCGCACGCTCACCAATTAAGCGATGTGTTATCGGCTCAAACTGATAATAGTCTTTAGGCAGATTAGTAATATGAACCAGACCTTCTACAAATATTTCATTTAGTTCAATAAATATACCGAATGATGTAACCGATGTAATTGTACCTTTAAAGTCCTCACCAATTCGTGCCTGCATAAACTCACACTTCAATGATGACACGGCATCACGAGTTGCTTCATCTGCACGACGTTCATTAGCTGAACAATGCTCTCCCAGGTGCACCATATCGCTTTCGCGATAAAAATACTGGCTTACTTTTTTACCCTGAATAACATGACGAATAGCACGATGCACCAACAAATCAGGATAACGACGAATAGGCGATGTGAAATGTGCGTAATTTTCTAATGACAGACCAAAATGACCATCATTTTCAGGCGAATAAACCGCCTGTTGCATAGAACGTAACAATACGGTCTGTATTAAGTGAAAATCATCACGCTCTTTCGCCTGATTAATAATACTGGCGTAATCCAGTGCTTTGATCTCACCTTTAAGCTTAATTTTTAAACCCAGACCTTTAACAAAATCAATTACATCGTCAATCTTGTCTGTTTTAGGCCCTTTATGAGATCGGAATAAACCTGGAATATCATGCTTTTCAATAAACTGCGCTGCGGCAATATTCGCTGAAATCATGCACTCTTCAATTATTTTATGTGCCTCATTTCTGGATGTAGGCACAATTTTTTCAATACGCTGATTATCATCAAACACAATACGCGTTTCAGTGGTTTCAAAATCAATCGAGCCACGTTTTTTACGCTGTTTGATTAACTCTTTATACAAAGAATATAAAGTTTCAATATGTGGCAATACATCTTTGTATTCTTCACGAAGCGCCTGGTCATTATCTTCCAGCATCGCAGAAACTTTATTATAGGTAAGACGCGCATGGGAATACATAACCGCTTCAGAAAAATCACTGCTTAACATTTTACCCGCTTTATTAAAGTGCATTTCACACACCATACATAAACGGTCAACTTTCGGATTTAAAGAACACAGGCCATTTGACAGGATCTCTGGCAACATGGGAATGACCCGCTCCGGGAAATAAACGGATGTTGCGCGATTATATGCCTCTTCATCCAGTGGTGTTGTGCGTTGCACATAATGCGACACATCAGCAATAGCCACTAATAACTTCCAGCCTTTTGCTGTTTTTTCACAATACACCGCATCATCAAAATCACGTGCATCTTCACCATCAATCGTTACCAGTGGTAACCCTGTAATATCAAGACGCCCTTTTTTATCCTTCTCAGTGACTGATGTATGAATACCCTTAATCTGCTCTTTTACTTCATCTGGCCACAGGAACGGCAGGTTATGAGCATGTATAGCGATATCAATCTCCATCCCTGGCGCCATATGATCACCAATAATATCAGTTATTTTACCGGTTACCTTGTGCCTGAATGTCGGTTGCTGAGTAATTTCAACAATAACAATTTGCCCATGAGCTGCGCCATTTAACTGGTCCTGAGGCACCATGATATCCTGCGTTATACGCTTATTGTCTGCTACAACGAAGCAGATACCCGACTCAATAAATAAACGACCCACTATTCGATCATTAGCCCGCTCAGTAACATTAATAACCGCGCCTTCACGCCGACCACGTCGATCAATACCGGAAACCTGAACAACCGCCCTGTCACCGTGTAATAAAGTCCGCATCTGACGACCATGTAAAAACAGATCCTCTCCCCCTTCATCAGGCACCAGAAAGCCAAAACCATCTGGATGCGCAATAACACGCCCACTAATCAGGTCTTCTTCATTAACCGGAATATAACCGTCACGACGATTACGTATCAACTGGCCATCACGCACCATCGCATTTAAACGCCGGCGTAGCGCCTCTTTCTGCTCTGGAGAATGCATTTTAAGTGTATCGAGCAAGTGATCATGGGACATGGCCCCTTCTTCCTGAATCACCTGTAAAATCAGTTCCCGGCTAGCAATGGGGTTCTCATAATTGCTGGCTTCACGCTCACTCTGAGGATCAACAAACGACTTGGCACTGCCCTTATGCGAGGGCTTCTTTACCTCAGACCTGGAATGTGATTTAGAGTGTGATTTCTTATGACGCTTTTTATTTTTCTTGTGCTCACGCTTACCATCACTTTTGCTATCTTTTTTATTAAATTTTGCCATTTTTTAGGGTTCTGATTTTTTCGAGGCCCAATTGTACACAAAGCAGCCAAAGAATGCGCCATTAGATAAGCCCTTAATGCTTTTGATTGACAAAAATCAGCACAAACGGTAAAGTTCGCGCCGTCTCGGATCAATCGATCCACGCAACACTCATGCCGAGGTGGCGGAATTGGTAGACGCGCTAGCTTCAGGTGCTAGTGAGCTTTGGCTCGTGGAGGTTCAAGTCCTCTTCTCGGCACCATATCAATACGTTGATTCTAAAGGATTTTTTCGCACCGCGGAGAAATAAGTACCCTGTACTTATACACTCTTTGTGGTGCAATCTGTGTAAGCAAGCAATTAATGCTACACCTCTTTAAAACGTAAAAATGGCACCTTCTATTGACTTCGCAGGGCCCTTCTAAATGCATCTATGTTATAAATAAACCCGAACTTTTTATCTTGTTTAAAACAATGAAAAGCCCTGAAATGTCAGATAACCAAATCGCTGAAGCTAGTAAGAAACCCTTTTCAGAAGCTCAACAAAATACACCCTCATTTTTTATTTTAAAAATTATGATGTTGGTAAAACTAGTGACTTTGCATCAAAAAACAATTGTTATAAAACTTCTAAGAAGATAAATTGTACAGATTTATCTGAAAGGTAGCTTGGTATTGAAGCGATTACACGACGACTTCAAACGAAGATTTTTTGAGAAATTTAATAGCTCCAGCAAAATGCAATTTAAATTTAAACGATCCTGATGGTTAAAATAAAATTAAAAATATGATAGCAAATAAAGCCATGTGCATTATTCAGGGAATTCGACACCATACATTTCAGCCAGCGAATTAGAGACGTCATTATTAAAATATATGCCAATTAAGCCGGCTTGCTCATACGTATCTTTAAATATTTGATTACAGTAAACGCTAAGATAAACATCAAGCTCTGTTCTGAATAATGCAACATTATTAACAGCATTTTCAACAAATGAATATTTTTCCAGGTTGCCATTATTATCGTAAACAGTCTGCTTAGTATCTATACCACCTACACTTTCAACAGTGACCAAAGGGTTGAATACATAGCCTTTACCATTATCGTGATGAACAGCTAAAAACTCTCCAAAATCATTCAGCACATCTTTTAGCACAACATAAGCCTTGTCATTTAGAAATAAACGTCCATTACCGATAGATACATCTGGCACTATGTCTTTAGAGTAACTCTCACAAGGCATAAATTTTATACGCAATGACTCTGGCCACACCTCAGCATAAGAAACAGGCGCTCTTTTTAAGTGAATCGGGTACTTTTTCCCAAGCTTATTGATAATGTCATCAGCATCAAACAAGAAGCCAAGATACCTGTCATCTTCATGTATTCTATAAATCATGATCTCTCTTGCATATGCGCTGGCAGCATTACGTTTTTAGGGAATGTGGAATAAATTAACCGCGACCTCACCAGGCCTAGCACTCTCTTCAGGTCGACTACAGTTGATATTGTATCTAATGTTATAAGAGTATCTAACCAATTATAGTAGCCTACTCTATGTATGCGGCTATGGGGCACTGCACGCTTCATATATTTGGGCATGTGTTCTTTTGCTGCTGTGTTCTTGGGTAACCAACAGCCGTTATGCCTGTCATCTATACGCATCTCGAACCATGCCAGAATCCCACGAAGTGTAGCTGCTCTTTTATGTCCACCCGATACAATTGCATGAGCATCACATAGTGGATGAGGTCGCGGATCTACAATACTCATAAATTGAGCAAGTCGTGCAGATTCATGCGCTTCATCTATAAGGTCATGGTTTGACATCCCTGAAACATCTTTACGATAACGCATGAGTTCGATACGTTCTTCAATTTGAGCTTTGAGCTTGATTTTATTTAAGCCTGATTTAGTCGGCTTCTCAAGCTTTAGAAAAGCATCAATTTCTATGTCAGTGGAGGTTTTGTTGACATGCTTGGCTGGAGTTATAGGTATGGGCATGAAAAATCCTTTTAAATATTAAATTAAATACCGCTTTCACATAATGAGACGATTATATGATATCGAATATCCAGAGTCTATCGAAGGAATCTCATTCCTGGATATTAAGCGCACTCATTTACAAGCTGTTACATCTGATCGAGATGCAATGCATTCCAGATAGTTCAAATACCAAATCAAAAACACATTCAAACTCTTGTCTTAGTATCATTCCCTTATGTTGTATACAAAGAAGACCACATACTTAGTCAAGCAAGGTTATAAGTTGTATTGTTATATTTCCCTAATATATATACAAATGCCTATTACAGATGGATGGGGGGACAGATATCACCGGCTAAAATAAATAGTCTGGAAGATCTGATTAAAAAACTTGAAAATATTCGCTTCCGCCTACAGAGTGGTTCTATTCCCGATCATATTTACTCGTAGGTAAAACGATAATAATGGCTTTATATACACTCTACCCCGACCTTGATAATTTTGCTTTCATCGGCTTTGATGAAAAGCAAATGACAGGTCTATGCAGTGATGATCCACATGACAGATTTGATTTTCATAATATTCCAAAATCGTTCAAGAAAATAATCACCAAAACCCTCAATATAAACTTCTCGGGCGATTGTGACGGGCTGACTGGTACAGATATACCTGATATACAGGTATTCCATGGAAAACTCTTCCTGAGTAAAGAGGCATATAAGGCAATTGGCAATCTAATCAAAAAGGATGGTGAGTTTTTCCCGGTCGATTACGAAAATGGTAAAGGATATATATTCAACCCTCTGAGCATTGCAGAAGATGTAAATGGTCTTAATGAATCACTATCCATCAAGAATGAATGGGATGATGTAGAGAACATAGCTTTCCATGAAGATAAGGTGAAAAAATTCGCAATGTTCAGAACTGCCTTTGATACATATACCAGTCTCTTCTGTAATGAGGTTGTGAAATCAGTTATCAAAAAGAATAATCTTAAAGGTTTGATTATTACACCGGAGCTGGGAGCAGAATTCGGTATGGCGCAGAATCAGAAAGCCTCACCCCACTAACTGACTAGACAGCTCCCCTATTTATTCTAGTATTTTCAAACAATTAAAAAATCACGGAATAATGACATTCCAATCCATCACATAGCTTGAATATTCTCTCCAGACTCGCCTGCCTGGCTCTACTTTCTATACCCTGGTAGAAACGGATGGAGACACCGGCAATCAAGGCAAACTTGTCCAGTGACAATCCCGTCTTCTCACACCCGGCTCCGATTATTTCTGCAACTTTCTGTTTTAATCTGATAAAACCCCACCCAGATTCTATTTTCATCAATTTAAAACAGAAGAATTACCATGTCCCTTACTAAGCTCTGTATGCTACTAGACGAAATGGTTGCAGATTTACTTACGGAAAAATAATTGTACCCCTTACCTTAACTGATTTATCCCTACTGATTGAGTTAACAGAAAAAGAACTTACACATTTGCACGATATAATTGATAATAATAAAAATGAGACTGTTGCAGATGATGCGGCAGAGTTGGCTATTCAAGCTGGTATTACAGATGGAAATTTACGTGAGCAATATGACTCAAATAGGGATAATAGCTGTAAACATCCAAGCTATTCTGAACTGATTGAATCATTCAAACCCTAATTTCCTACTAAATAAAATATAGCCCCTGAGCTGCATTAGCTCAGACTTGAGCTGACAGTTACCCTTTTTTACAGTACTGTTAGTTTAAATTTGAACTAATACATTCTATTACAGGGATTTGAAAAAAAATTCTCACATTTCAAAAGGTATATGGAAAAGCAATTATAATGTCTTGTATCCTAAATAATGAATCATGATGTCTTTAAATAAGCTACTTTATAGTCTACTCGCAGTTATTCTAATATTGTCGGGTATATTTCTACTGTTGGTCGATCATATGTCCTTGCCTGGTCGATATGGATCACCTTCAATGCCATTGTCCCCACCCACAACGTATTTTGTTGCCGCTTTACCACTATCATTCGGCATATCTATTATTTTGTTTCTTATAAATAAAAAAAAATATGACTCGCTTTGTAAGAAGATTGTTTTAGTCGGATTTTCAGCAGGAGCCTTTGGTTTGATTATAATTGGGCCAATACTGAATCATTTTAGCTAGAAAAGACAAAGCTCAATGAAACTAATCAATACGGAAAACAGAGCCTGCTTCCATTCCCCCTCATGACAACCAAAGTTACATTTTTATCATAATTAATCTGGCTTCTCACGAGATTAATTACGAATAAACTTTTATTAAAATCACCTGTAAAGATAAAAACAACCCAGCCTCAACCCTTACCTTTAACGTTTTCATCAATAAAATCTGGAACAAAACAGAATAAAAAAACCACACAACTATTCATATTTAGTTCATATAAAATAAACAACATCACTTTTCCGGTCACAATAAATCCAACCCACCCTGTTATATAAATATGAAGTATTTTCTTAGTATCAACCTACAATAAAAACATTCCCAACCTTAGCCAGGCACTTAATAAGTATTAATTAAAAACTAGTCACAATTAAATAGATTTCTATTTATTTCTATTTTCCACATCCCATCTTTTACAGCAATACTTTCAACATCGCTTCTATCAAGAATAACTTTGCAGTCTTTATCACGAGTTAGAACAATAGTGCTTAGAGCTTCGTCTAATTGATCAGGTTCAAACTTTCCAGTTTCATAATGCCAGGAGTTAATCCCCCCTGGTTGCAGGACAAACTCCAGATCACCTACAACTTCATTGCCTTTATTATTAAATTTAGCTAAAAATGTAAGCTTCTCAGATGTATTATTAGTAATAGTCACCATTTTTATAGCATTACATGCAGGTAGCATAAAAACAGCTACCAACATAGTCAGCAGCTTTAAATTGATTCCTGTAATTACACTTATTTTAGCCATTTTATTTGAGAGCTCCATATCAACCTTTTAATATCTATTTCCATCGCAGTACTGTCTTTCATTCTTCGCATAAAATCAACTCTTGATTTAGACCAGTCATAATATTTCATCAGGTCTATAGCCCCTTTTTCAGGGTAACCTGGTGTTGTTGATTTAACGGATTGTAATATTGGATTTGTAGAGCCTTTATGCCCCCATGACAAAAATATTCCACCGGCATACATTAAAACAGAGTGTCCAAACTCATGAGCTGCCACCAATTTAAAATCCATATCAGCCTGAGTAGCAACAAAAGCACCTTTATTGTAAATAAAGCTGGCATCTATACCTAAAATAGCTGGATTCATTGATCGCCCATACTCTGCTCTATCTGTTTCTATATATAAATCAACTGGAATTGAATTTTTTACTCGATGAGCAGCCTTAACCTGAACAAAAAAGTATCACCGTCAATAGTAATATCCCTAGACCAATACTGCGAAATCCCTTCAGAAGCAAGTCTCTTCAACTTAGCGTAATCAATATCAGACAAATTATTTTTCTTATAATTAAGAAACACATCAATAGTAATTTTCTTTTTTAACGGTAGAACAATAGCCTTTGACCAGTATGCTCTATGTGCTCCATTATGAACTTTTACTCTTCGCTTTCTATTCTGGCTCCATTTTTTTCTATAGTTTTTTACCGGTTTATCAATCGAAAGATGAAGAATTTCATGAAATTTATCTTCTGTTATTTTCTTAGCTTCTTTATCC
>JADGFA010000077.1 GCA_016744065.1 Gammaproteobacteria bacterium
TGTATCTACTTTATACTGCAAAAAATATTCTATGCAACTGTGAGAGCCGTTTTTTTGTAAGAAAAATAACTTCAGAGGTTTTTCTACAGCCTCAACGCCAAAATCAGCCGCGCGCTTTTTGCGTCGGCTGCATTTTCTTGTTAGCCATTATTTCGAACAGGGATTCCAAATCTGGTTCTTGTTCTGGCTTTGTATCAATATGAGAATGGTAAGACTGCTGGTCAGGTCCCCAATCAAAATAGATTCCAGTATTTGGTTCTATAAGTTTTTCAGCCTGCGATTCAGAAATATTTAGTTTTACCGAAGAAAGCTGTTTAAGAGACGCATTACCGACCATTTTTGCAAAAACCACCAAGCTATAAGAGCCAGCCAAAAACTGAAAATTGGCACCATCCTCAGGCAACAAAAAGTGATGATCGTAAGTTACGCCCTCTTGAGGAATAAAAAGGCCACTTCCTCGTTTCAGATTTCCTTTATCACCATACACCCATATATTGAAATTCTGCTTCGATTCATTGCGATGCAAAGCAATGTGAAGGCTCTCGATAACTTGCCCCTTTTTTGCCGTGCTATATAACAGGGTGCGCAAGTAAACTTTGTTTTTCCGGCTGTCAAAGCGGGAACCATCAGGGCCAAAGAAAACCACCGTTGGCTGTGTCATAACCAGCTTGCCTTTGCGAAACAATGTCAGCCACGCAGTGGCCGCAGAAACAAGTAGCGCCAAGCAAGATAAAACAAGGCTTATTAAATACAATTCTTGAGGCAAACTCGATTCTCCTTTTGAGGGCTAACGAGGCTGTAGAAAAACCTCCAGCCTAAATATTGGTTAAAAAACAACCTACGAAATAGGTCTGTTTTTTAAATTCTGTATCTACTTTATACTGCAAAAAATATTCTATGCAACTGTGAGAGCCGTTTTTTTGTAAGAAAAATAACTTCAGAGGTTTTTCTACAGCCTCAACGCCCAGCTAAACTGCCCTAAAAGTTACGTGGCTTTTGTGGCATTATAGCGCAGCGCCACAAAAGGTGCGTAACTTTTAGGGTCAGATTTAAGCGCCTTGTTAGCCTTATTTTTTGTTAATTTTAGTGATTACCAAATTGTTTGGGGTAGCAATTATTTGATAGTTAATAATTATATTTACTAAAGACTTATTATAATTTAATGCTTCTTTAGAATATTTATTGGTTTTAATACTTATAACTGCTTCATCAATAGTATTGGTTTTTCTCCATTTGTACTCAATTATTTCACCTAATGCGCCTAAATAGTAAGCATTAATTATTGGGCTATCATCGAGTTGTGATGTAGCCAAATAATACTTATAACTACAAACGCCGTGAGATTCAGGAAAACAGTTATTAGTTTCTTTATTTGGTAGCTTATATACTTTTACCCATAAGTTTTTCTCTATGTTGGGTTGCAGTTTGTTTAAGTCTTTTAGCTCGCTGAATATTAATAACTCAGCTAGCATAGGATCTTTTATTTTTTTTACCAAAATATTTGAATTTGACGAGCAGGAAATGCTTAATAGTAAAATTGAATATATTAGTTTTTTCATAATAAATCCTAATTCACTGAAATGTGAATATGATCTCCGTGACCAGAAACAGGATGCGGTTTACCTAATTTGTTTTTAAGTAATGGGCCAAAATTTTCGCGCTTATGAGTATATGTTTCAAATGTATTTTGTATTGCATTTGTTATTTCTTGTACAGTTTTATTTGTTTTATAGTGTAACGACATTTTCAAGCCATTGATTCGTGAAATATCAACTGCTTTTCCTGAACCTTGTACGTGCCTGCTGGGCATTTTGTGTGAGTCATTAGCAGATGAAATATATATTTTTGTTAAAGCATACCCTTTAGCGATATTAGGCTTTATGCAATGCTTCAAAGCATTGATTATTTTTTGATCTACAGTCTTATTCACCGTTTGTGAAAATTCGATTGTAACTCCATTAATGCTTGTTGGTAGTTGCGGCATTGTTTTACTCCTTTATGTTTTATTAGGCTAACAGTTAAATATACAGCGCCGCAAAACTCCTGATTTTAGGTAGATAGTCAGAAGCTCGGCTAACAGAGATAGTCAGTTCCGCATAACTCCGTTACAATTCAGTTACTTTAAGGATTATATAGTACAAGGTCATGGAGGGCTTGTCATGCCAAAAAATAAACTATCCGCACACCAGATTTCAGTTGACCGGTTTTGGGATAACTATCTGTTAATACTAAAAAAGAATGCTATCCCAACGAACTCAACACCCTATTATCGCAAGCACGTTGAAGCTTATATAAAGGCCAACAAAAACACGCCTCTAAGCACTCAAACCAGCCAGAATATAGAGCGCTATCTAAATGCAAAAGGCAGACTCCCGGAACTAAAAGAGTGGCAGTTTCGTCAAATAGCCGATGCAATACGGCTTTTATTTACGGAACTGATTCAACCTCAATGGTCAAAATCTTACGACTGGTTCCAATGGCGGGCATTTGCCAGGGAACTTGAACCTGATCACCCTTCTCTAATGAGGGATGCTGACCCTGGTAGCCTTGTCGCGCCCTCAAGCAATCAACACATTCTTCGCTTTAGAACAAATTATGCCGAAACGCACCTGGCTTTCGTGAAAACGATACGCGTACGCCAAATGGCAGTTAAAACCGAAAAAACGTATGAGCAGTGGATTGCCAGGTTCCTACGTTATTGTAATTGGAAAGAAATAGATAAACTAGGCGTGGAAAACATCAAAAGCTTTCTGGAATACCTTGCTGTATCACGTAAAGTTTCTGGATCAACTCAAAAAGTCGCGTTAAATGCATTAATTTTCCTGTTTCGTGAGGTGCTTGGGAGGGATGTTGAGAATATATTATCCTTTACCCGAGCATCATCAAAACAACGGATTCCAACCGTACTTTCAGTGGATGAGATTAAGTCTTTATTCGAAGAAAAGGCAATACATGATGATGACCTTTCAGCTGGATTTGGGGAAGTTATGCTGCCTGTAGCTTTAGCAAGAAAATTGGGCGCTGCAGCAAAAAGTTTCTCATGGCAATATGTTTTCCCTGCAACCCGACTAGCCCTTGACCACGGAACTGATAAAACACGACGACACCATATCCATGAAAGTAGCTTACAAAAAGCTATCCGAAATGCAGCCAAAAAGGCGAATATTACGAAAAGAGTAACAAGCCACACACTGCGACACTCTTTTGCTACGCATTTGCTGGAGTCAGGGAGGATATTCGTCTAATTCAGGAGCTGTTAGGCCATGCTGATATCAGCACAACCATGATATATACCCATGTGATTAATAAAGGCGGATTGGCAGTTAAAAGTCCATTTGATGCTTTATGATATGCTGATTTTTAAGCTATCCGATGTCTGCGTTGACCGGTTGAGACCGTCGTCGAAAGTAGACATTCAAGATTGAGATATTTTTATATTTTAATCGCCTCTATTAGTATTTAAAGAGGCCCGTAAAGATTATTAGGCAGCCACTTTATGCAACTTAACAGGTAAAGAAAATGTGATAGATTTGATTCCCAGTAAGTCCCGATCGGGGAGCCTTTTTTATGCTGGCGATTTAGCGATCTAATCAACAATTAGAAGTGTGGTGATTAATATAAATATCACCCCATAGGATTACCATTCGCTAAAAATGCTTTAAACTCATCCGAGATACTCTCATCTTTTGCGACCCTCTCCCAAAAATCAAAAGCGGCTTTTTCAGCGCGATTAAACTTTTCTTCATCCAGCCCTTCAACTTCAACTTCAGGTCGCTCAAAAGCAAAGGGGGTAACCTCACCATTACTTTTGGGAGCAAAACCCATCGAACACATATCGTAAACAGGTAACAACCTAAATATCCCCCCGTCAATACCCATACTTAAATTACCAAGGTGCATATCGGTATTATTGATGAATCGACCGAACAACCATAATAGTTTTGCATCGTACTGGTGAAAATGACCTATTAATTTCTGAGCATAAAGCCCGTCTATTACCTGCGGCCAGGTTCCGCCTGAACCAACAAATTCCGCATCTATACATTGTAGTGATAGCATGGATGCTCTCCCACACTCGCCTGAACGATCAAAACGTATAGACTCTAAAAACAAACGATCACCCTCTTCAAAAAGATCTGTTACTGCTGCCGATAAACCATGATCAAGCAATGTCTTCGCTGCTATATCCTCTGTAATCAAAACATCTCGCCAGCGTCGGGCACCTGTATCATTCTCTTTTGGTGAAAACTTTACAATCACATGCGCAGACCGTTCACTGCAATAGCTCGTAAACTTAGGTTGCTCACCACCCGCAGATGAACTTCCGATACCACCACTCATTACCTCATCAGCAAGCCCTGGATAATCTTCACTTTTTGTACCTACGGGCTTACGTCTTATTCGATACCTTGCTTGAGTACCAAATTTAAAATTACCGGGCAAGTCATCACCATTGGACATTAAATAACAACCAACGTGATTAGAATTCCAATGACGAGGATCAGATGGAAAATCATCTGATTGCTCTGATATTTCCTTTGCAATTTGGCGCCCGATAAAACCTTGTGGTGCCAAGTCAGAAAGAAAATATGGCAAATCATCATATAAACCATCACCACTTTCACCTAACAACAAAGGCGACATACCTGGCGCACCCTCAACATAAAAACCACCGTGAGCCAATGGCCGAATTATGGCCACTATGTCGGTACTCCCATGCATATCAACAATAACCAAAGGCAAAGCATCATTACCACCGAATGCATTACAAGTGACAACATAAAAGTACGAACGCCCTCTTTTTAACTTAATGACACTCGCCCCCATAGACTCCAGATGGCGCGACACCGCTCTTTGGCTCAAACCGGTTACAGCCTGAATCTCTTTTGATGTAGCGGGTCTGCGTTCAAGGTATTCTCTAACAGAAAGTGGCATATATTATTACCCATATTTTGTCTAGAATAATAAAATAATAATTTTATAAAATTCAATGTGTTATAGTTATTTTATAATATAATCGTCTAATATTATGTCTAGAATAAAAGACAATATAACACAGTGTATTCAATACTGTAAATTCTCAGGAATTGAGGTAAATAGTTTTCGATGGGAAGTAGTAAGGACTTCATTGAGGATATGACTTACTTTTATAAAATTTAAAAGATAAATCTATATATTAAGCCGCTTTAACATAAAATATTAACGGTAAATTTAAGTATATATTTTGGGCTCCCAATAGCCCCTCTGTTAACTTCATCATTAAAATCAATACCCCACTTTAAAAAGAACTCTTAAAGCTCTTTCTGCTTACGGTCAGTTAATACTGCAATATGGTGAGCTGCTGTATTTATAGGCTTTATGGGGTGTGAAATTCCCAGGTTTTTTTAGATACCTGATAGCTTTAAATGTAACTCTATTTAAGTTTGTATAAACATTAAAAACGATAACCTGCATTTATATTATACCCATCTGAATCTCTATCTTCCGAATCAAAATAACCAACTGAAACATATGCATTCGGATTAAAATAATGCTTAACACCAAAAACATAATCAACTGCACTTTCTTCTTCATTAACACCTGACTGCTCGTTTTTAATAAAAAAAGCACTCAACCCTACACTTGTTGACTGATTAAAATAATAATCCGTTTGTAGAGTCGCTTTTTTACGCTCATAATCCCGCCCTAAATTACCAAACTCATCGGAATTAATGGTGATTTTTTCTGCGCCCAGAGCCATATTTAACGAAAAATATTGATCATTAACTTTAAATAATTTTCTATAATTAATAGCATACAATTTAACGTCAGAATTTAAATCTAAACCACCAAGATCTTGTTCAATATCCGTTTGCGAAAGCACAATAGTAAACCGGCTCATAGCGTTTATATAATAACCTAGCTGTACATTCAGTTTATCACCTTCAGCATCAGGCCCTTCTAATGGCGTAACACGTACAACCGCTTCTGCCCGCCCATCGCCATCCGCATCATTTAATTTTGATTTAAACTCTGCCTGTTGATAGCCAAGCCCTAAATAAAAAGAAGTTTCTGGTATGTGATACACACCATCAACAGCGTATTCATTAACATCAACTTCTAATGAATCACCTGTAAATGAATCAGGCTCATAATCTAAATCTGTTTTCCCTGCCATAAGATGAATTAAACTGACTCGACTAACAAATATTTCTTCTGAATAAGGAACAGCACTGTGACTTACTGGTGAGAACAGGTATAAATAATCAAGCCTGACTTGAGTAGCCTCTCGCCTCTCATCCTCTTCATTTGAATAATTAACTAACAACTGATTTTGAAATGACGCCAATAGACTTGATGAAACAAGCATCAGTGCAATGCCTGATAAAACTTTTATATTCACAAAATAATCCTTAAAAATAAATACTTTTATTAAAATAATATATTTGACAAGTACAAATTCCATTGTCTAATATGAATGCGCTAATGGCACACAACTATACACAAAAATAATTTTGTAACAAGCTTTCGCCTGTCTTAAAGCGCCTGATGCTATCAACTGGGGAACAGCGAAACTTTATAAAAAAGAGTGAATTATTCACAGGAAATCAGTTCCAGCTTTTAAATTGCACTTGATTGAAGCTAATCGCAGGGCAAACTGAAACTAATTGAAGATAAAACCATAACAGTGACTTTAAAGAAATTTGATGTTTATTTCCCTGATATCAAAGCCAATATGGCATGTCACTTTTGCCTGATAAGTCAATGTGCTGGTGATTATTTACCTGTGGCAATATAATGCGCTAAATTCTAAAAAATATCTGAACATCGATATTTAATAACAAGACTCTATGACAGGCATCACAAAAGAAGTGCCTGCATGTGATAATTAATTTAAAAAGGACGTATCATTATGTCAGCGTTTGAATACAGCCTGCTATTTATGGTAGCCGGTTTTGCCGTTTTAATCTGGATGTTAAAACGGGAGTAATCCACACACAAAAAAGATATTAAACCCGGTCATTACCGCAACAAATCTACGTCTGGTGAGTGTTAAAGGCACCCTGGACATAATTCAACGCCCAGTAGTGTTAGACATTAGCGGAAAAATTGAACTGCTGATGCGCGCAAGCCTTGACCCTGTTTATGTTCCTCCTGCCCCGGCTGAAAATGATATACAGGATAATTCAATATTCCAGTTCACCTCTGGCAGTATTTTATCTGCTGCCAATGGTGTGCAGGTCACTGAGGTTGAAACATTGCTGGATATCGACCCGGCTATTTTCACTCAGATCAGGCATTTTGTTGCTGAATAGGAACCTTTAATGTTGCCACGTGATCAATGATTCGACGATGGATACACCGAAGAGAATGATGATGAATACTTTAATCGCATTGAAGATAAAAATTCAGATGAATAAATTTTCTGCCTTATCAGATTTAAATCAATACAGAACACATCGCCCTCACACTTAAAAAAATAATATAATTTAATCTAGCTGATTAATATTTAATTTTAATACGGGCATATTTGCCCAGTGCGTAGGCTTAAACCCACAGAAAAAATCACCATCAATATAAAAAGTCTGTACACAATTCTGACTTGTGAATATGGGTTCACCTAATACTAGTTTTAATCTATACGCGATAACAGACTGATGATTCTCCGGTCGTTTTTCATCGACACTTACAAATTCGTTTTGCATATTTACCCTTTTTAAAAAACATATTTATATTACGTATTATTTAATAATAATTTAAAAGGGAATTTAACTAGGCTGGTGATGGTACAGGAG
>JADGFA010000030.1 GCA_016744065.1 Gammaproteobacteria bacterium
GTATTATCTCTTATTAAGGTGTCCGGTACTATTAGACCACTACACAGGTCGCGTTTGATGTAGAGAAAGCGTTTTCCTGATAACAGGTTAAGGTTGAATAAGAAAACCAGAAATGGGGTTGGCTAATAACCATCAGGCCTGATTCGTTACTTATTTGACCTTTTTATATAAAGGTGTTGAAAGCGATAAAAGTAAGTGTGCCTCAACGCTAAGCCAATTGGGGTCTGGAACTGAGTAATCAGTAGCCATAAACCTGTTAAGTGCTTAGGCGCTATATGCCTGGATGTGCGTTGGGAACTAAAGATTTTATGGGGCAATGATTGTTGCCTGGGACAGGTTGATGCCTGTCTAGAACCTGATGGCTGACTGGTGCATATTTATTATGTCACTTTTCTATAAATTTTAGGTGTACATATTGTTTTTATTGAGCTTAAACATGCAATTAAATTTTAGGTTATCAGCTAAAATAGCTCTCATTGATGATAATGAGCGATCTCCATAAAAACAATCCATATATCTTATTGCAATATTTAGAGGTGACATTTTTTATATACCATTAGCTGCATTGTCCTAACAATTCCCCTTTCGACTCATACTAGGTTTTATACCTTCATTAATCAATAGGTATTGATACTCGCCAGAGCGATATTGCATACTTATCGCTCATAAGGTGGCGTACTTTTGATTTTGCATGAGAACGCTTTATGCTCTTTAATATCTACGGCTTTATGGGTGATTATAGAGGTTGCAGGGTTGTTACCCAGATAATTATTATCTTTAAGATTATTTATAGGTCTTATTGGTCTGCTGCAAAACCCACCACCACAATTTGGACATACATTCTCTAAGACATCATCAACACATTGTTTACAAAAAGTGCATTCATATGTACAAATCATCGCATCTCTTGAGTTTGGCGGTAATTCTATATTACAGTGTTCACATGTGGGTCTTATTTCAAGCATTCTATTCCCTCAATATTATCTAATGCTGTTAGATATTACGCTCTTTATGTTTTTATCATTAAGTAACTACCTGCTGTTAACATAAAACTACCGGCAACTTTTTTGGCTTTGTTATCAAGATCATACCCTTTTGATAAGGTGGCAATCTTATTAGCAAAGAAAACATAGAACAATTTAACACCCCCAACGGTCATGATTGTAACCAGCATTATCACCATTACATCAAAAATATTAAGGGTTTCAAAATTCACAAATGCAGGAAATAGACTGATATAAAAGAAAATGGCTTTAATATCACCTAGCGTGATAAATAATCCTGACAGAAAACTTGTGAATAAACTGCCCTTTTTATCCGTTTTTTTAGCGGTAATGGCTGGTGTTGGTTTTGATTTAATAAGAGTAAAACCTAGCCAGATAAGATAAGTTGCTCCAATATATTTTATAGTGACAAACAACCACCCTATTGTTTCAGAAATCACTGACAAACCTATTATGGCCATAAGTATAAAAACAAGATCACCCAGGACAATACCTAAAGAGACAGATATTCCATTGCTTATACCGTGGGTAACTGAACGAGTAACAACCAGTGCAACGCTCGAACTCGGTACAAGCGCAAGTGTAAGCATTACAAAAAATAATGATGCAACTTCAGTCATACCCATGAGTTACTCTCTTTTTTATGTAGTTTAGTCTATTGATATATAGATATCGATTTCAGTTTGATTCTTATAATACTCATAATCTGTTTTATAAGCTCGTTTGAACTTTGAATTAACATCGTTAAAATATTGCCAAATATCACCCCAGGCTCCAATAACGGCCTGAATCCGTGCGTCATCATCGTTATATTCCGCTTTAGCTTCAAAAACAATATAGTTACCTTTTTGAAGCGTTACAGCTTCAAGTGCACTGTTAGTTTTCTCATATCCCGCAAGTACGCTAAATTCACCATTCAGATCAGACTCATAGTTATAATAAACACCGTATACTCTTTCACCATTTTGATAGTCGACCGTGACTTCACTATCAAATTTCTCCCATATTTTGCCAATTTTGGCGGTATCTGATTTCATCTCGTTAGCATTTGTTGTTCTCGTTGTTATGCCATAGATAATTGTTTCATCCATTTCTTTGACTTTCATATTCATTCTTTATGAATCCTTATTTGATTATCTGATGCCTAAATTACATCCATAAATTATTTTTACTTATAATAAACTGTAAAAATTGATCATGTATATAACTCTGTGAACGTCGTTTTTTATAGCCTATATCAATCGTTAACGTAACAGCTTTACTCTTCTTAGGCAGTAATTGAATCATGGCACCGGTAGAGAGCTCATCTTTTACAATTTCCTCTGGTAAAAGCGCCATACCGTGCCCTTCCCTGACTAATTCCTTTAACACAAGGTCGTTTTTTACCGTCACAACAGGGTTCTTCTTTTTTGCTTCAGCAAATAACTCGCGCGCATTTTCCTTAATCCAGACTGTATATGAAGCATAGTCATGGGAGTAATCAACAAGATCCAGCTCCAATGTATCTTTTATCGCTCTGATGCGTTTTAGTTTTAAAAGGTATGCGTTTGATGCGACTAGTATGAGTTTACGGCGTAGCACGGGTTGTGTATCGATTAACTTGTTGTTTTTGACATACACATAAAAGCCAAAATCTATCTCATTATTCAGTAATGCCTTTTCAAGGTCAGCATCTATACCAAGTAGTATTTCAAATTTAACCTTGGGGAATTTTTCTTTAAAAGCGGTCACTATATACGGAAGATATCCGGTGCTCTGCTCCATCCACAGACCAAGACGTATTGTGCCTGAGGCAGACGTTTTATCCGATTTCAAATGATAAACTGAGCTTTCCATCTGAAGGAAAGCCGAATTAAACTCCTCATATAACTGCTCTCCCTGGCGAGTAAGCAGTATCTTGGGTCCATGTCGATCAAAGAGAATCAGGCCTAACTCATCTTCTAATGCTTTAAGTTGTAGTGATATGGCCTGTTGTGTTCTGAATAATTTATTGGCAGCCTTTGTGACGCTGCCAGCATCAACAACCTCGATAAAGGTTCTCGCTTTGTTGAAGTCCATAATGACCCCCTAATAATTCCATATCATTATCACAAGTATTTATATAGTAATCAACTAATTATACTCGTTTTACTTGTTCATATGAGTTGCAGATAATTTACATACATTAACTTTAAGGAATTAAAAATGAACGACACAGCAAAGAAGACAAACACCCTACTTTGGGTTGAAGTCGCTAGCTCCCCTGATCGTGAAGAAGCTAAGACAGAATATATAAAAAAAGCAGGCCCTATTACAGCAAGCTATGGAGGCAAGCCTATTAAAACGTTCAAAGTATCCAACGCTCTGGGGCATCGATATGCACTGCAGGTTGATGTGCTTTATTCATTTCCAGATGAACAATCGATACATGATCTCTTTTCCGATCCTGAGTATCAAAAACTCATCCCTATACGTGCTAAAGCGTTCAGTGAGATTCGATACACCATTCTTGAAGAAATCGAAGCATAAGGAAGTTAAATATGAATACGTTACATTATAAATCTTTATCTATTATGGCTATTATTTTTCTTCTAAATGCATGCACTACGACCGAAAAAATGAAAGCGTCTAATATTGAATCAGAAGTATCGCCTAAGAGTGTCAATCAAACCAAATACTACAGCGTCATCTTATTGGAAGTAACAGACCAACAAAAATATGCAGAATACAGGAAACTGAGTAACTCCATTTTTCATAGTGCAGGCTGCTACATTGAAAGAGAATTGAATCTTAAACAGACCATCCAGGGCACTGTTAAGGTAGGAACACCTAACAGAGCGATAGTGACATATTGTAATACGCCAAAAGCTTTTGTTGATCTTGGTAAGAATAAAGACTATTTAAAAATTAAACCCATGATGATTGCGTCTACAAGTGGCTTTACATTTATCTCTGGTAAATCACTTTACTCAGGAGCTTCAAGCAGCCCTATAGATGAAAGGCTTTATATAATAAAGATCAGTTATTTCAATAACAAACCTCACCAGGCTGAACTTACGTCTATTAGCGCTAAACTTGAATCCTATGGTTTTCATGCTGAAAACACAATCAAAGTTAATGACACTTTTGGTATTAAAAAACCAGATGAAATAGATATTCTTTACTTTGATAAACCGTCTCAACAAAACCAAATGTATCAGGATAAGGATTTAATGAATGATATTAATGGTTTTAATAAAAAATATACGAATGGGTTTGTATACTTGGAAGGCACATCAATATAGATATTGATGTTAGAAGCAGAAATTGTAACTTCTGAAACTTAAATATAACAAAGAAGCATCGATTATTAGTGACCTTATTGACTAATACGGGTCACTAATAGTTTGCTATATAATACAAGATGTCGCTGCAGGTTCTTCTAAAGAATCAATATGATAATGCAGTTAATTCACCCTTATATTAATCGGAAGTATTTTATATATCTTTCCACTCAGCTTCAAAGATGCTTATTGGTAATTGTAAACATTTATCCCAGTATATTGATGCAATGCTTTCAAGGTGCTCATCGCTTGAACCAGGGTGTTCCCAGCCCATTTCGATAGCTAGTTTTTGGACGCTGCGCTCTGAGCTTCCTGATATTTCCTCAGCATCAAATGGGTACTCTAAATTTCTTTTTTTAGCCATATACTTCATAGCCTCAAATTTAGTTTCTGGATCCCCTGCCTGCTTCATAACTTCAATATGATTAGCAAAGGCTATAAATATAACCATCCCATCAGTTTGGCAGTATTCGAAACGATCAGATTGACCATTTAAATGGATATATTCAGCTGAGCCATGTGCTTCTTCAGGAATGTTTACTATTTCCTTTTGATAAGGATTTTTTAATTTATATATAGCACTTAAGGTTAACCGTTCAGAAGCGTTAGAGCATATGTTAAAGCCTGACAATAAGACAAATAGTCCGCTCCATATGTTTTTATGAAAATGTGTACCTATGTTTATTTTTTTATTTACTATATTCATACATAACTTCTTTAGTCGGTCTCATAATGTTTATATTCTAAAGCAATTAAAAAACGCTTAAAAGGCAGAGTCTTATTGTTGTTAATTAAATCACATTTCGCATCTTTAGCGTGCAATGTGACAATATGACATACCGTGTTTTTTACTCATGTTGTTCTCCTGTTAAATCTTATTTGTTAGTTTACTTTTCTGTATTCGTTATAAAATCAAACTTTCCGTCTTGATAAAGAAAGCTAACGCATTGAACTTTGGAAACACACTTACTGATATGCGGTAGGTTAGCTGGAATCATATAGTATGAACCCTTTGGTAATAACACAGCGTTTGAGGGATCATCACCTTCTGAGATGTGTGAGAATGTCCCTTCTAGTACCACCCCAAACATATTTGATGTTTTTGCATGCACAGGGCTCGTTATACCCGCTGGTAGCTTTACCATCGCCATATAAGACTCTTTAAAACGATCACCTCGAAGTGCAGCAAACGCAACACCTTCAGGTGTTGTTTCCCAGTCTAGATTTTGTGATGGTAAGTTTACTATTGACGTATTGACAGCCAATACACTTGCAGTATTTAATACCATAAGAATAAGCGCTGTAAATTTTAGTTTATTTTTGATAATTGAACTCATTGTTTTTTCCTTATTTATGCCATTTCAGCCGTCACAACTTGAGCTAATGTGTCCAGTATATTTCCCCAACCACCTTTATGGTTATCACGCCCTTCTTCATCAAGAAACTTTACATGCGTAAGCTCAATGTTAGTTTTATTATTAGAAATTTCATTAAAGAGAAGCGTCACGGTACTGTCCTCTGCTGAGAACGGTGATTCCCATGTAAAGATAAGCTCTTTGTACTTGTCGACGATTAGATATTTACCTGTGTGGGGTATTTTCTGATCACCAACTGTCATAATAATTGTAAAATTACCGCCTTCCCTTGCATCATTATCAACTTCAGGTTCAGGCATGCCCGGCATTGGCATTATAAATTTTGCTAACATTTCTGGGTTTAACCAGGCTTCATAAACGGATTTTAGAGGGGCGTTTATTGTCTTGTTTAAATTTACGGTTAGTTCAGTCATTGTTATTATCTCCATTTTGCAATACATCATAAAGTTTATTTAAGCGCAATTCCCATATAGATTTCAGCTCATCTAGCCATGCTTCAATCATTTCAACTTTTGATAAGTTGGCTTCAATTAAATGCGTTCGACCTATCTTTTTTCGATTAATAAGCCCTGTTTTTTCCAGAACTTTAATATGTTTTGAAATTGCATTGAGTGACATGTCATATTGATTTGCTAGATCAGTAACACGTCCCGGCCCCTGCTGACAAAGCTGTGTTAACAGTGAACGACGCGTTGTATCGCTAACTGCTTTTAATAACTCTGAGAGGATTATGTCTTTTTTATATTCAACCATACGGTTTATTATAATTAACACTCTTACTTTGTCAACCTTTTGGTTGAATTAATATTGCATGCCTTAATTATGATTTATATTGACATATTCCGATATGGGAATATTATATGCCTATGTCTAGATTAAAAACAACACACGATGTATTTAGCGCAATAGGTGAACCAAAGCGCAGACTATTAATCGAACAACTTGTCATTAAAGAAATGACCGTTAATGAGTTGGTAGACATTTTTGACTGGTCTCAGCCAACTGTATCGAAACATTTAAGTGTATTAAAAAAAGTTAAAATTGTTTCCGAAAGAAAAGAGGGACGATTTAGATACTACCAAATACAACCAGATCAATTGCGCCCTATTCAAGAATGGATGCACCAGTTCGATAAATATTGGGGTAGCACCATGGATCAACTAGACAACTATTTAAATCAAATTCAAGTAAAAGGAAAAAACAGTGAGCAGTGACAAAATAATACCTTCAGAGATTGTTCGAGAATTTAACGCACCAAGACAGCTTGTCTTTGATGCCTGGACTCAGGCAAGACACCTTAATAACTGGATGTTTCCAATGCCAGGTTGTAAGTGCGAATTTGTATCTGCGGATATCATTGACGGTGGTAGCTCATTGCATAAGGTTACTATGCCAAATGGCCATGAAATGTGGCTTTTCACAAAATATGAAGAAGTATTGTCACCTGAAAAACTAGTATTTTTACAATATTTTTCTAATAAAAATGGAGATATTGTACCCATGGAACATATACCGAATTGGCCAAAGGATATGTTAGCTACCTTATTATTTGAAGAGATTTCTGATGATAAAACCAAACTCACTTTTCTATGGGAGCCACGAGACCCCACTGAAGAAGAGCTTAAAGCGTTTGAAGATACACGATCTGATCATGGAAATGGTTGGGGAGCAGGTATGGAACAACTTCATATATATCTGCAATCTTTATAATGTTAAATGTAAAAGTAATAATCCAAAATCAAAGTTGAACTGAGTTATGAAAAAAGCAATTAAAATAGTAGCTGCATTACTATTAACCGGTATCGTTTATTTGGCAATACAAGGAAGTAACATGCAAACGGTGACAACAGAAATAGAAATTTCTGCCCCACCTTCTAAAGTCTGGAATATCTTAATTGATATCAACCAATGGCAAGAGTGGAATCCAACCATAAATGCGTCTGAAGGTTATGCCTCACTGGGTTCAACGCACAGCATAACAATGATGGGGGAAACTGAAGGGACTGATGGACCAAAATATAATCCCGAAATAATTAAGCTGGCTAAACCAGAATATTTTCATTGGCGAGCCCATATGATAGCCGGCTTTATTTTCACGAATGACAAGATAATTGAATTAAAAGAAACCAGTACAGGTACGAAGTTAATTCACTCAGAAACATTCAAAGGGATGCTTGTACCATTATTTAGTGGCCAGATGAATAAAGGCGTTCCACCTATCTTAAATGCTATGAACAAAGCATTGAAAGAACAGGCTGAACAATAGAGCCACCTACTTACTTGTATCTTTAAGCCGAGTCAGAAGTTCATGAATGAGCCCTTCCCTATCCTTTTTAAATTGCTTAATAAAGGCTTTAGGCGCAGCGCTCTCTTTATCGTATTTCGCAGCCCATGCAATCATTTCAATTAACATGGGCATAAGATCAAGACCTTTCTGGGTTAAGCTATAGAGTTTTTTAGAATTGTTTTCTGCATCAATCGCTTTTGAAATAAGGCCCGCGGTTTCCAGTTTTTCTAATCGATCAGCCAGGATATTGGTTGATATTTTTTCATCTGAAAGTAAGAACTCACCGTAGTATTTTTTATCCTTGAACATCAGATCTCGTATGATCAGTAGACTCCACTTGTCACCAAATGTTTCCTGAGCAAAGTTAATTGGGCAGTGAGAGCGGTATTTTTTAGACTTATCGTTCATAGATGAATACTAGCACTTGCAAAAGACAAGTAGAAGGCCTAGTATTTATCTACTTGCATTGTGCAAGTACTTATTATTAATTAAAGAGGAAATAGAAATGCCTAATTTTATGCTTGCGTACCATGGTGGAAAAATGCCTGAAAGCCCTGAAGAAGGCGCAGAACATATGACTAAATGGGAGGCCTGGGCAGAAGGCTTAGGTGATTCACTAGTAAACAGAGGTACTCCACTTGGCAAATCTAAAAGCGTTACAACAACCAGTACAACTGAAGGTGGTGGTAATAATCCAATGATGGGCTACTCAATATTAAAAGCTGATAATTTAGACACAGCAGTAAAAATGGTCGAATCAAGTCCACATGTGAATTATGGCGGTACGATGGTTGTTGCACAAATGATGGAAATGTAAATGACATGGATATCAAAAAAGTTATTCTCGCAACGATTTCGTATGTCGTAATAACAATGTTGATTGCATACCCGTGGCATATGATCTTGTTTCATGATCTATATGGCGAAATGGGTGCTTATACAAGGCCAGAGCCGAATATTGCATTAGGCATGCTTTCTATGTTGTTTCAGGGGGCGATCATTGCTTACCTCTACCCTCTCTATTCTCGAGGGGGACATCCTGTCATACAGGGGATTAAGTTTAGTTTAATAATTGGAACTGTTGTGTATTCCGTTATGGGGTTTGCGATGGCTGCAAAAATCGATATCAATCCAATTTCTACATACTTGCTTTATAATTTAATGTTTCAAGGTATTCAGTTTGTAGTGACTGGAAGTATACTTGGAATGATTTATGGTAGATTTAAGTAGCTAATATAATAAGATACATAATAAATATACGTGAAAGCACAAAAATATCCTTATGGATATATCAGCATATTGGTTTACTAATTAAGTAGTTTTTGAGACATCGTTCATTAAGAAAATTATTTTGATAGCTAGTTTGGTACTTTAGTACTTATTGTGAAGGACGGACAAGTAACCTATTAATTTTATTGTGTTTTGTTAATTATCTTCTTTAGCACATACTGTGGTCGACCATTAATATTTAATAACATTGTTAATGTTTTGCATGCAAAACATTGCTTGAAGAACACTATATAAAGGGATTTAACAAATGAGTCTGATTCAAGGCACAGTTAAAAAATACCATGCCGTTCATGGAAGTCATGATAAAACTGGTAAGTTCATCTGTTACGCTTATAACAATAAACCCCAGCGTGTGAAGGGTTGGAAATATCAAGATTGGTTGCCATTGCTAATTAGTAACTGTATATTTCATTAGTGCGGTATGTTTGGTTAAACATCGACAGCTATAACTATTGGTACGTGTTTTTAGTCTTACATTTGGCTGTCGGATATTTCACATATAACAATTTTAAAGACAATCAGGAAAAACGGTTGTCGCGAACTACAGTGAGCAATTATTAATGGAAAATGAAAAAACAAACGAGACTCTACTCCATACTTCCTGGGTTAAACGAACATCGTTAATGTTTCATCTCATCGTGTGTGGATTCGTAATCTTTCCAATATTACGAAGGTTAGAATCTATGACAGTAACTGGACCATACGGTAATCCACAGCCAGATGCACTGTATTTTATTGGTATAGCTGCGGGTATTTTTACAGTTTTTATATTGTGGTTTACTATGCGTAATATTTATTATGATATGTTTGCTCTGTTTGAAGGTTTATATAATGAAATTAAAGATCAACTATTAGGTAAAAAGTAATATCTTACTATTGCTAAACTTACGAGGCAGGAGCCGTAGTTAGCCCAGGGATGGGCTGTTAAACCCGCGTCTTCGCGGTGAAGTATCATATTATAATAAGGAAAAGGAATGCCTCTACCAGAGTATTTAGTTAAATATCATGAGAAAACCCCCGTTGAATTAACGATCCAAGATGTAATTAAAAATACAGAAGGAAAATGGGTTGCCTCTCAAGTTAATAGAGTCAAAGTGGTTGCATCTGTGCAGATGGGAATTGAGAAATACCGTCAAGGCGCCGCATCAATGAGTGATATTCAGCTAGAAGATGAGAAACATGATTCAGGCAGGCTCGGCGAGTTTTTAGACGCAACAGTGATGAGACGACCTCCTCGATGCCACGCTCACGCAATCGTGTCCGGCCATCATGATGATGCTGTAGATTTAAGGATGTTGCTGGCGATTTATAAGTTACGTATCGATGACCCATTTAATGGTTGTTGGCTTCCTGAAAATACTGCAGCAACACCACATCCTGCATTTCCAAAAGCGGTGCCACATAGTCGAATTCATCGATACAATTATTATTTCTGGTTAAGTACGCGTCTTAATGAAGTTACGATTAAAAATTTGAAAATGTTACAAGGGCAACTGAAATTAATTGCGCAGCACCTACATGAACGTACATTTCCAGATTACGTCATGTTAAGAAAAGGTCAGGGGTTACCAGAATAATGGCTATTTATAGAATCAGAACAAACAATGAAGAATACATGTTGTTTAACCTAACGCCGACTGAGCTACGAGCAAAGATGGGACGCGGGTTTAGATATAACATTAATCGGCTGCCGACATCACAACCTGATTGGGTTATGCCGGATGCAATTTTTAGGAAATCGCCTAATTTTAAGAAGGCTGATAAGTTGCCTGATATCTCCTTTTGGACAACAAGTCATATGGTTTTGAATCAGAAAGCTTATGATGTACTGGCTAGCCAGCTAAAGGAGTATGGGGAATTTTTGCCTGTTAGTATCGAAGGAATAACCTATTACATTTTCAACGTGTTGTATCTCGTTGATGAATCATTTATTGATTTGGATAAGTCTGAGCGGGAATATGAGGGCGAAGGTGATTGTAGAGCCCAGGTTGGTTTGCATAAACTCAAATTTAAAGAAGAGTTGTTAAGCAACACTCTACTCTTTAAAACTGAATTTGATACCTATTTGAATATATTCTGTGGTGATGAATTTAAAGACTTGGTTGAAAATGCCGGTTTGCAGGGAATTGTTTTTAAACCTGATTTAGCTTCAGTTTTTTAAGCTTGTATTTTATAATATATACACAGTCGTATGAGCGGAACCCTTATTGGGTGCGATTGTTCCACCTGAGAAATCAGGTTTCTAGCTGGTCTAGATATATTCAAGAGAGCCGTTAAAGCCCCATAATTGGGGCTTTGTTATTTCTATATTATGAAAATAAAACATTAACATTAGTTCCCTACCCTGTTCTTAGAATCATTATTATTTAAATAATTGTCCCGCATTTTGCTTATTTAAAGGGTCTGAAACAGTGATACCACCCTGCCAGTAAGACCGGCCATTATCGGTTACACGATATCTATACTGTAATGTTTTTAACCTTTGGTTATATCGACTTTTAATTCTGGAGTACGGGGGCTTTACATGCAAATTTTGAATATAGCCTTCACAGTATGTATGTACAGCCATTGGAAATAAGATAGCTGAACAAAGTATATCGGTACACTGGATGCCACTGTGATTATCACTATGCCCGAAGGTTGGCATTTCAATTATGTTCGGGTATTCATCGCCAGCATATTTGTATTTTTGTGTGAATATTGAGTGTGCTGCATTAACATTCAAAGAGTGGTTACGGGCATCAGCGATAACCAGTCCCATTTCATCTTTATCTTGTAGGAATGACTGGAGGTGTGTACATACTGACTGTAAAGCGCCTGTATATATAGCGTTTGTTCTGATTGATTCGCCTGGTTCTTTTATATATATCTTTGAAATAATTTTAACATCATATTTTTCAAGCAGTTTCAAAAAATGGTCTAAAAAACCGAAAGCATGACGTCGTTTATTGCGGCTAGATTTGGTTGTGTTCTTTCGAATATCACTGCCTTTAATTTCATCCATGATAGTGGATAGGTAGCTAATTCTATTTCGGGCAAACTTAGGGTAAAACTTCGCTTTAATGGCTAGGTATTCATTTGTGAAGTCTTTTAAGCTGGCTTGGTGGATGATGATGCCAGAGAGTAGAAATACGGGTTGTATGCTTGAACGGCCAGAAGGTAACTGACCTGTACAGCCAGACTCATCTACATAGCAGATATACATTAATTTTTTTAGTCCCAGAAACAACTAAAGACACCGAAGTGTCTTTAGGATATGCCGCCTACTTACGTAGTTCGGCTAGTGTTTTTTATCACTGAGATAATTATAGTAAAAAGACATGTGTGTCACAAATAAGTATATTCTATTTGTCTTATAAACTGCTTTTATCATAGGTGTTGCTTCTTTATGAGGTTTATTATGGACTGATATGCACTAATATCAAGGGGGCAGTAATAAATAATAAATTTCAATGTTGTTATTACCCATTGCAGGGGTATTAATGGGCTTGCATACCCATGAAAAGCGTGTATTCTAGTTCGGAATAAAAATTGGAGAAAATACATGGCCTCGAACCCTTTGAAAATTAGATTTGATATTGATAACTTGAAGGCGCTAGAACGTGAGTCAGAAGGCACTACCCGTACTATTACATATCTTGTTAACCAGGCAATCACCAGTCGATATTCAGATATAGAAGCTAGCGCCCTGTTGGAAGCACTGGATTTACCTAAAGTGGTTAGGTTGGAAAACACTTCCACTACAGCTGATGCTACGCGAATTCGCTCCTTGTTAAAACGGAATCAACTAAGGCAAGTTGTTTTTGCAGTCAGAGACGATCATTTGAATGACCGTTGTTTGGTTGCATATCTTGAAATGGATGAAATAACAGTATTGATTGATACCACAATGATAAATCATGCAAGACGACCTAGAGAAATGGAGGTTCAGGAGTTATTTATTAAGTGGGATGAATTGGATTTGGCCAGTGATACCTATTTTATTGAAGAAGTGGTTCCAGATACACGTGATAAAGCTGTCGATGAGGCATGGCAGATAGTGAGTAAATTACCGACTAAACCATTTGAATTAAAGTCATATATTGCATTGCTTGCCCCTCATTCTACGAATTTGAATATGGCTAATTATCAAAATAACGATAATTCTGATATTTGATTTTGTGACCCATAGGACACCGGAGTCTGGAGCTCATTTATACTTAGTTAGTAATGGTTTAATTTAGTGTTATTAGGTGTGTCCTTCTTTAGGAGGTATCTATGTCCAGTGCGTATAAGACATTTGTGACCATAGCATTAGACGTGTATGACTGGTTGGGATTCTTGTAAATGTCTTAAAATAGCTGTAATTTAACACCATGCCAACGGAGTTGTGAGATGACAGAAGGTAAAACATTAAATACAGCAAAAGTCATAAAAATGAAACCAGCCGAGCGGCGGGAATCAGAAAAGAAGTAGGGTAAAAATGTCATTAATATTGGGTTTTGTATAGTCCCTTCATTATTGCTCAGAGCGCAGGGGCGCCTTGGGCTAAATCCGACCCAGTTAGCGGTGCTTTTGCAATTAACGGATTTTTGGTGGGATAAGGAACGAAAGCCCTTTCCTGGGAAAAAAGCATTGAGTGAGCGTTTGGGAATAGGTGTACGTCAAGTTCAGCGGTATATGGTTGAGCTTGAGCAAGCTGGATTTCTTAAACGAATTGAGCGGACAGCACCAGGTAGAGGGAAGATTACAAATGAATATGATTTATCTGGCCTTGTTGAAAAGTTAAAGAAGTTAGAGCCAGAATTCAGAGAGGTTAAAGAAAGAGCTAAAAAGCAAAACCGGCAAGTAAAGCGTAAAGGCGGTTTGAAAGACTTTAAAGATCTTAAATAGTTAAAACGCGGTGTAGCTCAGTCGGATAGAGCCCCTGTTTTCTACATACAATATGTGTCTGGTAGCCTTATTGTATGGGCAGGAGGTCGCAGGTTCAAGTCCTGTCACCGCAACCATTTTCAGTCCCATGTTTAATTAATTGCTGTTAAGCATGTGGCTTGTCTCCAGCAAGCCAAACGAATACTGATTATTATGCCCTCTCCTCTTTTTTCTACCTCGACTATTCAAATATGTGCCAAATTCCAATATTGTAACAAATCGAAGTATAAATCTACTCAAACCCAGTAATTCCCTACCCATATGGGAATGTTCTCTACTGTACTTCCCGTTTATGGGTGTATTTCAACTCTCAGCATATACAGATGTAAGCAATTGTGGGATTGCGGTAATAACTCCTGTTCAGTTTTAAAACTTGGGTATTATGCCTTTTCAATAGCGCATTAACTTAGCAATTATGATGTGGATTAAATGTGATTAAGTCATCAAACTGTTTTGCCCGCTTTTTAGCAGTATTAGATTAGTTATATGGATATATTCATACTCTTAAACGAGTAGCAGACTACGGATTGTGTAAAGTCTGACAGGTTCTTTTATAAGAACCTCAATCCATTAACCCCTCTGGGAGATTATCCCAGACGGGCGATCTCCTTAAGCAAAATCCAAGGAGGTCTAATAATGAAGTTCTCATTTAATCAGCGTCAAAAGAAAGCCTTAGCGCAAAGCTTTGACAATATAGCGGTTGCTGTAACAATAGCAATATTGATCGGTGCATTTGTAAACGACTCTAAGTTGACACTGGTAAACGGGATAGCACTTGGAATTGTTTCAGTGCTTTTTTTCGGATACGCAGCGTTTTTGCGTAGAGGAGATAAATCAGATGATGGATGCGATTGATCCTATTCTATTTTTTGCCGTTACTATTGCCATTGTTGGTGGCTTAATTACTTGGTTTGTTCATAAACACAGTAAGAATAATCACCATAAGTAATAGTTATCTACTACAAAGCCATTGGGAATTTACTCAATGGCTTTTGTTTTTACATATTATGTATATTAAAGACCCAATCTAAAACCCAATTAATAAGCTTCTCTTCAATTTTATTATACGTACGCTTAAATATGCTGAATAACATGATCATTGATTTAATATAAAACAACAATAAGACTGAAATCACCAACCAGGTTAATATCGACGTTTTTTCTGATATTATTTGATGGCTAATTAATATATTAAATACATAAACTAGGGACATGATTACAATCCCAAAATAAATTATTTTAATTGATATGTCGTTATACAACTGATGCAAAATTCTCTTCATATTAAACCCATTATTCTTTTAATATTAAGTGTAGTACATCTAGTTAAATACGAGTATTTAAGTCATAACACCAATTTTAGAATAATGACTGTTTCTGTCTGATTTAATATGCGAATTTTGTTTATTGTCGCGTTTCAATTTAACATTTTTTGCAATTAAGCCCTGTTTATCACAATGACATTCAAACTCAACCGTGGCACCTACCTTTAAATATTGGCAATTAATCAGATCACTTTTTTTAACCATAATATCTCTAGCAGATCCATTTTCTAAAAAACCATATTCCTTATCACGAAACCATTTTTTAACTATCGTATTCAATATAATGCCTTAATTTTGGTTGTTTTATAGTCATGAAGTATAGAATCATCGATTGACCATGTAAATATTTGAATTGGTTGGGGACATATGCGGCCCCCTGCGCATATTCAGCTCGATTGTTTGCGATACGCCTGACAATATGAGCTAAATCTAGTTATTAAAGTAGCCCTTCCTGTCATTGTACAATTTACGCCATATTGGGTAGATTATGGCTTTTAATTTATCTCTATCTTTAATGGCTCTAATTTTAATGATGGGCTGGTCATCATCAGATGTCATTAGGATCAGCGTTGCACATCCAACTAAAGACAATATTCCTGCCGGTGGCATTTTAATATCATCAATTTTAGCTATTTCACAATCTTTGCCATCCGAAAAAAATCGGGTTACACCTTTATATTCTGTGATTTTATTACGTGTTATTTCAGTCTTTTCGTAATGGATGACTAGCCATGCCCATATCATCATTATTGGGGGGATAATGGCAAGGGCATAAAGCAAAATGGTATACAGTAATTCAAATTCTGAATATTGTGCATTCAAACCTTCAATATTCCATGCAAAATAGATATATACAGCAGACAGCCAAACTATTGACCAAAACATATACTCCCCGATATTAAGCCATTGCGATGGTTTTCCTTCCCATATAATGGTTTCATCGTCATAACTAATATCAGCTGTATTATTGGAACAATTTATTAGATCAAGCTCATCAACTTCAGTCATGGATCCCTCTTATTTTTATGTAACCCGAATTTAATTACAAAATTAAGTGTATCAAGACATAAGATTTGATCATCATATAAAGCATCAAAGTGTTTAACCCACTTTATATAATATGAAATTAGACGTTTAAAAAATAACACAGGAGACTAGTGAACTAGCCTCCTGTATTACTATGCAGATTTGAAATAAGTACTCGAAATTATATCGTCAATAATATCAAACGATCTAATGTCAATCCTCAACATATCTGCCCAGTCCACACTTTTTTTACCCTCAGGTATCTGTGCGGGAGGTACAAGGTTTATGAGATTAAACCCTAACGGCATTAATCTCTCTTTAAGTTTCTCCGCTGCAATTTCACCTGCTTTTGATCTATCTTTATCCATAAAGTGTATAACGGTATGAATTCCAGATGGTGGAACAAAAGTAGCAATATTGGTTGCCGATTTACATGGCCATACCGGAAATTTCTTAGCCTCATAAACAGACAAAGCTGTTTCTAGTCCTTCAGAAATACCGATAAAACCACCTGTTTGTGAAAATAACCGCGCATGTCTTCCCTTCGAATGCTTCATTACTGTTGGTGTCATCTTTTTAGGTTTATTTGTATTACCTAAATCAATTAACTGACCATTTTCAGTAAGATATGTTCTATGGATTCCGACATGTTGATAATCATTGTTACCCACTAAGGTCAGGATAGCAGGGAATGTACCGTAGTATTTTCTCTGTTTATCCGTATAAGTTAAGTTTGGATGAAAACGAATACTTTTTGCCGACAATCCTGCTTTTAAAATATTTCTCGAAGCAAAATATTGTCGTGCGGGTTCTGCCATTGGATCATTCATCGGAACAGCTTCATCCCATACTGAATTTAACCATTTGCGTATCTTCGTTTCATCTATTGGACTCACTTCCTTTGTCTTTATTGGTAATGAATTAACAACAGAAATATGATTCCTGTCACCCATCCAGTTTTCCAATGCATCGTAAGTTTCAGGAAAATTCCATCTATTAACCCACATCAGCAGATCAATACCTTCAGCAAAAACTCGAAATGAATGTTTTACGCCACCGCCAGTTTCAGCTGTAGGATATTTATCATTTAAATCAAATAAACGAAAGCCATCAGTTCCCCCATCTACCGGACAAGGGACTGAATCACCAACGTTGCTTATTGCATAATGTAGTGATGGTGCCAGGTCATATAATGCATTTAACCAATGCCCCATCATTTTCCTTTTCAACTCAGAAGAGTTTCGTTTTTTCATGTTGATACTCCTTTGTTATTAAACGTGCTTAACAGCGGTGAAGAAGGGGCAAAAGCCCCTTACCATTAATGAATCGTGAATACCTTTCGTTTGTACTGAACCCAACTGCCATTAAATTCTTGATAATAGAGTTCGGTTCTTCGCTTACACGAATTCAAAATTACTTTACGAATGGGTATTCCCTTATCACTTTTAAGTTTTTCAGATTGCATAGTTTTTCCTTTTAAAAAAGGGACGCACCATGCCCGTAGGGACAGTAGTTTGTCCCGTAGGTTAGAGAGATTAGAAAAAGTATTTTTTCTAAGGTGTGAACGCATGTGTAAAACATGCGGTGTTTCAAGAAAATGTAATTAGTGTAATTTTAAAATTGATCCTGCCAGTTTAAAAAGTGCAGATTGCAGCTCCTTAACATCATGAATGACAGACCAATGATTAAAATAATGACTAACCGCATTGCTATTAATACCAATGGCGTAGATATCAGCGTGACCTTTCAATATTTTAGTAACATACTCAACATTCGCACCATCACTTGGTGCTCCGTCAGTAATTACAATTAATACTTTCCGTTCACGTTTGCTTATCGCTAACTCTCTAGCAGCAAACAACATGGCAGAACCTAATGGTGTGCCACCTGATGATGATACGGCAAATTTTGACAAGCACGGTCTGACTGGCATTCCACGATTTAACAGTGGACTCACCTTGCCATTTACACCCGGAAATATAGACACCGCAATGTCAATGTTAGGGATGGACGACATAGCTAATGACAATGAAACCGTTGCCTGATTTGCAATATCTTGAATGTTGCCCATGCTTCCACTGGTATCCAGAAGCACATGCACAGCTGTATCGGCTCGTTGAGTATTCTCACGTTGGAGAAATACTCTTGAATCACCCGTTGAAATACGAGTCAATCTTGAACCTGCTACACGTTTACCACGCGTATGTAGCGTTTGTTTCTGACGAGTTTGCGTCTGCAATAACCCAAGTAATCGAGCACGTATTGAAGCAGATGCATGAATGCCATCGGCCAATAACGTCGTATCTCCATCACTTGAAACAGGACTCCCAACGTTAGTATCAAGATCAATCGTTCCTTGAATACCTTGGTTGTCATCCTGTGCCTGCAGAGCTAACTCATCTTTGAGCTGGTCAATTGCATCTTTCATCACATCCTGATCTGTAGCAGATAACAGTTTGTCATGTAGAGGTGTATCTTGACCTTTACCATTTTCCCCAGGCCCTGCATCGTTATCGTCAGAAGGACTTATGGTAGATGATGAAGTTGATGGATGATCATCCGTTAAGTGATTATCCATATGGTTTATAGAATCACTACCTGGCGGTATTGATCCTATATCGGTTTGACTCTGTGGTTTCGAAAGCCTATCGTCATTGCCCATGCCTGATTGATCACCATTTGTTGAACCATCATCTTTCGATGAAGCTCCACTATCTGGTGATTGACCAGGACCTGGGTTACTCTGATTTTGACTTTCTTCTTCCTCAGCGTCTTTTAGTGCTCTCAGTATGGCATCAACTAATCGAAGACAATCTTGTGTTGTTTTCAATGAATCAACTTCCATCGCCAACAAACCATCCAGTCGAACAAAAAATCCAGCGGGAAAAGTCTGCTCAATCACTTCCCTACTCTTCACCGCAAGCGGTTCAGATGATTGTTGATTGAGTACGTTTGAGCGTAGTACATGCAATAAATAAGCGGCAAGCTGCTGTGCTTCATGGGTATCAGATTTAGCCGGGCCACTCCATCCTTGTTGGATAACATAATCGTTAACCGATTCAAGGGTGGACTGAGTACCGGGAAATTCTTCAACCATCAATCGTTCTATCCTTATATCTTCGATGATATTCAGAAAAGAATGTCGCAACTCACTACCCGCAGATACTGAAAAATCAGTATCTCTGATATGCCCACTTTCATGCGCAAGATATCCAAATAAGACATCATGTAGTTCACTCATATTATCCAGCAACGGCAATGTTATCGTATCACCATCAGTGAACGCATCACTGCCCGAAAGCAGGACACGCACACCAAATTGCTGGCCATAAGCGGATGCGACAATCGGTAGAGCTCGTTCTAGTGCAGTCGTCATATGACCTCCACGGTTAAAAGTAAAAGCCAGTATCAGAAGATTGCTCTAACTGAGATAGCGGCGTTTGAATAGAATTGTTAAATGATTGTGTTGCACATTTAACAGCTGGGGTATTACTGACAATGGATGTAATCGAGACATCTCCATTAATAATCAACTCAAGCTTTTCAGCATCGCCGGTCATTGATAGAAATCGTAACGCCTGATTAAATATCGGATGGTTTTGTTCGAGTCTTTCGTTTTCAGGAATCATATTCATAAGAACATTAAATTCATTCAATACGTTTAAAACTCGGCCATTACCAAATGATAAAACATCCAATTTTTCAATAATTGGTAGTAATTGTTTTTTAAGCGATTTTGAGCCAATGACTGATTTACGCTTTAACAATCGTTTCCAAATATCCGAAGCCATTAAACCCACTTCGTGTAGCACTTGATTTGCGAAATCATTAGCATCAGGTTCAAAACCCGGTACTACACCTAATTTATAAGGTGTGAATTCAAAAACAAAAGCCTGTTTAACCGTTTCTAAATCAGGTATCTGATTTCGGATAATATGCTCATATTCCTGATTCTCTGAAATCCACGCATCTTTATTTATTTCAAAGTTAGCACTGAAAATTTCCAATGCTTCCTCAAAACGTTTTTTAAGGTGTTCCAATTGTTTGATTTTGTCTTTAACAGACTCATCTACAACTGAATAGCCTCCCATGAACCGTGTCCCATCCGTTAGACAGATACGGTCAGCTGCTTTGCGTATGGCAGTAAAAGGATCTAATGATTTTGGCGAAAAGATTTTCTTTCTACCAATATCAAGTAGCTTTTTAGGTGGTACATTGCCATCTTTACCCACTTTTAAATCAATATCACGATCGGCCTTTTTCTCTCCTGACCAAACGCGTATTTTTAAGTGGATAAGGGTTGTTGCCTGGATAAATTCCATGCGGATTCTCCTATTATGGATGATAAGAATGTCGTAATGACGGTGTGAAAATGGAAGAAAGTTTTCTTCCAAAAAGTGCTAAAAAAACATCCCCGGTTTATCCGTTTTAATGATGGATAAATCGACAGGTTGCTCAAGGGCACCGATTGCTATTGCTAGCGGTTTTAGATCTTGAAATGTTGTATATTTTTTATTGCCAGAAGAATCGGGTGATTCCCATGCCGTTAAAATTTCAGATAATGATGTATCTAAATCCATATAAGAAGCGGATATAAATTCACCATTATCATCGACAACATCAACATAAGAAGAATCAAAGTATTTACGTAAAGCAAAAATTAAGAGCGTCCCAATAGGGCCATCTTTATATTCTGATTTTCCGTAAGCATCATGATTCGAAAGTGAAATAAAGGCGCTGTTATGTGATAAATCACAAGCATCATCTTCATTGTATTGACGAACATTATCCAGGCAGGATGATAACCAACTGGCTAAATCCTGATCCTGAATAGTGGATTTAATTTGATACCAACAAGCAGATTGGATTGGCTCTTTTGTGAGAATATCTTCACTCAAAAAACCGTCTTTTACCCAATAATTACCCTCTAGTACGATATAACCCTTATTCGTTTTTTCACGTAGTCGACTATCCAACGAACTTGAAGATGGAACAGAGTCTTTACGTAGTTTTTTGCCTCGCCTCCCATACCAAACAGTATAGGTACCATCAGGTTTGGCCGTCGGTTCAATCACCCAGATTTTATCTGAGTTATTACGGGTGCAATGTAAAACAATCATTAAGATTCACCTGAAGACCAGGTGTCACCAAAAATATCCATTGCTATCCGTTCGATTGCGATCCGTTGTTCAGGCTCTGCTTTTGCAATTAAAGCCTGGTTAAGTGCATAACCAATTGCATTAGGCGCACCGCGGAAAACCACCGTTAAACGCGCCCAACGAACCAATGCCCTTGTTGACATAGTGATGGTTAAAGGTTGTGCGACTTCTTCTCCACCGATGAAAAGCGTTCTAACCTGGTTAGCAACTGCCACCATTTTATGACGCAAATCTTCAGGTAGATCTGAGGCGGATAATTCCAAAATATGATGTTCAATATCCTTATCAGGATAATGACACTCCACCATTCTGAAACGATCCATAAAAGCCACATCAAGCTGATTTACACCTTGATACAGTCCTGTACTGTCTCCAGAACCTTTACTGTTGCCATTTACGATAATACGAAAATAGTCATGGGGATGAATAATCTCGCCACCATTCGAAGCAATAATTAAAGGATGTCCTTCAAGCACATCATGTAAACCTGCTAACTGCCCAGGTGAAGCACGATCAATCTCATTGATAATAAGAATATGACCTTGCTGCATAGCAATAGATAAGGGGCCATGCATAAACTGCATTGAACCATTAACCATCTTCCAGAGACCCACCAAATCATCAAACTCCATTCGCTCATGAGCCGTTATAGACTGTATGGGCCAATTAAGACGAGCTGCAACTTGATAAGGTGTAGAGGTTTTTCCCGTGCCATAGTGGCCAGAAAAGTAGAGACCATCACCATCTGGCATTGCCAGATAAGCTAGGGTATCGCGCAGAATTTCCTTCGTAAAAACATGTTGTTTTTGTTTAGGAATATTCGGATGAGTATCATCTGAAAATCCACGTGTGACGAAACCAGGTGGTACGTCGATATTAAAAATGTCTTTCACAACAAAAGATTGCTGATTCATACGTTATGCTCCCATTAAGCGAAGTGAAAACTCAATAGGCACAACGACACCGGGTAGGTGATGTGCCTACCGAGTGGTTAGGATGGACAAAATGTCCGTCAAAAGAGTGGATCTACAGCCATGGCTGTTGTACTTGCTTCCAGATCCGTAAGTACTATCTGCTGATTGCAAAGCAATCGACAAAATGAGAACAACCTGATAAATATTCACTTAATGTATAAATGAACATTTGTCAGGCAGGCTCTACCCTGCCCCTATCTGTTTCCAGATGATGTGTATGCACAAAGCATGAGGTAGCTATTTACCGAAAAATATTCGTCCTTAAATTACATAATATTAAGATAATTGATTAAAAATATATCCATGACCTGTCGTATAGACAATTTCATCTATTTCGTGACGTCGCATCGATACTTCATAATCATCATAAATCACTAATCCTTTTTTTATTCTGACAACATGATGTTGTGATAATGATTTTTTCGTCATCATCTCAGCTGTACGAATAGCCGTCGTAATATTAATAACGTCTTGTTGATCAACTTTATTTAAAGTAAATCGATTATCTATAAAACATGATTGTTGCAACATAATAAATCCTCAAGTTAATTAATCATCGAAGCAATGACCTGCAGGCTCCTTAAACGACTCTTTAGAAAAGCAGTTTAAGGAACCTGCAAATCATTTCGATTAACTGAAAAGATTTACAGATGGTTATAGATTAAAAAGTATGACTTAATTTAACGTTAATATAGAACGATAGATTAAGTCCCTGTTTACAAATAAGCATTCGGTATTTCAGAAACAATATCATCTGCGCCACGATTGACTAACTCATCTTCAGATTGAGTAAATCGGCTTCCCTGGCGTGATGGCTTTCTGAATTTTTCTTCATCATCTACTGTATAACTACCCAAGAACATCGTCTCAAGTAATTGTTTGTAGTCAATGGCACCTCGCGTTTCAAACCGTGAAACTTTAACGCCACCCATATCAGCCTGCTTAAACAAACCCATGAGCTTAGTTAACGATCCTTGATGGACTTTTAATTCTTCTTTCAGTCTTTTCAATTCAGTTTCTTTCGATTTGATGATTTGGTATTGTGAGCGCCATACATCACTTGCGGCTTCCCAATGAAATTTATCAAGTGGTGTTTCGGGTATAAAATAATCTTTCTCCGGATCAATTTCCGGTGGCGTATTATTTTGTACCAAGTTCCAAAATGATTTAGCTTCATCAAGAATAAATTGAGCGTGCTGTTTTTCAAGAACAACCGGGAAATCCATAATCTCGCCTTTTTCAAGACCAAATATTAATCGCCCTTCCGTTGATTCAGAAACAAGACATTGAGCAAATACTTGTGCTTCATACATTTTGTATGTATCACAAGACGTGCCCAGATCTTTAATCTCATTCCAAATACGCTCACTGGGTGCTTTAAATTCATAGGGCTTGTTATGTTGGTCTACACCATCAAAACTTGCTCTAAGAAAAGGCGACCGTTTATTTTCCCCACAGACAGGTAACAGAAGTTCACCGTATTTTGCTTCAGCAATTTTACGGATGTCATCTTCTAGTTTATGTCCACGCTGTACATTCGGGTTTCTAGATAAATCAGGAGGATTAATCCGATTTGTCTTTTCTGCCCAGAGCATCCAGCGTGTTTTGTAAGGACTGAGACCCAAGATGATCGGAATATCCGATGCCGTAATACCTTGTTCTCGCCATGCCAGCCAGTCTTTTGAACCCTGGCTAAAATTGATAACATGCATTTTAGATTCCTCAAAGTATGAGGGGATCGATCCCAAAGGGAATCGTATTTCCCTCGGGCTTAATGGTTATCGTTTTATGAAGCTTGCGCCTGACCTTCAATTATCATTCCACTACTCTCTGCTAATTCTTGTAAATCAGATTCACGTTGCACAATGGCAAGATCAATTTGATTAAAAGCATATGACAGTTCACTCGGATCAGATAATCGTGATTGCGCTAACTCCTTACACGCCTCATATGCACCATTACTCTTGGCTCTGAAGATTAATTTATCAACAAATTCAATCGTAGATGATGACACTTGATCGCGTGTGGGTGGTGGAGGTAAGGTGCCAGGAGAAGAAGGTACATCTTGATTATTAACAAGCGTTATTCCCTCTCCATTTTCCTCATTAAGAATTTGAAGTGCAGCAGCAAATCGGGGTGTTGTTTTAGGCCACCATTTAGAGGCCCGTTTAACGACACTTTTGAGTTGCATTTGATCTTCCCAGTTTTTCCAGGGACCATTTGCCGCTGCCGAGGTCGCTTTAATTTTATCCATGTCCGCACGGGACATAGGTTCCACTAAAACACCTCCACCGGGTAATTCTGCAATGCAGTAACCACCACGCACTTCTCCTCTATTCGTTGAGAATGGATCACAGGTATGATCCGGTTTTTCCGCAGGGCCCTTATAAACAAATTCATCATTGGTATACACCAATTCAGCTTTTGCCCATAAAATAGATCCTGTCTCTACCGCTAACGCAATGAGACCTCGATAACTAATATCAAGAATCACCTTACCTTTTCGGGGAACGAGATAGGCTAAACCCTGGCTAGGGTTTAAACTAAGCCCAATAGCCGCCACATTAAACATAGCCAACTTAAGAGACGTACTGTCTTCTTGTGCGGTTTTCCTTAATGTATCGTTGTTGAGACAGGCTTGTGTAGCAAAGACAGCTTCCGCTTTATAATCCAGCAATTTGAATTCATCAAATTTAGTACTGGTTGAGCGAATAGCGTCTTGCCATTTTACAGCGTGTGTTTCTTGACTCATAATAAGTCTCCATGAAGTTAATAATCTGCGATACGGAATCACAGGAGGATTTAAGAATGCAAACCAGTCACAATTACATTGTCGATCATGACGGTAATTTTCGGTTTACGAAAAATGGACTGAAAGAAGTTGCACCATTACTTGCAAAAGCAGGCATTAATACGCATTCAATCAAAACCTATGAGCAATACATAAAAGCAAGAAAGGCAGCTTCACCTTACTTCCTTGAATATTTGCAAGAACAAACCAATGAAAGACTTGCTGACAAACCAGATACACTGGAATGGAATGCAATTCGTGCCATTGTGTTTGAGACCCCAGAAGAAGCGGAAGCTTTACTGGCTAAAGTGAAAAAGAAAAAACAGATATTTAGTCGTTAGTTTTGATCTCATTTCGGGCAGAGATTTCTTCCAAAACAAGTTTCTTTATCCAACGAAGCATATCGGCTTGATCTTTTGAGATTGGTAAATCGAGATATTCAATTACCGCATTCAGTTTTCTACGAAGATCTTCAATACTGGCATGTTCGGCCCAGCGATAGATTTCATGACGTTCAATTTCTCCCATAACAAACTCCAATGAGAATGATGGGCACATACCACCGATAAGGTGATATATCACCCCATCGGGATTGAAATTAAGTTCTAATCGTTACAAATGTAAAATCAGAACATTAAGTTAAGACTTAGATATTATTAGGATCGAAGTCTTGTCCAGAAGCTTGCTGAATTCCATTAAACGAGCTTGAATCAGATTCATTACGTTTAAAGTATTTAGGTAGCTTCTGTAAGTGATTAACAACAATCACCGTTCTACGTTTAGGTTGACCATTATCTTCCCAGGATTGGGCTTGAAGTTTGCCTTCAACAAGATAGAGGTCACCTTTTTTGACATGTTTATCAACATATTCTGCAGTTTTATCGAAAGACACTAAACTGTGCCATTCCGTTTTCTCCACATACTGATCTGTTTTCTTATCCAGATAAGTTTCTGTTGTTGCCATAGAGTAATTCACTATGTGTTTACCCGTATTTGGATTCTTTTTGGAATCCGGTTGATCACCAATACGGCCAATCAATTCAACTTTATTACGCATAGATATTCTCCTTAAGAGAGTTGATGAGAAAGAGTCACTGGTTTAGTTAACTCGATGGATTGAAATTTAGATTCAAGCTGAGCTTGAGTCATATAGATGGTTCGTAGTTCTGGCCTTTTATTTTTAAACATTGAAGGCATGCCTAACAATGCAAGATAAAATCCTTTGAGTAGAAGAAACGTGGATCGAACAATGAAGTAAATAATACGTTCTTCATTTTTTTCCAGCATCCCCATTACGGAACCAGCAATACCACAACCGACAAATAATGTGGCGAAAGCAAAAAGAGCTAAAATTATTTCAGACATTTTTTACTCCCACTAAACGATATGGTTTTTTAACCAATTCGCACATAACTACAACACCTAGAAAAGCTAACCCTGTTAAATATATGATTGATATTGACATGGTTAGCCTCCTAAGCCGCTACTGTCGTGATTTCAAAACCAAAGTCTGTTGAGTACACAGTTTCAATGATTTCGTTTTTACGCATTTTTTTTGAAAAGTCAGAAAGGACCTCTAAACCTAACATTGTTCGCACAACTGTTTGATTTACAGCACCATTGCATGATTTTGCATCTGCTTGATTCACAGCGCGACTAACATCTGTTTCCCCAAAAGGAAAACAATCATTAAAAGTATCCATACGGATCTCCTTTAGTAGTTGAGAAAGAGTCAAAGCTCCGTAGAGCTCATACCATTTTCATGACTCGGGATGGTATTTTTCATGGTTGCTACAAGAACAACACTAGAAACAGGAGATTCGTATATGGGTTTTTATATGACCACTCAAATTTTGGACATAAAAAAACACACATAAAATAGTGAATATTTTAATCGGCGTTAATTAACGAAAAATGCACAGAAAGCGATGATAAAGACGAAATATTTTCGTAGAGTTATTTTGGATATAGAGAGAATGAAGAAGTAATTCTTCGAAATAAATATGTGTGCTGAAATCAATATTCAAACACGGACATTTATTATAGTAAGAAACGATTGTGATAAATGCAAGAATTATTAAACCGTTAAACTGAATTGATGGCTTATTTATTGTGATTACAAACGATTAAGGCATAGTAAAACCTGTTATTTACATTATTTAATGCAGATTTATATTATATGTTCAGCGTAGACACAAAAAGTAGATGGATTTTAATACTCGAAGGTATTGCAAGCGCATCAGTACAGTTTTTAGTGTTAAGACAAACCGTGCCTTTTGTAGGAAGCTCCGTATTGACGGCATCCATTATCATCACTATATTTCTAGCCGCACTTGCCTTCGGATATCAATATGGTGGAAAGGTACTTATAGATTATAAAAAACAACTTACGCGCAATTTATACATCAGCACAGCTCTATTAGGCATTGGTATCTCTTACCCCGTTGTGAGTTTTATTTTTGATACGCTTAACTTATTAACATCAAATATTTCAATTATTAATAATCCTCTTGTACATTTAGCCATCTATTCATCCATCATTATGGCGCCTCTAATATTTTTCCTCGCTCAGACTGTCCCTTTGATGATTAATAACAGCCACTCAGAACGAGCGGCTGAAGCGGCAGGTAATACAACTGCTTTGTCCACCTGGGGAAATGTAATAGGGGGTTTATTATCAACACTGATATTCATGTATTATTTAGGTGTTGGATGGACCATTTTTATAAACTGCCTCATTTTAGGCGGTTGTATACTCTATATTAATTATTCTGATAATGACTTCCCCATTAAACATACTATGCAATTTACATTATTGGCCTGTCTTTGTTTTAAACTGAATGTCATACATGAAAACCAGAATTTCTCTACTACTACACCCTACGCCAATTATGTAATCACCCATAATGACTCATTAAAGGGCAAACAACTTGTTATCAACCGTTCTAACGCAAGTTTTATCGATGATACCAATCGTAGTGGTTGGCCCTATATTGAAATCATCAAAAGCCATTTAAGTAATAAGAAATATGCGAACGCCAATATATTAATTTTGGGTGCAGGTGGTTTTTCACTCATCGCTGATAAAAAGCCCATCAAGAATATTACATATGTAGATATTGATCCTGATATAAAAGAAATTGCTGAAACTTACTTTCTTGATTCAAATATCAATGGTGACTTCGTTGCACAAGATGCACGGGCTTATTTATTAAGAACAGATAGAAAATGGGATGTAATTATAGTTGATGTCTATAGCAATTTAGCAGTGATTCCATGGCATTTAACAACATCCGAGTTTTATCAATTACTCAATAATCATCTCACCAACAAAGGTTTAGCGGTATTAAATGTAGCCGCCAACCCTTATTTAGAAGATGACTTTTCAATGAATTTGGATCAGACAATACGATCTGTTTTACAACGCTGTGTTACAGATATAACCGCTTACCAGGATAATAAACAAAGTTTGGTTTATCTATGTCGCCGTAACAATGGAAATATGAAATCATGGGTTTATCGCGATGATAATACAAGAGCGACAATTGATAGTTATATTGCATCTATTAACACAGAAGAACTAAACCATGAAAAGCCGTCAACAAAAGAGTAACTGGGTATCGGCCAGTGATGTAGGCCGAGCTGCCTTTTGTCCTCATTATCTGGTGCTTAAATATCGTAATTGCACTGTGTCTCATAAGGCCAAGCATGCCCGACATATTGGAAATATGGGTCACTCTCAATTTAGCAAACTTGCCAATCAAGATAAACGCTGCTTTATTGCATCACATGTCTATGGCATAGATGATCCTAGAACCAATTACTTACGATTATGGCGCGATCGTGTATTACTTAAAACCATATACGGACAATTATTTATTACTACATACTATTTTATTTCGCCTTATCTTGTCTTGATATGTAAGAAACATACTGTACTAAATCGATTTATGTTATCTCTCGTAAACACGGTAATAAAAATAGTTAAAGCTAGAGAATAACACAATGGATAACATATATGTCATTGCTGGACTCATATTACTCACCATTATATATAAAATTATTACCTGGAATAAGCGTAATAGAACTAACTCATTAGATATTGATGGCACGCTCATATGGATTGATAATGGACAACAAACTAAACCTTTTTTTAACCAAAAATATAAAATTATGGGTAAACCTGATCTTTTATATAAAATGAATAAAGGCGGTATATTAGCTGTTGAATATAAACATCGATTTAAAAATATATACAATAGCGATATCGTACAAGCACAATGTGCCGCACTTGCTGCCAGAGGCGATAACTATTCCGTTAATGCGATACTAGTTAAAACTAAGAATACCGAAAAATATATCGAGTTACCTAGTATTGACAATGAACTATACGGAATTATTCAGAAATATATTCTTTCTGCTCGGAAAGCCAAACATGGAAATAATCTATCGGCTAGTCCTTGCAATTATAAATTGCAAGAATTGTGCATATATAAATAGCTGCACCTACAACTCTACCAACTTATAAAATATTTACTTCAATTAAAAAAGCTATTTTGCAAGCTGATTTACCTTCTCTTTGCATTTTGGACAATATAATTCACTACCCAATTCATTCAGCTCATTTTGTTTAATGTTAAATTGATGTGAACAGGTATCACATATAAAAAAACGTGTCGCATACTCATGAGGTGATACTTCTCGAGTAGGATTTTTAAAACTGTACTTTATTTGTTCATATCGCCTGGCATGATATTGCGCTATCTTCTTTTGTTTACGTATAGATTCTTTAACATCAAATTCATCTTTTTTATTTTCTTTTGAAATAATGCCTTTTAATTTTTGTTTTAAGGATTGCTTTATTTTTGGTACACGCGGATGTGAAAGCCAATATTTATTAGTAATTGAGTCTAATATATTTTCTTTAAGTATTTCTGTATCTGCCTGATAACCCAATTCTGTTAAATTAATTTCAATAGCTGCCCAGGCTTGATTTCGTATATAACGTTTCTTATTCTGGCCAGAGGCATGAGTAACCATAATTTCTATGATCAACGGGTATTTATTTTTATAGCCGACAATATCTGCACGAATATTACCCAGTGTCACCTCTTCCTTTACTTCATCAAAACTAATCCACTGTGACTCACACACCCACTCAGTTTTGGTATATTCAATTCCTCGCTCAGTTTTATCTTTAACTGTGATTTGTAACCCAGGTAGCTTTAAATGTTTTTCGTTCATAAGAATCTGTTTTGCCATCTTATGAATCGATGTTTCATAAGAATTTTGACAAACTGCGCCCGGTTTATGCGCAAAATGATGAACATTAATCTTACCTTTTCTAGCAATCAAAGATGATAAACAATGTGCGCACTGGCAACCACAAGCCAAGCCTTTATCAACCTGATGGATGTCGACCATTATTCCGTCTTTTACCCCAAAAGGTATTTGTGTCATTAAGAACTCTTTCAATCAATAAAAATTATCTTTAACTTTTTTAACACAACCTTTTCAATATTGTAATAAAAAGTTAGCTCTCAAACTCAGTAGTAACTTTACGATTAATACTATCTATTAGCATTATGCTCTAGCATCATATGTCATTAATATCCGCTTATCCGTATATATTTACATTATACGGATAAGTGTATATTATATTTTTATACACTTAAACGTATAGAGATATCTATGACACCTATTACATCACCCTCATCACTTGGAAATGTACTCCAACATTACCGTAAATCACTGAGCCTCACACAGAATAGTGTTTCTCAACAACACTATATTCGTCAAGCAAGCATATCAAGTTTAGAGAATGGCTCACCAGGAATGAGTATTGATACGTTATTCAGGTTAATGACTGCACTCGGCCTAGAGATGCAACTGGTTCCAAGAAAAGACTCTCAAAATGATAAAGCAGCTTGGGAATGAGCTTACTCTTTATACATGAATGAATCAGAAGTCATTGAATATCTACAAAGTCACTCCGATCAGATAGCATAGAAATGGATAGTTATACTTTATATTCCAAACTAATAAATTCGAAAACTGGTTATTAAAGGCGAAAACTAGTTGAAAGATGCTCTTTGATCTCGTTCAAGTGTAAGCGTATATTTGATATTATTAATATTCCGTTAACCCCACAGAACGGACGTTGGTGAAACTTATGGTAATATGCCCGATACGGCTTTATTGGACATTTAAAATTTCGATTAGAAGTCTCCAAGATTCATGCATTCGTGATATTTTGGTGAGGTTAAATAGGGTTCGTATTTGCTGATTTCAATAATTTTAAATGGATATACACTATGAAAACTAAATTCAGCGCATTAATTACAATATTTACACTTACACTAGCTCCTATAGCGTCTCATGCGTTCATGTTTGATGATTTTCTATATGGAGAATTTGATCGAATGGACAGAGTTTCAAATGATTCCATGAGAGAAGTTATCAGACTGCACAGGCAGCAGATGAATCAAAAACAAAAGCAGTCTACCGCACAGCAATTAAATCAAAAAAAAGTACTATCACCTAGGATAAAACAACTTCAGAATGAGGCGGGGAAAGCTTATTGGGCTAAGGACTGGGAAACACATTTAGAAATAGAAACACAGCTAGCCTCTGAAGGAGTTCCATCAGCATTTACTTCACTGGGTACAATCTATGAAAGAGGCTTAGGAGTCAAAAGAGACATAAATACTTCATTCGAATATTACTATCAAGCGTACCTGCTTGGTCATAAACAAGCAAAAGCTAGTGTATTGAGAATTGCTGGACAGCTATCTAAAGAAGGCAATATTAAAGCTACTAAAATAATTGGCCTTGTGCATTTAAAAAATGCAGAGAATGAAGCATTTCGCATCAGCAAAAATATTGTCAATGCGTTTTCTTATGGTTATTTAAGTGGAGAGTTGAAGCGTGCAATTGAGTATTTAACACAGGCATATGACATGGGAAATATAGAGTCCGCAAAAATAATAGCTAGTATTTATAATTCAAAAGAAAAGTATCCTGACATGCATGACTCTAGTAAGTATCAGTCATGGATGGAGAAAGTAAAAATATAACAAGCCTAATATATATAGTATCAAAGTAACAAATGTTGAATGCCTGCTTTCATCAGCTTATCTACTATTCTGAATGACCGCTTCTGACATAGCGGAAGTAAAGCCAACAAATTCCAAATGGCTGTTTCCGTGCCTATCTACTCTTAGATAATATAAATTGTGTATGGTTTAGTTTTCGACATTAGTAACTAAATAACCGGATAGATATTTTGAAAATACAGATGGAGCGCTACTATCTAGTTTTCGACTATATTTGTTCAGAACACTTTAAAATAAACTACACAAAATCGACTCTATAGCTATCTAAAAAAATAAACTAGGTGAAATTTTATAACGTTCTGATAATGCTTTAATATGATTTTTATTCAAACTTCTCTCGCCAGAAAGAACACGTGACACCATAGATTTAGTACCAATTTCAGGTAAGTCTGCCATACTCAAATTATATTGATCCATTAAAAGCCGTAAGATGGCTAAATCGGATGTCTGCCCAGTCGCATCAAGATCAAACTGTACCAATTCATCATTCTTGTTTTCATATTCATCAATAGAATGACTTAAAATACTAATAACCGAATTGAGTGGATCAATTAGATTATCTTCTGCTTCTTCTAGAAGCGCTTCAATTAAAACCAAAGCTTCATCATAATGCGATTCATCATTAATAGATAAATAAGGTGCTGCTACTGCTGCAAAATCTTTACATGCATTTTTAATTGCTTGAGCATTCATTTTAATTGACCTCTTTTATATCTTTGTGTGATCTTGTCGTATTCTGCATGAGTTAATATGTGTTTAACATAAACTCGATTATTTAAAAATTGAATAAATGCAATTAATCTAAGATGATTTCCACCTACATCAATAATCCACCATTTATCTTTGTATTTAAAATTATCAAGTGATGGGAATAACTTTCTCATATCGTCTGGGGTGTCAAAACTATTCTCTTTTAAGACCTTATATAGATCTAATAATGCCTGCCTTTGATTTGGGTGGCCCTTCGCTGCATCATTAAATGGACGCTTTGATATAACGTGCATACAATCTCCGTTGACTATATGGCAACTATATTCATATGTTGACTGTTTGTCAACATAATAGCACTGGTTCAGCATGGCTTTTACAAGCCTATTGACACTAATAGATGTCAAGAATCTAAATAATCGGTATGATGCCATATATTAGTGTCATAAATGCATTGAAGTGCTATTATGTAACTCATATATGTCATAGGTAGAGAGCAATGACTAAATTACTTTTATAGGTAACCCATGAATCCATTTCTTGAACAAATTGGCACAAAGCTAAAGCTTAAACGTAAAGCCTCGCACTGGAATCAAGCAGAAGCAGGAAAGCGCTCAGGACTCTCGCGCAGAGAAGTATCAGAAATTGAAAATGGCATATTCAGAGGCAGTATTCTAAAAGTACAGAACTACGCCATGACATTAGGTTTCAGCTTATCGTTAGAAATTAAACGACACCCAACACTATCAGAACTACCAGGCATGTTTGATGAAGATTAATACAGATCAACGGATCTCACAGATAAAGATTAAAGTCTCCGGACAAGATGCAGGTATTTTGGATAAAAAAGCACAGTTTGAATTTACCTATCATTCTGATGCGCAAATACCGGTGGCCGTATCCATGCCATTAGAGCAACGATTTTATCAACACGGTGCACTATTTCCGATATTTGAAATGAACATACCTGAAGGCTATATCCGCCATCGAATTACTGAAAGGCTGCGTAAACAAATTCAGGTAGATGAAATGTTATTTCTGGCATTACAAGGTAATGCAGGCATTGGCTGTATTACTTATGAAGCCCAGGGAATTGAACATGATGAAAGTGATTCAGAAAACCTATCTGAAATACTGAACTGGTCAGGTGACAACAGTTTATTCGAAGAATTAATTGATAAATATTTATTACAAACAACCATTAGCGGTGTCCAACCCAAAGTGATGGTACCTGAAAAAAATGCCCCGTCTGAAAAGTCATCATTAGTATTACCTTCATTAATTGTTAAAAGTGGAGATGATGAGTTTCCTCAATTAGCGATTAATGAATACATATGTATGAGATTAGCTAAAGCATGCCAGATAGAAACACCCGAGTTCTGGTTATCTGATGATAAACAGCTATTCGTTATGCGGCGATTTGATTTAAAACATGATGGATCCTGTATTGCGATGGAGGACATGGCTGTATTACAAGGCAAAAGTACAGACCATAAATATCAGTCAAGCTACGAATCTATTAGTAAGGTAATCGATGTATACTCATCCGATATTAGAGCTGATAAAGACATATTATTTAAAATGCTCATACATAGCAGTATGGTTGGGAATGGGGATGCCCACTTAAAGAATTATGCCATGCTATATGATGACATAGATGATATTCGGTTAAGTCCATTGTATGATGTTGTTAATACACAATTATACAACCCGAATGATCACTTTGCTCTGGGATTAGGCAAGTCAAAGGAGTTCCCAGATCGACGTAGAATTGTTGATTTTGGTAAAGCAATAGGGCTTTTAAAATGTGAAGAGATAGTTGATGAGATGGCAGACAACATTAGAGATGAGCTTAATACACTACAAGAATATACTGATATTATGGAGTTAGAGATCAAAAAATCCATTCTCGATAACATTCACAGATCAACAACACGCACAGCTATTAAAACTCGAATAGCTCGAAAATATACAAAACATAACTAACTTTAGAAAAACAATTATGAATGGACTCCAATTAAATAAAATACCGAATATTGTAAAATTATCACTATTTTTATGGGCTGCTATTGTAGTCTATTATATTTTAGATATTTACATCATCTACCCTATGACAGGACAAGTATATAATTTCATTTCACCATTTATTATTTTTGGTTTTATCGCTTTAGCTTTTGGATTATTAATGTATCCTTTCTCTTTCTTAATTATAAAAACATTAAAATCACTTAAAAATAGATTTAATATTCGATTAAAGTCACCTGTAATATTTATACTAAAAAACATTAAATCGTTTTTTCTACTTATACTTTCTTTCATTTTTACTCAACAATCTAATGCTGATCATGATGAAATAAATATAGAATCAAATAATGACCTTAATATTGATCCATCAATTACTGATTATGGAAAGCCAACAAGTGTATCTAATCATGACTGGAATTTACGAAAAACAGAAATAACCGAAGAATATGACATTGGCTATCAGCCATTTGATAAATCAAAGTAAAGTTTTTCGATTTATATTTATCCAGTCACCTTCTTCCTAGCTGAATTTGCAATTCCCCCACCTCTACGCAATGCTTGATTTCCAGCATGAGATGCCAACTGAGAACCAGCACCGGCTCCCATTCCAGCACCCATGGCAGAACTACCCATACCACCACCAATAGAACGTGCCAACCCAACACCTGCCCATGTAATCATTCCCATCCAAATTAATGGAGCTCCGAAAATAGTTATTAATCCAATAGACGTAAGAACGAGATTACCCATCGCATCAGTCCAGCCAGTATTACTTTTAATGGCATCGACCATTATATTATCAATCCAGAAACCTGCTGCCCAAATAACATGTATAAACTCCAGTGCAAAGTAGGTTGCCGATGCAATAAACACTGTCCGCATTTGATATGAAGTCATAACCGATATAATCGGCATACAAAAAATAATAATCATTTGAACCAATGCTATAGCTATCGGACCAACCACTGTCGCTACGGCAGCTGCGCCACCACTTTTAAACACTTCTGAGATTAAAGCAAAAAATCCAACAGCATCATTGAATCTATCGCCTAGCGTATAATCTGTATCTAAATTTGAACTTGCTGTGAGATTTGTTTCTTCCTGTAAATCAGAGCCTTCTACTTCAAGCACTCGCCTTAACATAAGATCTTCTCTATCTGATTGAGAGACCGCGCCATTAGTAACCACCTGATATCCCCAATTTAACCAATCGTTACTTACATCAGCAGGGAGATCCGCTAACAATCGTTCACGTAATCCTGAAACACCATCAAACGCCGCCGTATTTCGCCACATTTCATCACAGTACGGATAAACACCCGCCGCATATGCTGCATCAGATTCCCTTGTTACTGGATCACGTACCCATCCAATATTCGATTCAACTTGCATGAATAAAGAATCATAATAGCCAGGTGTATTTAAAAGAAAATTTGACCCTAGCCAGGATAGATCATCCGCATCTAAATTCTGAACACGATTTTCCTGTGTTTTAGATAACGCAGGTTTATAACATATCTCATAAAAATCACGCGTATCTTGTCTTAATGTTGGGTCTTGTATTTTTGTAGAGTCCAATCTAAACGTCATAAAATTAAAATTATTTGTACAATCAATACTGGCAATACCCGCATTAGTTACTGCAGTCGACACATAAGTAAACACACCCCACCAAACAGGCATATAAACAGATGTCGCGCCTTGTGTAGCAAAAATAGCATCAAGATTTGACCCGGTATTATTACCCGGCAATGCATTAGGGATCGTCGCATTACAATCAAGCGTTTCATGTCTATACTGAACATCATTAATTGTCATTGGCCAGAAACGTGCGGGCATGACAGCTAATATTAAAACAACCACCATTAATACCACGTCCATTTCTAAGCTTTTAATGGCATCTTTTGCTGAGGTATCACTATCTCTATAACTATTATAAAAATTCTTCCCAATAACAGCTATAAATGGAATAAACGCTAAGCCAGTACCTACCATAATATCCCACAAAGCACCGTACAAATGCCAGCCAAATAGAGCTGTATAAATTTCCGTTATACTATTAACAACCATGTCTTAAAATCCTAATTGTTGAATAATAACGAGTTCAATCAAAAGTAATATAATCGCGACATGCCATTGCTTCCCTTTTATCAATTCATAATCACTTTTTCGAATAACCTCATCTTCTTTATTTTTTGTAATCCAATTTGCAAAGAGCGGCCATGAAAAAACAATCATAAAATAAAGAAAAATTCGAAACACAACCAGCCGATCCGTTAAGTTAAGTCCATCTTTAATTGAAATTACGGTATTTGAATCTGCCGTAAAGTACATTAAAACTAATAATGAAAAAGCCATAATAATAAATAGTGATAAACTCATCATCATGGTTTTAAACCATCCCTGATTTTTGAATTTCATTAATTTGGTCGCCCAGCCTGGTCAACACCATCGCTTTGAATAAGGTTATCTTGTCTACCAGTTTGAGCACGTTGCTCACTACGAATAAGCAACTTAGATAAAGTATTAGAAGATATGCGTTTTCGCATCTCCATTTCTTCAACCAACATATCTAGATCCTCATTTAGATCTTGTAATGCACGATCTAATTGTTTTTGAGCTTCCTCTGCATTGGCAATATTTGGCTCTTTACGTCCAGCGGTGATTATTCGTTTTAGAATATTGCCCTGTTCAAATGCACGTGTTAGAGCTATTTCACCTGCTAACCGAGTGATGGCCGCCGCACCAACACGGTCTTCCTGAAGTGCCTTTATAACAGGTAGGGTAATAACCAAACTAGGTGGCGCACTAACAGCTTGAAGATTTTGCCATGTCGGATTTTCTAAACCATTAACGAGATCATTTAAATCATTCTCAATAGGCGTTATAAAGTTTTCATACTGTTTAACTAAACCTACACCGGGAACACTCTCTGCTTTTGTACAGCCATCACAGATACGCCATTGCCAATCACCCACTACATCAACTGCATAATCCCCAGCCGACGTCGGATTATTCCAATATGACCACATAGGCTTACCATTTCCTTGTGCTGCAGGGACTACCGAATTATCTGTGACAGATCGACCCATCAGTGTGTTATAACCTGCAATAACAGTGTCTTTAACTGACTCTATCGGTTGTTGTCCCGCTCCTCCTTTTTGAGCTCCCCCCACCCAGGTGACACCACCATCACCAGGATCACTTGATTCAACATTTTCTTTGGCCTGAACAGCATCACCACCAGTAGACTGAATTTCTCGACGCCACGCATTTGATTTAGCTGTAGTTGTAAATTTTTCAAATGGAACAGGACCATCCCCAGTAATCATGTTGTTCATTTCTTCACAAGAGGTTTCAGCAAATTCAAAATCAGCTTTGCCCTGTAATATTCCAGACTGTAATAAATCATAAAGCCCAGGATTTGCACGTTGAATTGCCATAGCAGGTAAGCCAGCAACAAAGCCTTGTGCTGCACTTAAAATATTACCCATCATGTTTCTAAAACCATCTGTTAATCCATTTAACTGATTGGTTACCGTTATTTGAGGATCAAATGATCCACATGTCATATTGTTATTCCATTGAATGCCTGCACTTAATGTCACAATATTGGGTGTCCCTGCCGGCGCACGTGCAATAGGTTCCGCACCACCAATATCGTAAATAAAAGCGGCATCAACACCGGGTGTATTACGGCCTGCTGCATCCACTGTTGAATACAAACCTAAACCAATATTGGCGATACACATCACTAAAATAAAATTACTCTTTTTCATAATCCCTTTTCTCATATATATACGTTCTAATAATTAAGCGATATTATTCATTAACCTGAATGCCATACCAGGTTGGATCCTCTACGTTCACAACACTTATAAGGACGCCAAAAATTCCAAACATAACTTCCATCATCTGATTGCTCAGCTTCTGTCGGCTCACCTTGAGGCCAGGTCTTACAATTTTGTTGTTCATCGGGATATAACATTTGAAATAAACCCGTATCTGCATCATTATTTTCTAACGGCGGTGGTGGCCAGTATCCTGATACTTGTTTGCCACCCATAGGGACATATACATGAGGCTGCCCATCACGAGTGGTTACATGTGCTGAACGAAATGCTGTTAGCACAGCGGATTTATAAGTATTTTGTTGGTAAAGAAATCCACCACGCGGATAATAACCACCATAATTATTCGAGAGTGTGGTTCTTAAATCGCTAAGGCCAAATCCTAATAAAGATTGTGGATACAACATTTCAGGAATATGCCAACGCCAGGCCAGCACATCCAGGTTAGAAATGAGGTATGGCATAAAAGCGGTTGTCGTCCCCTTACACATATAACCCGTACTATTCATTGCCATATATTGCGCAGCACCAGGACTCCCGTATGAATCGACAAGTTTAAATTTAATAGAACGGTAATCTTTACTCGCTCCCTTTCCCTCTGTTCCTTGACCGCCACCTATTGGCGTATCATTCGCATCACCTGTTATCATTCCAATAAGGTCACGAACGATTCCAGACTCAGAGTCAGCTTGAATCGTTTTATTAATATCTTGAGATTCAGTCCAGGGCTCACCTTCAGCTCTATCGTAACTTTGTATAACCAGGTCAGGAACATAGTTATATACTTTAACTGAAGTAGATGTACTACAACCAACAGGTGTACAGGTCATCCAGACACACGCACCAACAGGACTCCATTTCATACAACTCATAGGATCTGCACTCAGTGTTGCACTAATGATTCCCGCACTATCAATAACCCCTGTATACGAACTTGGTTGTGCATCTGGGGATGTTTCAGGATTACCCTGAGAACTATTTAAAGTATTATTCGATATTTGGTCTAGTTGTTGCTGTGATGGTGCCGCTGCTTGAGCAGTACCCATCGTATACATCAAAATAAACAATAAGATTCTCATTGCACATTCCTTTTAGATTTTGTATATAAAATAAGTGCTTCATGAATATCCGTTACACCATAAATAACCTCTTTTTCATTGAAAATAATGGCCGGTACTTTCTTAAGTGAATACTGTGCCGCCTTTGCAATATCAAAAGCTGCAGATTTTATTTCACTTGCAATCGCTGGCCACTGTTTACTATTCAGTAATATTGAAAATGCTTTCTTAGCCTCTGCTTCATTAGGCGGTAAATATTTTGAGATTCTTTTATCAATATGGCCAAGTTTGTCTATATTGATAACCTTATACGTTGTCGACATAGGAAATTTGACATTTTTATTAATGAAATATTTGTCATTGCTAAACACAGTAATAGATTCGGGAAATATTATTTTTGAAGATGCCTGTGCTATAGAAGATAAAAACATCATGATCAAAAAAAGAGTCTTTCTATTCATGCTACTTCCTTCTCTTTTTGCTCTCCAATAACATTCTTTTCTTTAGGCACTGGATCAGATGGCTTCTCTGAAATTCCTCTATAAAAATCAAGCATATCTGACACGAACTGTGCCGCTTCAACTTCAGTAATACCAAATTTCTTCATATACTTAGCACGTTCTGTTTTTTCGTCTTTCTCAGTCATTGCAATAGCTAGATAAAGACTAGGAGGTACATTTCTAAAAAGAACCTGCAAGTTTTCAGAAAGAACGACACCTTCCGTGAATTTCTTTGGTTCTTTTTGAGCAGATAACATCAACATTTTTTGTTCTTCAGACAAACTTTTAAATCGTGCAATATGCTCTATTTCATCTTGAGGCATCACTAAACATATCCACCACTCAATCATGTTCAGCATTTTCTTAGCTGCATTCGGGAAATCTTCCATGTTCTGAGTAGCGACCCAATACCATGCACCTAACTTCCGCCACATTTTTACAATCTTGACGACGAAGGGAGCCAGTAATGGATTCGTTGTTATGATGTGCCCCTCATCGGTAATCATGATAATAGGACGTTCATCAAATTGATGTTGTTCAGCAAGATTATTAATACGCATCATGATCGATGTATAAGCGACTGCCAGCTGTGATCCATAACCTTCACGCGCAAATGTTGCTAGATCGATAATCGTTACATCCGTATCAGGCCATAGTTCACCTTCTTGATTGAATAACTCACCTTCAAATCCATCAGTAAACATTTTCATCGCCTCACCCATTTCATAAGCACGATTTCGTCGTTGTTCAGGGACTATTTCATTTTTAGACATATCAAAAAATGCATTTACAATATCTTCTGTCATGCATTGACGTTGTTCTTTAACGGCGGTTCTCGCACCATGTAATATACAATCTCGAATCATACGACGATCCGCTCGAGTCACTTTCTTCGCCTCTTCCTCTTCACCTCCGGTAATCATCAGCATGGCGATAATTTCCATCTCACCCATAATGTCACGCGACTCATCGGCATTCTCTTCATCATCTTTATCCGCGTCACCAGCTAACTTCGAAGCAATGGCATCGAGTGCCGCTTTATCTCGTGCTTTTTGTTTAGCCGTGTCATCTAATTTTTCAAAATCATCGGGGAGCTGTTCTGTAATATCCTTTTCAGAAATAATTTCCTTATCATTTATAATCTTTGAACCTAATAACTCTTCATCATCTAAATCCACTAGTTTGTCCGCATCTACGAAAGGTGGGAGTCTCACACCCGCCCCCGGTTTTAATGCTACTTTGTTTACGGTTAAACCATTATTAGCAAAGTAATCACCAACTAGACCAAATGAATTACCTGCTTCAATCACAAATAAGCGAGGACGTATTAAACCCATGATTTGAGAAATCATATAAGTGATTGTTGCGGACTTACCTGCGCCGGTTGGACCTAACATCAATCCATGGCCATTTTTCTTTCTATCCATCATATTAAAGGGATCAAAAGAAATAGGTTCTCCCCCCCGGTTAAACATGGTTTGCCCCGGATTTCCGGTACCACGTGAGCGTCCAAATAATGATGAAAGATTAGCAAGATGCTGCGCCCACACTGGACGTGTCGATTTAAAATCTTTATCCATTTTTGGGTCATAGCACATTGGCAAGTTGTAGATGTAGGCATCCAACCCCAAGGTTTCTGCCTCTTCACGTATGGGTTGGAGGTTATTACCAAGCAACAATGAACTTACCTGGTTGGTTTTCTTTCGAAGGTCATTTACATCTTCACCTCGAATATAAACCGCCATCATGGCACGATATAATTTATGCTTACGGCCCATTAATTTTTTAGCAATATCACAATCTTCTCGTGTATGTTCCGCATCTACACTATCGCCTATGGCTTTATCCTGGATATAATCAATATGATTCTGAACTTCGTCTTGAGGTGTAATCACAATCGTCGTTGCAAGTATGGTTCCTGGCGGCATGCGATCTAACATACAACTCGCCTTTGTATTGCCTTTACCATCGCCTGTCACTTCACCGCAAGATTGTCCAATTCGGGGTTTCTTTCTTAACTTATGAACACGTATACAACGGTGTGGCAAATCATCAAACCACCAGGTTTGTGTCTCTTTATCCGATCGGGGTGTTTCAAAAAATAGACCTTCAGAAAAATCATCTAAATAAGGCAAATCATCATCGCCGGGATATTGGGCTAATTCCATAAACTCTCTTCTATTCCCATTTGATATAGCCGGTCTTGGATTAAACCATTTAATCATCCATTCATAGAATGCTTTACCGGTATTACGTACGACTGCAATACCTGCATCATTTAAAGCCGATTCAAATTTCTCTATTGCATCATTTAATTCCTCTTCAATTGACATGCCTGAAAATGACTTATATTTTTCAGGTATTCGACGATAGACAACGAGTTTAACTTTACGTACTTTTCCACCCCACGCAGCATCAAGGACTTCTTTATCATAGAAAAGTCCTTCTTCTTTACAGATGCCCCGCAAATGCGATTCCATAACAGACAAAAATTCATTCGTGAATTCCGATCCTTTTGCATGATCCCAAACATAGTCACGCAAGTTTTTTATATAGTCTTCTAAGTTGTCATCATCATATGCGTACTGCTGAATAATCCACTGGCCATTTTCCATCTCTTCAAAACTATCTTGCAGTGCATTCTCTATAAGGTCTCTATGATCCTGTAGAACAGAATAAGGTCTACCTTCAGTAGGAATCGGTACAACATCAAATACCGCACCACAACTTTTTCCATCTTCTAATAAAATGGTTTTAGATTCTGTCTGAAATTCAACCCAGGGCAAACGATCAATAAAAGATGAAGGCCGTTGATACATTTTCTGTATATCATTTTCTGTAATTGGATTATTTTTTGTCACCGATTCAGTGTTTTTTGGATCAACAACCACACTGTCTTCATCTTTAGTTAATTCGGTTTTAGATGGAAAGATTGAATCTATAAAATTATTAAGCACTTTATTCATAATCTATTCTCAAAATGTTTTTGGCAAACTGCTCACTTCACCGGGTAAAGCATAATGTTCCGTCGTGTACATCTTAAATTCAGTCAAATATCCGGGAATTGGGATTTTATTAGCTGATGCTAAATGCGGAGATACAAACATATACAACGTCGGGTTAGGCAAAAGTTTGAATTTACTTTCCAATGCATTTTTTTCAGTTCTTACATAATCCGTCAGATCAATATCACTTTCCGTCATGTCGCGACGCAACATTGATCTACGATCCATTAAAGCACCATTACCCATTGCACCCATGTGTCGTTCATAGACTGTCTTCATTGTGTGTTCCGGTGTTGGAATAATATTATCCTTGGACGAACACCCAAATACTGTTGAACTAATCAATGCGATTACGATTAATACCTTGAATTTTTGCATAATGGTTTACCTTTCTACCTTCCGGGTTGTAATCAATTTCTAATTGTTGAGTGATATGAAGTTCAAGCCTTGTTCCTGGCTCAACATAAATTGCATCAAATGAATTTTCTTGACGTTCATCTAACCAGTCAGTGACTTCATTTATACCTTCTGAGATGGCGCGATTTTTAGCTAGCACGGATGGATCACCGGTTAGTGCCGTTGTCGTAGACCCTTGATCAACCGTTGTTGTTAATTCAGCGGCAGCCTTTGCATTGGCATAGGTTGATGCGGCAGACAATCCAACCCGTGAACTTAAATAACTCACTGCATTGGTAATACGAATTCCTGTAACACAGGGAATCCCCCACTCATCAGAGAACCAGGCTAATGCTTTTGTATTTTCACCGCCGTCTTCAGGATCCGGTATCGTTCTGATAGTGCCGTCATCAAATGTAAAGGTCATCGAATAGATTGCGCCGGTCACACAGGACAGAGTCCAATCACCGGTGGCCTTTCCTGACATTTTTATACCGGTCACACCGGGGATATCTATTCCATTAGATGATAAGTTCTCTTGTCCGATTAATATCTTAAATGGGAAAGGGTCAGTCACTGCACCACCTGCAGGGATACGACCCAATATGGCAGTCATAGCAACCGAGCCTAATAATGTTGCATTAGCAGGAATGGTATAGGCGCGTATAAGTTTTGCTTTATCAAGCTGGCCTTTGACACCGGCTACTTTAGCAAAGTCATCAAGTCCGCTACCATCGAGTTCGGGAAACACCAATTTATCAGGATCATCTTTGTCTTTCATCGCATCTAATGGCTCTACCCAAACAATCTCATTTGGATCAACAGCTTTTCCGGTAACGTCATCTGTAAGCCCAATAGGCATACCGAAATCATTTACCTCAAAACCGTAATCCGAATTTCCTTTCGGTCGATTTTGATTAGTATCTGCTAACTTGGATACCTGATTCTTTAATTTAGATATCAAGCTTTCCATTTCAACTTTACCTCTTTCCATTTCCTGCTTATTCACTTCCATCTCTTGTTGCGTTCGATACACTTTAGAATCCATTCTGTCCTGTAGTGATTTTTCCATCTTCAAAAGCCGGGCTGTTTCAGCTTTCAATAATTTATTTTCATCCATGGCATGACCTACTTCTCTATGTGACTTTTCCACCTCAGTAATTAAGGTATGCATCGTCTCATCAGGCGTATCTGTTTCAATACCAAATTTTTCATCTAACTCAATATCATCAACCATACCGTCATCAAGGCCATTCTCCTCAAATTCTGGTCCTTCATCTGCAGATACAAGGTCACTATTATTTACTCCTTTCTTATCTTTTCCACCGATAACGACAGCGATTACAACGACAAGTAGAACACCGGCTATAACCTTTATCATTAGATTAGATTTCATCAAAGTCTGCCTCATTCTCTTGCTGCTGTTTTAATTTAGCCGCAGCGATATCTTTTTTACGTTGCTCTTTTAAATCGCGATAATATGTCCAGGGTTGAAGTGCATTTTTTAACGGTTCATCCGTAATAAGATAAAGCATCGTCACTGAACCCGATGTATCTTTAGGCTTTAAAGAATGGTATTGAAATGTTGCATATTTAAACGGCACATTGATATCGGTGTATTTTAATTTTATTGATTTATTTGATGTATTCTCAATATGAATTCCAGCGATATAAAGACCGCCTCCCTTCCAACCTAATAATGGCCGACTGCTTGTGGTTAATTGATTTTCCCCTTTAAATAACTTTAAATTTCCATTTATTGATAAAGGCGCAGAAGATATGCCAACAATATTTTTATGTAGCCTTTTTGGCGAAAAGAATCGCTGTGCTGCAAATCGTGTTAAATCTACCGGGCCAATCATTGTCTCTTCTGATACATCCACATCAACCACTTGATCTGGTACCTTATTTTCCGATTTCATTACAACTTTAATGGTGTTTAGTTTTTTATTTGTCTTTTTAATTGCATAAATATCTAAAAGAACAAATCGTCCATCTGTGATGCGTTTAACTAGAAAACGTTGCTTTTCAAACTCTTTATTTGCATGTAAATATAACGCCCCTTGTGTTGATTGAATCCTTATCAGATTCTGTCTCTTTTGTAATCGTGTTGGACCCATAGAAACATGATCACCAAATTGAATAATTCTTTCTTCACCAACATGTAACTCAACTATAATGGGTTTTGATTCATAATTAACTATGTCCACAACTGCATTTACAGATGGCACAAATAACATCATCACTAGAAGTAATAGCCTTTTTATTAAAACTGCTCTTTTCATCTATATACTCCTTATTATCCGTTATCGTTATTTGCTAAGTCATCTGTCTTCATTTTGCTTTTAATTAATTTTTTTGGCTTCCCATAAAAACCATCTAAAGCCAGACCCCATAAGTTACATTCAGGATCCACATCCCACTTAACTATTCTTATCGGATATCGAATCATGGCATCTTTAACTGACGTGCCTCTATATGATTCATTTAACGTCATATCAAAATACGCTATCCAACTGTCAGGGGATTCAATGTATATACGCTTAGCCGAATAACCTCGCCCCGGAACTTCTTGCATGGCACGCTTACGGTTAAGTTCATGTTTCATTTTTTTCTTTTCATAGTCCGCCAATAACATTTGTTTAAAATTTGGCGTCATATAACAGGACATGGTTTGAATTCGATTTTTATAGTCATCTACTCCCCGTTTCGGCCAATTGTTAATCTGTTGAAAAATATAATAACCAAATGCATATACGTTAAATGGATGACGCTCACCCATCTTTCGAGTTGAACCCGTACGCAGATCAGGTGGTATATCAACTTTTATTCGTTCTGGCGCAGATTTCCAGCCCCACCACATTCCCAATATCACAATTAATGCAACACCCAAGATCACTCTTAGTGTAAATATATGTTGATCTCTACCATCAATTGCTTTTCGTGCCTTTCCACTCATTTTGTATTTGTCCGTTGTATTGGAGTTGTACGTCTGATATCCCATACATCAGATATCAAAATATAGTTATAATTTTTGATGCCTTTTTCTTGTAACATTCGTTTTAAATAAACAAGATGCAATCCTTCAGGCATTCTTCGTTTAAGCTTTGTTAAATATCGTCCAGCCATAATTACATTGACAATAGCCATCGCAAATCCAACACCGACACCAAATAACCCATACCCAAATGGCAACATTAAAAGGATACAAGTCGGTATCCAAAAGATGACGCCTAAAATGATAACGAAGATTAATTCTGAATCTGTCATACCTTTAAAAACAACCGGCTCTTCTATGAGCCGGTCAGGGATAAAGGTGATCTCTTTTCCCTCTTTACCTTCCATTTTTACAGTACTGTTGCAGCCTCTGTTAATAGGAATACGGTAAATACAAGTAACAACACACCGAATACAGCTTGTGCACCCATGTCGCCCCATGTTTTCCTACCATTTTGAATTTCACCGTAGGTTGCAATCAAGTTTGTCACAACGCGTATAAAGGCAATGGTTCCAACTAATAAACCAACAACAATAAAAATATCGTATGCATAGTTCTGGAATAACTGAATATAATTCCCCTGGGCCGTATTACGTGTTGTATTTGATACCGCAGGTAATGCAGCACTTGCAATACCTGGCATCATCAATATTGATAAAACAAAAAGCCGTGAGGCAGTAAACATCTTCTTTATGGTTTTCATTTAATTTTCTCCAAGTTTTTTACCATTTAAAGATTAGAAAGCTATGACGATAAACAACAACAATGACAAAAGACCTGCCCCACGTGCTAACGTGACTAAGAACTCCCCTTCTGTTATTCGACTATCGCCATAATTTTTATATGCTTCAACAAACAACCATGAAACATACAAAAATAAGATAACGCTAAAGACACTTGCAATTAACAACGATAAATCTGCAGCGTTAAAAATATTTCCTGTACCTAACGTAAAGGCATTATTCTGATTCCCATTCACTTATTTCTAACCGTATAAGATCCATCAATCTGAACAATATTATCTGGCATAACAGGATCCATTGGCTGGGCAAGATGATCTCCAATACCTGATTTAATTATTTTTAATTCTTTCTCTAGCGTTGAATAATCAAAATGCACACGTGAGTTCTGCGCTAATTGTTCTTTTGCTGCGCTTACCAATAGTAAAAGCGAGTTTAATTCAGACTGGACTTTGGCTAATGCCTGGCGTTCTGACCAGACATCGGCATGTGCTACTGATAAAATGGATAGACAGGACACCAATCCAAATAATATAATTTTCATTTATTCTCTCGCTGGAAGTAACTCTAATATGAGGGTGAGTTTTCCATGAGGGGGGAGCTTTTTCTATAAATAAGCCATCAATGATGTATTACCGGATATTCCAATAATCTGATATAGTTTATCTCTAATACATCTTAATCCTATCAAATGCATTATCCGATTTTGAGTGTGTCCATCATGTACGAAGACATTTCTAAAGAACTACTTATTGAAGCTTTATTATTTGATAGCCTAACGAGATTAGGGACAAGATGGTAGAGATATTGGTGACTGGTTACTTTTTATTACCAAAACATGAAATAACAAAAAAAGTACCTTTTAATAGGTGTTAGGTGCAATTAGCACCCTTATTTGAAATAAAAACCATAGGCTTCATAGAAAAAAGCCAGAAAGGAAAGGAATTTTATGTCAACAATAATCACATCACCCATCGAACCAACACCAGAGTTACAATCAGATGAGGGTGCCAGTATCTACTTATCAAAACTATCTGAACTATCACGATCAGATCTGTGTGCAGAATTGTCAAACGTAATGGCTGCAAAGCACAACCTAATGATGGTCCCAACAAGAGCGACTGAAGCCATAGAAAAACAGATGATCATCTCCGACTTAACAGATAAAGCGGCCATAATATGTATTTTAGAATTCGGAAAGTCGGTCGTTTTCGGTTGGGGCAATGGAGATATACAGCAATTCAATGCTCTTTTGAATGATTTCGACCAAGAAATTGCAAAGCAAGATAGAGACCCATCAGATCATGGTCACTGTCTGCTTTATGCGCTAAACAAATTCATCAATGATTAAGACTGGATGCATATCACTAAAATAAGGACAAAAAATCAAAAGTGGTATTGTTAAAGGGAACGGCGGAGACGCTGATACTAGACGTTCGGCTTTATTGATGCGTTCAGCGCCTGACATTTATTTGTTAAATATTAATATCACAGGAGTTATTGATGAAAACCACACACTCATTAGAGCATGAGCTTTTAAACAAAATTGTAATGGTTGCCAACGCTGAGATGTTGAGATGTGATTTACCTTTTCTATCTGGTCTTGGCACAGAAGAAAAAAACAAAATGGCACAATATCTCGTAATAGAACCTGATGCATTATTGTCCAAAACTAAAGAACCTTCTTTACTAAAAACAGCCGAATGTGTAAAAGAATCTGGTTTAAGCAATGGATACCCACTCACTTTAGATGATACCAGAGGTGTACTCTTTCATAGCCATATGCTGTCATTGATTTTTGATCATATTAATGAAAAAATAGAGCGTAAATCTGCTTTAAATTTCTATAATGATCTGGCAGATGCGGCTGGCCATCATGTTCTAATGTATGCTGAAGACTCTCTTAGTCAGGGTTACATAGAGTATTTTAATGAAAAACTCCCTGATTTCTTCGAGCATCAGGTTACTTCGACTGAACTGAGGCTTTTATATTATTATTATAGTTTTGCATCAGAACTAATAGAGTGGCTTGAAGAAAATAATCAGCAAGATCAGCCCCATTTAAAATTGGTAGACTAAAATAATAAATGAGCTTACTGAGGATTGCTTCACCGTTATGTATATGAAACTGGAAATTAAAAAATTAATAAACCGGCTGATAAGGACGGTATAACTATTATGGATATAAGTAAATGACTAAAAAAGAAATAGTACCTTCTGATAAAGAGACCCAAAATGATATTGAAAAGAACTTAGATAGTATTGAAAAGAACTTGAAGAGTACTGCTGTTAATGTTTCAAAAATAGTTGGAGAGCTATGGAAACTAGGCTCTTTTGCCATTAAGGCTGCTCCTAAAGTTATTGCGACTACAGGTGAAGCTAGAAGAGTCATTTCAGAATCGATAGTGGGTTCAATTGAGGGCGTACAAAAAAAAGTAAAGGAAAAAGAGCTTGATGATGACTTTGAAAAGTTAGTGGCTAAGATAGATTCAAAACAAAAATTGAAAAAACCTGATTCTGAGACATAACCTAAATACTCTAATGATAGGCTTATTTGGATATATAAATGCTAAATAAAATTGATATTGAAATCAGAGAAACTGCTGAAAAGTCTGTTATTCAAGAATTAAGTAGAAAGGGTATAGACTATAGCACTATTCTAGACGAGGATTTTTCAGCACTAGTAGAAAACAGAGTAAATAAGATAAAAATAAATGTTAAAAAACTTGGCTTAACGACAGCTATTGCACTTGCATTAACTGTTATCACCGGAGGCATATAGAATGCTAGATAAAGCTATAGATAGTGGAAAAAGAAGTTTGGATAGCGTATTAAAAGAAAAAGCTTACAAGCAGGTAGAAGAGTATTTAAAAAGCAATGATATAGATATAAACACTATTGATGAACAAGATTTAGAAGCTCTGGTTGAAGCAAAAACTAAGGACATGCAAAACACATTAAAAGGTGCTGCTATTGGTAGTGCTTTTACGGTTTTACTTGGGTCTTTAATTTAAAATATTATGTTTAGTTT
>JADGFA010000078.1 GCA_016744065.1 Gammaproteobacteria bacterium
AGATCATAAATACACCATCATCCCCGACAAAAACACCAATATTTCCCCCCATACCCATTAGCATATAAATACCATGGCCCAGCTCAATCGTTTTAATTTCTACCTGGCTAAACTTGTCACCAGCATTTTCTGCAAATGCCCAGGATAAGCCAGAAAAATATAATAGAAAGATAACCAGTGGTAATTTATAAAATTTACTCATTTTATTCTCCTTTTAAATTGAAGTTTATACATGTATAAGCCTTGATAAGCCATACAGCATACACATTAAAAAGTGTATTACTATCGCATTTATTAAAAATATTCACTAAGCTGTAGATAAAAAGTAATATACCCTATAAATTCATATTGTAGAAAATAATAAACCATGACTTCTGACTTATAGTAGATACCAAAAAGTTATAAAATATATCTAAATTAAATAAAACCGAATTAATACCAATAACACAACCTTAGCCCCCTGGTACTTATGAATCGACACATTTTCATACTCATTGCACTATTATGCCTTAGTATCATTCAAGCAGTTTATGCATCAGACAGGAATACAGAGACGCCTCCAGGAATCGCCCCGTTCACGCCATCCTTGCTTAAAAAATTTGAAACACTAAGAGAACTCAGAGGCAACACATACAGTGCAAGAACAAAACACCTAACGGCAGAAGGCACAGCCAGATATACTAACCGGCTCTTTCTTGAATCAAGCCCTTATTTATTACAACACGCCCATAACCCTGTGAACTGGTACCCCTGGGGTGACGAAGCCTTTACAGCTGCCGCCAGACTTAAACGTCCGGTTTTGCTTAGTGTCGGTTATTCAACCTGCCATTGGTGCCATGTTATGGAGGAAGAATCTTTTGAAGATTTAGAAATAGCCACTTATATAAATGAAAATTTTATCGCCATTAAAGTTGATAGAGAAGAGCGCCCCGATATAGATGCCATTTACATGGCTGCATTACACGCATTAGGGCAAAACGGCGGCTGGCCCATGAATGTATGGTTAACACCTGAAAAAGAACCTTTTTATGGCGGCACTTACTACCCGGCAAGAGATGGTGACAGAGGCGCAACAACCGGCTTATTAACATTACTTAAAAAATTAAAATATGCTTACCAGACTCAACCATCTGAAATAACCAGAACCAGCCAGCATCTCGCTCGTGTAATTAAAAAAAGCTTACAACCTGTTAGCGGAAGCCAGTTACCCCCTGCTAATATTATGAAACTTGCGGCTGACTACTATAAAAATAACGCTGATGCATTTTATGGTGGCATAGGAGATGCCCCAAAATTTCCAGCTACGACGCCTGTTCAGTTCCTTCTTCGATACTACAGACGTACCGATGATAAGAACATTCTAAAAATTGTTGAATTAACATTAACAAAAATGGCAGCAGGTGGAATATATGATCAAATTGGTGGTGGATTTCACCGCTACTCTACCGATAATGAATGGCTGGTTCCCCACTTTGAAAAAATGCTCTATGACAATGCATTACTGGCTATCGACTACCTTGAAACATATCAGGTCACACATAATGAAAACTATAAACGCATTACAAATGAAATTTTAAAATATATAAAGCGGGATATGACTTCACCTGAAGGCGCTTTTTATTCAGCAACAGATGCCGATAGTTTTACACCGGAAGGAAAAAAAGAAGAGGGCTATTTTTTTACCTGGAGCAACGATGAAATACTAAATATATTAGGCCATAAACGAGCTGAAATTATTAAGCGCTATTACAGCATAACAAAAAACGGAAATTTTGAAGGCCGAAATATACTTAACACACCTGTTTCGCTAGATGATTTTTCTAAAAACAATCACATAGACAAAGATAAATTAATAAAAACCATAAACGAATCCAGGCAATTATTATATAAACACCGTAAAACCAGGTTATTACCTGCCAGAGATGAAAAAATATTAGTCGCCTGGAATGGCTTAATGATATCGGCTTACGCCAGAGCGGGTCTTATATTAAATAATCCTGACTACATTAAACAGGCAACAAAATCGGCTAATTTTATATTAAATAAGCATTATATAAACGGCCGACTATTTAGAAGCTATAAAGATGGCATAGCAAAACATAATGCATACCTCAGTGATTATGCCTTTTTTATTACGGGCTTACTCGATCTTTATGAGGCCTCTTATAATATAAAGTGGTTAAATAAAGCCATCGAACTGGATAAAATACTTATAAAGCACTACGAAGACCCACACAATGGTGGCTTTTATATGACCAGTAATGATCATGAAAAATTGATTGTCAGGGAAAAGCCCAACTATGACGGCGCAGAGCCTACCGGGAACTCCGCTCATGCTTTAAACCTGCTTCGATTAGGCGAATTCACGGCAAACGCTAGCTACAAAAAGCGCGCTGTAAAAACGATGAAATCATTCTCATCCATATTAATTAAAAACCCTGTCGCATTGTCAAAAATGTTACTAGCTATTGATTTTTATTACGATAATGCAAAGGAAATAATCATCATTACCCCTGAAAAAGAAAAAATGGAAAGCAAAAAATTTATAACTGAATTTTCAAATCATTTCATACCTAATCGGATAGTATCTGTTATCAGCGAAGGAAATGATTTAAAGAATCAGGCTAAAACAATCAGTATAGCCAATGGGAAAATTGCAATTAGAGGAAAAACAACGGCTTATGTCTGCACACTGGGCAGTTGCGAACTACCTACAGATAACATTGATATATTTGCACAACAAATTCGGAAGAAACAATACGTTAAACAATAATCTTTATCCCTTTTCTATAAATATAAACTTAACACTCGGTCATAATAAACATATTAAACACTTAGCTTTATATGGCATTAACCGCTGGCACACCTTCAACCAGTACGTTCACATAACATTTTTCGGGAATTTTATCCTTTATCGTTTCATGTAAAGCGGGTAACTTTGACCAGTGAAGTCCTGGTTTATGGTGATGAGCAGTATGAAATCCCAGGTTTCCTGTAATAATATTAAACCATTTTCCTTCATTATTATAAGATGCTTCAAACTCATTTGACGTATCTAAACCTGCATGATGCCCATAGGTTACCCAACAGGTAAAAAACAGGCTTAAAATCATAGGTATTACAAATATACATAACCCTTGCACTGGTTTATACCAAACTAACAGGCCTACTATTAAAAATGTTAATAATGTAAAAAACACATAACTTCTCTGTATTTTTGGAAATCGCTTACCTACTTTAAAAGCTCGATAATGTGCTGTATAAAAAACATTAAAAGAGTATTCAAGATGCCCCATAAGCGAACCATCACTTCTTTTCCAGGCACTTTCATCTTTACTCTGATTTAAAAAATTAATATGGTGGCCTATATTATGATGAAGACGCCACATATTAGTCGTGACCCCGGTATGCAGGGCATAGAAAAACTCAAGCACACGGTTCAGCTTACTACTTCTGAATGTCAGTGTATGTTGATGATGGTGATTCCAGGCCGATATATTTATTTTGACTATAAAAAAAACAATGGGATAAATAATAAGAAGCCATATATTTTGAAGAAAGAAAAAAGCAATAAAATCAAGCATTGAAAAAGCCAGAATAATTGTTACTGGCCACCTGTCTTCTTTATATCTAAACATTATTATCGCTTATATTTATAATCGAGGGGAACAATAATCTTTTTTATCGATGAGATCAATATTTTCAGTTTGTTTTAAGTCAATAGAATACTAATAAAAGATTACTCATATTAAATAAACCTGCAAAAAAACTGATTTTTTTCTTTAAAATAAACTCATCCACAAACACAATTACGGCCTTTTTTCTTTGCTCGATATAATGCTTTATCTGCCAGTTTTAATAAATCCCAGGGCGATACAATGTAATCAGCCCTGCGCCCTGATGAATCAGCAACACCAATGGATACCGTTACTTTTACTGATTTATTTTCAACTGGTTTTGCAATATTTCTATCATTTTTTCTTCTACTTACCCGATTAACCACAAATTCTGTAGTGGCTATTTTTTCACGTAAAGCCTCTAAGTGTTTATTAGCAGCCCCACTATCTTTGCCATTAAATACGATTGCAAACTCCTCTCCACCATAGCGGTATGATGCACCTCCACCACCCACACTATTCATTTTCGTTGCAATCATACGCAACACTGCATCGCCAGTGTCATGCCCATAGGTATCATTAAATTTCTTAAAATGATCTACATCCAGCATAGCAACCGTATATACCCCTCCCAGAGTCTGAAACTTCTCACGTAAAGCTCGCCTTGTGGGTAATTCAGTCAGCTCATCCAGGTAAGCCATACGCCAGGATTCCTGAACCACTGTGTAAATACACATAATTAAAGCAATGACACTAAATACATTTAAGCTATCCGCTTTACTTCCAAAATGTAACTGAGCTATCAACATAACTAGCACACCCAGTCCTGTCGCCATCTGAGATGTAGGCTTAAGAAAATAAAGTATTAGCATATAAATAAAAACAAAAACCGAAATCATCACAACGGTTTGAGACTGCTCTGTCCAGTCAAAGTAATGTGGCGGCAGCCAATCAGTTAAAACAAACTGTAATATCCAGACAGGCGTAGTCATTGTCATAAACATTGAAAATAGAAGTGCCAGCAATAATACGCTATATGCAGGAATAGCCCTTACACTGACGATTCCACGCTCTGGCAAAATGGTTAAACCTAATAATAATAAGGGAAGAAAGCCTGATAACAGACCATAACTCAGATTAGTTTCGGCCAGATGTAAACCATGAAATATATTTGCAACAATGATCAGCAACACATAAAAAAATACCTGGCTCCTATTAAAATGAACAGTAAAGCCAAGTGCCAATATAGCCAGCATAACAGGTAAAAAAACAGTTCCGGTTAAAATAGCTTCAGGTATCTGAAAGAAGCTATTATAGCCATAGAAGGCAAAAATAATCAGGAGAAGTACAGGAATTATATTTTTAACCGGTCGCATGTATATTAAAATATCTATTTAATGAGTTTTTTATTTTTAGCAGCATTTGTATTTTTATCTCTATCACTAAAAATAAAACGCCCTGAAAGAATACACCCCTTCATACCGGGGTCACATTTTTTATTTTCCACTCTCTGGCACTTACCTTGCACCTCATGTGGGCACCCCCAACCACTCATATTTTTTGTCCCCAAAGCCTGCACAAATCGATTTATTCAATATAAAATCAGGAACCCAGCCATCTACCACATAAAAGAAAACAACACACCATATAGCCACTACCGACTACGCAGGTACTTTATAACAATCCCTACGGACAAACACATTTTATAGCTCTCAATAAGTCTTAAAAATCACCTGAATTATACGCCTGATCAAACTATATACATATTAAATACCATGTAATGTACTAATTTTTTAGCATGCACCAAAAAACAACTAATTTAATAAATTAACTTGTACAGAGTAGAAACAACAAATCCAGCTTATCGATGACTTTAATCTGGTAATTATCAAAAACCAGGGTAAAATCGAAATATAATTAACTTTTCTTTATCCTGATATAATATTTAATATCATAAATTGACATTATACAGCTTTTTATTTTTAATCACTTCTTTTACTTTATCCGGTACTTTATCCTCCCAGCCACTGCGGCCACTTTTAATTTCATCAAGAACATTATGCGAATGTATACATAAATAATCTTTATTAATAGTATTAAGAGGTACAATAAAACCATTATCAACTAGATAATGATATAAATGCTTTAAGTTTTCTTCGGGTGAAAAATCATCCGTAGTGATAAATTTATTTATATCATTCTCATCACAACAGGGTGATACATAAAGCTTTAACTCATATTTAAACAAACGACCAAAAGCTTCTAAAATCCCACCTGATAAGTTTTCATAATATTTTTCACAAAAAATATCTTTTAATGTTGGAATACCAAGTGCAATAGCCATAGGCCTTTTAGTGCATCGAAATAAATAATCAGCCAGTTTGTAATATTCACCCATATTAGATATCAAAACATTTTTACCCAGTGCACAGAGTATATCCGCACGCTGTAAGAAGTTTTCAACATCTACATCTGCACCATCTTTTAAGTTATGTACCGTCATTTCAGAAATAACCATTAACTCATCAGTCGATACCTCATGATCATCTAAAAACATTTTTTGTGCACAATCGAGCATATCTATATTAAGCAAGGTGGGTGGATTAAAACGACTACGTTCAATCAATACTGCTTTTTTATACAATACATCATCCGGAAGAACAATTTCACCCTTTGAATTGAACATGGCACCTGGTGTCATCCCCAGCTCAACCAGTCTTAACGCCATTAATCGATTATCTACTTTTTCAAATGCAGGGCCTGAAAAGTCAATCATATCAACTTCAAGTAACTCAAAAGATAAATCATCCATTAAGGATTTAAGTAAATACTGGGGATCAGCATGAAAATGCAGTGCCGCATAAATAAGATTAACGCCAAGTATTCCAAGCGTCTCCTGATCCTGAATGCTTTTCTTACCCTGAAGGTGAACATGCAAGTCAATTTGTGAAGGCTCGCTACAGGGGGAACTCTGAAATTTCACCCCCATCCAGCCCTGCCCATCAACATCTCTGGAAAAACTACGTGAAGCGACTGTATTCGCAAAAGAGAAAAAGGTACTTTCATTACCTTTTTTTCTCCCCAGGCGCTCAATAATAAGTCGGTATTCAAGATCGAGCATTGAGTTAAGTCGATCACGACTAACATAACGGGGAGACTCACCATAAATAGAGTCACTAAACTGCATATCATAAGCTGAAATCGCTTTCGCTATTGTGCCGGCTGCACCACCTACTCGAAAAAACCATCGCGCAGTTTCCTGTCCTGCACCAATCTCGGCAATAGTGCCATACTGTCCCTTATCCAGATTGATAGAAAGTGCCTTCTGATGAATATCTGTAATGGGTTCCACAGTATCGATCCTGAGTATTTAGAATATATTCAGGAGTATAGTTACTTTTAAAGCAAAGGATAGATTTATAAAAAACACTTCATTAAGATCAGTTCACCTCAATCAGGCCACGAGAATGTTGGCTATCCATAGTATCCATTGCATTAAACAAATCATTTGTTTTTACCCATACATGGGGATAATGATAAGCTGTAACATCCATAACAAGAACCTCATCTTTCTCCTGATCATATGCACCAATAGGTGAAATATGGCCTACTTTTTCCTGCCCAAGAACAGATCTCAGATAATTAATCAATAAAAAATCCTCCGAACTGGACAAATTTCGCTTAATAATGCGACGAAAATCGTCTACGTTCATATCTGATGCGTAATACACTTTAGTAAATACGCCATAAGCCTCAAGAAGGCCACTCAATTCCGCCAGAGACATGCCACCAAAAAAAACATCTTTAAATCCCTTTACTTTATCTACACCTGTAGTGGTCAAGTAAAACTGTACACATCAATAGGTTAATATTAGTTTTTCTGCTGCATTCGGCGACAAATAATTATTGTAACTATGACCTCTTGTTG
>JADGFA010000031.1:0-35750 GCA_016744065.1 Gammaproteobacteria bacterium
GTTCTGGATGAAGCAGATGCGTATGGGTGCAAAAGAAGTAAAGAAAGTAACAAATGGTCGAGTAAAATTTAAATTTTATCCGGGTGGTGTTATGGGTTCGGAAGAAGTCGCTTTAAAAAAAATTCGTATACATCAACTACAGGGTGCCGCTGTTTCAAATGGCACATTAGCAAGTTTCTATCCAGATAGTCAGATATATTCTTTGCCTATGTTATTTAATACTTTTGATGAAGTGGATTATGTTCGTAAAGCGATTGATAAAAAAATAATAAAAGGTCTTGAAAAAGGAGGCATGATAAGCTTTGGTTTATCGGAAGGTGGCTTTGCATATGCTATGTCGACAAGCCCAATAAAAAAGATAGAAGATTTAATACAGCATAAAATATGGACACCGACAAATAATAAACAGGCCGAATTAACATTAAAAGCATTTGGTTTAACACCAATTCCATTAAATATTGGTGATGTTTTAGCAGGGTTACAGACTCACTTGATTGATACTGTTGCAATATCACCCATTGCTGCAATAGCCTTACAATGGCATACACAAATTAAATATATAACAGATATACCATTAACTTATGTGTATGCAACTCTGCTTATAGATAAGAAGGAATTTAATAAAATAACTAAGGATGATCAAAAAGTGGTTAGTAGTATTATGCAAAAAATATTTAAACAAATTGATATACAAAATCGTAAAGATAATGTTTCTGCATTTAGTGCTTTGGCGAACCAGGGAATTAAAGTCCTATCACCAGATAGTGAAGAATTAAATGCATGGTACAGAAAAGGTAAAATTGCCAGGGAATCAATAAAATCTAAAGGTATTATGTCAAAAGATGTTTATAAGCAAATAACTAAACTATTAGTAGAGTTCAGAAAGCAGAAAAAGACATTAGGTGCAGCACTATAATTTATAATAAAATTATTACATGGATATATAAAATTGAAAATTTTATAGTTTATTTTCTTTTGTCAGGTATTCTTATTTTTTCCCTTGTACAAATAATATTACGTAATTTTTTTGATAGTGGGATTATTTGGGGCGATAGTCTGTTACGAATATTAGTGCTCTGGTTAGGGCTTGCTGGTGCTATTCTAGCAAGTAGAAGTGGAAAGCAAATTAGTATTGATATTATATCTCAATTTGTACCAGATAAGTTTAAATTTTTTGTGAAAAAAATAACCTTTTTTTTTGCAGCTTTAATATGTTTAATAATAAGCTATTACAGCTTATTATTTGTTAATCTTGAATATCAGGATTCAACAATAGTATTTGAAAATGTACCGGCCTGGCTAACTGAATCTGTTATTCCTTTTAGTTTTGCAGTACTGGGGATTAAATATTTAGTTCAAATTCTGAATAAAAATAAACTATGATGACGCTATTAGTTGTGCTGGTTTTAGTCATGCTTGCATTATTAGGAGCTCCCCTGTTTTCGGTTATAGCGGCAGGTGCTTTATATGGTTTTTATTCGTCTGATATTGACTTAATGGTGATAGGCATTGAGCTGTATCGTATAGCAGAAACACCTTTATTAATGGCTCTTCCCCTGTTTACTTTCACCGGATATTTATTAAGTGAGAGTAATACATCACAAAGAATGTTAAATCTGATTCAATCGATGGTTGGTTGGATGCCAGGAGGCCTGGTTATATTTGCATTTATTTTTAGTGCATTATTTACCGCGTTTACTGGGGCATCTGGTGTAACAATTGTTGCATTAGGCGCACTCTTCTACCCTGCTTTTATTAAAGCGGGCTATTCAGAAAAATACAGTCTGGGAATGGTAACTTCATCTGGTAGTTTGGGCTTGTTATTGGCACCCTCTTTGCCCTTAATTATATACGGCATAATTGCACAACAAATGGATCTGGACGTGCATTTTTCAATTAATGATTTATTTATTGCGGGTTTACTACCAGCAGCAGTAATGATTATTGCATTATCAATGTATGCTATTTATAAAAATAGACAGTTTAAAATAGAAACAGTAAATTTTGAAAAAGAGAAATTTTTAAAAGCAATATGGGCTATGCGTTGGGAGTTGCCGATGCCTGTATTACTTGTTATAGGTATTTATTCTGGTTATTTTGCTATTTCTGAAGCAGCAGCTTTGGTGGCGATATATATATTAATAATTGAAACACTTATTTATAAAGAAGTATCTTATACCCGGCTTTTAGGAGTAGTACGTGAATCTATGGCAATGGTGGGTAGTATTCTTTTAATATTGGCTGTTTCACTTGCACTAACAAATGTTTTTATAGATGCAGAAGTACCTGCAAAACTGTTTTCTGTGATACAGGAAAATGTTGATAGTAAGATTGGTTTTTTAATTTTATTAAATATATTTTTATTGTTTGTAGGGGCTATTCTGGATATTTTTTCTGCACTGGTAATTATTGTGCCGTTGATATTGCCAGTAGCAATTAGTTTTGGAATACACCCGGTTCATCTTGGTATTATTTTTCTGGCTAATATGCAAATTGGTTATTTGACACCACCGGTGGGTATAAATTTGTTTATATCCAGCTATCGATTTAAGAAACCTATCGCAGATGTTTATAAGGCTTGTTTGCCATTTATGCTGGTTTTGTTGATTGTTTTGTTACTGATTACTTATATTCCGGCTTTGAGTTTGTCTTTTATTTGATTTTTGTGGTGTTGCCGCGCTAGCAACACCACAAAAATTTAATTTAAAACTCTAATAACCCCGGGTTTCGTATTTTTGTATGCCGGCATAGCCATCCCTGCATTAGCATTAATATAAGTTGGATCAGTAATAACAAAACGCTTGCCATTAAAATTTACAGAATCCCCATTTACATTTTTATTAAAATAAACAGCTGCAGAAATATGCCCAGGGTAATCCAGGCCAACAACCTGTAAGCCTAATAAATGATGAATTATCCATGCAAAGAATACGGAGCGATCTTCACAGTCTGAATAAGGATAATGCAGCGTTTCTTCAGGAAATAGATAGTTTTCAATCCCGAATTGTTGTTCATCTGTTTTATACTTAAATGCGGTTTGAACAAATCGTAAAATCAGGTTTACAGCCTCTTCTTCAGACTTACCTTCAACTAATGGTTTTAGCTGTTTTAATAATGGATTTGCTGTAGCCTGATTAAGTTCAGAATTGAAATAAAGAGTGATATCCATTTGAGGATATGTTTTCAGATAAGCTATGGTCTCTTTATCGTAGCCTACATTAATTCGGTGTGTTTTACCCTTGTATGTAAAATTAAGGAAGCGATCCTGTTGCTTACGACCCGTATTAAAAGCATGACTTAAGCTCATATCAAGGCGTTTTTGAGCGCCTGGGTAATGACCATCATAAGTAAATATTTTTCCGGGTTTTTGTTTTATGCCATCAAAACTGAGGGCGTAATAACGAATTTTATCAAAGGTAAAATAGGGTGCTGCAAATAATTGCTGACGTGATGGCATTAATAAATATACATAATTCTGGTCATAGGCAATTCGTGCCTGATAACCTGCTTTTGTCATTAGATACCAGGTAAAAACCGATTGATCATTTTTACTGCCAGGGTGAACTTTTTGGGCAATGGCATTAGTGAGTAATGCAAAGCCCCAGTCGTTTAATATTAGTGGTTTGCGTTGGGCATTAATTTGTTTTAATAATCCTTCATAATCTGCTTTGCTCATTTCAGACCAGATACGACTCATTGCTTTTGCATTGATGGGTCGTTGTAAGCTCACTTTAAGTTTAGGGTCGTAATAAAAATCCAGAGCTTGCCCATAAAATGTCAGGTGTATTTTACTTCCTTTTATTTTTTTAACTAAGGGCGCAGGAATAATTTTTACAGGTGTTGGTACAGGCTTAATGGTAGGAACACTGATAATGACAGGTTCTGGCGTTGTAGGAGGTATTATTTTTACAGGTGTTTTGTCTATAGGTGTCGGTGTAACAGGTTTTACTGGTTCTACTTCAGTAAAGGGTTTTTTTGGTGCCCTGGGTATGCGAGCAGGTTTAGGGGTTTTATCCCTTACCATACCCTGAAATGTCTGCATTTCTTTCCACTGATTTTTTAGGAAACCAGTAAATTCTTTATCACGTTTATCCCGGTATTCCTGAAAATGGCTTGTTTCCTGTTTCATCCATTGTTCAAATTCCGCACGATTGCTGGCAATACTGATAATAGAGAGAGTAGATAAAGTCAGTATGCTGACGAGCAGAATGAACCGTTTATACATGGTTAGTCCCTTAAGTATTTGATAAATTTATAAAAAGTCGCCTTCACACTTCCCTGTGAGGCGTTTAACTTAAGTCGTCCCTGCTTTATGGATTTATTAGTTGCCTTCCATTTTTGAAATTTCAGCAGCTAATTCATCCTGACTTTTTTGAGCTTTGAATTGTTGCCATAAGGCACGTTCATTTTTCATGCTAGTTTTAACTGCATTTTTAGCAGCTTTTTCAACACTGGCATCATCCATTCCAACAAGTACATACAGGCTACCGGTTGGGCTTGTACGGGTTTTATAAATTTTTGTACCGATTAGTGTTTCATTGGTAATTTGCTTGGTTACAGATGTCATCACTTTATCAACAGTTTCTGAATCAGCCGCACCAGTGGTTTCTATATATTGCTTAACCATGTTACGAACCTGAACCTGCATATTTTGAGCTAACTGTACACGAGCAGAAGTTGAAGCCATTTGTTTCATGAAGTCGTGTCCCGCACCTGATTTCTGTGCTGAGCCAACGGCAGAAACTTCGACACCTTCTACAGGCTCATCACATACCCAGCCAGGTGCAGCAGTGCCAGGTGCATCTGGGAATACACAATCTACAACATCCTGTTTTTTCTCTTCTCCGCAACCCGTTAGTAAAGCGGATAGTGCGACACCTGCAATTAGGTAACCTGCCTTATTCATTCTAGTTTCTCCATTAATTATATTAACTCGTTATAGCTATACGTATTTTATAGTTACGTAAACATAGCCGAGAAAAGCGTATTAAGCAATATTATTTAACCTGATATTATGTAGGAAAAACGGGCAGATTGAAGCTATTTTTTGGATTAAATGACTTTAAATATAAAAAATGTTAATTAGTACTGAATTAACAGTACCTCTGTACTATCGTTGTTGGGTATAAAACTAACAGGAGTAACTAGTTAAAGCCGTATAAAATGGCTAAATAAGCTGCCATATAGGTAAAATATTAAAAAAGCATAACTATAGAGGTAAATATGCAAATAAAACAATTGCTGGTTTATATATTCACATTTTTTTTACTTTTTGCCTGTAATCAGGAAAAGGTGCAAAAAAAACCAGAATGGCTTACAGATCCCGGGGATGGTGCGGTGGGCTCATGTAAAACACATGTAAAAGGCAGACATTATCAGGAAGAGCTTGCAATTTCACGGGCTAGAGAGCGCCTGGCAGCGCGTTATGGGGTTGAAGTGAGTAGTATTCAGACTATTAAGGAAAAAATTATTAATGATAAGGCTTATGTTCGCTCTGATAAGGAAGTATTACAAACGGTAAATAAAACGACGGTTAAGGCACATGTTAGAAAAATTTGGCTGGATAAGCAGCATGATGAAATTTGGGTTTGGGTTTATCCTGTTTCTAACTGATGGAATATACAATAATACTCAGGTTAATCGGATAAACAGGAAGAAACAACGCACTGATTGCGGCCATTCTCTTTTGCCTTATACAGTGCTTTGTCAGCACGTTCAAAGACCTGGTTGAGGTTATCATTTTCATTAAAACTACTAACACCACATGAAATAGTAATATTGACTGATTCACCATGATAGTGAAAGCCACAGGTTTCAATTTTTTGACGAAGCTTATTAACAAGACGAAGTGTTTCTTCCTGTTTCGTACCGGGAAGAAGCATAACGAATTCTTCGCCTCCATAGCGGGCTAAAAAATCTGTTTCTCGTATGCTTTTAATAAGCAACTGAGCGACTGTTTTTAATACTTTGTCTCCTGCTTTGTGCCCATATGTATCATTAACCTTTTTGAATAAGTCGATATCCCAGATTGCCAGACTTAAAGGATTTGAAAAGCGTTTCCAGCGAGCAATTTCTTCGGCAGATTTTTTTTCATATGATAATCTGTTTGGTATACCAGTAAGCGCATCAAACATAGCTTGCTTATTTTTTTCTATCACTACTTTTTTTAACTGATTTGCTTCATCCTCTAAAGCAAGCATTTTAGAATGCATGGAATCAATTTCTTTTTGAGATTTTTGAGAACGTTCAATTTCAGATTCTCGATAAAATTTGATATGGCCAGATATAACATCCAGTTTGGTATTTACATTTTCCTTAAGGCTGGAAAGTTCAGTAGCCTGATTAATGTCTTTGCGTATCTCTTCAACATTTAGATCGACACTTTCATCAAAATCTTTACCCTGTGTTTCAGCCTGTTTCAAACTGCTTGTTTCATTTTGTAAAAAATTATCCATAGCTTTCAGTCGGTCCGTGACTTGCTGTAAAAAATTTTCAAACTCATGTTTTTCTTTTTGCATGCGGCTACGAATGGAATTGATGAGTAAAGCTACATCTTTTAATAGTTTTTTCCAGTTGTCTGGTTTGGTTTCCTGTTCTAGTCGATGTTTCATGTCTTCTGCTTCATCATGAAGATCAGCAGGCACAATGAGTTGTTCTAATAAACGGATTAATAATTCCTGAATTGATGGCTGTAATGTAGGGTCAATATCTTCCTGTTTAGTTGACTCAGGTGTTTCTTCTATTGATGAGTCAATATTTTTTGTTTGTTCGTGTAAAATATTAGATAGCTGGTCTGAAAGTTTATCCAGTTCAATTTTTTGTTTTGCATCACGAGCATTAATTTTTAAGGCGCTTAGTTTTCCATTGGGAGAGTCAGGGTTATCCAGTTTATTTAATAATTCAATCAGGCAGTTCTTATAAAGAGTAAGCTGCTGTTCATCTGAGCTAGAAAGTGAACTTTGTATGGTAGCTTGTTGAGTTTCTGGTGCAGGGTTATTAGCATTAAATAGGCGGTCGATTATGCCCGGTTTATTAGTGTCTGTTTTTTCTGTTTTAATTACAGATAGTAAAAAATTGACTGATTCCTTTAATAGATCATCGCGACTGGTATCATCTGATTTAGCTAATTTTTTGAGTAATTTTTTACGTGATTTATTTGCATTATCAGGTAATGATAGTTTTTCTATTAAAATTTCCAGTGTATTAATTGATTCACGTTTTGGGCCACTCTGTTTGTCTTCTAATTTGGAAAGTACACGAGAGATATCATCAACTACAGATTCAAGATGCTGTTGATTAATGTTATTTTTAATACTGCTACGCAAGTTATTAATATGGCGATCAAGTGCAGCATTCTGGCCTTCTGCGGCAAGGCTAAGGCGGCCAATTGTTCGTTTTAAGGTTGTCTCAAGCTTTTCCCAGTCCTGCTCCCTTTTTTCCAGGTTATCAAGTTGGTCATAATATTTCTGTTTCCACTGCTCTAGTTCCATTTTGCTGGTTCCATAATCGAGTGCCCAGGGTAAGGTTAATCTATTCAGTAATAAAAAAGGGAGCCATATGGCTCCCTATAAATATAGTCTTCAAAATGGGACTAAACAAGTTTAACCTTGAAAGATATTATTTTGATTCCAGCTTAATCAGGTGTTCTGAAACACTGGTCATACCAGTATAACTTCCAGCCTGTGAGCCCGATACAGTGTATTTGCCGTTAACACCCAGCATGGGTACTCCGTTTACCTTATATTGCTGACCTAATTGCATAGCCTGTTTGGCACGCATTTCGACAGCAAATGAGTCGAAGGTTGAAAGGAATGTTTCTTTATTCACGCCTTGAGTAGCAAGAAAGTCTGCAATATCCGTTTTATTTCCGAGTTTTTGCTTTTTAATATGCATTGCAGCAAAAATACTTTCATGGTGTTTTTCAGCTTCACCCATAATTTGTAAAGTATAATAAGCTTTTGTATGGACCATCCAGCGAGGGTTTAAAGGTGCAGCAACGCGTGTAAATACAACATTTTCAGGCAGGTTTTTTCTCCATTTTTTTAATGTTGGTTCAAAACTAAAGCAGTGAGGGCAGCCATACCAGAAAAATTCCAGTACCTCGATTTTGTCTCCTGTTTGCGTGGTAACCGTTTTAGCCAGTTTTGAATAAGATTTACCCTCTTCATAGTTTTGCGCCTGTGTAAGCACAGGTAGTAGCAAGAGCAGGCTAAACAAACTGATTTTTTTGATGAAGTGCATTACTTTCCCCAGTAATATTTTTTGTATAATTTTGTGTATGACAGGCATAGGCCGGTAAAATTCAGTAATAACATATTGTATAGCGTAAGGTGTTTATAGACACTACAGATTTATATTTCAAAGTATATTTTTAACTGATCTCTAATTATCAGGTTAGAAAACGTCATACTTTTGCAAATTATGCCATAGCTTATAGATTAATTGCAGACATAAAAAAGGCTGCTAATGCAGCCCTTTCTAATATTTACAATTAAGAGAAGCCTATTTCATTTGAGCAATATAGTTAGCTACAGCTTCTATTTCAGTAGCCGTCATTTTATTTGCTACATTATGCATCATCTTATTACTGTCGTTAGTACGCTTACTATCACGGAAAGCATTTAACTGGCTAATGGTGTAAGTTGCATGCTGACCGGCGAGTGCTGGAAATTTAGCTGCAGGGTTACCGGAACCGTTTATACCGTGACAGCCCATGCATGCAGGTACATGTGATGTTATATTACCACCACGATAAATTGCCTGACCTAGTGCAACCTTAGTGTTATCGGCTGTTGCTACTGTGCCTGCTTTGCTGGCAAAAAATGCGGCTACATTGGCAATATCTTCGTCGGTTGCAAGGGTTGCAGCCATTCCGGTCATTGTATCGTCTGTGCGAGCACCGCTTTTATAGTCTTTAAGCTGTTTGGTGATGTATTGAGCGTGCTGACCTGCCAGTTTAGGAAACATATCAACGACACTGTTACCGTCAGGCATATGACAACCTGCACAGATTGCACCTGCAGTTTCTTCACCGGCTTTAATGTCAGCCGCTAGTACAGAGGCATTCAGGCCGACTGTCAGGCTAAATATTGCAAGCAGAGATTTAAAATTCATTGTTTGTATTCTCCAAACGGGTATACGTCTTTTAAGTTAACGTTAAATAAATATGTGTTGCCGTTGATTTGCCTAAACAGGTCACGAGCAAAAAGTGGCGCAATATTACACTAGATCGGCTATTTCATCAATTTTGGCAGGTTATTTTCCTCAAACTATTTACCCATAAGGGGCATGGAAAATTCGCCGTATTCCCATAACATTGGTAATATTCGCCAGAATTTAAGATTAAAGAGTTAGCTATGGTTAGTAATTATCGTAATGCGTCCTATTTTATCAGTGCAAGCAGGGCCAGTGAGTTTCCTGGCCATGAAATGCTGGAAGTCGGCTTTGCAGGGCGATCTAATGCAGGAAAATCCAGTGCTATCAATACCTTATGTGATCAAAAGTCATTGGCGCGCACCAGTAAAACGCCGGGGCGTACCCAGCTAATAAATTTTTTCCCCATTGATGATGTGCGTTGTCTGGTGGATTTACCTGGTTATGGTTATGCCAAAGTACCGGAAAAAATACGTCGAGAATGGCAAAAGTTAATGGAGTCATATTTAGGTGAAAGAAAACAGCTTCGCGGATTAGTGGTTATTATGGACATTCGTCATCCATTAAAAGATTATGATATGCAAATGCTGGACTGGTGTGATCAGATGGGAACCCCTGTGCATGTTTTGTTAACCAAAGCAGATAAACTTAAAAAGGGGGCAGCAAGTAAACAGCTTTTAAGTGTTAGAAAAATATTAAAAGATGAGGGTTTTAAGGCAACGGTGCAAATGTTTTCAGCATTAAAGAAAACCGGTATAGATGATTTACAGAAAGTGCTAAATGAATGGCTTGAGCTTGATTAAACAAGATTACATTATAAGAACATGAGATTTACAGGGGGCGTGTATTGAAGTGACTGTGGTAGTGATTAAATTTCTGGGTGAATTGAATACTTATGAATAAAAAAACCCTGGCCACCAGGGAAGTGGTCAGGGGTAACATAGAGGCCGGCTTGGGGAGGCTAGCCTCAACTTCGCTCGCTTAAGGGAGGCAAGCGAGCTTGCGCTGGGCTTTAGCGCAATTCTTGAATTTATGTAACTTCCTGTTAATAAGTAAAGTTCAATTCAGGTACTTGTCAAAATGAAGACGACGAGTGGTGAGTTATTTTTGAGTAAAAAACACCCTGAATTCAGGGTGTTTTTTTATAAATCTTAAGCCTGCCCTAAACAAAGCTCCCTATATAATTGTTATTATTAATAGTTTTTGATATCAGTTTAATGTGCCTCATCCCAGTTTATGCCTGTACCGATATCAACGACCAGAGGAACATTCAGATCAGCGGCACTTTCCATTTCTTCATGTAATAACTGGCTTAAGGCATCCGCCTGATTTTTGGCAACTTCAAATACCAGTTCATCGTGTACCTGCATAATCATAAGTGCTGATATGTCTGATTTTTGTAATCGACGGTATACATTTATCATGGCGCATTTAATGATATCTGCAGCAGTTCCCTGCATAGGTGCATTGATAGCTGTGCGTTCAGCATATTGTCGGCGCATACCATTACGAGCATTTATTTCTGGTAAATACAGGCGTCGGCCAAACAGGGTTTCCACATAACCTGTGTCATGAGCGGCCTCTCGAGTATTATCCATATATTTTTTTACGCCTGGGTAGCGTTCGAAGTAAAGGTCAATGTAATCCTGTGCCTGGTAGCGGGTTACATTTAGCTGTTTAGCCAGACCAAATGCAGACATGCCATAAATGAGGCCGAAATTAATAGCCTTGGCTGCACGTCGTTGTTCTGTCTCCACTTCTTCCAGTGTTACAGCAAATACTTCAGCGGCAGTAGCACGGTGAATATCCTTGCCCTCTTTAAATGCCTTTAGCAGACTTTTGTCGCCGGACAGGTGGGCCATTATGCGTAATTCAATCTGAGAATAATCGGCTGCTAAAATACAGTTACCTTCATCAGCTACAAATGCCTTACGAATGCGTCGACCCTCTTCTGAACGAATTGGAATATTCTGTAAATTAGGGTCACTGGATGACATACGCCCGGTGGCTGCACCGGTCTGATGATAGCTTGTGTGTACCCGGCCCGTATTATCATCAATCAGTTTGGGTAGTTTATCTGTGTAGGTTGATTTAAGTTTACTTAAGCCGCGGTGCTCCAGTATAAGGCGGGGTAATTCATATTCCTCAGCTAGCTCCTGTAAAACATCTTCAGCAGTAGAGGGTTGGCCTTTAGGCGTTTTACGAATGACAGGTAATTCCATTTTTTCAAAGAAAATAGTCTGAATTTGCTTAGGTGATGCCAGGTTAAATTCCTCACCTGCAACGTCATAAGCCTGCTGCTCAATTTCTGCCATGCGCGTTGTTAGTTGCTGGCTTTGTTTGATCAGCATATCGGCATCTATTTTTACGCCATTACGTTCAATATGTTGAATAATAGGCATCAAAGGCAGTTCTATTTCATTGTAAACCTTGAGCAGGCTAGGTGTTTCTTCTAGCTGGGCGTGGATACACTGATGCAGGCGCAGGGTAATATCTGCATCTTCCGCTGCATAGGGTCCGGCTTTATCCAGCTCTACCTGATTAAAAGTGAGCTGCTTAACCCCCTTGCCTGCGATATCTTCAAAATGAATGGTATTGTGATTTAAAAAGCGGCTGGCCATACTGTCCATATCATGGCGTTTGGTAGAATCCAGAACAAATGATTCCAGCAAAGTATCATCATGAATACCCTGCATCTGTATGCCATGGTTCTGTAATACATGAGCATCATATTTAAGGTTCTGGCCTAATTTAGCCGTATTCGGGTCTTCTAGTAGTGCTTTCAGGCCGCCAAGCACAATCTCTTCAGTTAATTGCTGTGGAGCATCTTCATAATCATGATCAAAAGGAACATAGGCAGCTTTGCCTGGCTCAACTGAAAATGATACCCCTACGATTTTTGCCTGCATATAATTAAGGCTGGTGGTTTCTGTATCAAATGCAAATATCTCAGCTTTTTTAAGTTGGCTGAGCCAGAGATTAAATTCTTTTTGTGTTAATACCGTCTGATAGTCAGTCTCTATATCGGCTTTCAGTGCTGTAACGCCGCCTGTCGATTCGCCTCCTAATTCAGTTAGCCAGCTTTTTAGTTCAAATTCGGAATAGAGTGCCCTGAGGTTCTCAGTATTTGCCGGTTGCAGTTGTAAATTTTTAGGGGCTTTATCCAGCTCTACATCACAGATAATGGTTGCAAGCTGATAAGACAAAGGGAGTTGTTCAAGGCCTTCACGTAGGTAGTCCCCTACTTTGCCTTTAAACTCATCGGCACAGGCAATAATATTGTCCACGGATTTATATTGAGTTAACCATTTAACCGCCGTTTTAGGCCCTACCTTATTAATGCCTGGTATGTTATCTGCGGTATCGCCTATTAGTGCCAGGTAGTCAATAATTTGATTGGTTGAAACGCCAAACTTTTCCATAACGGATTCAGGTGTGCTGATGTGGTTATTCATGGTATTAATCAGGGTGATTTTATCAGTGACTAACTGGGCCAGGTCTTTATCGCCTGTAGAAATTAAAACATCATGTCCATCTGCTTCTGCCTGACGTGCCAGAGTGCCAATGACATCATCAGCTTCAACGCCGGATACAACAATGCGCGGGTAACCCAATGCATCGACTAACTGATGAATAGGTTCAATCTGGCTACGTAGATCATCTGGCATGGGTGGCCGATGCGCTTTATATTCTTTATAAAGGTCACTACGGAATGTTTTACCTTTGGCATCAAACACCACCGCCATATATTCAGGCTTATATTCATCTACCAGTTTCTTAAGCATGTTTATAACGCCGTAAATAGCACCGGTGGGCTGGCCTTTTGAGTTTTCCAGAGGGGGAAGAGCATGAAATGCCCTGAATAAATAAGATGAACCATCAACTAAAACTAAGGGGGCTTTTTTTGTCATAAGAGAATCAATTTTGCAGATAAAATAATTGCGGGTATTATGACATTAATAATAAATAGATGGTAAACCGGATGATAAAAAAAGATGCAGTGCCAGAGCGTGATCCAGATATGGAACTCAATAGAGAGTCCTGGCGAGTATTTAAAATAATGTCAGAGTTTGTTGATGGTTTTGAGCAACTGTGCCATATCAAACCTGCGGTAAGCATATTTGGTTCTGCCCGGGTTAATGAAAACTCTGGCGATTATAAAAAAGCCAGAGAAGTTGCGCGAATATTATCTGATGCGGGCTTTGCAATTATCTCCGGGGGTGGGCCGGGAATAATGGAAGCCGCAAACCGGGGGGGAGCAGAAGGAAAGTCGGAGAGTATTGGTCTGAATATTGAGTTACCAAAAGAGCAGGTTCCAAACCCATACCAGACGTTAAGTTTACATTTTAGCCATTTTTTTACACGTAAAGTGATGTTTGTTAAATATGCAGCAGCTTATGTAGTTTGCCCTGGTGGTTTTGGTACATTAGATGAAATGGCAGAAATGTTAACCCTGGTTCAAACAGGAAAAACACCAAAAATACCTGTTATATTAATGAACAGCCAATTCTGGCAGCCCTTATTAGACTGGTTTGAAAATACACTGTGCCAACAGAATATGATTACCAGAAAAGATTTGGCGTTATTTACAGTAGTGGATGAACCAGAGCAGGCATTAAATGAAATAATGAAATTTTATAAAGACAGGGATATTCATCCTACTAAAGAAGAATTAGATAAACTTTTACACTTATAAAATGAAATTTATGATTAATATTATAATACTTTTAATTGTTTTTTATGGTCTTAGCTGTATTGCTTTGTATTTTTTACAGGATAAATTAATTTTTTCCCCACCTGCACCAATAAAGAACATATATCAATCGGTTAGCCATAATGAAATAATGTTTTCCGTTAATAATGAGCAACGACATGGATGGAAAACAAGTGTTGATTCTACTAAAAATAAAACCATTATATATTTTGGCGGCAATGCTGAAGATGTGGTGTATTTAAATTTTGAAGCAAAAGAGTTTAATATTCATCAGAGTATATCGATTAATCATCCGGGGTATGGGAAAAGTACGGGCAAGCCTTCACAGCAAAGTTTTTATAAAAATGCGCTTGAAGTTTATGATATGGTTGTAGAAAAGTACCAGTTAAAACCGCAGGAAATAATTATAATGGGTCGGAGTCTTGGTTCATCTGTTGCTACTTACCTTGCAGCGAACAGACAGATAGCGGGTCTTATTTTAATAACACCTTTTGATAGTATTGAAAATATGGCATCACAACAATATCGATTTTTCCCGATAAAATATTTGTTGAAACATTCGTTTCCGACGATGGAATATATAGCTCAGATTAAGAGCCCCGTGTTAATGTTGGCAGCAGTGGATGATGAAATAATTTCTGATATAAATTTGAAAAATTTATATCAGAATGCCGGTGATAATAGTCGATTAATCCGATATACAGGCGTTGGGCATAATACAATACAAATGCATGCTGATTATTATGCTGAAATAAATATATTTATAAATGCTTTATAAAATAAATCAGATTGTTCTGTCGCCCTGAGTAAATGTGGGATGACAGGCAGAGCTGTTAAAATTTATTTTTAATTTGTTACTTTTGAGCCTGCTGCTTTTGATGTACCCATAAATCATAACATTCCAGTCCGCAGAAATAAGCAACGTACTCTTCGGCTTCAGAAACGTGTGATTCGGATAAAGGCACAGACTCAAGGCAGGTTTTACAACTGATTAGTTGATCATCATCTGGTAAAGGTGAGTTTTTTAAAGCTACATTTGACATGGCCATACTCCTATTGCTAATGACCCGATTAGGTCTATTTTACACTTTTATAATAAGGAAATCTTATAGAAAAATATTATCAGGACTAAAAAAATAACAATAATTTTATAAAGAAAATGATGGTGTCAGGCGTCTGATAGCTTAATTACATAAACAGAATTATTAAATGCTAAATAGATGTGCTGTAATTAGTTAATAGTATCAATAACATATCAGAATATGAAATGTAGATAGTTTAAAGCATTGTTAAAATACAAGTATTAGCTATGTATTTTAAGCACTGTACAAAGTAAATGCGCCAATTAAAATAAAACCCGTTCCAGCCATGTAATGTAAGTATTTTTCATTAATATATTCAGAAAACAGGCTTCCTGCTAACACGCCAATAGCGGATGCGACAACTAACGCTGCTGAAGCAGCAAAAAAAACAATATATTTACTGGCTTCTTTGTCTGAAGCAAACAACATCGTTGCGAGTTGAGTCTTATCCCCAAGTTCAGCAATAAATACTGAAATAAATATAGTAAGAAATATTTTCCAATCCATAAATAAATTTTTATCCCCTGTTTTTATTAGGCGATAACCTTAGTGAAGATGGTGCAATTATATGTCAGACTTTTGATGTTCTATTGCATCATAAAAATGATTAAGGCCTGTTTTTAAGGCGTTGGCTATTATCGGATTGGCAATGATACCACTAGAATCCAGATTACTACTTAATAAAGTGACGGATACATATGATTCATTAATTATATTACCTGACATTGTCGTCAGAACCTCTTTTAATGCGGTCTGTGCATGAGATGCCCTCGGTGATGTATTAATAAGCATTATGGGTTTATATGGAAATTCAGCGCCACTGACTAACCAGTCGAGAGCATTTTTTAATGGGCCACTGATACCGTGGGCATATTCTGGGCTTGCTATTATCAGGCCGGAAGCTTCATTAAGGGATGACTTTAATGTTTTTAAGGCAGGTATATTTTCATCTTCACGGTCAGGGTTAAATAAAGGTAGCTTATCTATTTCCCCAATTGTTATTTTAATATACTCGGGTGCTAATATTTTTAGCGCGGTAATTGCTGCGGTGTTGTATGAGGTTTTACGTAAACTGCCTGATAATGCCAGTAATTTTAAATTTTCCATTTAGTGCCTGCTTTTGTCGATAAAAAGCTGATTGATAATATTTGTATACGCTTGCTGATCCGTAAGAATTAACGGATGTTTACTATCAGCGATACCAGTAATAATGTCAGTAATAATTTTTTTCTTCCAAAAATACATGAGATAATAATAGTTAATTTTACGCGGTTAATTTTACACAAAATTTTTAGCAATATAGCTTTTAAATTTGAATTTTTGTGATTGATGATTGAGAATGTATTTCGTTGTTAGCTGTATCCTGTGATGGTGGATCGGGGGGTGACACAGCATCACTAATAGTACCTCCCGGCGTACTGCCGTTGGAAAACAGTGAAGGTGCAGAGCCAGGACTCAGAGGCTGTTTGAATCACCCCCTGTATTACAATGGGCCACATTTTGTTTTGACTACTTTTGATGTGACAAATACTGGATCTTTTGGAGCAACTAGCCAGTCTGAACAAATTGATTTGATATATATAGCCGTTGCTGTGGATGAAGAAGATATTGCACAAGTCGATGTGAAAACCACGTTAGCAACATCATTTGGCACAGGAGGAAATTTCACCGTAGTGTATACGCTGGATGCTTACATTATTATTCCCGTTGGCGCTCAAAGAGATGTCCCTGATGAGAACCCTCTGTTGCTTAATTATGATCTGGACGTTGGAGAATCAATCAGTCAGTTAATCGGTCCCGCATCTTTGGGTGCGGCAGGCTCATCCAGCACCGTTTTTATTGATGCCCAGTTTTCCAGATTTTCTGATACAGCCCTGAACAAATTGATGCCCTGGAGGAATGTTCCGAGGTCGCCCTGCCTGGCGACAATACCATAATAACCATACTCAAAATCAATGAAAGGGTATGCACCATAAGCACCAGGTGATGATATTCTTCTGGTCTGGGTGCAGTTATACGGGGTTTCCGGGCATTCAATCCAGGCACCATAGCCATAATGCCAGTCCTCACCAAGTTGGTTTAAAGCCGGTGAGTTTTCAGTTAAAGCGCCACTTATCTGGTCTGAGCTGAGTTGATTAATCAGAGAAGGCGTCAAAATAGCCTGCTTATAGATAGCTTCCAGAAATAACATATAGTCACTCGCAGTCCAGTGCATGCCACCAGCTAATCGGGGGTTGGTGATAGAAGGCAGGTCGTATTTTGAATTTAAAAATAAACCTGTTTTTGATTGAAACTGTGAAAATACGGATTCCCAGGATGTATTTGCAGATGCGTTAATGGCCATAAGGCCCGCAACCTGAAGATGGCTTGAAGCATAATAGAATGCTTCACCCGGTATAGTGGAAACAGGGTTGGCATTTACTATATTGTCCACACATGTTGCAAAATTAAAGTTGGCGGCATTTATACATAAAGGCTCATTCGACAAACCAGAAGTAAAGCTTAATAAGTGCTTTAGCTTTATGGCAGAAAGCTTGCCCGTTGTTGGCCATGTTGCGATATAGTCCTGGGGGTTATCATCAAGAGATAAAATGCCTTCATTGACCAGGGATAAAATAATTACAGTCGTTACCAGTTTTGATGTTGAAGCCGATTCGTAAAGTACAAATTCATTTGAGCTTCCTGTGCTATGTAAAATTGAATTTTCATTTTCTGACTTAACATAAAATGTAAAATCGACATTACTGTCATAGGTGTCCAGGTCGTGTTTTATATCAGATTCAAGTTTGCTTAAGCGTTGCGTTATATTGCTGTCACTACCACCTCCACAGTTTAAAAGAAGGGCAGATAGCAGTATTGATAAAAAGTATGAAGGTTTTTTTAGTGGGTTCATTAATATATTAACTTTAAATTTAATAAATTACTTTTTGTTATGGTGTCTGTATATATGATGCATTTAAATGAATGCTAACATCTTATTGGTTTTACAGCTAAAAATACTCTCAGCTTAATTATGTATAGAGAACTCATCTCAGCAGTTTATTTTAACAATAAGTTAATGGCTGTGATTGATGAGCTACAAAGAGCTTATGGTTTTAAAGGTATTATACAAAAGACTTAAAATTTAAATAAATTACACCAACGAATGTTTTCATTAAGGCATATTGCATTGTGCATTTTCTGTGTGATTTGAATATTATCTAAACAGGTATTTGAAAAACGCTGCTCCAGGCGAATAACACTTTTATGCTGGGTGATATGTAACTGGTTTTTCTCGTCGTAGAGAACAATGTCTTGTTTGCGTTCTTCTCTCAGGTCTTCAAATTTTGTTATTAGTTGATTATAATTTTTGTTATTACCCTGATTATGTTGTCTATCGAGGTTTTCTATTAGCTGTCTGCGTTTTTGAACTTCGTTATGGAGGTAGTCAATCTTGCTTTTAAGGTGGGCTTTTTTAGATTCTGTTGCGAGCATTTGCTGACGGGCGAGATTCATATCCTTATTTGTCTGTATGCAGTTTAATGCGTGTTTTTGAGTGATGAAGCCATTTGCATCAAGTGCCGCGGAATCATTGGCAAAGACATGGGCTGAAAGTGATAGCAGGCTGATAATTAATAAAAATTTATTCATATTATATTCGATATTATTTTAGTTATTTAAGGCAATAGTGCGCCTGTTCAGGTTTGCTTAATTTTACAGGAAATTCAATTCATAACCGACAGGCTGTTATCTACAGGGGATAACAGTGTAAAATGCGCCGATGAATTATACTTTTCAGCAGTATTTACACATAATTTCGATAAAACTGGAACAATTTATTGACTGGGTGGGCCGGCTGGTCTCATGGCTGGTGTTAGCTATGGTGATCACGACCTTTTCAGTGGTTGTTTTACGTTACGTATTTGATATGGGCTGGATTGCATTACAGGAATCGGTTTCTTATTTTCATTCCCTGGTTTTTCTACTTGGTGCTGCATACACATTAAAGCAGGACGGACATGTTCGAGTGGATATATTTTATAGCCGACTTAATGATACAGGTAAAGCCTGGATTGATTTGATGGGCCATCTGTTTATCTTAATGCCGGTAATGATTTTTATAATATGGGTTAGCTGGCCTTATATTGCGGACTCCTGGAGCGTTATGGAGGGGTCACGTGAGGCGGGTGGCTTGCCTGGCGTTTATTTACTTAAAAGTTTGATCATTATTATGGCAGGCCTGCTTATGCTTCAGGGCTTTGCCTTGATTTTACGTGCCCTGCTGGTGATTACAAAGTATTCAGCCCCGGCATTAGCCGGGTATCAAACCAGAGAAACCCCTTAAATCATGGAATACATGGCTATCTGGTTGTTTGTCTGCGTATTTTTTTTGCTATTAAGTGGTTACCCTGTTGCTTTTACGCTGGCGGGTACGGCCCTGTTATTTGCCGGTATAGGCACTTATATGGATGCTTTTGACAGTGCATTTCTGGAGGCTATGCCAAATCGATTATTTGGCATAATGATGAATCAGGTGTTATTGGCTGTGCCCCTGTTTGTTTTTATGGGGGTCATGTTAGAGCGTTCAAAAATAGCAGAAAATTTGCTGGAAACCATGGCTCAGTTGTTTGGTTCTGTACGCGGAGGCCTTGGTATTTCAGTTACTCTGGTAGGCATGCTACTGGCTGCCAGTACAGGCATAGTGGGTGCAACAGTTGTTACTATGGGGCTACTATCTCTGCCGACTATGTTAAAGCGGGGTTATGATCCGCGTATTGCCTGTGGCACTATCTGTGCTTCTGGAACCCTTGGCCAGATAATTCCGCCTTCAATTGTGTTGGTGCTATTAGGTGATGTGCTTTCCTCTGCATACCAGCAGGCACAGCTGGATATGGGTATATTTAGCCCGGAAACGCTTTCTGTAGGCGATTTATTTGTCGGTGCGTTAATCCCTGGTCTGTTACTGGTATTTTTCTATATCAGTTATTTGCTTATTGTTGCCTGGTTAAAGCCAGATACTATGCCTGCTTTGCCGGCGGACGAACTTTGTAATCGCAGTCAGCTAAAAAAGCAGGTGTTAATCGATCTGTTACCGCCTCTGTTTTTAATATTAGCGGTATTAGGTTCTATTATTGGCGGCCTGGCAACGCCGACAGAAGCCGCAGCCGTGGGAGCAATGGGGGCAATGACCCTGGCATGGCGGCAGGGTTATTTTACGGTAAATATTTTACGTGAGGTAACACAGGAAACCACACGTATTAGTAGTATGGTGTTTATGATATTAATAGGTGCTTCTATTTTTTCTCTGGTATTCAGAGGCTTTGAAGGCGATGAGTTAATACAGGCTTTTTTAAGTGACCTACCAGGAGGGGCGTATGGTGCATTATTTCTGGTGATGCTGGTGATGTTCTTATTGGGCTTTGTTCTTGATTTTATAGAAATTACGTTTGTTATTATTCCTGTTGTTGGTCCGATATTATTGGCAATGGGCATAGATCCGGTCTGGTTAGGTATTTTAATTGCCATTAATTTACAAACTTCATTTTTAACGCCCCCTTTCGGTTTTTCATTGTTTTATTTAAGAGGGGTGGCACCGGTTGAAATAAAAACAATGGATATATATAAGGGTGTTATGCCGTTTATTTTTATACAGATAATTGTGATGGGCCTGATTGTCTGGTGGCCCCAGTTAGCGACATGGCTTCCTGCAATATTGAAGTAAATATTTTTTTTACTGCTATTATCAATAACATACAACGGGGCTAAAGAATGAAGCGAATATATATAATAATGGCACTGGTTACAGGCATTAATGCCTGTGGCAGTGATGAAGATGCTGCAAGAATTGTTATTGGTGATACAAATACCTTATTTAGCCTGAATGAGCTTCAGTATCAAAACCCATATGTTGTACAGGTGACAGATATAGATGGGAGCCCTGCGGCAAGTACGTCTGTAACGATAAAAGTAAAGAGTACCGTTTATAGAACCGGTTCTTATGTAGCAGTCGATGATGCCTGGGTTCCACAGGTAACTAAGGAGTGCGTAGCAGAAGATAAAAACAGTAATGCCATTCTGGATGCGGGTGAAGATGTGAACGGCAGTGGCATACTTGAACCAACCAATGCTTCAACAATTACAGCGCACCCTGCTTTAGAACCCACTTTAATGCAGGGTACAAATATTGTAATAACAAATGATTCTGGTTTTGCTTATTTTGCATTAACCTATCCAAAATCAGAAGCCTTGTGGTCACGTTTTGAGATTACAGCTACGGTAAAGGTTGCAGGCACAGAGGGCAGGCAAACATTAGTTGGAATATTGCCGGTACTGGTTGAAGATGTCGAAGACATAACACTGTCTCCGCCCGGGGGAGTAACCAGTGCATATGGTCAGGATTCAGCCTGTGAATTAGTGCCTTAAGCTTTTTAGCCTGTTGCTACCCTGTCTGAAACAAATATATGATTACATTTGTTTTATTAAGTAAATGTAGTCGTTGTTTATCTTGATTTTAAATAGGCCAGTTCAGAAATATCAGTCCATTTTTTAACAGAGTCGCGATACGTTTTAAATGACTTAAATACTTTTTTTGTTATTTTATTTGTTTCAGCTACTTCATTAACAATTTCATCTGATAGTGTCTGTAATTTTGATAAAACTTCATCAGGTAATTTCAGTACATTAACCTTGTGTATATTTATTAATGTGTCTAATGCGCGCTGATTACGTGTGGTATATTCAGTCATCATTTCCTGATTTGCTATTTTACAGGCATTTAATACGATGCTCTGTAAATCATCAGGTAGTTTTTCAAGTGCCTTTTTATTAATTAAGGCTTCAAGCGTTGTGCCAGGCTCATGCCACCCAGGGTAATAATAAAATTTTGCTGCTTTATGCAGGCCAAAAGCCAGATCATTATAAGGCCCCACCCACTCTGTTGCATCAATAGCACCTGTTTTTAAAGAAGTAAAAATTTCACCTCCAGGTAAACTCACGGGTGTGCCGCCTGCACGTTTTAAAACTTCGCCGCCTAAACCCGGTATACGCATTTTTAGACCTTTAAGGTCAGCTATGGATTTAATTTCTTTATTAAACCAGCCTGCCATCTGTACACCGGTGTTGCCAGCGGCGGTGGGTATTAAACCAAAAGGCTCATAGGTTTCCTGCCATAGCTCCATGCCACCGCCATGATAAAGCCAGCCATTCATTTCCTGAGCAGTCAGGCCAAAAGGTACGGCAGAAAAAAACTGTGCTGCTGGCGTTTTACCTTTCCAGTAATAAGCGGCTCCATGCCCCATTTGAGCTGTGCCACGTGATACAGCATCAAATACCTCAAAAGGAGGAACCAGTTCGTTAGCGCCATACACTTTTACCTTTAAACGCCCCCCAGACATTTGAGTAATTAATTTTGCAAGGCTGTTAGCTCCTGTGCCAAGGCCGGGAAAATTTTTAGGCCAGGTGGTTACCATTTTCCATTTTATTGTTTTTGAATTAGCAGAAGCATTTGTAGTTGCTAATGTGGTTGATGTTATGAGGCCCGTTGATGCGGCTGCTTTTATAAAGTTTCTTCTTTTCATAATATTTTAATCAATTTTGAGTTTAATAATCTTTAGTCATAATGTGTTTTTAGAAAGACGCTTAATGTATTTTGTAACATGGTTGGTACTAAGAGGTTGGCTAAATAAGTAACCTTGCATATGATAGATATCAAAATCATTAAGGTAATCACGATCTTTTTCGGTTTCAACGCCTTCGGCTATGATTTGAATATTTTGTGACTTACAGAGTGATGTTATGCCGGTTAGTAAGTTTTTTGCTTCTTTAGATTTTCGTGTATTAGAAATAAAAGCAGGGTCTATTTTTATTTCAGTAACAGTGCAATGTAATAAGCAGCTTAAAGATGAATTTTCTGAGCCGAAGTCATCAATGCAAATATGAAAATGACTGTTTTGTATTTGTTGTAAAATAGCGCGTTGAGTGTCCGTTATTGTTACAAAGCTTTTTTCTGAAAATTCCAGACCAACTTTGCTATAGTCAATATTGTATTTATCACACTTATTAATCAGCATTTCAGCTAAATCAGTATCGATTTGAGCATGACAAATATTTAAATTTAATCTGGGGATGGATAAATCAAGATCAAGCCATGCACGATATTGTTTTAATGCCATATCAATTACATGTATGCCAATTGCACCAATAAAGCCTGATTTTTCTGCACCAGGCAGGAATTTTGAGGGTAATAAATAACCTTGCTCAGGGTGCTTCCAGCGCACCAGTGCTTCCATTGAGTCAATTGTGTTTGTACGAGTATCAATTTGCGGCATATAAGATAAAAAGAATTCATTATTTCGTAATGCCTTGTGAAGTTTTGCTTCTGTTTGCAGCCACATTTTTGCATTATGATTCATGCTTGCACTGGTTAATTCAAAGTGACTTCCCTGAAAATATTGAGCAGTTAATAAAGCCGTCTGTGCTCTTGCGATGAGTGAATCAGCCTGATTTCCATCATCGGGGTAAATGCTAATACCCATAGTAACATCCAGCTCAATTGTATGTTCGGATGTCTGGTAAGCTTCGGATAAAGTGGAGAGTAGTTTTTGCGCAACAATACCCATTTGCTGAATATCACCCAGGTCTTCAATGAGTACGGCAAAATCATCAGAAGAAAAATGACTAATAGAGTCACTGTCACGAGTATTGTATTTAAGGCGTTTAGAAATTGCTTTTAAAAGCTGGTCACCCAGATCATAACCATATTGAGAATTGATGTCGGAGAAGTTTTTAAAATCAATAAGTATAATGCCTAAACGATTTTTGTTACGTTGAGCGCGATCAATTGCATTTTTCAGGCGATCAATAAAAAGAGACTTATCAGGTAGTTCTGTTAATTCAACAAAGTGAATTTTATTATCCTGATTTGTACTCTGTGTATGCCTGGGTGTGAGCATAACGACATAGCTCGATACGTTTGTATTTTCATTTCGTATGCTATTAATACTGGTACTGAGTGGTCGGCTTTGACCGTCTTTCAGGCGATGCCATATTTCGCCTTTCCATTGGCCGGAGTCCTCTATTGATTGCAGCACGCTTTTATTTAATAAGGTTATATCAGGGGATGCCAGGAAGATTTCTGGAGATTCATTCTGAATTTCAGATTGTTGATATCCGGTAATTTGGGTAAAAGCGTAATTAACGGAAACCACCTTATTTTTATCATTAATTAGCATAACGGCATCGGTGGAATAATCAAACATTTTAGATGCAACTAAAACCTGATTTTCAGCTTCTTTACTAGCGGTGACATCATGAATAATCGAATAAAATAATTGTCGACCTTCAATTTCCATTGGTCCATCTCGTACTTCTACAAAACGAATTTCACCATTAGATAATCGGTGCGGGCAACTATAAAATCCGAGATTTTGTTCTCTAGTTTGTTGAATTAAAGTGTTTAATTTTTCTCGGGAAAGAATATTTATCTGAGATAAATCCATGCCCTTGAGTTCTTCAATAGAATAGCCATAAAATTCAGCGGCAGCCGGATTGGCATCTTCAATACGGAAATTGTCTGGGTCGATAACCAGTTTTATTGCCATATTTGATTCAAACATCTGGCGGTATCTACTTTCAGATGACTTAAGAGCTGCTTCTGTTTTTTTACGCTTACTAATATTTCTGATTACAAACTGGTAAACGTCTTCACTACCATAATTTAATTTATGAGCATTAATTTCTACAGACTGGTTCTCTCCTTTACGATTTTTAATATCGAGCTCATAGAGAGCATGATTATATATTTCCAGGTCGGCAATTTTCTCCTGTGTTACTGAGTGGTTTGCTGATGAATCAAGGTCATAAATAGACATTAACAATAAGTCGTCTCGCATATATCCGAGAAAGCTAATGGCTATTTCATTTGCATCGATAATATTTAAAGAGTTGGTTGATACAACGATAATGGCATCATTGGCATGTTCAAACAGTGAGCGATACTTTAGCTCTGAACCGATTAAAACATCAGTTGATTTTTTTGTTTCAGTATTATCGTATAGCATCATATGAAGATAGGCTTTATCTTCTATAATGATTTCCTGGGCATAACCCGTTACATTTAAAGTGTCTCTGTTTTTAGTTGTTAAATGTGTTTCAAATTCACCGCCATGTGAGCTATTTAATGTATCAATGTATTTTCTGAAATTATTAAGGTCATCTGCATCAATGTGCAGGCTCATTCGCATGCGTGAAAATTCTTCTGTCGTATGGCCCAGCAAGTTGTTCATGGCACTGTTGAATGTAAAAGGTAGCAGGCTGGCAGAATCGAGCACCAGTACAGGATAAGGTAACTTATTAAATAAATTACGATAACGCTCTTCCATATGACGATTAGTGCGTTGACATTTTTTTAGTGGATTAATGTTTTTACATACACCGATTATTCCAATGATTTTATTTTTTCTGTCACGGCAGGGAAATTTTTTACATAAATATTCCTGTTCACCCTGAGGTGTTGTTATAGATGTTTCCCAATAAATTGATTCGCCAAAATCAAAAATTCGTTGATCTTCATGAACTATTTTGTTGGCAGTTGCATACTTGTGAATATCTTTGTCTGCCAGGCCGACAACCTGCTTATTGTCTAGTTTTAATACCTGCAAAGCAATTGGGCTAATTATTTTGTAAACACCCTGCTTGTTTTTTAAAAATACACCTTCATGTCCATCAGATAATAAATTATCATAGAGTTGGGTATTAATGTTATCTTGCCCTACCATAAATTCAGTAAAGCAAAGAACAGTACGAATAAAACCATATAAACCAACACAGGCAAGTGAAAATATTACACCACTAAAAAAATAATAAAAAATACTCTGGTTTTCAATGGGTAAAAGGAAGTTGGTAATTTGACTTCCGAAAAACATCCAGATGAGCCCCAATAATAAAGAGGAGCCAGATATAAATAAATTAATAAGTTCACGATCCTTTTCGGATATCATTGAGTGTCTTTCATTTTAATATTACCATCATGTTTTTAATTATATGGCTTGCAGGTTAGCGTAACTTAGAACCAGCCATTTGCTACCTGCCTGATCAAAGTTAACTTCAACCCGAGCACTTTTTCCCTGCCCTTCGTAGTTAAGCACAAAGCCTTCACCAAATTTCTGGTGCAGTACGCGTTGTCCAATTGTCAGGCCTGAGTCATTATCCTGTTGTTTATAACTGTAATGGCTGTCCTGATTATGTAAGCTTACACCGGATGCATAACTGGTTTTAGGGCGTATTTCTTCAATAAATCTGGCAGGAATTTCACCCAGGAAACTGGATGGCATAGGGTACATTTCTTTGCCATATAAGCGTCGTTGTTCAGCATAGCTCAATACCAGTTGGTCCCGTGCACGTGTAATGCCAACATAACAAAGTCGGCGTTCTTCCTGCAGGCGGCCTTCTTCTTCAGCACTGCGCTGGTGTGGGAATAACCCCTCTTCCATACCACACATAAATACCAGTGGGAATTCAAGACCCTTGGCGCTATGTAACGTCATTAATTGCACACAGTCTTCCCATGCTTCAGCCTGCCCCTCTCCTGCTTCCAGAGCGGCATGAGTTAAAAAGGCGGTGAGAATGTCCAGGGGTGCATCTTCATCCTGTTCAAATTCAAACCCTTTGGCTGCACTAACCAGTTCTTCCAGGTTTTCAACTCGGGCCTCCGCTTTTTCACCTTTTTCTTTGCCGTAGTGTTCTATCAGGCCAGAACCATGGACGACGTGTTCAAACTGTTCATGCAGCTCAATGGTCTCTGTATCAGTCTTTAGCTGGTTTATGAGTTGAATAAAGCCACTCAGTGCATTTTGTGCTCGTGCGGTAAGGCTATTGCTGGCAATGAGCTCAGTTGATGCCTGCCACATAGAAACATCTGCCAAACGGGCCGCTTCTCGTATGGTATCAACGGTTTTATTGCCGATGCCCCGAGTTGGCTGGTTAACTATTCGTTCAAAGGCCGGGTCATCATTGCGGTTATTTAAAAGCCGTAGATAACTCAGGGCATCCCTGATTTCGGCTCGTTCGAAGAAGCGTAAGCCGCCGTAAACCCGGTAGGGAATACCGTGTGTCATAAGCTGTTCTTCAAAAACACGTGATTGTGCATTGGAGCGGTAAAGTACGGCAATATCTGCACGTGCATTGCCATTTGATACGTGTTCGACTATTCGGTCAATAATATAGCGCGCCTCATCCTGTTCGTTGAAAGCAGCATAAAGCTGTATCAGGTTACCGTCTTCTCCATCTGTCCATAGCTGCTTACCCATACGATCATTATTATGAGAAATAAGTTCATTGGCAGCATTAAGGATATTAGCAGTTGAGCGATAGTTCTGTTCAAGGCGAATAACCTGAGTGTTGGGATTTTCATTGGTAAAGCTGAGAATATTTTCGACTTTGGCTCCGCGCCAGCCATAAATGGCCTGATCATCATCACCCACTACAAATAACTGTGCGCCCAGCCCGCTAACAGCGTTATTTTTACCTGCTGAGAGCAGGCGTATCCAGGCATACTGGATTGTGTTGGTGTCCTGAAACTCATCAACCAGAATGTGTTGAAAGCGTTTACGGTAATGTTTATGCAGTGCTTCATTATCACGCACCAGTTCCAGGCTACGTAGTAATAATTCAGCAAAATCAATAACCCCTGCACGCTTACATGCTGCCTCATAGGCGCTGTAAATACTCACGAGTTGCTGGCGAATGGGGTCTGAGCCGGCGTCTACATGTTGGGGTCTTAAGCCTTCATCTTTTCGGCCATTAATAAACCCCTGTATCTGACGAGGTACCCAACGGGCTTCATCAAGTTCCAGTGACTTAAGCACCCGACGTATCATGCGGTACTGATCATCAGAGTCGAGAATCTGGAACTGTTGAGGCAGGTCGGCCTCTTTCCAGTGGGCGCGTAATAGGCGATGGGCAATACCATGAAATGTACCAACCCACATACCAGCTGGCGATATGCCCTGAAGTTGTTCAACACGAGAACGCATTTCGCTGGCGGCTTTGTTAGTAAACGTTACGGCCATTACACTAAAGGGTGAAATATTTTCAACCTGAATAAGCCAGGCCATGCGGTGTACCAGAACGCGGGTTTTACCACTGCCTGCACCTGCAAGAATTAACATGGGGCCGGGAGGGGCCGTTACTGCTTCGCGTTGAGCGTCATTTAAGTCATCTAGTATATGAGATACATCCATGGGTCAGCATTGTAACCTAGAGTGGAGTATTGATGAATAAGTGCAGCTAAAGAACAGCAATAAATGTGCGATATATATGCAATTTGAAAATGAGATGAACATGTTATAGTTAGATTTGAGTTATTAGTTGTTTAGAATAATATAAAAACAACGGGTTTGTTAATAATAATAGAATAAATTCTATTAAATGGTGGGTGTTTAATATAGCAATGATGAGAATAATTAAGTGGGTATTTGTGCTCTTTTTTCTATTTGGTGTAATGCTTGGGATAATCGCAGTAAATGGTTTTGAAAGCAGCGCCACTGTAAGCCCTTCTGCTGAGTTGACTCGTGGTGAATTAAAACGGGTTAAGCGCTTTATTCAGATAAATAACCCAATGAAGCTCAGGTCGGGCCAAACAGCCAGTAATCAGATAAGTCAGCAGGATCTTAATCTGTTACTAAGCTACATTTCACAAAAAGCGTCTGGAACATTAGTGAGAAGTGCCAGTTCTCATACAGTATTGAATGAAAATCATGCGGATGTTCAGTTAAGTTTACGTCTTCCTGAAAACCCGCTGGGTCAATATATAAATATTTCTACGCAATTGGAAACAGTCAAATATACACAGAATAATAAAGGTGATGAGTATCTTAAGCTTAAATCAATCCGTGTTGGTAGCCTTAAGTTTCCAGCTTTTATAACTGAGCCAGTGGCTGGATATGCACATGTTTTATTACAGAATAACATTCCAGAATATAAACTGGTGAGCCAGTCCATACAGAATATACATATTGAGAAGAAAAAATTAACTGTAAGTTATGTCTGGGATGGGCAAACTGTCGATAACCTGAAAACAAAATTAAGTTCGCGGGTTATCCCTGATGAATTAAGACGCGCATTAATTGCACAGTCAAATAATTTATCTAAAATTAGTTACAGACTGAGTTCCAGGCCCACATTGAATGAGTTAATAGGCCCTATGTTTAAACTGGCGGAAAGTCGAAGTATGTTAAATGATCCGGTTATTGAAAATAAAGCGGTATTTATAACGTTGGGCGCTTACTCATTAAATAAAAACATATCAAAATTATTTGATAAAAAAGACCAGACTAAAATTAAAACAAAAAAAATATATTTAAAAAATCGTTTTGATTTAAGCAGGCATTTTCTGGTGTCAGCGGCTATTACCAGCTTGGCAGATTCTTTCCTGGCTGAATCAATAGGGCTGGAAAAAGAAATGAAAGATTCAGAAGGAGGAAGTGGCTTCAGCTTTTCCGATTTAGCAGCGGATCATGCGGGTATAAGACTGGCAGAATATTCAATAAGTAATGAGCAGCATGCGAGAAAAGTTCAAACAAAACTGGCATCTATAAAGTATGAAGGTGATTACATGCCTGCAATAGATAATTTGCCAGACGGTTTAAGTCGTCAGGAGTTTAATAGAAAATATGCTAATACAGCAGAATATGAATCAAAAGAGCAATTGATAAAGCGCAGAATTGATCAATTGGTTATATATAAATAGTGGTCTAATAGTAAATATAAATAATATATAAAGGGTAAAAATGAAAAAAATAATTATTTTGAGTGTGATGTTGTTGCTCATGTCTGGTTGTAGTGAGGAGCAGCAAAATAAATTTTCCCGTTTGGGCGTGACCTGGCTGGAGGGTGATTATAAAGTTACTTTTTCAGAAGGCTCACACCAGAAATCATGGATTGTGAAAAATGGTAAGGTAACGGCGGAGCCTGCAAAGGGATATTATTATTTCTGGACAAATGAAGATGGTAATAAACGTTATGTGCAGACACCCATATCTCGTACTTATATAGAGCAAATAGGAAATTAGAGTGTTCAGGCTTTTTCTGGTATTTCTAGCTGTTACGATATTTTTTATAAATGCCGCTAAAGCGACAGAAATACGTATAGCAACAGCCGCTAATTTTTATCCAACCTTAAAAAAAATAAAACAAAGCTATGAGGAAATCACTAAAAATAAAGTCACAATTATTAGAGGCTCTACGGGTAAATTATATGCTCAGATAATACGAGGAGCGCCCTATGATATATTTTTTTCAGCAGATAGTGCAAGAGTAGATAAACTGGTTAAACAGGGCAAAGCACTTGAGTTTGTAGAAAATAAAAAATCATATATCTATGCGACCGGGGCATTGGCGCTCTGGCAGCCAGGTGCTGATAGCTCTCAACAATTAAGAGCGTTATTAATGAATGGCGAATTTAATAAGCTGGCTATTGCCAATCCTAAAACAGCACCCTATGGAAAAGCGAGCATTGAGGCATTAAAAACCATGGAATTATATGATGAAATAAAAGATAAGCTTGTTTATGGGGAAAATATTTCTCAGACATTACAGTTTGTACAAAGTGGTGCGGCAGAATTAGGCTTTGTTGCAAGGCCATATGTAAATAATGAAATACACTGGGAAATAGATAGTTATTTGCACAGGCCGATAAGGCAAAAAGTTGTTTTATTAAAACAGGCAAAACAGATTGAAGTGGCAAAAGAATTTTTACAGTACTTGCAAAGTCCGGCTATTAGAAAAATAATTATATCTGATGGGTATATTCATTGATTGAGTTAGCACCCATTTTAGTTACATTGAAACTGGCGAGTTTCACTACATTCATATTATTAATTATTGGCACACCTCTGGCCTGGTGGTTATCAAACACGGGTAGTAAATTAAAGGTAGCTATAGAGTCTGTAGTAGCGTTGCCATTGGTATTGCCACCTACGGTTCTGGGTTTTTATTTATTATTGGCCTTAAGCCCAGATGGGTTTATTGGAACTGTCTGGTCTTATATAAGTGATACCCCATTAAGCTTTAGCTTTACAGGGCTTGTTATTGGCTCTGTTATATATTCAATGCCCTTTGTGGTTCAGCCACTGCAGGCGAGTTTTGAAATGGTTGGGAAGCCACTGCAAAAAGCGGCATATACTCTGGGGGCGACACCATATGATACATTTAAAAATATTGTTTTGCCCCTGTCTGCTCGAGGTTTTTTAGTTGCTATCACTTTAGGTTTTGCACATACCGTGGGTGAGTTTGGTGTGGTATTAATGGTGGGTGGTAATATACCGGAAGTGACCCAGGTATTGTCTATTGTTATATATGATCATGTAGAGGTGCTTGAATACGCTCAGGCACATTATTATTCTATCGGCTTGCTGGTATTTTCATTTGTTGTTTTGTATATAACGTACTCATTAAACAGAAAATTAATGGTACGCATTTAGTGATACAGATTAAATATAAAAAACAACTTAATAATTTTATTTTGAATGTGGATTTTTCAGTGCCAGAAAAAGGCATAAGTGTATTATTTGGTCCGTCGGGCTCAGGTAAGAGCAGTGTACTAAACTTAATTTCTGGCCTAGATGAAAATGAAGGTGATTTAATAGAATCAAAATTGATTTTAAATAATAGAGTTATTGATGATTCAGATAACAGTATATGCATAAAGCCCTGGTTACGTAATATGGCTTATGTGTTTCAGGATCATCGTTTATTTCCACATATAAATACGAAAGAAAATATTCTATTTGGCTATAAACGCAGTAATAGTGATTTAAGCCCTGAGGATTTAATAGAGAAATTCAAGATCAAAGATTTATTAGATCATTTTCCATCACAGTTATCTGGGGGGCAGAAGCAACGGGTTGCAATTGTTCGTGCATTATTATCGCAACCGGAGTTGCTTATGCTTGATGAGCCGCTGTCGGCATTAGATTATCAGTCCAGGCAGGAGTTATTGCCCTATATTGAGTGTATTCATAAAGAGCTTAATATACCTGTGATATATGTGAGCCATGACATCAAAGAGGTTTTGCGGTTAGCTGATTATATTGTGGTCATGGATAAGGGAGTGGTAATTGATCAGGGTGATATTTCTGATTTGTGTATTACTCAACCATTATTAACGCAGGAGGAAGGAGCCAGTTTTATTTTACAGGGTATTATTTCAAAAATAATAAAAGAAGATAAGCTTGTTGAAGTAGACTGCGGAGAAAAAATATTAATTACCGCTGAAAATATGCAGCTTAAGCAAAAAATTCGTATATTAATTCATGCCCGTGAAGTCAGTTTATGTTTAAGTAAGCCCGAAGACAGCAGTATTTTAAATTGTATACCTGTGCTTATAGATGAATTACAAGCGGATAGGAATGGAACATTGAGAGTGATGGCGAAAATGGGTGGTCAGATAGTTGTGCTGTTGATAAGTCATAGATCAGCAGATCAATTAAAAGTTAAAAAAGGTAAAAGAATGTATGCTCAGTTTAAAGCGACAGCAATAATAAAATAAACTGCTGCTATATATCGATTCTTAAAACTAAAGTTATTAATAAAAATAATTCAGCTGAGAGTACTGTATATTAATTGTATCTTTCATTGTTAAATTTAAAAACAATTAAAAAAACGCTCATTATGATAATAAGCGAAGCGCAGACAATTAAAGGTGTATTCTCTGTGATACTGGCATGAACCAGCCAGGCCGCATTGCCCAAAACAGCTATTATCATCATCAGCATAGATATATCACTGGTCAGGCGGGTTTTAAGTGCTTTGATTATTTGTGGGATGAATATCAGCGTTGTAAGCACTGAGGCTATCCAGCCGAAAAGTTCTTCTGTAGGCATAAGTTACCATTTAAAATAATTTAATAAGAGAGAGCATGTTAAGTTGTTTTTAAGCTGAAATCTATATTATGTTCTTTTTAAGGTTGGCCTTACTAGGGTAAAATTTGAGCGTTAATTAGTTCACTTACAACTTCACTTGCAGAAACCCAAATTACAATATCATTAAACGGCATAGTACTTCCAGTTCCACCATAGCTGGTTTTGTAAAAAGTATTATCGTCATTAATATTCTCATTTTGGGCAAGAGAGTTAATGCCTGTGTTTCTTCCGGTTGAAAGTATAATAGCAGCAAGATTGTTGGCTGCTTGATCACTGAGGCCTGTTATTAAGTTATAATCGAGGACATTAATATTGCCGCTATTAGCCGAACATAACTCTATAGAAACATTAGGTCTTGGGGTGCCTCCGCAGCCTGTACCGTCTATATTATCAGCAAATACATTAGCTACACGATATAAGTATTTTTGTCCCCATGGGTCTTGTTTATGAGGTGAATTAATAGTGACATATGGTACCTTACCCTCTACATTTGGGATGTCTGTGCAATTACCCGCAATAAAGTCTTCAAGCCCATCATCATTTGTGTCTGGACAGGGCATGCGTGAATTACTAACAGTAAAATTAATAATAGCCTGTTTTATTTCAGATACTTGTTCTTTAGCTTTATTAATGGACTGTTCTTCAAGCTTCGTACTTAACGGTGTTAAAAAACTGCCGAGTATAAATGCAATTATTAATAAAACTAAAGATACTTCTATTAGTGTAAATCCTTTAATTTTTTTCATATTAGCAGCCTATTGAAAATTAATAATATCCTGATTTGCAGGGATTGGAGCAATTGTTGGTGTTACAAACTCCTGATTATCAGTTTGATTTAACATATCTGTTAAATAGTCTGCCCTCCCGCCAGAATATAGGTCATGGGCTCCTGTATATAATAAAACAAAGTTAAATCCATTAGTGCCATCTACAGTAAGGCTTGTTACAGGTTGAACGTTACAGGCAGGTACGTCATCAGGATTAACACAATCAGGGCGTGGTTCATAAATAATATATTGAATCCATGAGTGAAGATATGCAGGTATATTTAATATGGGGTTATTTGCCGGGCATTGATTTAATGGCCCCAGGTTTCTGTTGGCAAAGAGCCCCCCGCCTGGTGAAAAAGATGTATCACAATCGTATAGGTTATTTGGGTCCTGATCTGGGCTTGTGAAAGTGATTTGTGCAGGGTATGGATAAACATTAAATGTATTAAAGTGGTTGGTTAATAAAGCTATAAATTCAGAAAGCACCCTGTTTTCTAATGTGGGCATTAACTCATCAATAGTCATAAAAATCAGCCTGTCATTAAAACTGTTAGATTCAGGTGCTTTTATAAAAGTTAAATCAGTATCAAAATTATTTACTATGCCGATACCAGGGACATTAAAAGAATCTAAAAAATTTGAAATGGCAGTATTTGACCTGTTTTGTCCGGGCAAAAGTGTACCAGCAGAAATGATAACAAATGCAACCCTGTCTGAAATAACATTTCCTAATTGGTCGTAGATAGTAATAAAATTATTAGAATTTAGTATATTCGGACCTAAATTAGAGTTATTGGAGTGTCTAACCATAGGTGGGGCTACGGAGTACCAAAGTCTTTCGCCAGCCCCATCACGTACATTTGTGTTTATATCAATAACTGTGCAGGAGCCTTCTTCCTGAAGCCAGGGAAAATGTCCTAATAATAAATTATTATCAAGAGCAGCAGTATAATTTATACAGTCGCTTTTCCCATCATAGCCAGCAGCGTCATTGCCCCTGTCTGGGTATGGCAACCTGCCTATCTCATTGGATACGCCAGTAGGCATGTATGAAATAAAAAAATTCTCCAAAGCTTTTTTTGCTAAACCAAGCGATTTGCTTGTTATAGTTTGATTATTAATATGTGAGGCAGTGTTTTTATTGGAAATAACGTAAGCGCCCGCAGCTATTGCTATAATAGTCAGTGCAAAAATAATTAATGCGGCACCTTTTTGCTTGGTCGAATAAGAAAGTGGTTTAGTTTTATTCATAATATTAAATATAACTTATTTTGTTACAGTATCTGCTTCTTCAGAAAAATTATCATTAGTTTTTGTCTCGTTTTTAGCCGCTTTTATCTGATAATTATCCTGGACAACCTGCTCGGATTCATTCCATTGCTCTCCAGGCCTAAGTTTTACATTTTTTTGGTTCACTCGAACAGGTATTCTGTAGCTTTTACTTTTTATTTTTCCAGTATTAACAGTGATTTTATTGTTAATTTTATGTGATTTTATTGTATTACTGTCATTTAAAAAAACAACAGATGGCTTGTTTTGTCTTATGACAACACCTTGCATTTTTACAGTTACAGGTGGGCGATAAACAGCTTTGGTGGTTTCCTGTAGGGTGTTTTCAAATTTACCTTTGGTGCGTTGTTTGTCTAGCTGGTTGCGGATATGTGTAGAAGTGAATAATGTGCGTAAATTGTCCTGTTCACCTGGAGGGCCAGCAATAGTGTTGCTGGTAAGTAAAAAAAACAGGCTAATATAAAGTAATAGTTTCATTATATGTCCTCAAATTCTTCTTCTGGTGAAGCGAAGGCCTTTTTTTGCATGGTGTACCAGTTTATTTCACAGTTTGCTGAGAAGTTTTTATTGGTTGCTGAGTCGAGTAATGATTCTATCGATGTTGGATTGCGATTTATAGTGCAACTTTCTGTATCGAATAAACCATCTGTCTGTCGTTGTAGAGCGTTTAATATTGTGTATAAATCACCTTCATGTAATAGCTGCATATCTAGTTTCATGGTTGATTTAAATAGTTCAATTCCAGGGTATTTTTGTATTAGTTCGGGGGATGAAAATGACTGACGTTTTTCAATTTTATATTTTAAATAGGGTATTTTATTAGCTGTTGTTATTTTTTCTATAT
>JADGFA010000031.1:35760-50716 GCA_016744065.1 Gammaproteobacteria bacterium
ACCCAGTTGAGTCGCCTTTCATCGCCTACTACGCCCATTTTTTCTAATGCTTTATATTTTTCCTCAAACTCTTTTAATAGTTGTTTCTGGTTGATGGCAGTATAGTATTTTTCTTTTGCATCATTAAGGTCAATTTTGGCTATTTGTTGATCGTCATAAGCCGTTTTCCACCATGAATGTGAGATAACGAGCACAATGGTTGTTATTAAGAGGCTGATTAAAAAGGCCGAAAGGGGTTTTTGTTGATTTTTTAAAATATCAAGTATCATGATGTTTGGCCCTGCATAATAATTTCTATTTCAAATAGGCCATTTTTTTTGTCAGTATTTAAATCTTTTTTATGATCTAAACCACTTTCATTTTCTATGCTTGATTTTGAACGAATGTCTACAGGCATACGATTTATTTTTACCTGGCGAACTTGTTTGTGATTTTTAAATGCACCTACTATTGAGTTAACTTTATTTACCGATTCTTTAAGGCTGCTTTTAGATACACGTATATAACCCGTAATAATGGCATGATGGTTAATTAAATTATTTTTTGCGTAATTTATGGCTGCTTTATTTCTATTGTTTTTCACAGGGATTATATTGCTTTGATGCTGTTGCCAAATAATTTTTGTTATTTCGGTATCATACATGCCTGATCGAGTGAGTATACGACTAATGTCAATCATAAAATTTTGTGGGGAAATGTTTTTAGCCTGCTTTATCTTTTCTGTTAGCAGTACGGATGATTGCATTAATTGTGTTTTTAAAAGTTTATGCTCAATTTTAGCCAGTGTTTTTTCATAATCATTGTTAATTGCGTTGGTCTGTAATTTAAGCGTGCTGGTTTCTTCATTAAGTGCAACAGATTCCGATAAAAAAGATAGTGACAGTATTGTCGCGATCAGCAATAAGATGACGCTGCTGGCATAAAGTGTTCTGGTGGCTATTTGTTCATAAAATTTAAAAAATAATGATGAATTTCCATAATGACCAATGGGTGTTTTTTGCGAAGCACAAACGTAAGAATATATGCCGTTACTATACTCTATTGAGTCGGCTTCTTCCTGGTTTGCTAGCTGAGTGTTACAGCCCAGTTGTTTTGTGATTTCATCCAGTTTATGATAATGAAAGCTACGCATAGTAGAGTCAATGCAATGTGACTGTATTTTTTTTAAATCTGATTCACGGCATATTATGTGTATTTCTATTTTTTCATCGAAACCAATATGTCGCTGATTTGATAAGAAGCGAATGGTTTGCTCAACTTCTAATGAAATATATTCACCGATTGTTGCATCTTCAAGGTTTACAACGGCTGATCTACTGCTTTCAAATTTTCCATTTTTAATAAACGTTTGTCGTAAGTTACTGGGGACCTGTTGTGAAACAAGCAAAAAATTACTCGCCTGATTATCGATTTTACTAAAAAGTTTTTCACTTAATAAAGGTAGTGACCATATTCCTGATACAGATATATTGCATTCCTGAATAGGCTTTAGCCAGGGCTCCAGTATTTCAGGATTGCTTAATACGCTATATGATAGAATATCGTCTTTTCGCCCGGTTTTTTCTCGGTCGACAATATTGTAATGTACATAGTCCTGACTTTTTCTATAATGTCGATCTATTAATCGACTCACAATGGCTTTTCTATCTACTGAGCCTACATGGGGTATATTTTCTTTTTTAAAATCCTCTTCTATCAGGTCAACTAGTATACGAATGGGCGTATTGTCTGTGGCCATTAAATAGGTTTTGAATTTTTCCAGGCCTTCTTCGCCAGGATTAAAAATATAAGATGCGATACAGTTTTCATTTTGCCAATGAAAAATAGTTAATCGGTAGCCTGAATAATAAAAAATACGTTTCACAATAAATATAATATCATAGTTGTATTGTTGTTAATGAGTCATAGATTGGACCAAGAACTGCGGACATAATCCACATCATAATACCACCCATTAATATTGTTAGAACGGGTGTTATGGCGGATTCCATTTTGTCTACGCCCTCTTTTACTTCTCTATTATAAAAGTAACTAATATTTAATAATGCTTCATCTAGTGCACCTGTGTTTTCGCCTATTTTTAACATGCGTATAACAAGCGGTGGGTAAACATTAACTGAAGCAAAGCTCTCAGATATTTCTCCACCCTGGGCAATTTTTTCACGTATTTCAGTAATTGATTTTGATAAAATCGCATTGCCCATTAATAGTTCAGATATTTTCAGGCTATCGAGTACAGTTAAACCAGATGAATACATCATGGCAAAATAGTTTGAAAAACGAGCCAGATTGGTTTTAAGTATAATTGGTCCGAATATATAGAGTTTTAATTTTATTTTATCAATAAGCAGGCGTGTTGCAGGGTTTCGTTTGGCGGCAGTGTGTACAATAAAGTACAAAGCAATGGGTGTTCCAAATACAATATACCAGTAATTACCTAAAAACCACGATGTTGCAATCAGTGCTCGAGTATGTATAGGTATGGTGCCACCCAGTTCTTCTATAAAAGGGATTAATTCGGGTACTAAAAAGATCATTAAATAGGAAACAACGGCGGTAATCACCAGAAGAACGATTGCCGGATAAATCATGATTTTTTTAGTATGTGCAATTAATTCATCATGCCATTTAAGTGTTTCCGCCATATCATGCATAACTTCTGCTATCCGGCCAGTTTCTTCACCTACTTTTACCAATGCTATATATACGGTATCAAAAATTTCTGGAAACTCCAGGAGTGCTTTGGAAAAAGTTTTACCTCCTTGAATTTCATCAATTAAGCCAGATAAAACCTCCCGCATGCGGCCATTCGGTGTTGAATCTCTAAGGTCGCCCAGGCCATCTAAAATACTCACACCAGATTTGGTGAGTTGTTGCATTTGAAAAGTAAAGTTTATAAGTTCTCTGCGAGGTATACTTCTGGTTTTAAAATCAAACAGGCGCGGTGCTTTTTCTTTGTAATTAATTAAATCCATGCCCATGCCGCTAAGGCGTTGTTCAAGGTCGAGCAGGTTGTCAGCTTCTATGCTGTCATTACGGATTTTTCCTGTAGCATCAATGGCTTTATATCGGTACATGGTTGACATAAACTGAATTACAACCTGTCGGTGAGGTCGATAACACGACTCACTTCATCAAGTGTAGTAACGCCTTCAATAACTCGTCTGGCGGCATCATCAGCAAGCGTTTGAAAGCCTTTTAGTTTTAAATATTTTTTTATTTTACCGATGGAGAGTTGTTCTGCGATCATTTCATCTAGTTCTGAATCAATTTTTAATACTTCCAGAATAGCCAGGCGATTTTTGTAACCAATGCCGCCACATTTATCGCAGCCATTGGCATCAAAAATTTCCAGTGATTCAGATGTATTTATACCCAGTAATGTTTTTTCTACATCTACAGCGTTATGAGGCGTTTTACAATGAGGGCAAAGTTGCCTGACCAGTCTTTGCCCCATAATACCAATAATATTACCCGCCATAATTTCGGGTTTGACACCAATATCAATCAGGCGAGGAATAGAACCAATTGCAGAGTTTGTGTGCAGGGTTGAGTAAACCTGGTGGCCTGTCATTGCTGCACGTAGTGCCATTTCTGCTGTATCTGAATCACGGATTTCACCTACCAGAATAATGTCCGGGTCCTGGCGCATTAATGAGCGAATACCATTGGCAAAGTCCATACGTAAAACTTCATTAATGGAGGTTTGGCGAATCATATCCATCGGGTATTCCACAGGGTCTTCCAGTGTCATGATATTAACTTCCACTGATCGTACATAACCCAGCATAGAATAAAGTGTGGTGGTTTTTCCACTGCCGGTTGGGCCGGTTACCAGGATAATACCCTCTGGTCGAGCCATGATTAGTTTTAACTGGGATAAGGCGTCTTCATGTAAGCCCAGATCGTCAATCGCCACGATACCTTTGGCACGATCAAGAACACGTAATACAACATTTTCCCCGTGGGTTGTTGGTTGTGATGAAACACGAAAGTCTATCTGATGCCCGCGAATATTTAGATTAATGCGGCCATCCTGTGGTGCACGGGTTTCTGCAATGTTCATGTTTGACATTACTTTAAGTCGTACCACAATAGCTGACCAGTAGTCTTTATGCAGGCTACGAATCTGGCGTAGTACACCATCAATTCTATACCTTAAGCGCAGGAAGCCCTCTTCAGGCTCAAAGTGAATATCAGATGAACCGTGTTTAACAGCATCGGCAAGAATAGCATCCACTAATCTAACCAGTGGCTGGCTATATGCATTGCCTTCCGCATCCAGGCTATCATAATCAACTTCACCGGTTTCAATTTCATGCAGGATGCCATCGACGGATAATTCATAACCATAAAACTGGTCAATGGCATCTGAAATTTCACTTTCACCTGAGAGCAGTGGAATAATTTCAATACGATTCCCAACAACGGCACGCAGACGATCAAGTACAACCAGATTATAAATGTCTGTCATGGCAACAGATAAGGCGGATTCTTCTGGGTCAAAATTAACCGGGATAATATTAAACCGAATTGAAAGATCTTTTGGAATGAGTTCAAGTGCTTCGTTATCGGGTACAACACTTGAAAGATCAATGCTTTCTTTACCCAGCATTTCGCCTAATGCATCGCGTAATACCGCTTCGGTGACAAAGCCTAAAGATACCAGTGCTTCACCCAGGGGTTTACCAATTTTTTTCTGCTCTTTCAGGGCGATGCTGACCTGGTCTTCAGTGATGATTCCCTGGTGAATGAGCTCTTCACCAAGGCGCTTTTTCTTTGCTCGGAGTGCGGCGCCTATATCAGCAATAGTCTCGCTTGCATTCTGGTTCATTTAAGAGCCTCATTTAACGTGCGAATGCGACTTTCGGTATCAGTCTGTGAGAAATTTCCGCTGGATGCCTGCTTTAATTTAAGGCTGAGTTGATAAAAATTCAGCGCCTGTTGTTTTTTATCAAGGTGATCAAGACTAACAGCCAGGTTATATGCATAGTCAGCAGTTTTATTTTCTGCAGACCAGGCACTAAAATAAGATGACTGAGCTTCTGGCCATCTATTTTGAGTAGAATAAAGTGTGCCTAATGCAAAATACAGATGAGCTGAATCTGGTTGCTGCTTTAACATAAATTTAAGCTGTGATTCATTTAGCTGAGGATTTATCTGATTTTTAAGATTGTTCATGCCAGCTATTGCGATACTATCCCTTGGGTTTAGTTTTAACAGGTACTGGTATTTTTGTCGTGCATATTCATAGCGTTGTTTTTTTGTGGCAATTGCAGCCAGACCAAGTAAAGCATCTCTATTTTTAGGTTCCTGTTTTAGTGCTTTTTTATAAAGATTTTCAGACAGGTGATAATTTTGTTTGTGAAAAGCATTATAGGCATCACGGAGTAATAGATGAACAGGGTCTGATTTTTTTGTTCGCACAATGTGAATAGGCTTTTTAATTGCTGCATTTTTTTTATCTAGTTGTAAAGTGCCAGCTGTATTTATCTGTGGTGGCGGTTTTATTTTAGTCGTTGAATTTGTTTGTTGTTGAGCAGTTGTGGCGGGCTCTGGTTTTTTAGCAGAAGCCGTTTTGGGTTCCAGGTTATTTAAATTTTGTTCAATAATGGCATTGTTTTTTTGCTCGATAAAAAGATCCTGGCTAGAAGTCTGCATTTCTATGAAAAAATATAGACCTGAGCCAATTAGTATCAGGGCAATGAGAATGCCTATGGTAATATTTTTTTTCAATTTTTCGTTTCTACTATATTGATTGCTTTTATTAATAAGTGCAGATAAAGCCTGTTCGGTTTCAACTTTTTTAGAAGAGGCTTTATGATTGTGTTCGGGTATTACGCCCTTGCTTAAACTAGAGTCTGGGCTGCTGATTTTTTCAGGTTTATTGTCTTTTTCTGTAATGGGTGTGTCTGTATCGTTGTTTTTTACTTCAGTTGCTTCCAGGTTTAGGGCTCTATCATCATCTGTATTAACAATTTCATCTTTAGTTAGTTCAAGTGGTGCAGGTTCCAGTTCTTTAGGGTTGTTTTTGTTAAATTCTATGCCAGTGTTCGGGTGTTTCTCGGCGCTTTTGTCTGGTGTGGTAGCCGACTTGTTTTTTATAAATGTTGATTCATTTACTTCTGGAAAAGTATCACTTGTTTCACTATGAGAGTCCAGTGTTTCTGGGCTCAGTTCTAATTCCAGGCTGTCGTCAGTCGTTTCTTCAATTGCTGCAACAGATTCGTTTATTACCTGATTTTCATCGGTGTGTTTGTCTATTTCATTTTTAATAGAATGGGTTTGATTCTCAGGTGTTGAATTATCTGATTTTTTGTTTTTATCGTCAGCAGCTTTTTTTAGTGCATCTAGTAACAGACTCATAATTTCACCTGTTACTCTGTTGGCTCTTTGGTCAATGCATCTTGTTTTTTATCTTTAGGCGATTTTATTGATTGAGGTAAAAATTTCTGATATTCAGATAAGTCACCAGTTAAACTTGCATGATGAATAACGATGGGACGTATAAAAATAATTAATTCAGATTTTTCACGAAAATCATCGTCGTATCTAAATAAAGAACCGATAAAAGGGATTGATGAAAGGACCGGTACACCGGACTCCTTATCATTTATAGTATCTTGCATTAACCCACCAATAACAGCCGTATCACCACTATTAATTGTTAAAATAGATTCAATTTCCCTGATCTGTATGACCGGAACTTCAGATATAACGCCAGCATCTTTAAATGCCGGATTTGGGTCTTCAACTGAATCAATTACGCGGGAAATAGTGGGTCGAATATTTAATGTTACTTCTTCGTGGTCATTTATAAATGGCGTGACAGACATAACGAAACCAACGGGTACGGTTTTAATTTCAGTTTCGAATGTAGTAAGTGATTGAGAGTCTGAAAGAGAGGTGTCTACACTCATTTCAAAATAAACAATATTATCGACTACTTTTAAAATAGCGGGCTGATTATTAATAGCCATTACTTTAGGGCTGGACAGTACCTGTACATCACCAAATTGTTCGAGTGCTTTTAGTGTCAGGCTCACCTGATTACCACCCAATGTGTCATTCAGTGTTAATTGTGAAAATGGTGACTGGGCAAGGTTATTACCAGCTAAATTGGTGAGTACGTTCATACCTGAGCTAGGGTCTTCGGCGATGATCGACCAGTCAACACCAGCCTGATAACGATCACTAAGCTTTATTTCCGCTATAGTTGCTTCAATCATAACCTGGCGTTTAGATGTATTAAGTACATTATCAATAAACCCCTGAATGATTTTATGCTGGCGATAGGTTGCTCTGACCATAATTAGACCAGATTCACGATTTACAATAACATCATTGTTACTGTCACGACCCTTAAGTTCATTTGTGCTGGAATCTGTCTGGCTTTCAGTGCTTTGATTTTCTGGATCATGCAGTATTTCGATAATATTATGGGTTAGGCTTTCCCAGAATTTATTATCAGATATTAAAAGTACTTCAGTGAGTGAGCTGTTATTTTCATTTTCACCACCACTGCCTTCGCCTTCCGTATCACCAATGCTACCACTTCCAGTTGAGCCAATATTGGTAGCAACACGAATAATACCCTTAGATACGCGTGAGATATTAACGTAGTCCACTGTATAGCTTTGTAAAAAGGGTTTATCGGCCCGTATACGTAAGGTACTGTCTTCAAGCTTATAGCGAATATTCGCTTGTTGGGATATGCGTTCGAGTATTTGTTGCAGGGTTTGGTCGATAGCGTTTAAGGTGACGCTACCTTCTATATCATTATGTATATCCAGATTTATTTTAGCATCACGGGCCATGGAAAAAAGCAGGTCTTTCACTGAAACATCACTGACGACAACTGTATAGGTTTCTAATTGTGGGCGAGCTTCAGGCGCAGGCAATAGTGTGGTCTGAGATATTGGGGCAGGTATATTGGCCTGTTGTTCTTTAATTTTATCAAGATGCCCTTCAGATGGTTCTGGTGGACGAGTTGGACTGCAGGAAACAAATATTAGAGCAAGTATTAATACTTTAAACGTTGTTGTAAAGGCTTGTATGGTCTGTCTGGTCTGGTAAAAATTCATGATATTATCAGGCGTTTCCCGGTTGTCTGGTTTTTTGAATATCTGCCTTTATGCCTTTAATGGTCCTTAAAAAGGGGCCGCTTTTTTTAAATTGGGGGGGCAGTTGCTGTAATTGGCTAATGGCCTGATCACGCTCCTCATACTCATTGTATAGCACACTGTAAAATATTCTCTCGCGAATAGAGACTTGATAAATATATATATTTTGCAGATTCAGGTGCTGGCTGGCTTTTTTAAGGAAGCGTAGAGCATCATTTTCCAGAGTGCTATCAAGCAAAATTAATTGAATAGTAAAGTTTTCATTTTGTGCGTTAGTTATCCAGCTATCTGTTTCCTGTAGGCGTTGACTGAGAATATTTTTTATATCTATAAAAGGTGCTGTATTTACTGGTGAATTGATGGCGTTCTTTGTTTTGTTGGGAATAGCCTTAGTAAGGGTCGCTGTTGCTCTGGATTGTGGTCTGTTTTTTTGTATTAAGCTGGTTTCTACTTCAGGTGAAATGATTTCAGGCTTCATTGCTCTGGGTAACATAGTACCAATCCAGATGGCGGTTAAAATAATGCTGATGGCTACCAATGTTTTTGCTACAGGCTGCCAGGGTATATCCTGACCAAAGTCACTGTCCTTTGCGGCGAGGTTAATATGTTTAGATTGAATGTTATGGCCGCCATCTGAAAATGCGGCCAGCAGTGATTTATCAGCAAGTATATTAATACGCCGCGTTAAACCATTTGATTTACGTTCAATATTATTTGCTATTTTAGGTGAAAATAAATCTGGGCCATGATAACCGACAGCACGCATTCTGAAATTTAAATAGTTGTAAACATCTTTTGCTGGAAAAGGATCAAGATAAAAGTTTTGGGTTATGCGTTCTTTTAATTGTCGAATAGCATTGTTACGTAGTTTTTCATCCAGTTCTGGCTGGCCAAATAATACCATCTGTAAAAGCTTGTCATCATTGGTTTCCAGGTTACTAAGTAACCGAATTTCTTCTAATGTTTCAATCGGCATACCCTGAGCTTCTTCAACAAAAACGACAACCTGTTTGTTGTTAGCATGCTTTTCTAACAGATAGTCTTGCAATGACTGCATTACTTCAAGTTTGCTGGAGTCAGAAGTGATATCAAGTTTTAATTCAAAAGCAATAACATGTAGAATGTTTTCAGGTGACAGGCTGGGGTTGGCTATATAAACCACTTCAATATTATTGCCAAGTTCAACCTCAAGCATACGGCATAACATGGTTTTTCCAGAACCTACTTCGCCAACAACTTTAATAATCCCCTCACCTGATGATATCGCATATTTCAATGCTTCTAAAGCAGCACCCCTTTTATTTCCGCTATAAAACATACTGGTGTCAGGCGTAATTTTAAAAGGCGGTTTTTGTAAACCAAAATGCTCAAGATACATACGTCACCTGTTTCTGTTGCATGGGAATGTGGTTGATATAGATAAGGATATGGTCATCATTTTTTTTGCATTCTACTGTATAGCGTTGTTCTATTTATCTGTAGAGCCTTAGCAACTTTACTCAGGTTGCCGTTATATAGTTGCATTGCCTGTTGAATAACAAACTCTTCAAGTTCTTTTAATTTCAGGTTTAAATTAAATTCACCGCTGACTATCTGTTGTTGAATTTTCTGGCTACTAAACATGTTTTTTTCTGTGTCGTAGGCATTATCAGATGTTAAGTTTTGTTCAAACTCCTGTTGTAATTGAGAAGTCGTAATTACTTCACCCGGGTATTTTGTGCATAGGCGAATAACAATATTACGTAATTCACGAACATTGCCTGGGAAATAATAATCTTGCCAGCTTTGCTCGGCTTTATTATCAAGCTTTACAGGTTTAATTGAATCGGCATAAAACTGTAAAAAATGTTGCAATAATAAAAGGCAATCATTTTCTCTTTCACGTATTGGAGGCATTTGTATTTTTAAAATGCTAAGACGATGAAAAAGGTCTGAACGAAAACTGCCATTAGAGACTTCATGTTGTAGTGATTTATTCGTCGCTGCAATAATACGAGCCTTTGACTTTATGCAGCGCGTTTCACCAATGCGATGATATTCACCGCTTTCTAAAACACGTAATAATTTGGCCTGTAAGTCATATGCCATTTCACCAATTTCATCGAGAAATAATGTGCCGTCAGCAGCTTCTTCAAAAAAACCCTTGTGCGATTTATCGGCACCGGTAAATGCACCTCGAGTGTGCCCAAATAATTGAGACTCAAGTAGCTCAGGTGCAATTGCGGCACAATTAATAACAAGGTAAGGCTTACTAGAGCGTTTGCTTTGCTGGTGTAATGCTGTTGCGACCAGCTCTTTACCTGTGCCGGATTCACCTTCAATTAGAACAGGAAAAATAGTATCTGCGAATTGGGTAATTTGTTCTCGTAATGCGGAGACAGGTGCGCTATTACCAATAATAGTGGGTGTGTCATCAACAGACTGATGTTTATTCTCCGCCTGTTTTAGCATTAGCTGATGGTTGAGTCGGGCTTGCAGCAGTGCCGGGTCAGCCGGCTTTGGGATAAAGTCCACGGCCCCTAGTGTTAATGCATGGTGCATATTTGCCTCATCACTTTGGCCGGATAATACCAGTATTTTCATCTGGGAATCATGAGCCAGTAAATCTTCTATCAATGCAAATCCCTCATCGGGTTCGTGAGCAAGAGGCGGTAAACCCAGATCGACCAGTGCCAATTCAGGCTTATTGTTTAGTTTGGCAAGTAATGCTCTGGCTTCCGCTCGTGATTCGGCACTGATTACCTGAAAATGTTTTTTAAGAATGAAACCTATACTTTCAGTAATCAGGGGGTCGTCATCAATTAATAATACGATAGGTTTTTGTATTTCTTTATTCATATCGCCAGGTTGGCATTTTCAGGTTAAATAATTGTTTTATAAGAGAGTATTTAGACCTAAAATATAGCTTAGTCAATGGCTAACACGGCCTCTTTATTGTTTTACTTAAATAATCAAATTTATCTCATTGATAAATAAAGAAATAATTATGATATCTATTGTTCTTTATGAGCCAGAAATACCGCCTAATACAGGTAATATAATTCGGCTTTGTGCCAATATGGGGGGACAGCTGCACCTGATAGAGCCTTTAGGCTTTGAGTTAGACGATAAAAAATTACGTAGAGCCGGCCTGGATTATGCTGAATTTGCACAGATGAAAGTCTGGAAAAATCTGGATGAATGCTTACAGGCAAATGATTTTAACAGGGTTTTTGCATGTTCAACTAAAGGGGTGCAGAACTACAGTAATGCAAAATATCAAGCGGGAGATGCCTTTATATTTGGCCCGGAAACCCGAGGCTTGCCAGAAGCTTACTTGAATAGTCTGCCCCATAGTCAGGTGATACGTATACCAATGCTGCCGGAAAGCCGGAGTATGAACCTGTCTAATTCGGTTGCCGTTATTGTTTTTGAGGCATGGAGGCAACTGGGGTTCACCGGAGCGATATAAATAGGGCTGATATGAATATATGTGGCGCTCAGGATGACAATTGTTAGCCTTTATTTTTACCTGTGTACTCTCTATATTAGTTTTATATAGGCAACTGACCCTTAATTAAAGCTTTTTCCTTTTCCAGAATCTCAGTCATAAAATCCATTAATACCCGCACACGGGCTGTGCGTCGTAAATCAGGATGTGTTAGTAACCATAATTCAGAAGCTAATTCATCAACGGGAGGTAAAATACGTGTGAGTCGAGTATCTGGGTCTCCAAGAAAACACGGCAATGCAGCAACGCCAAAATCTTGGGTTACCGCCTCATATAATCCAAGTAATGTATTACACCGAAGCCCTGTTAACGCATTTGGGTGTTTCAAATTTAACCATTTGGTGATTGGCAATTGTTCCAGGCTTTCATCTGGCATCAACCATGTGTGCGTTTCAAGAGTATTATCGGCTTGATTATCAAGGTATCTGGTTGAGCCATAAACAGTGGTCGCCATAGTGCATATGTGGCGACCCACGACCGTTTCTGGTGGTTTTTGAGTTACCCGCACTGCAATATCAGCCTCCCGTCTGGTAAGGTTCAGGTAATTATTGGAAATAATAAGTTCAATCTGTATTTTTGGATATTGTTGGGAAAAAGCGCTGAGATGTGGCATTAATATTTTCATTAGCAGCGCATCTGGCACTGCCATGCGTACAACGCCACTCAAATGCAAATCACCACCAAGTAGCTTGCGTGATAATCCCAGCACCTCATCTTCTATATATTCCCCTGACTTATGCATGGCTTCACCAGCCTCTGTCATTAAATAACCAGAAGCAAGTCGTTCAAATAGCCGGACACCGAGTTTTTTCTCAATCGCACTGATACGACGGAATACGGTTGAATGATTGACTCCCAGGGAGCGTGCAGCCCCCGATAAGGTGCCTTCACGGCAAACAGCCAGGACAAAATGTATATCATTCCAATCCAGAGGTTGTGCGTTCATGCAATGCTCGCTTTCTTATTTGCCTAATTACATTGCGTATAAGCATAAAATAAAATAGTTCGTATTGAAACCTGTGGAGAAAAAATATGTCATTTTTAAGTTATTCTAAAAATTTTCAGGGTATTGGCGATATATTTCTGCGAGACCCAGAACGATACCTTCCATTCGTGCAGCTTCTCGACAATGTGATGTCGAAGGAATCGGAGCTATCAAAAGCACAAAAAGAAATGATTGCACTCTATTTATCTAGCCTTAATGGTTGCCGCTATTGTGTGGATTCTCACTCGCGCGTTCTCACCAATTTGAAGGTGGATGAGGATCTTGTGTGTTCTCTGATAAGTGATTCAACGGATGACCTCGGCGATAACTTACAGGTTGTTTTTAAATTTGTTAATAAACTTACGCTTAACCCAGGAAATATTAGTAAAGTCGATATTGAAGCCGTACGTCTGGCAGGTTGGTCAGATCAGACTATAGAGGATACGGTTTGCATAGTTTCTACCTTTGCCTTCCTGAATCGTCTTGCCGATGGGTTCGGGCTTGAGGGTTCTGATGAGCACTTTCAACAAGTAGGAGGTATGGTTGCACAACACGGTTATCAACCACTGGTTAAGATGATTAAACAGAAAGTAAGCAATTCCTTAGAAGAAGCATAATGCTGAGGTAAGTGGGGTTCACGTGTGTATTTTGCACATGTGAATCTGATTAACTTGTATGGTTTAATTTCAAGTGATTTTTTATCGTTATAATGTTTATTGTGTTTTTTATGGCCTGTGTTCATTTTTTGTTTTCATATTATCGGTAATAGTTTGCTGCCTGAGAGTTAAGTAAGGTCAGAGGATAATGAAACAGGAATAATTTATTTAATACACTACAACTGTCATCCTGAGCGAATGCGAAGGATCTTGAGTGCTCGGATAGCTAGAGTCTTCGTATTCGTTCAGGATGACAGTTATAAGATAGATTAAATGTAGTGGTTAGAGATCAGATTCACTGGTCACCTGAAATGAGTAAATAATTAGGGGTTTCCCCGATAGTCACTTGTTAGGCTCTTTTTTATTGTAATTATGTAATGGATTAAATTCTTCAAAGAATCGTTTGTCTGATTCCACTTGTTCTTTACGTATTTCATTTAAGAGTATTTTATTAAAAGCTATGTATTGTGGGCCACACGTACTAAATTCTGTTTTGGTTATGGATGCTAATAATAAAAACTGATTGAACGAACATTCACCAACTTGTTTAATTATGGGCCTAATTTCTTCAATGTTTTTTGAATCTAGCTGAAATTTATCTGAACATAATTCAATGGATTTTTCCGAGGCTTGCTTGCATTGTTTAATAGTAATATTGAGGCAATCGGTAAGATCTTTATAAGTGCAATAATGCGGTATAGCAGGCATTGTTTTTGTAGAGACCAATAGCGCAGACAATATTAGTAGTGTTCGTATCATTTTCTTGTAATGGCCTAATGCTTTAATAACATGACATTTTTTCTTGCAGCAGCTTTAGGCTGTAAGAGAAATGCTCAGTGTTAATTTATTTATTATATTATTGTTGGTCTGATATTTCTTCCCACTGCTCTTCATATCCAGATGTTCTAAAATACGCCATGAGTGAATTTATTATTTTTTCTAGTATAAACTCACTATTATTATCTGTTTTTTTGTCTTCTTCATTTGATTTTCTGACCATTTCCCAGAAGAATAATGCCAGATGAATAGCTTCATCTTTGCTTCTAATTGAGTCACGTTCAATTATGTCTATAGTTAGTTTGTCGTTTAATAATGCTGCATAATACAATATTGTTTTCTTTTCATCTGCATGGGCATATGGAATCATGATATAACTCTCGAGCCATCTTTAATAATTGACATACGGTTTGATATTTGTTTTAACTTTTTTACTAACGTATTAATAGTCATCTTTTTTGATACTGTTAGAAAATAATGCCTATTATTCTTTTTGTCAGCAACAAATTTTAAATTTGACGGAATACCTGCTTTTTCAAGAACCCAATATACATCAACTGATTTGCTTGGATTTTTAATTGATTTTAATTTATATATGCTTTTTAAATGTTTCCAGTTAGCAGAAAAGCTTAAACCCATTTGGTCATGTGGCTCTACCCATTTTTTGCAATGAGAAAAACAATAATCACCAATTTGTATCCCTTGTATAAGTTCAGTGCCTTCAGCAACATCGCAAGAGCGATAAAAGACGGGGCTACCACCATTTGGTATAGGTCTTGCGAGTACTTTTCCTTTAAGTTTTTCAAGATCTTTTATGTAATCTCTCAGATCTGTAAGAATTTTAAATTGCTCCATTTAGAACTTCCATTTTAAAATATAGTTAATATAGTTAATATAGTTAATATAGTTAATATAGTTAATATAG
>JADGFA010000032.1 GCA_016744065.1 Gammaproteobacteria bacterium
AGAATTACACTATGTAAAAAATCAGCACATCGATTAACCACGAAGAAAAACAATAAAACCATACACTGTCATTCTGAACGCCAGTGAAGAATCTTGCATAAAGCATCAGGCCCTTTGACTTTGTTCAGGGTGGCAATGGTTTTTATTTCAGAAAAATATAGAATTATATTTTTAAAACATTATTCTTCGAAATATTTCAATCTCCTCTGAAACGCCTCTCTTTCAACAGGGGCTAAAATTTCATCAACTAAACTATTAACCGGTTTACCCGCCGACGCTCGTTTATCTGGTGACTTCCAGGGAACGATATAAAGGGACTTTGGTAGTTCACTATTACCAACTATTGAAATACCTTCCATCTCAAGCTTATCTTCTGCCCTTGCCTGAAACAGAACCAACAACATTAAAATAAACAGAATAAATTTTATTTTCATAATTGCTCTTTTAAATCAACAATCCAGTTAGACACGACATCATCTTCACCATTCAGCAGCTGATAAGCCTTAAAATGCTCCATGGCACAAGGCTTATCCTGCAAATAGATATCACACAACACACCTAAATTAAGATGTGAATTAGCATGACTTTTATCTACTTCCAATGCGGCTTCATAGTTAAGTTTCGCAGTTTTAAAATCTTTTTTCTCTCGCAGCAATATACCCAACTGATTCAATGCCGTAACATTCCTGGCATTCCTCTTAATAGCACTTCGAAATTGTTTTTCAGCCTCTACTTTATTATTTAATTTTAAAAAAATCAGTCCACGATTAGCATAAGGGCCAGACAAACTATCATTCAATGCACTTACGCCATTCAGTATTTTCATAGCTGCATCATCATTACCTGCTCCCATTAACTGAAGTGCATATGCATACTTTTGCTTTATTTCTGTACTAAGCGCTTCATATGCTGCTTTCTTTTGATCATCTGGCTTTATCGATGGCGCCTGACAGGCAGAAACAAAAGCAACAACCATTAACATAAATAAAAATCGAATAAGGTATATGTTTTTAAAAATCATTTATAATATTTCCATAACAATTACATCGCTACGCTCTTTCTTATCATAACGCACAGGTAAAAACGCTTTTAACTGCTCCAGACTTTTCCACACCCAGACACCATACAGGCCATCTGCAAACCGTGATACATTAACCTCATGAAACTCAATTGCTTTTTCTTCAAAAGGATAGGCCTTTTCTTCCAGTAATACATCATATTGCTCCAGCTCTTCCTCATTTAATTTTTTGGGTCTCTCTGAGTTATATATGGCCAGACCTAAATCCTGATATATTTCAGCAATACGATAAGTCGATGCCGTTAATACCTCTGGCACCCCATATGATGCGGCACGACCATAAGTCTTTAATGCTGCATCCATTAGCTTACGTTTTACTTTCAGGCTTTTCTTTAATGGCACTGTTAATTTAGCTTTTCTATAATTATCAAAAACAGGTTCTGCCAATGCAAAACTAGCTTTAGCAGCAAGATAGCGCGTTCTTTCTGTACGCTGCTTTCCACCTTTTGCATCGGCACTAACCAGCCATACTCTCCATCTGGATGCTAATGCTCCCTCTTCATCACGCTCATGCAATTCAACTAAACGCTGACGCGCTTCAATTGACCGTTCCAGTGGATATGGGAAACGCTTGACAAAATCCACATATATTTTTTTAGCTCTTATATTATTACTTGCCTGTTCAGATAACTCTGCAGCCTGCCACAACGCCTCCAACTGATAGTCTGCTTTACCCGGCAGATATGATACTTTTTCAAATTCTAATGATGATTTTTCTGTATTACCACTCTCAAGATAAACAACTGCCAGTTTCTTAGTCACCTCAGGCTGTAATTTATGCTGCGGATTAGCCCTTCTGAAATTCTCTAACACAACCGCAGCTTTGATCCAGTCACGTAAACCAATTAAAGCTGAAGCCGCATCAAATTCAGCATTTGCAACCAGACCAACTTCCGCTGAAAATGTTTTCACCCGACTAAAGTGTTTAACAGCTGATTTAAGATCACCTTTCTGTCGACTAATTTCTCCCTGTTTATATACTGTCACTGCCTGTTTCTTAATTAAAGCCTGACGTTCAGGTGTATTTTTCGGCATATAACTCAGGGCTTTTGAATATGATTTTTCTGCATTTTTAAAATCATTCCACTCAAACTCAACATGCGCCATTACAACCCATACCGATGCCAGTAACTCAGGCTTCTTTACCGACAGGCTAATTTGTTTACCTATCTTATGTGCTTTCTCATACTCACCCAGTGCATATAGATTTTGCACCGAACCCGTTAGCACTTTATTAGCTTCTGAATGCTCCGGAAACTGATTTGCAAACCGTATTGCACTTTCTATTGACTGCCTGTGCCACTGCTGTTTTACAAAGCCCGTTAATTCCTTTTCTCTATTTCCATACATCAATAATGCAACATAACCTGCAGCAGCCGATTTTGGATGTTTTTTATAGTCATATGCGGTACTTTCATATTGCAATACAGCCGCTTCATACTGTTTATTTTCATTTAATATTTCCGCAAACAAAAAACTCATTTCCCATGCTTTCGAATCATTCGGGAAAGAGTCCAGCCAGATACGATACCAGCGCTGAGACTCCCGATAATTAATTCGATTTTTCGTTTTCTGTGCCAAAGCATGATAATGACTGGCTAACTGATTTAAATTATTTTTTAATGCTAACAACTGCCTGGCAGTTCCATCGGACTTGTACAAACCCCAATATGCATTTTTAATATTATAACGCTGAACAAAATCTTTCTTTGCACCTAACAACAAATCAGGGAAACCGCCTTGCTCATAAAGATTAATAATTGCAAGCAAAAAATCGGGTGACCGAGGATGCATTTCATTTGCAGACACAAACAGACGATATGTCTTCACCGCATCAGAATAATGTTTTTTCTGTTGATAAAATTTAGCCAATGATGAAAATATATGATATTCGTAAGTACGCTTTTTTTTATTTTTAAAATAATCACGCACACTTATTGGACCAGCCTGATATGAAAAACTAAGGTTAATCGCTCGCATCGCATCTTCAACAAAGTTTTTCTCAGAAGACGCCATAGCCTTAAAATCCAGATCCCCATCAACTGTATGCAAATCCAGCAAATGCATAAACGAATTTAAAGCGGCATCATAGTGACTTTGTTTAAACTGAGACCACCCCTGTTTATACACAGCCTGTTGATAATAAATAGACTTATCATCAAGCACTCTAAATGCAACAACCTGTTGATATGCCTTTTCAGCCTCATTGAATTGACGCTTACTAAATAAAATTTCACCTCGGCGAAATTGGGCTTCATCATAATACTGGGTTTCTGGATATTGCATCACCAGGCGGTTAAGTCCATTTAAAGCAGCCTCCCTTTCACCACTTTCTTCATATTCTCTGGATAACTGATATATCAATCGATCATGCTTATGTAATGGGTAGCCTTCTATTAATGACTCAAACAATGAAACAACGGAAGCCAGTGGGATACTATCTGCATTATTGTATTCAAGCTGAAGCGCTGCCATTTTACGCATACCATCTCGACGCATGGCTGCATCAGGCACAGTATCAAATAAACGAATAAAGCGACTATATTCAACAACGGAAGCATCCTGCTGTAAAACCACTTCATCACCATCATCTTTTAGTGAGCCTGATTGCGCACCCAGGCTACCAATACTGCCTTCGCGCACATTACTATTACAGGATGCAAGAGAAAAACAAATAACAACCAGTATTAATCTATTTAAATTCATAATTTTATTAATTCACTCTACCAAAGTACCCTAAGGGTTTAAACGATCATAACCCTGCGCAAGCGCCAGCCTCGACTGCACTAAATACACATCCAGCCTGTCTTTTCTAAGAGCAAGCAAATGCAATGCCCTGCTCTTCATCTGAGCAGTAATTAAATCTATATTTTTTTGTGCTTTAAGCTGCATCAAATGACTACGCTTAAGAAGCTCCGCAGCCAAAATTTTAATAAACGTAATTTGATCACGATTTCTTTTTGATTTTTCCTGTATATGTATACCCGCCTGCTCTAATAAGCGAGCCTGAATATCTGATATTTTCTCTATTTTTTTATCTACATTAATTTTTAATAGTTTTGCTTCACGAAAATTTAAAACCAGATTAAAAAAATCGGCATCTTCAATGAGTTGCCTGATATAGCGTAAACCCGTTGTCATACTTGCCTTATTAACTGATTGAAGCCATGCCGCTTCTGAAGACACATTCAGTTTATCTAATTCACTTACTAATGCATCCTGCTTGAGAGCATGAACACTGGCAATTAAATCACTCAATTCTTTTTCATAGGTTTTCACTGATTTTTGATAAAAACGTACAGATTTTTTTAATAAACCCATTTGTTCAAATGCATAGGGAACGGTAAGCATTGATTCCTGAACGGGTATATCTCGTATATCCTCTTTCTGTAGTTCCATCCATGGAACGACCGCCTGATTATACTGTTGCAATCTGGCACTAGCCCAACCTGTCCCCAGTAAAGCCAGATTCGAGTAAGGCCCATTAAGGCGCACTTTTTCAAGATACATTCTTGCCTGACCAGGTTTATTCTGATTAAGCAAAAGATAACCTAACGATTGATTGGCTTTATCAACCAGTGATTTTGCTTCTGAATTATTTAATTTTTTCTGCCCTATCTTTCTAATCAGGTCCATTCCCGACTCAAATTCACCGCTGTGTATTAAAGCCACACCTAAATTAATTCGAGTATATAAACCCCAGTTATTCGGCGCATTCCACCAGTTTTTCTGTAAATAAGCTGACGCCTCTTTATACTTCCCCTGCGACATTAATATCAAACTATACAAATGCTGCATTTCCGCCCTTACATCGTTACTCACCGGCTCCTGAACCTGACCAAGTAAGGTAAATGCTTTTTCATTTTCACCTGAATGATAATAACTTTTTCCTAAATAAAAACGCGCTTCATTCCGTAACTTTTCAGATGCGTTATTATCTTCGATAATGTTTTTAAAAATTTCACCTGCTACTATATGTAAATCTCTTTCAAGGTAAAGCTGGCCTTTTATTAAACGCGTATTAACTTCATATGAACCCAGGCTTTTTTCTTTTTGTGCTTTCATTATCTGGCTTAATATATCTGCATTCGGCTCAGCATTTTTCAGATATTTAAGATATCGATATAAAACGGGCTCTACAGATGTACTCACTTTATCTACATTATTAATAATAACGCCAGGTTGTAATCGTGACTCTTTTGACTCCCCTTTCTGTAAAGATATTTCAACAGCCTGTGAAGCTGATTTTTTATTAAACTCAAATTCTTCACCTCCCTGGTAATCTTTATTACTGCGATAATAAGCAATAAGCTTATGTGGGCCATCCGATAATGTGCCTTTATAGAGTAATTGCGCACCACCTTTTTTTAAGGCCTTGCGCTCTTTGGCTGTATAGGTATGGCTGACTAACGGCTTACCATCGAGCTTAATCGTCATGGTTTCAAGTACAAATTTTATGTCTGTAACCTGAGAGAGGTAAATACTAAATGGTTTTTCTATCTCATCACCAAGAATCAATAAATCACGATCTAGCAATAACGACTGCTGCTTGAGGCCCTGAAGTTCTAAATTAATGCTTTGTTCTGCACTGGCAGCAGATAAGAATGCAATTAACAGTAAACAGTTTAAAAGTTGAAAAAACCGCATATTAGTGAAGGGGTATCCCGATAAGTGAAACGTAATCATAAGAGTAGTGTAACTAATTGAGATTATAAAGGATTTAGATAGCGAGTTGCGACTAAGATCACGACTTTTAAGGTTATAATCAGAAGATTTACCCGATAGAGCTAAAACATACTGAGAAAAACATATTAGACGCAACCTAAAGCGCCGAAACAGGAAAAACTTTAAGTACCTTCTATCAACAACTCAGGCTTTAAGCATAAGTGCACACACAACCCTTTCAGACTATGGGAATCTAATAATTCTATCTCTATATGATGAAGCTCCGCCACACGCTGCACTATAGATAGACCTATGCCACTTCCAGAGAGTACATTACCCTCCACTTTCTTAAAACGCTGCATCACCGCCTTTCTCTGCTCTACTGGTATTCCTGGCCCGCTATCATGCAACCAGAAATCAATAACTCCCGCATTCTGATAAAGCTCAAGCTTTATTTCACCGTTTTCTGGCGTATAGATAATCGCATTACTTAACAGGTTTCGCAGCATACTCTCAAGCGGATAAATATAACCCTGAATAAAAATCGCTTTATCACCAGATAAACCAATTGTCTGATTTTTATTATTTACCAATGGATAAACTTCCGTAATTTGCTGAACACACAACTCATAAAAATCAATCCGGGTTAGCGCCTGTGTCGCTCGAATAGCAGGGGGATCTAATCGGGCCAGCCCTAACAACTGATTAACCAGATGGCTGGTTCTTTCAACCCCCTGTGCTACTGCCTGCAATTCGGCCTGTTTCTCCGCTTCACATTCACTCTTCTGTAATAACTGTAGATGCACTTTTAAGGCCGCTAAAGGTGTACGCAACTCATGAGCCGCATCCGATGTGAACTGCCTCTCTTTATCAAATGACAAACGCAGAGACTCAAACAGGTGATTCAGTTCATCAACCAGGGGCTGTATTTCAGATGGAATATGGGAAAACTGCAAGGCATGTAACTGATCATTTTTTCGATTAGCGATATCACTGACGATATATTCTAATGGGGCCAGTCCACGGCTAACAAAGTACCACACTAACCCTCCCATAACGGGTATGAGCAAAATAAATGGCCAGGTCATCTGTAGCGTAATTTTATTAACAAGCTCCTCACGCACATCTTCACGCTCAGCAGTAATAACCTGAAATGCCTGGCTGGAATCCCAGAGCGAAAAGGTACGCCATTTTTTTTGATTAAAAACATTATTATCGTAACCCTGCTGTCGGTCACTCATTGGCTGCAATGGGGCACTCGCGGAACGTAACAACATATTGCCATAAGAGTCCCACACCTGGTAAGCCAGTTTAAGCTCATAAAGATGCCCCTGAAGATGTATCTCTTTTTCAAACTGCTGTTTATCAAAATCCTTTATACGTGTTTTTTTGACTCCATCCGTAAATTCCGTCATATGCCCTAAATTCACTTCTGCCAGAACCAGCCCCAGCATCAATCTTGAGGAGCGTGATAACTGAGCATCAAACAATTCTTCAACCTCATGAACACTTGCTCGATAACCACCCCAAATGGTCACCCCCCCCACAACCGTCAGGGCAAACAAAATAGAAAGTAATAAGAAGTTACGTAATGAATATTTCATTCTTATGTTAATTTATCAATGGTATAACCTACACCACGAATAGTACGAATTAACGTCCCTCCTAGCTTTTTTCTTAAATGATGAATATGCACCTCTATTGCATTACTCGCCATATCCTCATCAATGCTATAAAGACTTTCTTCTAGCCTGGCACGCGATAAGACCCGCCCTGTATTTTCGAACAGCTCAAGTAAAACATCATACTCACGACGGGATACCTCAATAACTTTCCCTGCTCTGGTCACACTATGGGCCGCAGGATCAAGCTTAATATCGCGATACTCTATAATCGGATTCGCTCGACCACCTACCCGTCTGATTAAAGCACGTATCCGTGCATAAACTTCTTCCAGATCAAATGGTTTGGTTAAATAATCATCCGCACCCGCGTCAAGCCCGGCGATACGATCTTCAACACTATCCATTGCTGTAAGAATTAATACGGGTAACAGGCTGCCCTGATGACGTAACGCCTTCAATAGTTCAATACCACTCATATCAGGCAAACCAAGATCAAGCACCATGACGTCATAAGACTCATACTTTATCGACATAAGGGCAGGTTTACCCTGTTGAAACCATTCAACATTATATTTTTGCTGCTTAAGCCCGGTCACAATACCCTGGCCCAGCAAATCATCATCTTCCACTAAAACTATCCGCATGTATTCGCCTATGACGCACATCAAAAAATTCAAAGTACCTGTTCTTCCTTAAGCCAGTCTTAAGTTTAGGCCAATATAGTTCACAGCATGTAATAATATTTGTTTTAAACAGGACAAGCTGAATAAATGAAACGCACTTTTTTTTCAACACTTATCTATTTATTACTACTTACCAGTATACCTGTATATGCGGACTACCCGCCTGCACCAAAGTTTCAGCTACCTACTAACAATGGTGAACTTAATTCAAATCAACTAAAGGGAAAATTAATCTATATCGATTTCTGGGCATCATGGTGTCGCCCCTGTAAAAAATCATTTCCCTGGATGATTGCAATGAAAGAGAAATTCAAAAACCAGCCATTCGAAATCATCGCCATTAATCTGGACAAGGATAAAAAACTGGCTGATGAGTTTATTGCCTCTCAAAATATTAATTTCACTATTGCCTTTGATCCACAGGCAAAAATAGCTGAAAAATATAATGTAGAAGGTATGCCAAGCAGCTTCCTGATTGACCCACAGGGAAATTTACGCATACGTTACACAGGATTCTGGAATAAAAGTAAAAATGAAAAAGAAGACACTATTAGCCAGTTATTAAAAAAACATTAAACCTGTAAACATATAACCGAGTTATTATTATGTATAAATTAATTTTAATCCTGAATTTATTTTTATTAAGCGCCTGCACCACAGTACAACCCTGGGATAAAGATCTGCTCGCCAAACCATCCATGGCATTAGTACCCAGTGAAATTGATAATGCACTGGATGAACACATCTATTTTAGCAAAGAAGCCTCAATGGGCGGACAGGGCGTAGGCGGTGGTGGCTGCGGCTGCAATTAATTCATACATACATACATACAAACGGAAATAGTTTTATTTTAAAAATATATTCAGCACACAATCTAAAAATATTTTTTAGCTAGCGTATTTAAAGAGTCAGAAACTTTATGAACAAGCGTAAAAAAATTCGTGAAAAACTCAGTTTTGCCAGTGCAGCTCTGTTACAAATGACCAGCGCATCAGCCACAGAAACACCCGACGAAACATGGGACATGAGTTCAGCTATTTTATTTTATAATGAAAGTGATGGACGTGTTTCAGCAATTGAACCGGTTATTAGCGGCACAAAAGAATTAAAAAACGGTGACATTATAAATTTAAAAGCTGTATTTGATTCTTTAACCGGTGCCACACCTACAGGCGCACATGCATCCAGCACAGATCAAACATTTACAAATCCATCAGGTAAAAAATCATATACCGTCACCGCGGGTGAACTACCGCTGGATGATACATTTCTTGACACCCGAGTTGCTTTAAGTGGCTCATGGAATAGCGCTGTTTTTGATAATTACAGTCGCTTAATACTCAGTGGAAACCTTTCTAAAGAATTTGATTATTCTTCACTCGGTGTATCAGCAAATTTTTTACGTGATTTTAATAACCGCAATACAACCTTCAATGCCGCACTTGGTCTCAGCTCAGATTCAATAGAGCCTTCCGGGGGAATACCAACTGCATTTGCAAATATGAAAGTCGCAGGTACTGGTACCAATCGTGACGCCACTGATGACAGTAAAACAATCACTGATTTTATATTTGGTGTTACCCAGGTAATAAACCGCAGCACATTAATGCAGTTCAACCTGGGGGTTAGTGAGTCATCTGGTTATTTAACTGACCCATACAAAATCATAACGCTAATTGATCCTGTTAATGGCTTACCAATTGCAACCTCTGGTGATGACCTCCCCTACCTGTATGAGAATCGACCTGACTCACGCTCCAGACAAACATTTTTCTGGAAAACAGTACATCACCTTAATGAAGATATCATTAATATCTCATACCGTTATCACACAGATGACTGGGGCATAGATTCACATACTATTGATTTTCATTACCGCTATGAACTCGGTAATGGTAGCTACCTACAACCTCATTTACGTTATTACTCACAAAACGCAGCTGATTTTTTTACCACAAGCCTGGCAGATGGCCAGGCATTACCTGAATTTGCCAGCGCCGATTATCGACTGGGTGATTTTATAACCAGCACTATTGGTATTAAGTATGCGACACCCGCAGGTAAAAATAGTGAATTTAGCGTGCGGGCTGAAATCATCAGTCAAACACAGAATGAAGTTAATACACCCGTTGGCGATCAGGCAAATCATGACCTGACACCTGATCTTGACTCATTTATCATTCAGCTCGGTTATGATTTCTACTTTGAACAATAACAGGCTGCAAAACAAGTGATGCACATGCTATCTTACAGATTGAGGTACAAAATACCTCCAACCCTACTAAAAATAAGCCAATAATAAATAAAACTCATACTTCCCAAAACGATATGAATTAGCTAATCTCTCGTTCCTCTTTATCATATTCAGATCAATTTTATTAGTTACGCAGATTAATTAACGAAATTATTATTTAAATATGATAAATATCAACGAGTTACAAAAATAAAACAGTTAATCTGCTGCCAGATTTAAACTGATCTTATAATCCCTGGGCTTAAAATGACCCAGGCGGAGGAGAACACAATGATCAAGCCACACGGTTCTGACGAACTGAATCCACTATTTGTTTATGACACGGCTAAAAATGACGCCCTGCAAAAAGAAGCCGAAAGCCTGGCCTCTATTACCATCAGCTCCGCATCTGCTGCCAATGCAGTAATGATGGGAGCTGGCTACTTCAACCCATTAACAGGCTACATGACGAAAGCAGACGCTTTATCTGTTGCCAAAGAAATGAAAACAACATCTGGTCTGTTCTTTCCGACGCCTGTACTCAATTTAGTTGAAGATGCGAGCAATATAAAAGCCGGTGATCGTATTGCACTTAGAGACCCTAACGTTGAAGGCAACCCTGTTCTTGCTGTTATGGATGTTGAGAACGTCGAAGAATTCTCTGATGCAGATATGGCTATGATGAGCGAAAAAGTGTACGCAGCTGCAGATGGCGAAGCACATCCAGGGGTTGAAGCATTTAATGCACAGGGTAAAGTCTGCCTTTCAGGCCCTGTTCAGGTTTTGAATTTTTCATACTTCATAACTGAGTTTCCTGACACTTTCCGTACGGCTGTTGAAATTCGCAATGAAATTAAGGAACGCGGCTGGAAAAAAGTTGTTGCATTCCAGACACGTAATCCGATGCATCTGGCACACGAAGAACTCTGCCACATGGCTATGGATCGCCTGGATTGCGACGGTTTAGTTATTCACATGCTATTAGGCAAACTAAAGCCTGGCGATATTCCCGCTCCTGTACGTGATGCTGCCATTCGTAAAATGGTGGAACTATATTTCCCTAAAAACAGCGCAATGGTAACAGGTTATGGTTTCGACATGTTATATGCCGGACCTCGTGAAGGCGTATTACATGCCCTGTTCCGCCAGAATATGGGGGCGACTCATTTCATTATCGGTCGCGACCATGCGGGTGTTGGCGATCATTATGGCGCATTTGATGCGCAGACTATTTTCAAAAATGAAGTCCCTGAGGGCGCTTTAGAAATCGAAATTTTTGAAGCTGATCATACTGCCTACTCAAAGAAACTAGATAAAGTAGTTATGATGTGCGAAGCACCTGATCACGAAAAAGAAGATTTCGTACTGTTATCAGGCACTAAAGTACGTGAAATGCTGGGTCAGGGCATTGCGCCACCTAAAGAGTTCTCACGCCCTGAAGTGGCTGAAATTTTAATTAGCTACTACCAGAGTCTCAATAAATAAAACCAAAAAACACATTTGTTTTTTAATAAAAAAACCCTGAATTTCAGGGTTTTTTTATGCTCAAGCCAATATCACTGATTAAATAAAGCGGGCATTACGCTAAATCACAAATTACTGAGTATATTTACAGAAAAACTAAAAAATATTAGCTTTATTCCATAATATCTATTTTTTATAAAAGAAAAAACAAACACTCATAGATGATATAGAACAATAAAAACATATAATATATCTGGTTTATTTTCTTGAAAGACTATGTTTGTATGCTATTCTGATCTTAGATCTTCTGATAATAACAATTAACGGCTTTCCTAATCAGAAAATATTTATCTGGAATTTAGAGATTAGCCTTAACATTAGGCTCGAGCCATTGCTCGGCATTTTAGGAATTATGCTCCATATATCTACTATAATGGAGTATGGATTATATACGGTACAGAAAAATGCTTTTTACTAAATACACATTAATTAAACCAAATGCGATATTAATATCCGTTTGTATATTATGGATGAATACGGCTATAAGTTCTGATACAGCCTATCTGGATGCATTGGAGGCAGAAGCTGAATCCAGTGAAAATATCGAATCAGCAAATCAAAATAAGAAAGAAGAAAAATTAGACACAACAGCAAAAAATAAGCAAAAAGTTGAATTTGAAGCCCGATTATCAAATGAACTACCCGCTACCTTTAGAACTTACAAAATGCTTTCAGATAATGACAAAGAGACTGTAATCGCAACCTATTTTGACAACAATAGAAACATGCCTAAATCTACACGTGCTTTATTTAATTTATATTTTAAAGTTAAATAAGACACCCAAAAACAATTATTAACTGCATGAGGTATATATAAATGCACCGTACACAAACCTGGTTATACACTTCTCTTTTAAGCTTATGCCTGTTAACAACACCGGCATTTGCACTAGATGTAAATATCACCAAATCACTTTCAGGGGTAAATACGGTACATAATGGTGACGTAATTAGAATACAACGTATTCAAAACCAGAAAAATGTACTTTCTGGTGGTTACACTAAAACATCCAGACAGTGCCCTCCCTTTTGCGTCCAGCCTCTTAATGTCGCACCAGGCATAACAACAGTTGCAGAACTGGAGGTATTAAACTTTATAAAAAACGCAGTCAATAAAGGAACCGGCGTCATAATTGATGCACGGACCAAGAGCTGGTTTGAAAAAGCAACCATTCCCAGCTCCATAAACATCCCTTTTAATACCTTTGATAGAGACAGCAGTGACCTCATTAAAGTGTCTGCACTCGCCAAATTAGGCGTCACCGTAAAGTCCACTCAAAGCGACAGTGATGAGTCTATTATTGATCAAATGATGAGCCTGATGAAGGATGACTCTATCAATAAAAAGAATAAATGGGACTTCAGTCTAGCCAAAAAAGTCATACTCTGGTGTAACGGCATCTGGTGCGGACAATCACCCCGAGCCATAAGAGGAATGCTATCTTTAGGTTATCCTGCTGAAAAAATATTTTATTACCGAGGTGGTATGCAATCCTGGCAATCATTAGGGCTCACCATTGCCAGAGGCGATAAGTAGAATTAACACCCTGCATATAGAATAACATATAAAAAATATGATATTTTGAACATACATCAAGCATATTCTGCATTATGTGTAGAATATGGAATTTAAAATACAGCTAATATCTCTCTGCATCAAGCATTAATACTAGCTACAACATAAAATACATTCTAATTTTAGAAAAAAACCACTTTAACAACTTAAAAACAACTTATCTATAAGTGCACACAGGCTATAAATAACTGTTATTTATAGCCTGTGCTCTTTCCTTCATATACCACACAGCATAACTATAATTACTCAATATAGATCTGTTAAATAATTTCTCCTCCCAACAGCATTAATGATAAAGCTTTCAAAGCAAATTCAAGCATTACAAAACATACACCCTTAACGTTTTAAAATACAAATCTGCCTTTCTTTCATATTACATAAATCTCCTCCATTATCATTAACTCATATAATAATGATTATCATTTACCAAAATGAGAAATCTGATTTTTAAATATTTAAAAACACCTGAAATACACGAATTAGTTTAAAAAGCATATTTCATATTTATGCGCAATCAAACCCAAAGCAACGAGGCAATGATATGAGCGAGCTACTTGAAGCCGTCAAAGAAATAAGTGAAAGTCCTGAATACCTGTTAGATTCATACCAACCCGAATCATCAGTATTTTTCTCATCATCATCCAGTGAATTACTCGCACAGGCTCCTTTTGCATCTTTACTGGTTGCTGGTATGAAAGACCTTCCACAACAAGTCAAAGAGTCACTAAGGCTTGCCCAGGAGCTTGGATTTGATCGCTCAATTGTAGTTGGTGCCATACCTTTCAATGTAAAAGAGCATAATTATTTACGTGTTAGTACCAACTTTAAAACCAATAATATTAAAAATAGAAAAAAAATTCATGGGCAGGTAGCGACTATAGGGAAACATTCTTTAAAATCACACCCCTCGCCTGAAACTTACATCGATAGCGTTAAAAGTGCTTTAAAAAAATTCGCTCAGGGCGATCTGAATAAAGTCGTTCTTTCCCGTACTCTGGAAATAGAATGCGATCAATCACTAAATATTAATAACCTGTTAAAAAATCTGGATACTAAAAATCAGCATGGTTATACCTTCGCTATTAACTTAAACGATCCCAGCAAACCATTAGATGAGTCTCATAAAAAAACCTTAATTGGTGCCAGTCCTGAGTTATTAATATCAAAGCAGGGAAACAAAATAATTGCTAACCCTTTAGCTGGTTCAGAAGCTCGAAGTGACGACAGTGAGCTTGATCAGGCCAATGCTCAACAACTACTAAACTCCCCCAAAGACAGGTACGAACATGAACTCGTCATCAGGGAAATTGAAAAAGCATTAAAGCCATTTTGTAAAAACCTGAACATACCCAAAGAACCGTCTCTAGTGAATACCGCAACCATGTGGCACTTATCAACAAGAATAGAAGGTGAATTAATTGACCCTGAAATCAGCTCATTAACAATTGCCCTTGCCATGCACCCTACCCCTGCCGTCTGTGGTTACCCAACGAATCATGCAAAACAGGCGATTAAAGAACTTGAGTCATACCAGAGGGATTTATTTACTGGCATGGTGGGCTGGACTGATGCTTCAGGTGATGGCGAATGGGTTGTTACTATCCGCTGCGCTGAGGTCAGTGAAAAATCCATACGCCTCTATGCGGGTGCAGGCATTGTAGAAGGCTCCAAACCTGAAAAAGAACTGGCCGAAACAGAAGCAAAGTTTAACACTATGAAAAATGCCCTGGGTATATAACACAAAATGAAAAATAAAATAAACAGTGAAGAAATAGATTTTACACCATGGAATAATGCGGATTGTCAGTTATATAAAGAACAGGGATTGTGGATAAACAAAACATTAGATCAAATAATAACTCAGGGTGAAGAAAAATATACCGATAAAATTGCGGTTATCGATGCTAATAAAAGCTGGACTTATAAAGAAATAAATAATAATGCTAAAAAATTAGCGACAGGCTTTAAAGAACTGGGTATTGAAGAGAATGATAAAGTTATTGTTCAACTACCTAATATAGGTGAATACTTTGAAATAATATTCGCCCTGTTTAAAATTGGGGCTATACCTGTTTATGCATTACCCGCACATAGAAATATTGAAATTGAACAGTTCTGTAAAATATCAAAAGCAAAAAGCTATATCATAGCTGAAAAATCCGCTGGTTTTGATTACAGAAATTTAGCTAGAAAAATAAAGTCATCGTGCGCACTGGAAAATATTATTGTCTGTGGTGATGCAGAAGAATTTATATCACTTGATAGCTTATATAGAGCCCCCATAAAAAAAGCATACGAAAATTCCACATCAGTTGCTTTACTTCAGCTATCAGGTGGTACAACCAATATACCCAAGCTTATTCCACGAACACATGATGATTACTATTACAGCGTTAGGGAAAGCGTAAAAATATGTGAGCTAAATGTAAACAGTGTTTTTCTCGCAGTACTGCCGATTGCACACAATTTTACGCACAGCTCTCCTGGTGTACTGGGCGCACTTTATGCCGGGAGTACTATCGTATTAGCCGAAAATGGTTCAGCCGATTTAGCCTTTGAATTAATTGAAAAACATAAGGTTACACTAACATCTTTAGTGCCACCGCTGGCCATGATATGGCTCAGTTATGCTAAAGCTACAACAAAAGACCTTTCAAGCCTGTCATTAATACAGGTCGGTGGTGCAAAATTTAGCGCTGAAGCTGCAAAAAAAATAAAGCCCGTTTTTAAATGCCAGTTACAGCAGGTCTTTGGTATGGCCGAAGGACTCATTAATTACACAAGATTAGATGATCCTGATGAAATAATATTTAATACTCAGGGGCGCCCAATGTCACCATACGATGAAATAAAAGTCATCGACAAAAACGGATTAGAAGTCGCTGACGGATTCCCTGGAGAGTTATTAACACGTGGCCCATACACAATTAAAGGCTATTTTCGTGCAAATGAGCATAATAATAACGCTTTCACCAGTGACGGGTTTTATCGAACAGGTGATATTGTCTGTAAAAACAAAGAGGGGTACATCATTGTTGAAGGGCGCGTTAAAGACCAGATAAACAGAGGGGGAGAAAAAGTCTCCGCTGAAGAAGTTGAAAATTTACTACTATCCCACGCTTCAATCCAGGATGTTGCCATAGTCGCTATGCCAGATAAGTTAATGGGTGAACGAAGCTGTGCATTTATATTACTCTCAAATAACGCAGAAAAAAAACCCGGCATTGGAGATATAAGGCACTTTCTTGAAAACAAAGGCTTAGCTGAATATAAATTACCTGATCGAATTGAATACACGAATAATTTTCCAATGACAAGTTTTGGAAAAATAAACAAACAGTCATTAAGATCAATTATTACAGAAAAAACAAAAACAGCTGAATTAGCTTAAATATATTGGAAAAAAAAATGGCTATACCAAAAATTAAAAATTATAACTTTGATAATGTAAATCAGTCTATAGAAAACAAAGTGAATTGGGATATAGACCCAGAAAAATGCGTGCTATTAATACATGATATGCAAAATTATTTTGTCGATTTTTATGATAAAAATGCTGAACCTATGTCTAGCTTACTTAAAAACATTTCAAACTTAAAAAACCAATGTAAAAAACGTGGAATTAAAACAGTTTATACGGCACAACCTAAAGACCAGTCACCTGAAGATCGTGCCTTATTGACTGATTTCTGGGGCCCAGGATTAAGTAAAGATACTGATCTGGTAAATATTGTGAGTGAATTAGCACCACAGGAAGATGATATTAATTATACAAAATGGCGTTATAGTGCGTTACAAAGAACACCGCTACAGGAGTACATGAAAGAAAACGGACTAAACCAGATAATCATATGTGGAATTTATGCCCATATAGGCATACTAGCAACATCACTGGACGCATTCATGAATGACATTAAAGTGTTTGTTGTAAGTGATGCTATCGCTGATTTTAGTGCAGACGAGCACAGCATGGCTTTACGTTACATCTCTCAACGCTGTGGAAAAACCGAGTCGATGAACAGCATAAAACAACAACTATCAATATCAGAAAACACCGAAAACAAACTTAATCACGATAGCATAAAACAGGATATTTCTGAAGTATTAATGCTTCCGATAACTGAAATACATAACAATGACAATTTAATGTATTTAGGCCTGGACTCAATACGTTTAATGGCATTGATTGAAAAATGGCAATCACAGAAAATAGACATTAATTTCACAGACCTGGGTGGCTCATCAACAGTTACAGACTGGTGGGAAATTATTCAGGAAAAAATAGAATTCGACTCTATAAATAATAACAACATTAAAATAGATACAGAAAGAGAGCCTGAACATGTCTGAGTCGAAAAACTCACAAACTGAAAACCTGGATTTATTTGAGCTTGATTTAAATGAAGCTCAAATGGGCATTTGGTCAGGCCAGAAACTAAATCCTCAAAGCGCATTATATAATGCTGCTGAGGCTATTGAAATAGAGGGTGACTTCAATGAAAAAGAATTTGAACAAGCCCTGGAACAGACATTAAACGAGGCCAGCGCACTAAATTACTTATTTAAAGATACACAAACAGGCCCCAAACAGTTTAATAGTGAAATTAATTTTTCATTAATAAAAAAAGATTTTAGTCTGCATGACGCAGCCTACGAAGAAGCAAATAAATGGATGCATTTAACATTGTCACAGGTGGTTGACATTGAAAAGGAGCCTGTTTACAAACAAGCCTTACTAAAAGTATCTGACACACAATATATATGGTACCAACAAATTCATCATATCGTTTGTGATGGATATGCATTTGCTCTATTAAGTCAACGAACAGCTGAGTTATACAATGAACTGATTGGTATAGATAAAAAGAAAACCAGGTCATTAGATAACTTCCATAAAGTCATTGAAGAGGATCAACATTACCGAAACTCAACGCTTTACAGCAAGAATAAAGAGTTTTGGCTTAAAAACTTAGAAAACAGCAATACCCCCTGCACACTGACTGATTCCGATGCACCTATAAACAATCAGGCGATACGCGTTAGCTGTGAAATATCACCAGAAAAACTTTCTTTAATAAAGTCACAAAGCCTGGATAATAACTGTAGCTGGTCTGATTATTTATTAGCTGTTGTCGCATATTTAATATATCAGCATAACGCCAAGCATGAAATTATACTTGGCTTGCCTGTTATGGGGCGAATGGGCAGTGTATCCCTGCGCGTTCCAGCAATGATAATGAATATTATCCCCTTAAAAATAAATATAAAGAAAAACTCAACATTCAAAGATTTAATAACATCTGTAACTGAAGAATTAACACAGACACGCCCTCATCAAAAATATCGTTATGAAAACATACGCCGCGACTTAAAAATGGTTGGTGGAAATAAAAAATTATTTGGCCCTGTGATCAATATCATGCCATTTGATAGAAATATAAATTTCACCAACACTGAATCTAATATAAAAAATATATCGGCTGGCCCTGTTGAAGATATTTCATTTAATTTTATAACCCAGAACAATGGTGGCTTACGTTTCGACCTGGATGCAAACCCGGACAGATACAAGCCTGATGAAATATATAATATACAAAAAGAAACCGTTGAGCTAATTGATAACTTAAGCATAAACATAAATAATTTACTTGGCGTTAATAGTGATAAATTATCATGGATTTCAGCCAGGCCAATTAGCACCCCTATAACATCGGCATTATCATTGATAAGCAACCAGGTAAAATCACAGCCTGATAAGACAGCCATAATAGATGGTGACAATAAATTAAGCTATCAACAATTATTTGAAAAATCAAAACTTATTGCTGCCTGCATTAAAAGCCTGGATATCACACCGGGAAAAATAATCGTGCTTTCACTGCCCAGAGGCAGTCAGGCAATAATCGGTCAGATTGCTACATTAATAACAGAGAATGTGTATTTATTTATAGACCCAGAAGGCCCAGGTGCCAGAAACAAACTCATACTGGAAGATGCAAATCCAGACTTAGTTATTTACGATAAAATAAATCCACTACCTGAAAATGGAAAAACAAAATCGATTAGCTATAAGAACCTTGAACTAATAAACAATAAGATACCCATAACTGATATAGATTCAGGAATTGAAAATAGTTTTAAATCAACCCCTGATTCACTATCAAAACTTGCTTATTTAATTTACACATCTGGCTCAACAGGAAAACCAAAAGGTGTAATGATTAACCAGAAATCATTAGCTGAATTTATTATTTCATCAACTGAAGCGTATAACATCAATGGTACAGAGCGCATATTACAATTTGCACCTTTGCATTTTGACACATGTGTAGAGGAAATATTTCTGGCACTTTGCAATGGCGGAACTTTAATCATTCGCAATAACAAAATGCTTGAATCAACATCACTTTTTCTTGAAACTTGCGATAAATGGAATATTACATTACTTGATTTACCCACAGCTTACTGGCACGAATTAGTATTTTACTGCGTTAACACCGAACAATACTTACCTGCCTCTATCAACACCGTTATTATCGGGGGAGAGGCCGCACAGGCAGAAAGACTAAGTCAATGGCATACCATCAACAGACATAATGCCGATTTACTCAATACCTACGGACCAAGTGAAGCTACTGTTGTTGCAACTTTTTCAAAGCTATACAGCACATCAGAACTATCTATAGGTCAACCTTTACCCGGGAGAAAAATCGCAGTTACTGATAAACATGGGCAGTTACTACGTAAAGGCGAAGCAGGCGAGCTTCTGCTATTGGGTGCAGGCTTAGGTAATGGTTATCTTAACTGCAGTAATAATGATATTGAAAAATTTCAGCACCAGTATTTTACAATTGATAATAAAATACATCGTGCCTACCACACGGGTGACCGTGTATGTATTAACTCACAGGGTAATATTGAATACCTTGGACGCCTGGATGATGAAATTAAAATATCAGGACAACGAATTAATCCCCTGGAAATTGAATCGGTACTTTCATGTATTGAAAACATTGAAGAAGCTGCTGTCGTTTTACATAACAGTTCAGGTAGTGAAAAGCACCTTGCTGCATTCATAAAATCGACTACTGAATATAATATACAACAGCTACGTAAAATATTATCTAAATCTTTACCTATGGCAATGCTGCCTGCAACATTAACAATAATGAAGGAGCTACCAAAGAATCAAGCAGGTAAAATTGATCGTGTCACATTATCAAACCTGCGCCCCACTGCCATCACTTCTGATACCTCTGCTTCACCTGAAGAATCTATTATTATCAGCACCTGGAAACAGGTATTAGGCCAAAATAAAATATCGACTACAGATGACTTTTTTTTATTAGGTGGCCAGTCATTACAAACCATTCAGGTAGCAAACAGATTAAGTGCTCATTTCAAGTTTGATGTTCCCGTTACACTGTTATTTCAACACCCTGTTGTAAGTGAGCTGGCATCTGCAATTCTGGATAAGCAACACGTTTCCAGTTTAGAATCTGATAGTTCAACAAACCTTAACTTAAAAAAACAGGACGATCTTCTACAACAAATTTATGAAGACAGCCATGTTGAAAGTAGCTGGCTACCCGCTATAGATGCAGATAATTTAATTAAACCAATAAATCATATTTTACTTAGCGGATCAACAGGCTTTGTAGGAATACAATTACTATACCAGTTACTTACCCATACCGAGGCACAAATAACCTGCCTGATACGTGCTAGCGATAATACTGCCGCCATTACACGCTTAACAAGCGCTCTCAGCACTCAAGGTCTTAATTACAATATTTACACTGACAGAATAGAAGTTTGCCTTGCCGACCTGGAACAGGAAAATCTTGGCCTAAGTGATAAGAAATTCAAACAGCTTAGCGAACAGACAGATGTAGTCTGGCATAACGCGGCTAATACCAGCGTAATGCGAAACTACCAATCACTTAGAGCCGCAAATGTCCTGGCAACCAGATCGCTACTAAAACTTTGTGCAAAAAGACAACTTCCTTTGAATTTTATATCCACTATATCCGTTGCGCCACAAACAGCCATCTGTGATGTCTTTAAAGAAGAGTACATTAATTGGCATAACGGATTATTTGATGGCTACCAACAAAGTAAATGGGCCGCTGAAAACCTGCTTCGTCAGGCATCAGAACGCGGCTATCATATTAATACCTACAGACTTGCACGGGTCAGTGGAAACAGTAAAAACGGTTTTTTAAACCATAAGGATTTAATCTGGAATATTATCCGTGCCAGTATTCGTAATAAGGCTTATCCACAACTGGACATACACGAGCCATGGACACCTGTTGACACCGTTACAGATGCTATTGTAAGGATCTCTTTAAACCATAAGCCTGACGTTTATAATGTAACACCTGAGAGTAAGGTTTCCCTTTTAAAGATATTCTCCTGGTTAAAAAATTATGGTTTCTATTTACAACCACTCCCATTAAATATCTGGATTAAAAAATTAGACCAGAGTGGCCATGCCGAAGATGAAGCGCTTTTAAACTTTTTTAAACAGCGTGAACAATCAGATTCAAAAATAGAAATAGCCGATATTTCTAATGAAAAATTTAAAAAGACCACAAAGGATCTCAATATATCATTACCAGAAGTAACACAAACTGTTTTCAATAAATATATAGATTTTGCAATTAAAAATAACTTTATCGATTTCCCCGAAACAGCTGATCACTCTGCAAAAAAAATAACAACTAATAAAGAGGAAATCATATTATGAGTTCAGTTAAACCGATAACCCACAGTCTTCCACGATTATTACAGGTGATACGCAATGAAGTCCTGCTACCAAGCTTGCAACGTATTACTTTAACTGGTGATGCATTGCAGAGCTTTCCACTGAATAGAAATGGTTCACATATAAAGGTTTTTCTGCCCCATGAAGATCAACAGAAACCACCTTTACCTACTCGAGGCAAGAAAGGCACAGTATGGCCTGAAAATGAAAAAAAACCCATTACTCGAACTTATAGTGTGAGCCGTTATCATCAGGACTCAAACGAACTGGATATAGATTTTGTTATCCACGGTCGTAATAGCCCAGCATCTGGCTGGGCTCAACGAGCAAAACCCGGTGATTTTTTAGGCATAGCAGGTCCCGGCGGCCCTCATCCATTGATCGCACCTGCACACTGGCATTTAATTGCTGGCGATATGAGTGCCTTTCCTGCGATAGCAGCTTTACTCGAAGATTTACCAACACATAGCGAAGGGCTGGTTTTTATTGAAACAGATAACCCACTTGATATTCATTGCGTAAACAATAATACACAGATGCAGGTTCAATGGCTGGTACGTAACCGAGATGAAAGTTTACTGGAAAAAATTAAATCCATTATACATAGCTCAGAATCCCCAACCACTGCTTCATCAATGTCTGCTTTTATTGCGGGTGAGAATCATGCAGTATTTTCAATTCGTGATTTTTTACGGGAAACCTGTCAACTGAGCAAGAAACAACTTTATGCTGTTCCCTATTGGTGTCGTGGTCAGAATGAGGAGCAATATCATCAGCAACGTCACCGTATTATGGACGAGGTATATTAATAATGAATGCCAACATGATAATGCATCAGACTGAATTTACCGATAAAATTGCCGTCGTTACTGGTGCTGCCCAGGGAATAGGTAAAGCCATTGCACAAAGCCTGCACGATGCCGGTGCCATTGTTGCACAACTGGATATTCAGTTTTCAGAAGACCTGCATAATAAGCATGCAAGCCTGAAATACAAAGTTGATATTGCTGATAGTGCAGCCGTGCAGGAACTGATTGATAGAGTTGAAATAGAACTTGGACCAATAGACTACCTGGTTAATGCCGCCGGCATTTTATTTACAGGGTCTCTGCTTGATAGTCCTGAAGAAGACTGGCATAAAACCTTTGCTGTTAATACTACGGGCGCTTTTAATATTTACCGTGCCATTGCAAAAAAAATGCGCGCCCGTAAACAGGGAGCCATGGTTGCTATTGGTTCTAATGCTTCAGCAGTACCGCGTATTGGCATGGGTAGCTATGCCTCTTCTAAAGCAGCAACAACACAGATGCTTAAGTGCATTGGGCTCGAAGTAGCCGAGTCAAATATTCGTTGCAATATTGTCGCACCCGGTTCAACAGATACGCCAATGCAACATCAACTGTTAACTAACGAAAACACAACCGAAAAAGTGATTCAGGGTTCACTCGATACCTATCGTTTAGGAATCCCCCTTAAGCGTATTGCAACACCGCAACAGATATCTGATGTAGCCATGTTTTTACTTTCAGACAAAGCTTCTCACATTACCCTGGAGACCATTGTCGTGGACGGTGGCGCAACACTGGGCTGTTAATCTTGAAATAAGGAACAAATGTAATGACTTCTATAAATAAAAAGACAAAAGAAACTATGACAAATAATAATTTAGATCTATCCAATTCACAAAAACTACGCATAAAAGGCGATAAACTTATTGCTGGTTTCACCCAGTCTATGATGAAAAAACCAGAGCAGTTTGCTGATGGGCATTTTCCAGTTTATTTGCAAAGTGGTGAAGGTGCTGAAGTAATGGATGTAGATGGCAACCATTATATTGATTATGTTTGTGGTTTAGGCACGAATATGCTGGGGCACAATCATCCAGCCGTTGTTGATGCCATTAGTAGCAATCTAAAAAAAGGGATTATTCACTCACTACCAGCACCCGTCGAAATAGACACAGCAGAAGCACTTATTAATACAATACCCGGTGCTGAAATGGTGCGTTTTTTCAAAACAGGAGCTGATGCAAACTCAGCCGCTATTCGGCTGTCTCGATTTATTACTAAAAAAGATAAAATCGTTACGGTAGGATACAACGGCTGGCATGATCAATATATGTTTGACACACCTGGCGTACCCGAAGCACTTCAACAGTTTACATACCGCATGCCATTATTCACACCTGCCGATGAACAGCCGTTATTCGACCTTGTTAATTCAAAAGGCAATGAATTGGCCGCGGTACTTTTATCTGTTCCTTACAACAGAGAACTCAGTAAAGATTTTTTTCAAAAAATCAGAAAAATTTGTTCTGATAATAAAGTCATGTTTATTATTGATGAAGTCGTCACAGGGTTCCGCCTGGCACAGGGAGGTGCCCAGGAGTTTTTTGATATAGAAGCTGACATGGTAACACTCTCCAAGGGCATTGCAGCAGGTATGCCACTTTCAGCCGTTGCCGGTAAACGCGATATCATGCAGGAAATTGAAAAACTACAGGTTTCCAGCACATTTGGTGGCGAGATGTTATCACTTGAAGTTTGCCGCGCCACGCTCAAAGAGTACCAGCAAACAAACCATGTTGCTCATATTGCAACGCTGGGCGCTCAACTAAAACAGGCTGTAAATGAAATATCAGAACAGATGGAAACACCTTTAAGAGTGGTTGGCTATGACGCCATCCCCATGTTCCTGTTTGCTAAAAACCCTCAGGAACATGCAAAAATAGCTGAACCCTTTGTAGCTGAAATGGCTAAACGCGGCGTACTGTTAAGACGTGATGTCAATTTTATCTGTGCAGTTCATACACAGGAGCATATAAAACATACTATTAATGCTGTTAAAGAATCACTTCAGACAATGATTGATAATGGCATTTTTAAAGCTGAAGCGGCTGAATGTTAATATGCAAAATACAGCACTTAAATCGGGCACAACAATTGATTCAGAAAAAAATGATTCAAAAGAAAATACACAGCATAAACGCTATTTAATTACCGGAGGTTTCACCTACACAGCCAATGAAGCTACAGCCTATATCGAAAATAGCTGGTTACTTATTTGTGGTGAAAATATCATTTCCATGGGTGTTCAGGAAATTGATGCCTTACCAGAACACGATGAATTAATTAATGCAAAAGGAAAAATGATTTTACCGGGGCTGGTTAACCCCCATTGGCATGAAAGCTTTATTGCGCCTAATTTTGAAACGGCAGATGATAAAAACCTTAAAGTTGAGCCCTACGCCCAGGGTGGTGATATAGAAGCACTCGGCTCCATGTTTGGATTTATTTCAAACATTGGTAATAAATTAAGCTATCAGGAAGCACTGGCTATTGCCCGCTGGAGCCTGTGGACACAACTAAGATCAGGCACCACTGCACTGGGTGATATTGGCTCTGTCAATTTACCCAATGCATTAGCACAGGCAGCTATTGATTTAGGTATTCGACTCAGGGTCAGTCGCTGGGGCTCAGATATTATGATACCTAACGAGGGTAATCAGGTTGTCAGTATTGCGGATACAGATCAGCAAACGGCAGACTGGCAAGCGTTGATGGAAACCTGGAATAATCATTCATCCGGACTCATTGATGGTATGCCAAGTGTAGTGGGTGCATTTGGTAGTTCTGATAAACAGTTAATTGCTATGCGTGATATCGCTGAAACTTTCCACTCGCCCTATGCCGCGCATCTCGCACCTTTACGCAATGAAGCGGCTGCTATACAACGTGTATTTGGTGAAACCGCCATTGGCCGATTTAATAAACTCGGCCTGTTAACCAATAAGCTCATTGCTGTGCATACATCGTATACAAGTGCAGATGAGCTGGATTGCATTATCAAAAATGGCGTTAACATTTGTTTTTCACCGGCACACTATGGCATGTCGGGTGAATCGACTCTATCTGAAACCGGACAAATGGCCGATCTGTTAAAACGTGGCGTCCCCATTGCCTGCAGTACAGATGGCGACATTTCCTATATTGGTGGTATGCCCGAAGCCATGCGGGCTATCCATTTAGGATTAAATGAAGCCTCAAATGATAATACCACCTGCTCACCTAATACGGCCTTACTTACCGCTACTCAAAATGCTGCCAATATGCTTGGCTGGGGAGAGCGTATTGGTTCACTTGAGCCAGGTAAACAGGCTGATCTGGTTTTTGTAGATATTGATGACTTTCGCTACTGCAATACCAATCACCCTTTACGTACTTTTCTAATTAGTGGCAGCAGTAAAGATGTTGATAGCGTAATGATTAAAGGAAAAATGCTAGTCAAGCACGGCAAGTCAGAACACTTTAATGAAGCCGAGCTATTTAATGATTTCAAACTGGCGGTTGCCTCTGCTCGTTTACGCATTAAACCCAGCCACTAATCCTGAATAAAATATAAACACAGATTATTTATATATGAATACTTCGATACGAAATTTACTTTTATTACTCGCGAGCACCATGACCGTTATGGCAAGTGCAACAATTTCACCCGCATTACCGGATATGCAAAAAGCATTTCAACATATTGAAAATTCTGAAATGCTGGTTAAACTGGTTATGACAATTCCTGGGTTAGCCATTGCATTCAGTGCACCTCTGGTAGGTCTGCTAATTGACCGCTGGAAAAAAACCCATATTATATTTATTGCTACCCTGATTTATGGTGTCTCAGGTATAGCAGGCTATTTTTTTGATCACTCCCTCTATGCAATTCTAATCAGTCGTGCCTTATTGGGTATTGCTGTTGCAGCCATAATGGTCGGCTGCACCACATTAATTAGTGATTACTTTAACGGTGCGGAGAGAGGAAAGTATATTGGTCTTCAAGCTGCCTTTGGTGGCTTTGGTGGAGTGCTGTTTCTATCCCTTGGTGGTTACCTTGCCGATTTTGGCTGGACGATTCCTTTTCTAATTTATGCCAGTGCATTTATATTGCTACCCGGTATGATGTTTTTTTTAAATGAACCAGAAAACCGTCATACTCATAACGTATTATCACAGGATCAACAGCAAGCTGTTCAGACAAAAAACTCCAAAACCTTATTATACTCCTGCTATATTATGGCGACTGTTGAAGTTTTTGCTTTATATATGGTGCCACTGCACTATCCTTTTTATATACAGGAGATTACCGAGCTTAACTCTTCCATAACCAGCAGTACACAGACCGGACTGAGCATCGCTATTATGTTATTAATGATGGCACTTGTATCCAGCTTTTATAACTTCTTTCAGAAAATGGCCAGCTACCCCTTATTACACGCCATTGGCTTAGCACTACTTGCCCTGGGTTATGCATTATTGTCACAAGTTGAAACCCAGACACAGGCCATTTTAGCTTTATGTATTAGCGGTACTGGTTTAGGCTTAATGCGGCCCAACCTGGTTATCTGGTTATTAACTATTATACAACCGCAACACCGTGGAAAAATATTGGGCACACTCACCTCATTCTTTTTTATTGGTCAATTTATAGCCCCGGTCGTTACTCAACCTTTAATTGAGAGCATGGGATATGCCAGTACCTTTGAATGGATTTCAATATTTTTATTGATGATAAGTTTTATGTATTTTGTAACATGGCGAATACAGCTTTATAAGAATCAACCTGAAAAAGTGGTTACTGAGTCATAATATCTGTCGTAATCAGAGCCTGAACAACGGCAGATTATTACTACTTAATAATCTGCCAGCTTAAAACAACATATAAATAATTTTAAATCATATGATCATCTAACGCCGATGAGACTTAACCATTGCAGATGGCGTCACTAAAAATCGCTTCTTAAAAGCTGAAACAAAATTTGATGGATGATTATAACCAGCAAGATACGCGGCCTCACCAATACTAATGCCATCAACGGTTAATGCTGTTTTTGCTGCTTCCAGACGTTTTTGACGAACATAATCAATAACGGTAACTCCGAACGCCGCTTTAAACTTTCGTTGCAATGTACTTGTGCTCACATTAATCAAATTTGCAATATCACTTAAAGAACAATGCTCATCTAGTTTTTCATCAATTAACTGCCTGAGCTGATGATCATTTTTATGAGTAACAGCAATTGTTTCTTCTGCACCCACATCCTCCAGCACCTGACTCAACTCCTCTATACTGGCAGATAAAATTTCAATCGCCAGATGTTCCGTATACAGAGAACCAGCTAATCCATTTCCCGGTTTTTGATTTAATAATGACCGGGCAAGATCCTTTACTTTGTCTGATGCTAACCAATGTTGCAGACCGGAGCGCTGATGAAAAATTCTTGATAACTGCTCCCGTTGCTGTTGCGTCTGACAACGCTGCTCTAACCAGCTACGCTCAACAAAAACATTCGATTTACATACCCGCATACCCTTTTTCATATAACGAGTCATAATTTCAGGTGTATTTAATATAATTGCAGAACACTCTACCCCACCCTGCATTTTTTCCCCCAGGCAGTATTCCTGCCCACCCAGACTAAAATCAATACGCCCTTCAAACAGAAAATTAAAACTCAGGCCAGCAGGTAACTCTGTAGAGTTACTCATATTCTGCAACTCTATAGCCTGACTACTATGCACTGACAGGCCTCCACTGTGACGACGGTAGTCAAAATGCCCATTCATAATGGCAGATGTAGGCTCCACTTGACTAATACGGTGCAAAGCGCCCACCGAATCATTCATTTTACGTAAATCGCTTAAATAGACTTGTGGACTGTCTTTCACGTAGCTCATTTTCATTATTCCTCAAGATTCTGGCGATATCTGATAGCAATTTGACGATATTGAACATCAATAAGGCAGTCGTTGCTCGGTTATTAAGGGATAATATAAATGATAACTATTCGCATTTAAAGAGAATTATTCGTAATTTGTTGAAATTGAGGTAAAACATGAAAAAATCCCACTTCAAAGCTACTAAACTGAAGTGCTTAGTGATAGCAACACTGGCGACATTAAATACAGCTCACGCAGAAACAGAAAATAAAACAGAAAACAGTGAAGCAGTAAAACTCGACACATTAAATATCTGGGCCACGGAAGTCAAGGCATCCTCAATTAGCATGGGTGAAGATACATTTGCACTCAAGCAGGCAGATCATATCAGTGATTTATTACGCACAATTCCTGGTGTTGACGTGGGTGGAGCCCATTCACTAAACCAGCGCATCACAATACGTAGCATGGACGACAAGGACCTGCGCATAACGATTGACGGCGCTAACCAGAACACTTATATGTATCACCATATGGGCAACCTGCAAATCCATGCGGATATTTTAAAGGCGGTGGATATTGAAGTGGGTAATAACTCTGTTGTTAATGGTGGATTAGGTGGTGCTGTTCGATTTGAAACTAAAGATGCAAAACACTTACTTCGCCCTGGCGAACAATATGGTGGGCGAGTACAGCTATCCTATTCAGACAATGCCTCAGATAGTATCGCTCTTAGTGGATATGGCCAGTTAACCGATAATTTTGACTTCTTAGCATATTTCAACCACGTCAATCGAGATAACTACGAAGTTGGTGGAGGAAAAATTTTAGATAAGGATGGTAATGAAATCGCTAACACAAATGGTGAAGTTAACGGCTTAGAAGGTGAGCTGGATGATGCTCTACTTAAATTTGGTTGGGATATTGGCGATAACCAGCGTATAGAACTAGCTTATGAATCTTACAAAGATGAAGGCGATTATAGCTACCGTCCAGATATGGGACTAGCAACAGATATTGCTATTGCAGACTTTTTTGGCCTCCCTCTCACTTATCCAACAGAGTTTACCCGAGACACGTTAACGCTAAATTATGAACTTGACTGGGGAAATCAGAATAGTTTAAAAGCAACCGTTTTTAATAATGAAAGTAATTTAACACGTGATGAATCAGCCCTGATGTCTGGAACAATTAGTGGAATAGCAACAAATTCAGGTTTGAACCTATTAGCTAACAGTAAATTCACCGGAGGCATCAATCAGACCCTGACATACGGTCTGGAATATATTAATTATGACACTGAATATCAAAGTGACACTGCCAGCTCAGAAGAAGATGCCACAAGTAGTGCTTTTTTTATAGAAGATCGCATTCAGGCAACTAATAAGTTAGCCGTTATCCCCGGTATTCGATACGATAACTATGAACTTAACTCTAAAGTAGTAGATGACACCTTCTCACAGGCAAGCGGTGCACTCGCATTAGAGTACCAGGCTAGCAATAGTATTTTATTAAAAGCCAGTAGCACCCAGTTATTTAAAGCACCTGAAATAGGTGAAGTTTTTATTGGTGCAGGTCTTCGTGATACTGCTAATGCAGGCATTAAAGAAGAATCAGGTACAAATACAGAAATAGCAATTGCCTATGAAAGTGCTGCTGCAGGATCAGATAGGTTCACATCTGGTTTAACTCTGTTTCAAACAGACATAGACGATTATATCTATGATTATGCTACAGTTCCTGGTTCAGCTCCCGCAGATAGGCTGAGCTGGAAAGATAATATAGGTAATATGAATATCCAGGGCTTTGAGGCCTATCTGGGTTATCAGCAAGGTAGCCTGAACGCCCTATTAACTTTATCAAAAGCAGAAAGTGAACTTGATGCATTTGCTGACTACAGTAGTTTAGATAATGCTCGTTTAGATCGTCAACAAGGTGACACCATCAGCTTAAATGTTGATTATAAATTGCCTAAATCTGACATTGTACTGCACTGGGATATACTGGCAGCTGATGATATAGGTATCGATACTGATCTGGATAGCATTACCTCAGTGGATAATTCTAAAAAGAGTTATGTAGTTAATAATATCTCTACTAGCTGGACGCCAAAAAGCGTCAAAGGTTTAACTATTTCTTTCGGTATAGATAACCTGTTTGATGAGTATTACGCCTCACAATCTTCACGTAATGGCTCAACTTTTCATCCATTATTTGGTGATCTGTATCTACTCGATTACGAGCCAGGCAGAAACATTAAGATGACGGCATCTTACCAGTTCTAACAAACAACAACACAGGGTCATAGCAAGTAAAGCTCGCCAGGGATGGTGAGCTTTGCTATTTTTAATATGAAAGTTAAATCCCAAAATGTCTGGGCCTGGACAAAATTAACAGCCGCCAAAAAATCATTTTCAATCTTCCGCTGGTTACATGTTTACATATCAACCGCTCTTTTTACGTTACTGGTTTTTTTTAGTATTACTGGAATAACACTAAATAACCCTGACTGGTTTAAATCCAGCGATATGCATAAAGATTACACGCTTGAATTACCTGAAGACATCAAAAAAATCATAACAGATGAATCACCTGAAATTGACACGTTAAAAACACACATACAACAGACAACTGGATTAATAAAACCACGTAGTATCGATATTGAAGAAGGAGAAATCAGCTTTGATTATCCCCTGCCCGCCGGTTACGCCTTCGTCACATTATTGGCTGATTCATCAACGATGGAAATTGAATATAAAAAAGGCTCAATCATTGCGTTATTAAATGATTTACATAAAGGAAGACACACTGCTCAGGCGTGGTCATGGCTTATTGATATATCTGCAATCACCATCGTCATACTATCGCTAAGTGGTTTAATTATTTTATTACAACACAGTAAAAGAAGACTCAGGGGTTTAATCATGGTGGTTTGTGGAACACTAACCCCTGTATTAATTTTTATAGCATGGGTTCCTTCCTTTGGTTTGAAATAATGAGAGACAGAATAAAAACAATGAAAAAGAATAATCATATAAATATTATTTTACTACTATTCGTTTTACTTAACTTAACATCACAATATACATATGCACAAAGCATTGATATTGAGGTTACTATTCCAAAACTTAATGTAGGCACTTATCACCGACCCTATGTTGCTATCTGGCTAGAAACAGACAGACGAAAAGGTGTACATACGCTTGCAGTATGGCACGAAAAAGATGACTGGCTAAAAGACATGCGTCAATGGTGGCGTAAACTGGGTCGTAAAGATTTTACAGAAAATGATGCAACATCAAGTGCCACACGCAAACCTGACACCTATCAGATTAACTGGAATGGACTTGATAAAAAAGGTAAAAAAATTCCTCCTGGTGAATATTATTTATCTTTTGAAGCCGCACGTGAAGCAGGTGGTCGTGACTATATCCGACAAAAAATAACATTAGGCAATAACACACCACAGCACTATTCACTAAAAGGTGATATAGAACTGGGTAACATCAATATTCGCATTAACTAGAGAAAACCTATGCAAAACAAACTAAAAAAAAGTCTATACAGCAGCCTGTTAGCTACATTAATCATCGGTACCCAGGCATATGCCCATGGTCGCTTTATTTTACCGACACATACCGTTCTCTCAGGTAAAGAAACGCAAAAAATCAGTTTAATATCCAGTATTTCTAATGATATTTTCCACCCGGACATGCCATTAGCTGATGATGGAAAAGCTAACATTGACAAGCGCTTACAGGGCATGTTCAAGCAATTAAAAACAATAGCCACTAATCCCGATGGGCAGATTGAACCTATGAGCTGGCAAGCCCATGCACGGTTATCCGTCAGTGATTATAGTCTGGCAAAAGATGGTACTTATCGTTTAAGCATTGTGCAGTCACCAACCCATATGACAACATTTAAAAATGCTGATGGTTCACCAAACAGAGTATTTGGTAAAAATTCAGAACTACCTGAAAATATTACTCATATTAAGCGACGTTTAATCGCATCAAGAGTGGATACCTTTATTAGTCGTAATACACCTAATAAAAAAGCACTTAGCCCCGTTGGAATCGGCCTGGAACTAGGTGGTGAAAGTCACCCCAATGATTTATTCATTAATGAGCCTGTTTCATTTAAATTATTAATGAATGGTAAATCGCCAGAAAAGAGTATAAATGTTAAACTCGTTCAATCTGGTACACGCCATCGAAATAAACGCGATGAAATTGATATAACCACTGCTAAAACAGGTGAATTTGACGTTACTTTTAAAAATGCCGGGTTTTATTTACTTGAAGCTGAAGTCGAAACTGAAGCCATGGAAAATTCAGATATAGATTTTTACCATTACAGTCTTTATATAACACTCGAAGTCTTTCCTTAATAAATATCCAGATACATACCATACATTACTAACAATCACCTATAAAAGAGAAAAGCCAGATGAAACAATTAAACGAATTTCTAATCACAGGAGGCCCTGTTGTCTGGATACTACTGTGCTTTTCCATGATTGCCCTGAGCATCATTATTGTTAAATGCTCACAATACGGATTTCAATTAAAAATCTACAGTGACAAGGCCTCTAAAGCATTAAAGGAATTTGAAAATGGGCATACATCCAAGGCATTAATACTGGTAAATGGTTTTTCCAATCCCAGAGCGAAAGTCATCAGCCATGTACTGCAGTTAATGGAAGCAAAACAATTGTCCCTTGAGTCCATAAAAGAAGAAGGCATTCGCAAGGCTCGCTTAATGGTTAATGCATTGTCCAGTCACCTGCGCATACTCGAAGTTATTGCGACGCTATCACCTTTATTAGGTTTATTAGGCACAGTACTGGGAATGATTGCCGCATTCCAGTCAATGGAAGCTGCTGGCGCTCAGGTTAACCCTGCGGTACTTTCCGGTGGAATCTGGCAAGCACTCCTGACAACGGCAGTAGGACTGTGTGTAGCGATCCCTGTATCGCTTGCCTACAGCTGGTTCGAACGTCGAATTGAAGTAGAAGCCGCCAATATCCAGGATGATTTACAACGCATCTTAACCTTCAGGGAAAAAACTAAAGATAGCGTGGTTAAAAAAATCCGGACTGCGTAATGCTTGATACTCTGCTCCCTGAAAGAACAAAAAAACGCATTAGTCTGACGGCATTAATAGATGTCGTCTTTATTCTTTTGATGTTTTTTATGCTCACCTCTACTTTTAATAAATGGAAAACCATCACCATAAACACCCCCGTTAGCAGTGCAGAGACATCTAACGAAACACCTCAGGTTATTTTATTAAAAGAAAAAGGGCTACTGTCAATATATAACGATGGCACCCCTGAGACGATACAATTTGATAAATTAACTCATAAATTTAATACACAAAAACAGTTAATTGTTGTAGCTGAAAAAACAGTAAATGTACAAAGCATCGTAAATACGATGGAAACATTAAAAAAGCTGGGGTTCAGCAAGTTATCATTAGGTAATACAGACCAATAATATGGAAAACGAAATAATCACAAAAAAGCGCAGGCCTTATAATGAAGACAATATGATCCCGCTTATTAATATTGTTTTTCTATTATTAATATTTTATATGGTTGCTGGACAAATAAAATCTTTCCAGGCTGATGGAATTGATTTACCCATATCAACACAGGCAACAACAACTAAAGTTGAGCCCCTGCAAATTCAAATAAACAATAAAAATGAACTTTACTTTAATGGCAGTCAAATTACACTACAGCAGCTAGATAAAAAATTAAAAAATTCAAGCAGCGCCCTAAATCAGGGTGTATCTTTACAGGCTGACAAAGATATAACCGCACTCAAACTAAATAAAATACTGGATATTTTACGTCAAAATAAAATATCCAGCGTAAAACTTTATACCAAAAAATAATTTAAATTTTAAATATATGAAAATTTCATACTGGGCATTAGCCATATTTATTTCTTTATGCATTCACATTACTGCAGCAGCTCTTTATTTCTATAATGACACCACAAAACCATCCGGACAAACCCACATGGGTTCAGCAGGGCTCGAAATTGGCTTAGGCACACCGGGCTCGAACTTCAAACAAAAAGCGCAGAAAAAACAAACTAAAACCAAAGTTAAAGAAAAAACTAAAAAAATAGTAAAAAAACAGGAAAAAATAAAGAAGAACAAACCCTTAAAAAAAATAAAAAAACCTGAAATAAAAAAATTAATTGTTAATGAAAGCACTGAAAAACAGGCGGCTTTAAAGAAACCAGATACTAATAAAAAAATTAATGACAAAAAACCAGTAGAAAAAACGATCGATAAAACATCTAAAGCATTAACCAAAGGAAAAGGTCTGGCCCATGACAAGTCAACAGGTGGCAGTGCTATAGCGGGGCAGAAAAATTACTTTAGTGAACTGGCAAACTGGTTAAATCAGCATAAAAACTACCCCCGAAGAGCCAAAAGAAATAAACAACAGGGCGTCGTCAGCCTGGAATTCACCATTAACAATAATGGCGAGGTTTTATCAAAAAGCATTAAAAATAGCTCGGGACACCCTATATTAGATCGCGCCGCATTAAAACTACTTGAAGCGGCCTCTCCCTTACCCAAATTTCCTGACAATATGCAGCAATCCAGATTAACCCTTGTGGTACCCATTGATTATTCATTAATAACGAATTCACTTCGTAGAAAGGGTTAGTTTCTATATATCCCTTAAACCCTGCCCCACTATGCATATAAATAACAACGTGCACAAACGCTGGCTATATCAATTTTATTTTTAACTTTTTCACAGGTTTAATCATATTTACTGTCTTTCCATTCACGTAATGCAGCAAAGACCTGCCAGTCTTCATCTAATGTATGCCCAGCAAATGTTTCTGCTGCCTGTTTCACCTTCTTTTGTTGCAAACGAACAAAAGGATTGGTTTTAAGCTCCAGTCCAACTGTGGTTGGTATTGTTGATACCCCCTTATCCTGCTTAGCCATTTCAATATTATCTCTGTGAATAATATCCTGACTCTCGGGCTCTACCCATTTTGCAAAACCTAAATTATCCACTGTATATTCATGAGCACAGTACATTTTTGTAGATTCTGGCAAAGCCATTAATATTGCCAGTGATTTAGTGAACATTTGTGCTGTGCCGCTAAATATTCGCCCACAACCCGCCGCAAATAGCGTATCACCACAAAACACCAGATCTTCACCAATATAAGCAAGGTGATCCAGTGTATGACCCGGGATCGCTTTTACCTCAAAACGAATATCAAGCTCAGGTATTTTCACCACTGAGCCCTCGGTTACTTTCTGTGTAAACAGCTCTGTAACGGGTAAATCAATACTCAGGCTGATTTTTGATGGTGTTCTATCAGGGCCAATCAATGCAAGTCCCGGGTATCTGTTTAATATATCCTCTACACCGCCGGTATGATCATAGTGTTGATGGGTGATTATAATAGCCACAGGTTGTAAATTATTATTTTCAATATATTCAATAACTTGCGCACTCTGCCCTGGATCAACTATCACCACTTGTGGCAAGCTATCTCGCTGTATCATCCAGATATAATTATCAGAAAATGCATGAATTGGGGTAATATGTAGCATAAATTTATCAACTGTCGTAATGGTAGTGTAAGCTGCGTATTTTACCCCTAATAATGAAAAAGCCACATAATGAAAGTCGTTTCCTTCAATACCAATAGTATTCGTATGCGCCAGCATCAACTGGAAAAGCTGATAAACAGCCACTCTCCGGATGTCATCGGTATACAGGAAACCAAAGCACAGGACTGTGACTTTCCAGTTGAGATGATTGAATCACTGGGTTATCAGTCGGCTTTTCACGGGCAAAAAACCCATTATGGCGTTGCACTGCTATTTAAACAGACACCCCTTGAGATCTGCAAAGGCTTTGCCAGTGATACAGAAGACGCTCAACGTCGCTTTATCACAGCAAAATTTGAAATCAACAATAAAATCATCACAGTTATGAATGGATATTTTCCCCAGGGTGACAGTGACAAACACCCAACAAAATTTCCTGCCAAGAAAAAGTTTTATGAAGATTTAACACATTTATTAAAAACACAATATTCAGCAGATGATAATGTCATTGTAATGGGTGACATGAATATAGCCCCCCTTGACCTGGACATTGGTATCGGCGCAGATAATGCCAAACGCTGGTTAAAAACCGGCAAATGTAGCTTTTTACCCGAAGAAAGAGACTGGATAAAAACACTAACCGAATGGGGCCTGACAGACACTTACCGCCAGTTACACCCGGAAGTAAATGACCGTTTTAGCTGGTTTGACTACCGTAGTAAAGGTTTTGATAAAGAACCCAGACGTGGTTTGCGCATAGATTTAATACTCGCTACCAAAGCACTCAGCCAGCATTGCATTGAAGCGGGTATTGATTACGAGGTTCGGGGCATGTTAAAGCCATCCGATCATTGCCCCATCTGGGCTCAATTTGAACTATAAAGATAATATAGCTAATAATTATTACAAGCACTGAAGTATTGTTTATTAATGGATAATCCTCTACAAAGCCCACGCTGTCGCCTTATGGGTCTCTCACTGATTATATTAATCAGTATGATTCTAATGATGTTTAAAGTGGTCCCCCTGCTTTTTAAGCCCAATATGCTTAATCACGTGCTACAAACCGGTGAACTGGTTATTGTCACGCGCAATAGCTCAACAACTTATTATGAAGGCCCTAACGGAAAAACCGGTTTTGAATATGACCTGGCCAAACAATTTGCTGATTCACTGGGCGTAAACCTTAAAGTAATTACCAGCGACAACCTGCCTGAAATTTTTGAATTATTAAACACAGGTAAAGCCCATTTTGCTGCAGCAGGTTTAACCATTACCGAGTCACGTAAAGAATATGTCCGGTTTGCTGCCAGTTATATGGATATCACCGAGCAACTGGTTTATAACAATCAGTCTTTTCGGCCCAAAAAAATCGATGATCTTGAAAATGGTATACTCGAAGTCATTAATGGCTCCAGCCATATAGAAAGTCTAAATGAATTAAAAACTCAGCATCCCGGCCTAAGCTGGAATACTCAGAACAACGTGGAAAGTGAACAGTTATTATACCTGGTTGAAAATCAGCTAATCGATTTCACCGTGGCTGACTCAAATGAAGTTTCGCTTAACCAACGTTTTCTACTCGAATTACGTGTTGCATTTGATATTTCAAAACCAAAGAAACTGGCCTGGGCTTTTCCTAAAATAAAAGATACCAGCCTATATGATAAGGCAATGAGCTTTTTCTGGCGTAGTTTAAATGATGGTGAAATAACACATTTAATTGAAAAACACTATGGCCATGTAGATAAATTTGACTATGTGGGTAGCCGTATATACATACGACATATTGCAACTCGACTCAGCAAATACCTTGATATGTATTATGAATCGGCTGAAAAATATAACCTGGACTGGAAACTATTAGCAGCTATGGGTTATCAGGAATCTCACTGGAACCCAAAAGCAGTATCACCAACCGGTGTCAGAGGCATTATGATGCTAACTCGACACACCGCGGGTTTAATGGGTGTAAAAAATAGACTAGATCCTGAAAGCAGTATTTTTGGAGGGGCGAAATATCTTGATCAAATTCGTCGGCGCTTCCCGGATGATTTAAAAGAACCCGACAGAACCTGGTATGCAATGGCCGCATATAACGTCGGTTACTATCACGTAATTGATGCACAAAAAATTGCCATACAGCAAGGCAAAAATCCAAATAAATGGTCCGATCTACAAACGGTCCTGCCTTTACTGGCCAGAAAAAAATGGTATAAAAAAACCAAATATGGATATGCACGTGGCTGGGAACCGGTAAAATATGTTACCAATATTCGTCGTTATTATGATTTGCTTGAGTACCAGTTCTCTCTGGATAATACAGACACAAAAAACAGGGCCAGACATGATGCATTTTCTATTATGCCTTCAATATTATAAAAATTATTTCTTAATTAAAAAATAAGATTTATTCTGTATGCTAGCAGTACAAATTACATGCTTAAAATGGCTCACCAGAACCATCATGAAAAACCAGACTTTATAATCGCCTGAGCAATAATTCACGTATTTCAGAGTCAGTCATTTCAACTGGATTTGTTTTCATGCTACTACCACGACTATGCGCGATAACTTTATCCAGCCCATCTTCTGTTACACCAAACTCAGCTAATCGAGGTAATTGCATTTTTTCTGTCCAGTCCAGTAATGTTCCACACAAGGCTTCCCATGATAAATGTTTGTTCTTATGAGATTTGTGAGTAAGCACATCACCCAACATGGCATACTTGTCTAATGCCATATTTCCCGGCTCTCTCTGTAACATGATATGAATATTCATATTGGTCGCTTCTGCAACCAGCGTTCCACAAACAACACCATGGGGTATAGGGTAAAAAGCACCCAGAGGAGAAGCCAGGCCATGCACCGAACCTAAACCTGTCTGTGCAAGGCAAACCCCTGACATTAATGATGCATAAGCCATTTTATCCTGCGCTTCATTATCCACTTCATGACCATACATCGACATAAGGCTTCCCTGAAGAGACTCAATTCCACTTAAAGCAAGTGCATCGGTCATATTATTTGAACGCGTGGAAACATAAGACTCGATTAACTGGGTTAACGCATCCATACCATTTGCAGCGACAATATTTTTCGGGCAGGTAGCTAATAATTCAGGATCAATAACCGCATATTCAGCAACCAGCCTGTCATCCCTGAATGATTTTTTAAAGCCATCTTTACTCTGGACACTAAGCACTGCATTTTTAGTCGCTTCAGAACCTGTACCTGCGGTGGTTGGTACCGCAATAAAAGGCACTGCTGGCCCCTCATAGGTAAGCTCAGGCCCCACGCCCTCAAGATAATCCATAACCGAGCGTTGCACTTTTAACAAACCGGCAATCGCTTTGGCAGCATCTAATGCACTGCCTCCACCAATTCCTAATACCACATCAAATGAATCGTTTTTAAACTCACTTACAATGTTATCAATGAGTTCAGGTGACGGTTCACCTGGTATGGAACATTTTTCAAAACTCATTTTTTTCTTATCAAATGCAGATTTCAACTGAAAGAATGCAACACTGGATTCAAATGAATGAGCGCCGGTAACCAGTAGTACGCGTGAACCATATTGTAAACATAGCTCTGGCAACTGTTTAATAGCACCTCTGGAAAATATAATTCGGGGTAAACGTGCAATAGAAAAATCAAATAAATTCATAGCGGGAATTGTAGCCCAAATCAATATTAAAAACAGACTAACCTGAAATTATTACAGACATATGATGGTTAATATTTTTATAATAGAGCCTATATTTTTTATTGTTCTAAAAGAAGGCCAGGAATCTATAGCCATAAGCGATTAAAGCCTTTATCATTCTTTATCCTTATTTGACTTAATAATTACTCAATGACTTCCCAACTCATTTTTTTTCCTGAATCGACTGATAAGATAATTAGCCAACAGCCTTTGTTAACAGGATTAATCAACTTACAGCTTATTTCTAAAAAACCACATAGTGATAACCACTATCTTCCTGGTGAACATTTTTTAAGTTGCATCACTTTTTTAGGCTGCTCACCCAGTATTAATCTGCAACCGGTTAAAGACGAAAGCCATTGTTTTATATCCATTATAAAGCCGACACAAGAAGTAGTGTGTTTAGGTTACACACAAAGCATAAACCCTAAATGTCCCGCCTGTAAAAAACGCATCAATAACTGGAAAACACCTGACTGGAAAAAAGCAGGGGAAACCTGCACCTGTGATAAATGCCAGGCCCAAACCCCATACACAGAACTCAACTGGAAACATGAATGCGGTTTTGCTAAATGCGGCTTTGAAATTAATAACATCTACCCCCACGAAGCTGTACCGACAGATACTTTTTTAGAAAATTTATGTCAATTTTCAAATTTTGAATGGAATTACGCCTACTCAAATAATCTATAATTGTTTACTAAACCACAGCTAAATACATTTTCAATAAAAAATAGCTCACCTAAGCTTTATTAATCTCTATCGAGATATGGGATAACTGAGGTAAATATTTTTTTAACATTAATCTGTACTCATCTGGTTCAAGAGGCTGTTTAGCCGTAATAGATAAAATAGCCGCCTGATGCATTGAAGCAATTTTCCATACATGTAAATCATTAATAATAACTTCATTATTTTCTTTAAGCGTATCGACTATTTTTGAAAACAGCGCCGTATCAACAGATTTATCGAGCAACACATAACTGGTTTCTTTTATCAAACCATATGACCATCGGAAAATAACCATAGCACCCACAATGCCCATTAACGCATCCATCCATATCCAGCCAAAATATTTTCCCGCAAATAAAGCGATAATGGCAAGCACCGACGTTAATGTATCTGCCAGCACATGAAAGTATGCCGCTTTTAAATTATGATCACCATCATGCTCATGGGCGTGATCATGGTCATGAGCACCGTGATGATGGTGATGGTGGCCGTCATGTAATACAAAAACGGATACCCCATTAACAGCCAGCCCAATAAAGGCAACCACTATGGCCTCATTAAAATGTATGAGCTGTGGTTCAAATAAACGCAACACAGACTCTATTATCATCATCAGGGCAACAATGGCTAATGCAACTGCGCTGGCAAAGCCACCAAGATAGGTAACCTTACCCGTACCAAAGCTGAACGCTTTATTATTCGCATGTTTTTTAGAGTACCAATAAGCAAAAATCGTAATTGCGAACGCTGCTGAGTGCGTTCCCATGTGCCATCCATCAGCCAGCAATGCCATAGAACCCGACCAGTAACCTGCCGTAATTTCTATTATCATAACAACGGTAGTTAACCAGAATACAAGCCACACTTTATTTTCTTTATGTTTATTATCGACTTCAAAGTCATGTGAATGATTCCACTGAATATCAGACTCTCTTTGCACAGCACTTCCTCAATTATTTAAATAGTTTTTTACTTATGACTTTCATCAGAACGAATGTTGATATTATATTTAATAAAAATTATACGCGTACTACTTTATATAACCAGTACGCAAACATGAAAACTTCATGTCCTGAGCCTCTGTCATATATCATTCCCAATTGTAAGCTAATACGACAAAGGCAACCTCCTGTCACAGGGCTTCCCTGCCCAGTTACTACAATGGCCCGGTTACTACAGCAATAAATTAAGCCGCCTCCTGATCAGTAATCGAGTTCATCAACAGGTAATCAAATGCCGCAAGTGACGCCTTGGCTCCTTCCCCCATTGCAATAACAATTTGCTTGTATGGTACGGTGGTTACATCACCGCAGGCAAATATACCGGCTTCACTGGTCTGCCCTCGTTCATCGATTACCACTTCACCATACTGAGTGAGTTCAACAACGCCTTTCATAAATCCGCTGTTAGGTAATAATCCAATCTGAACAAAAACACCATCCAGTTCTTTGCTGAGAACCTCTTCTGTTTCTCGATCCTGATATTCAATCGCCGTTACTTTACCGGCGCCTGCAATAATTTGTTTAGTAACCACATTTTTTAAAATAGTAATGTTATCACGCGCCTTTGCCTGCTCCACCAGCACCTGATCCGCTTTTAGCTCAGGTAAAAATTCAAACACTGTAACTGACTTTACTATACCCGCAAGATCCAGTGCCGCTTCAATACCCGAGTTTCCCCCTCCGATAACAGCAACATCTTTACCCTTGTAAAAAGGACCATCACAATGGGGGCAATAAGCGACGCCATTACCAATATTTTCTTTCTCTCCAGGCACACCCAGCTCACGCCACTTTGCACCCGTTGCAACAATCAACGTCCGGGTTTTTATCTTTTCACCAGATGAAAGGTGTATGGTTTTGATATCACCTGCTTCAACTTTTTCAACCCGAAAGTGTTCTTTTTTAGTGATCTCGTATTCATCTAAATGTGCCTGCAATGCACCGGCAAGTTCAGGGCCTGTTGTTTGAGGAATAGAAATTAAATTTTCTATTCCCATCGTGTCTTTAACCTGACCACCAAATCGATCCGCAACCATCGTCACTTTAAGGCCTTTACGTGCAGCATAAATTGCCGCGGATACACCTGCGGGGCCACCTCCTATAACCGTCACATCCTGTAGCGGTAATTCCTCGGACATGCTATCTGCTGTAATACCAGGGTACTTTTGCATTAATTTATCCAGTAACTGTGCAGTATCAACCTTGCCACTGGCAAACACTTCACCATTCAGAAAAACCGTTGGTACACCCTGGATATCATTTTTTTCAATTAATTCAGGGTAAACACCACCATCAATTGTTTCGGCTGAAATATTCGGATTGATAGTTACAAACTGATTCACCGCTTGCACAACATCCGGGCAGTTATGGCAACTCAGACTAACATACACTTCAAACTTTAAAGGTTCCTGCACATTCGCAACCATGCCTTTTAGACTTTCATCCAGTTTCAACGCGGTGCCAGATGAATGCAATACGGCTAACACCAAAGAGTTAAATTCATGCCCACTTGGAATGCCCGAAAACTGTATGCCATTGGGTGTGCCGTCTACTGCTAACATAAAACTAACCGGGCTTCTTAATTGCCCTGCGGTATCACGCTCTTCAACTGTTATTTTTTTAGACACTTTGGCAAAGTCATTCAGGAACGATATTAACTCTGCACGTTTTTTGTGTTCACCTGTTTGCACTACAAAGGTTATATCATTTTGCATATTGGCCATATAACCCATAAGCGCTTCTTTAATTTCTCTTGTTAACATACTTCGCCCTGCCTTAAATTATTGGTTTTAATGTTGTTAAGAGAGCAACCCAATGTTGCCCTCTTAACAGATAACCCTGTATAAATAGCCTTATTTAAATTTTTCCTACTAAATCAAGACTCGGTATTAATGTTTCCTGACCTTCTTCCCAGGCTGCCGGACAAACTTCACCGTCATGGTTGGCAACATATTGTGCCGCTTTAACTTTACGCACCATGTCTTTAGCCGAACGCCCTATTCCCAGATCATGAACTTCAGATACTTTGATAATACCGTCTGGGTTGGCTAGAAATGTACCGCGTAAAGCCAGTGCATCTTCTTCTATCATCACATCAAAGCCGCGGGTAATAACGCCCGTTGGGTCACCAATCATGGGGTAGTTAATCTTGCCAATCGCATCACTTGTGTCGTGCCATGCTTTATGTACAAAATGTGTATCTGTAGAGACTGAATAAACTTCTACGCCCAGTTGCTGTAACTCTTCATAAAAATTCTCCATGTCTTCCAGTTCCGTTGGGCAAACAAAAGTGAAATCGGCCGGGTAAAACAAAAAGATTGACCACTTGCCTATCACATCAGCAGTGGTAATGGTTTTGAACTCACCCTTGTGAAAAGCTTCAGCGGTAAACTCCGGGATTGATTTATTGATCATAGACATTGTGTAATTCCTCTTAATATTCAGGTTTAAAATTCAGCGCCGAGTCAACTCTCTGCGTTGAAAAGAATATTAAGGGATTACATTAATCTATAAAATCAATTAAAATAGATTATGTTATTCTATTATTTAGAAGATAAAAATTGATATCCCTAAAACAGATCACCTACATACTGGCTGTTGAAAAAACCCTGCACTTCAGAAAAGCCGCTGAACACTGCTCTATCTCACAATCGGCACTGAGTACAGCCATTACAGAAATGGAAAAACAACTGGGGTTTCAGGTGTTTGAACGTGACAATAAAAAGGTGCTAATAACACCGGCTGGCGCCCAGTGCCTGAAAAAAGCCCATAACATCAAGATTCAGATGGATGACCTGTACCAACTGGGCCAGTCCCTGAAAGCACCTTTAAGCTACCCCATGTCTCTGGGTATTATCCCCACTATTGGCCCTTACCTTCTACCAAAGGTACTACCCCGTGTACGGCAGGAATACCCGGATTTTCAATTACGTATTATTGAAGATCAATCCCATATACTGGTAAACAAAGTTAAAAATGGCGAGCTGGATACCGCAATACTGGCATTGCCTTTTGATATAGACGGCCTGCTTTCATTTGAATTCTGGCAGGAAGATTTTTACTGGATTACGCATCATGATGATCAGTTGGCCCAGCAAACAGAAATCACCAGTGATGAATTGAAACACACTAACCTGATGTTATTAAAAGATGGGCATTGCTTAAAAGAACATGCACTGGCTGCATGTAAATTACCTCCTGGCGACACCGATACCTCATTAGCCTCTACCAGCCTGAATATGCTGGTGCAAATGGTTGCCGGGCATATGGGCACCACATTAATACCCGAGATCGCCCTTGATCAGTTGCTATCGGGCAATTCAGAGCTAAAAGCAGCACACCTTAATGAACCCGGCCCACACAGGAGAATAGCCTTTATCACCCGCGCTAATTACTCAGGTGTAAAAAACATCGAGCTATTAATGCAGTTGTTTCGCCAGGAACTTAAATGAGACAATCAATTGTCCGAAAATACACGCGTAATACGGGGCAATTATTGCCTCTGACGATAACTCACTTACAAACTTAAGCATCCAGCCACAACACTTTTAACTGATTAATTTTATCCCTTACCGCTGCGGCTTCTTCAAACTCCAGATCCTGTGCGTGCTTGTGCATCTGTTTTTCTAATTTATCCATTTCCTTACTCATATCTTTTGTCGACATATGCGCATATTGTGCCTGCTGCTCGGCTACTTTCAGGGTTTCCTGCTGGTGTCGCTGCTCATAACCCACACCCATTACATCCATTATCGATTTTTTTATTCCCGTAGGCGTTATGCCATGTTTTTTATTATGCGCTTTCTGTTTTACACGACGCCGTTCTGTTTCACCAATCGCACGCTCCATCGAGCCGGTTATTCTATCCGCATATAAAATAGCACGACCATTTAAATTTCTTGCTGCTCTTCCCATAGTCTGAATTAACGATCTATCTGAACGTAAAAAGCCTTCCTTATCCGCATCAAGAATGGCCACCAGTGAAACCTCTGGTAAATCCAGCCCTTCCCGTAACAGGTTAATACCCACCAGCACATCAAACTCACCCAGACGTAAATCACGGATGATTTCCATTCGTTCAACTGTCTCCACATCTGAATGCAGGTATCTCACTCGCACTCCATGCTCCGTTAAATAATCAGTTAAATCTTCTGACATACGCTTGGTTAAAGTAGTAATTAAAACCCGCTCATTCTTAACTGAACGAATATTAATTTCTGACAACACATCATCAACCTGTGTTGCCACAGGACGAATTTCAACTTTCGGGTCTAATAGCCCTGTTGGCCTGACCACCTGTTCGGCTACCTGATCAGAATGCTCTGTTTCATAAGCACCAGGGGTCGCTGAAACATAAATAGTTTGCGGGCGAATGGCCTCAAACTCTTCAAAGCGCATAGGCCGATTATCTAATGCCGAGGGTAAACGAAAACCAAAATTCACCAAATTTTCTTTACGCGACCGGTCACCTTTATACATGGCACCTAGCTGAGGTATGGTCACATGGCTTTCATCCACAATCAGCAGCGCATTGTCCTGCAAATAATCATACAAACACGGCGGGGCTTCACCGGGATTACGCCCGGATAAATAACGGGAATAGTTTTCTATGCCATTGCAATAACCTAATTCACGCATCATTTCCAGGTCAAACATGGTGCGTTGTTCAAGGCGCTGGGCTTCTACCAGTTTATTGTTATCCCGAAGTTGTTCCAGGCGTTCTTTTAACTCAGCTTTAATTTTATCGATGGCTTCATGAATAACATGTTTGGGTGTTACATAATGGGACTTGGGATAAATGGTCAGGCGCGAAACCTTACGCAGCACCTCACCCGTTAATGGGTCAAAAAAACTTAACTGCTCAACTTCATCATCAAACAGTTCAATACGCACCGCTTCATATTCAGATTCCGCCGGATGAACATCAATTACCTCACCCCGCACCCGGTAATTTGCACGCCCCAACTCCATATCATTACGGGTGTACTGCATTTCCGCCAGTCGGCGTAAAATATCCCGTTGATTAATCATGTCACCTTTTACAAGATGTAGCATCATTGACAGATAAGACTCAGGATCACCCAGACCATAAATAGAAGAGACCGAAGCAATAATAATAGTATCCTGACGCTCTAACAGCGCCTTAGTCGCTGAAAGACGCATCTGCTCTATATGTTCATTTATAGACGCATCTTTCTCAATGAAGGTATCACTGGCAACCACATAGGCTTCTGGCTGATAGTAGTCATAGTATGAGACAAAATATTCCACCGAATTATGGGGAAACAACTCTGTCATCTCACCATACAATTGTGCAGCCAGTGTTTTATTGGGCGCAAGAATCATTGCGGGACGTTGTGATTGCTGAATCACATTAGCAACCGTGAAGGTTTTACCTGATCCGGTAACCCCTAAAAGGGTCTGATTTAACAAGCCATCCTCTAAACCTGACAGCAATGTTTTAATTGCCGTTGGCTGATCACCTGCCGGGATTTTATCCGTTTCTAACTGAAATTCTTTCGCCATAGTAAAAAACTTAATAAAAAAGTAAAAAAAATGCGTTTACCTGACTTTTGGGATAGGACAAACACAAGCAACTTTGTTTATACTCTCGGTACTATTAAAAATAATCAATCAGACAGGGTAACTCGCTTTGGTACAAGCATCCAATAGAATACAGAAAGTTAAACCTTCACCTACTTTAGCTGTAACTGCATTAGCACAACAATTACGTGCAGAAGGTAAAGACGTTATTGGCCTCGCCGCAGGTGAACCCGATTTTGCTACACCTGACCATGTAAAACAGGCCGCAATTGAAGCGATAAATAACAACCAGACCAAATATACAGCGGTTGATGGTATGCCCAGCCTCAAGCAGGCTATTATAAACAAATTTTCAAACGATAACGGCCTAAACTACCAGGCAAATCAAATACTGGTTTCAGTAGGCGGTAAACAAAGCTTCTTTAATATGGCTCAGGCACTACTGAACCCAGGTGATGAAGTGATTATTCCAGCTCCCTACTGGGTTTCATATCCAGATATGGTATTGCTGGCAGATGCTGAGCCTGTCATTGTGCAGGGCGATCAGTCTCAGGGGTTTAAAATCACCCCTGAACAGCTAGAAACAGCCATTACCAGCAAAACACGTTTATTTGTTATTAACAGCCCATCCAATCCTTCCGGTAAATCTTACTCAATGGATGAACTCAAAGCTCTCGGGGAAGTTTTAAAACAATATCCAGACATCATAATCGCAACCGATGACATGTATGAAAAAATCCTCTGGACTGATGAGCCTTTCTGTAACATCCTCAATGCCTGTCCTGAGCTGTATGACCGCACAGTCGTACTTAATGGCGTATCCAAAGCCTATGCCATGACAGGCTGGCGCATAGGCTATGCTGCTGGCCCTGCTGACTTAATCAAAAACATGAAAAAGATTCAGTCACAAAGCACATCTAACCCCACATCTATTTCGCAAATAGCCGCTCAGGCCGCACTGGAAGGCGACCAGTCACGCCTGGCTGAAATGAATAATGCATTTAAACAGCGCCATGACTATGTATTAGCTCAACTCAATGAAATTGAAGGTGTTGAATGCATTGCCAGCGACGGCACCTTCTACATATTCCCCGACTTCAGCAAAATCATGCAAAAAATGGGCATAGACAAGGATGTGCAACTGGCAGAAAAAATACTCGCCGAAGCAGAAGTCGCGCTGGTTCCCGGCTCCGCTTTCGGTAGTCCCGGCCATATGCGTATCTCTTTTGCCACCGATATGGGAAGTTTAGAGAAAGCCCTTGAAAGAATTAAGAATTTTGTTGGCTAATCAGTAAATTAGTGTTGACCGACAGAGGGTGAATCAGTAATATAGCGCCCCTCGAAACGACATGTTTTGAGAGGCAATTAACACATTGCAAAATCTTTACCATTCCCTGATAGCTCAGTTGGTAGAGCAACGGACTGTTAATCCGTTTGTCCCTGGTTCGAGTCCAGGTCGGGGAGCCATATTTCATAGCAGTTAACATTTGCTATATAAAAGAACGAGTTAGGCAATTTTGCCTACTCGTTTTTTTTTGCCTATAACTTTTATCTATTTTTAAGTCATTCATTTATATGGTAATTATGATTCGAGTCCAGGTCGCTGGACCTTATTTTCTTACTGGGAACCATAGAGATTAAATCAATAAGTAAAGATGAAAGTGACTACCACAAAAAAGCACGCCCAAGAACCAAAATGCCTACGAAAATTACCGACAATATACCTGACCATAAGAAGCCGCATATTCCTGGTAAGTTAATTTAGCATTTTTTGGAAAAGACTTAAAAAAGAAATTTATAAGGTATGAAGAGAATACACATCTAGAAACAGATGATGACAATAAACTTGATTCAACTGATAGTTAACTCTTAAATCAAAACCTACAAAGAAAAATCACATCGAAATATCTTAAACACAAATGAAGGTTTTGAGTCGAAAACCGACAGTCCGCTAACGGCCAATAGTGGACATTGGGGATGAGACCAGTGAACGCCCGCTTTGTCTCATAAGGCGACATTGGACGAGTTTTTCAGGCAGTGTAAATATTAGGATAAGCGGACATTAACGAGGCTGTAGAAAAACCCAATAAAACCACAAGT
>JADGFA010000079.1 GCA_016744065.1 Gammaproteobacteria bacterium
TATGGAGCTATATGTTTAAGGCAAGACTTTACTCCGTGCTTTCCTTAAAGCATAATGATTTTTAATGGATATTATATAGTTAATAATTGTATTGAAGTTTATTTTTGTGGGCTCCTGGAAGGATAAGCTTTTTGTAATGAGGCTATTAATAGTAACCTGATACCTGATTAAGAGAGTCATCAATATTATCTCTTGCATCTCTAATATAGCTTATAATCCTTGCCATGGTATGGCTACTGTTTAGCCGTGAAGCAGTATAGAATTTTCATGTTTTTATAGTCGTGTATTATTAACTGGTGATATATATGTATGAAATATTAAAATAATCGAGGTCTAAAACAATGCCACAAGGTGATTATTCAGATTATATTGTTTATGTTGATGAAAGTGGTGATCATGGTTTAAAAAATATTGATGAAAACTATCCGATCTTTGTGCTGGCTTTCTGCCTTTTTCATAAACAGGATTATGCTGAACAGGCTGTGCCCAAATTGCAAACGTTTAAATTTCAGCATTTTGGGCATGACCAGGCAATTTTACATGAAACAGATATTCGGCGTGATCGAGGTGAATTTTCATTTTTAAAAACCAGAACAGCGAAAAGTAATTTTCTGAATGAGCTAACGACAATAATTGAGCAGGCAACATTTACGTTAGTGTCTACTGTAATTAAGAAAATACCTTATCGGCAGCGCTATCATGATCCGGTAAATCCATATCATGTAGCATTGGGTTATGGGCTTGAGCGGGTCTTTTATTGTTTGCGTGAGTGGCAGGCGCATCAACAGAAAACGCATATTGTTGTGGAAAAACGTGGCAAACAGGAAGATCGGGAGCTTGAGCTTGAATTTCGTCGTATCTGTGATGGGGGTAATTATGAGCGGGAACAGCTACCATTTGAACTGGTGTTTGCAGATAAAAAGAGCAACTCTGTTGGTTTGCAGTTTGCAGACTTAATTGCTCGGCCAGTAGGGTTACATGTGTTTAAGCCAGAGCAGAAAAATCGTGCTTTTGAAGTGATTGAGGCTAAGTTTTATGGCGGTAGTCGGTCTAACGGGAGGGGGCTGAAGTGCTTTCCTTAAAGAAATTAAATGGTTATGTCAGGCAGTAAAAAGCCCCAGTGCTTCCACTGAGGCTAATCACCGACCGCGAATCCGCAATCCATATGCAAAGTATGGTGTCTAAGCGTGATAGTGTCAAGCGACAAAAGGCTTTTAACATGTTTGGCACGAGCAGGGTTTTGTGTTATATCAGGTGGCAGTATTATGTTCTGGATAGCCTCGTTTATAGGTGTAAACTAACTAAACCTGGTGAAAATAATAGTGTTGATAGTTGTTTAGGAGTAAATAAGTGAAAAATAAAACAGGTATACCCGATAAGCTAAAAACGGGAATTGAAAGCCTTTCTGGCCTAAGTATGGATAATGTTAAAGTGCATTATAATAGCAGTAAGCCTGCTCAAATTGGTGCGCTTGCTTATGCTCAGGGTACAGATATACACATTGCATCGGGTCAGGAAAAGCATTTAGCACATGAATTATGCCATGTGGTGCAGCAGCGACAGGGCAGAGTTAAACCGACTTTACAGATGGGCGGTTTACCGGTTCAGGCAACACTGTCTGGCCCACGAGATGCTCAGGTTATTCGCATTAATCCTGTAACAGGACTTACCATAGTTAATGAAGCGGGACTGGAACGAGAAGCCGACAAAATGGTGAAACAGTTAAAAAATAAATAGAACATGAGTAGAGTCAGCTTTTGAGTTAGGAAAGGGCTTATCGGGTGCACCCCGATGTGTTGCTGGTTTATCAGAAATGCGCTATCAAGTAAAAGTGTGAGCAGGGGCCACGTTTAATTTTATAGAGATTAAACGTGGCTGAACTTCCCCGTTGTTGTCAATTTTACTCTATTGCAAATTCGATGCGTTCATTGAGTTTTTTTAATGCTTTTTTTGCGCAGACTGCATCTTTATCGCCACCGGGTGCACCACTAACACCCACTGCACCCACATTATAACCGCCGGATGTAATCTTGATGCCGCCCTCCATTACAATTAATCCGTCGATATGATTTAGTTCCTGGCGAATATCTGCACGAGATTTTTTAAACTGGCCACTGTCAGCCCAGGCCATAACTGTCATATTGGCTTTGCGTTCTGCAATTTCCAGGGTAAAACGTGATGCAAGGTCATCGCGTAAAGCTGCACGAATCAGCCCGTGACGATCTACAACAACGGCACTTACATGGTAGCCGTCATTGCGACAGGCCTGGATGGTTTCATTGGCAATGTCACGAGCCAGCTCCATGCCAATGCTGTTATCACTTACCACATCAGCGGCATGAGCAGCAAACGCTGTGACGGCTATAAAGATGCTGGATGCAAATTTGATAGTAAGATGTTTTTTCATAAATGACCTCGATTAGAAAATTAAATTATTTTAGAGCTTTAGAGCAAAGAAGAAAAATTTATGGCGTTTAATATAAACTCGCCCATGTTTTTTTCCAAATCATTTCTGTTCTGTTTTTGGGTGAATATGAACAGGGTCTTGTGTTTTGTTATAGCGTTTATGTTTAAGGCAAAAGGCAAGACTTGATCTCATGTTTTATGACCCCGTGTTTTTTTGAATTAAATCCTCAATAACGTATTAAAAAATATCTACAGGCCATGGGTGTTTCAGGCGTTGTCATTGCCACTTACGTAATGATCAGCCGAGAGGATTCAGGAATTTGTGTGATGAACTTTACGCCTCAGAAAGTAATTTATCAAAGGGGGCTATCATAGGGAGGAGCGATCTATTTTGTACGCCAGCGTGACTGAAAAGTTCGGGCTGTTAATTGTGTAAAACAGATCTACTCCCTCTTTATTGGTTTAATTTTTATTGTTTTTCGGTAAATCCAAGTGCCCTGGTCAGGCTGTTCACTGCTTTCTGGTATTTATAAAGTGTTGCGGCATCTGCCTGGCTTTTTTTCTTGCAAACGAAGGACGTAGTACTAGTGCCGGAGCCGGTATAACCGAAGCTATTCAAGCCAATCACTTCGCGCTGGGTGACGCGCAGAGGGAACTTTTCCTTGGGGTTTTTAGAGGTTACAAAATCAAGCTGGCGAGCGTCGTTAAAGCCAAGCTTGTCTTCAAATTTATCCTCGAACCATTTTTCAAAGGCATTCACTGCAACCAGCTGAAAGTTACCATGGCTATGTATCCCACCCAGGATAAAGGCATCATTGTGCCAGATTTGCCATTTACCCTTATTGGATTGATCTACGAATATTTTGCCTGCCGAATTGTGCCATGAGGCGTCTTTAGAAGATGTCCCCATAACTGAACCCATTTGTTTAATCTTATCCTGGAGATGTTCGATCAGGCCGATGGTCAAGCCATCGGTAGCACCCTGGTTCAGGCCATGGCAATAATAGGTGTAAGCGCGCACCCCTTGCTCATAACCGGCTTCGGGATGGCACTTGTTAAAATCCAGGAAAAACTTTGTGAAATTACTGTAGGCCATAGTCCTACTCCTTTAATCAGGGTTTAGAGTTGTGTTATTTAAGTTGGTAAATACAAATTACACCCAATTGGTCTCTTAGGCGTTAGATAACTGGGCTGGTGTATTTAATAGTAGCCACTGTCGTTATTTTGCCCGTAGTGATCAGTGGTTTTGGTTTTTTTGGGGGCCGAGGGTATCGCCAGATGCCAGACGCCGCCCATATCATTACCGTTGTGATCGCCCGGGTTTACGTCACCGGCGAAATAGTAAAGGGGCTGGCCGTTAAAGGTGAGTTGCTGTTGGCCATCTGTGCGCTCGATTTTGCTGAATGACTGGCCAGTAGATGCGCCGGCAGGAACAGGTGGCCATTGGATGGCACAACCCTGGTAGCAGGTGCTTGCATCGGAATATTTGTTGTCCTTGTCGAAGGTGTAATACGCCATACCTTTGGCGTCGGTCAGCGTGGCGGTATGAGGTGCGCTGTTCTGGCGCACGTTGTCGTTGGTATAGATGCCGGAGCAGCCGACAATAAAAAATGTGATGGCGGCAGTTAGCAGGTTGGTGTGCAGTTTATTGGGGTAATTCATCAAATTAAATCCTGTTAAATATTAAATGTAGGTGCAGGCCATTGGTGTCTCAGGCGCTGTCATTGTTACTTACGTATCTTTTGATCGAGAGGGTTCATAAATCTGTGTGATGCGTTTCACGTTTAGCGCTAAGAGGCTGTTCGTTGAAACCGGCTGCTGTGTCTGCTAGAGTGCTTCGCTCCTCGAATTGTTTTATCTGTATTCTATGCTTGATCAATCTCAATACGACCAGGATCGCCTGCTACAGTTGATCTCCCGCTGTGCACTGAAGGATCAGGATGCGTTTAAAACACTTTATCAATTAACTTCTGCGAAACTTTTTGGCGTTGCCTTACGTATATTGAAACAGGAAGCTCGGGCTGAAGAGGCTCTACAGGAAGCCTGTTTAAAGATCTGGCGCAGCGCAGCCGGTTACAACAGTCAGCGTGGTCGACCGATGACCTGGTTAATCAATATCGTACGCAACCAGTCTCTTGATATGTTGCGGGCCAGCGTCTCCAGGCAGGAGGCCGCTCATACGGAATTGACTGATGATATGGAAGACTGTTTTGGTCGCAGCAACGATGCTGAAACTAGCGAAGAGTTGAGTCGATTGCTGCATTGCATAGAGTTATTAAATGACGATCAACAGAAGTGTCTGTTGATGGTTTACCACCAGGGTTTCACGCCAACAGAAGTTTCCGACCATGGTCAATGGCCATTGGGCACGGTTAAAACCTGGCTGCGGCGTGGGCTGGCAAGTGTTCGAGGGTGTCTGAAAATATGAGCGATCAGGAATTGACAAGCGTCGAAATGCTAGCCGCAGAGTATGTACTGGGCAGTCTCTCTGGTGCCGATCTTGAGCGGTTTAAACAACAGATGGATGAAGATCCTGAAGTGCAGCGCCTTGTTGTAGAGTGGCAGGAAGTGCTCGTGCCGCTGAATGAACAGACGCCCGATGTCGAGCCGTCACCACGTGTTCTCAATGCACTCATACAAAAAATTTCCGTACCGTCGCCGCAAACAAAAACATCCTGGTGGAAAAATCTGAATGTCTGGCGGCCGCTGGCCTTTGGAAACGGTGTGCTGTCGTTATGCCTTGCCATTTTTATTACATTCCAGATCTTTCAGCCCGCAGTGGAAACCACTGGCGTTACAGGTGATTTAATATACGTGGGTGTTCTTGAGGATGCCCAGAAAAAACCCAGGGTTGCTGTACTGGCTTACAACAAACCCTTCCGGCTGGAAATCAAAAGCAAGAAAATTTTACAGGCTGAACAGGGAAGAGAGTTGAGGCTTTGGATGGTGGACAAGGACACTGATCAAACACGTTTCCTGACATCTGTACCTGCGGGCCAGACACGTATTGATGTATCCGACGACCTGTGGAAACAGTTGAAGAAGGCCAAACAACTGGTGATCAGTGCTGATCCAGTTGAGTCTGCAAAATCACAACCGTCTGAGCTGATTTTATTCAAAGGTGTGTGCGTTAATCTTAAGAACTGGTCGGCTGGTTCATAATGTAGAACTGCCACATACTATCTACAGGTGCGCTATTACATGAATAGGACTATATATGACTCTTATATTCTCAAGGCTGCAAAGAAGTCTTAGCTTATATTGGCCGCATTAGACATGGTGTGTTCAGTTAAGACAAGAAATTGAATCACGGCATAGCTATTCAGCTCAATCACTCTCAATAGGCTCTGAGGTGCTAATTTCAGGTTCAATCTCCTAATTTTTTCTATATATGCAAAATCCCTAATAAATGGCTACAAAAGCAGATCGCTTTGCAATAAAGTACGCATATAAAAATTAAAATAGACTAGCCAAATGTGTACAAGGAGTATGAATGCCTATTCCAGAAAAGCCGCTTAAATACCATGAAAAGGACCTAGTAGATCATGTGATTGACCAAACTGTATCCCAGAAAGGCGAACTTACTACAGCAGACCTAAACAAAGCTATTGTAGCGTCTCAAGTTCAATGTGGAATTGACAAATATTTGGCGGGTGCTAAATCAATGTCATCAGATGCTCTTCGTAGTGAAGCGCATGATTCAGCCAGATTAAGCAGGCATTTAGAAGCTGTGGGCAAAAAAAGGCCACCGAAATGTCATGCGCATGCAATTGTCGCTGGTAAACATGAATATGCAGTAATATTAAGAGTGGTAATGGCTAAGCTACAAATTCGTATTGATGACCCAGATAACGGGTGCTGGTTACCTGAAAATACTGCTGCGACACCGCATCCTGCATTTCCAAAATCAATCCCGCATAGTCGTATTCATCGGTTCAACTACTATTTCTGGTTGCGTACACGTCTAGGCGGAATACGCCAGGACGATGCTTTTCGAACAACGCTTAAACTTACAGCCAGGCATCTACATGAACATACATTTCCTGAATATGTAATGCAAAAAAAAGGTCATGGCTTACCAGGTGGCGGGAGACTTGCATGACATATAAATTACGGTTTGACCGGTCAAAATTTTTAGTCTTTGAAATATCGCCTGATGAGCTTGAAGAAAAGATCGGGGCCGATCATTTATTTATGCTTGATGAGCCAAGTTGGTCTGAGTTCTGGAAACCTTTAAATGCTAAATTTATTGATTTCAGTGACAAGAGAAATGTAAAAACACCACCAGATATTACCTGCTGGTTTACAGATCAATTAGTGCTTAATGAAGAAGCCTATAAAAATTTATCTGGAATCCTCAAGCCATATGGAGAATTCTTGCCTGTAAAATGTGAAGGTATTCCATACTGGGTTCTTCATGTAACAAACATTACAAGCCTATCCGCGATCGATAAAGCCAAGAGTAGCCGACAAATTGAAGAAGGCGGTTACATTGACGTTTCTGAATTACACTTCAATGAAGAAATGGTAAAAGATCAACTCTTATTTAAAAATGAATATAACGGATTTAAAAATATTTACTGTTCTAAAAAATTTAAAGAGATTGTTGAGAATTCAGGCCTTTTAGGGCTTGATTTCAACACTGATCTTGCATCTATTTTTTAATGTCAGATCTTGTGTTTTGCTATGATGTTATAAGTTTAAG
>JADGFA010000033.1 GCA_016744065.1 Gammaproteobacteria bacterium
TTCCTTCGCCGCTCAATCGTTTGATTGACCCGTTTGCCTTAACGAGGAGGCGCATTCTACAGTTTTCAAACACCCCGTCAACTGCTTTTTCAATCTTTTCCAATAAAAGTTTTTCACTCTTCTTTTCAGTAACTTAGAAACACTATAAATAAAGCACTATAAGGTACTTTAATCATATTTCCCATAATGACAATGCATTAGATAACAGGCTTTTAAACCGTGCAATAAAAGCAACCAGGACAGATAAATCCAGATCAGTAAAAATAGCAACGCGCTAAATGATCCATATAATGTACTGTATGTCTGGTTGAGCACCGTATATTGAACAAACATCCACTTTGCAACATGCCACACCAGCGAAACAACAAAAGAAACCTTTAACGCGATACGCACATTTATCTGCATATTGGGTGACACTTTAAACAACACAAAAAACAGCATCCAGATCATAAAATAAGATAAAACCGTGAACTCACCTAAAATCACATGGCCTTCACCCGTTATTTGCTGGATATAATCTGAAAGATAAAAAGATACACCCAAGGTAGCTGGCATCAAAAAAGCCAATATCAGATAAGTTACAATGCTGTGCAAAAAACTATGGTTGGGCACCAGAAAGATCTTATTAACAACATATTGAAAATTTTTATAAAATAAAACGGAAGCAATAACAATATATATCAGACCCATACTCCCCATACGTCCGGCATTATTCATAAAGCCTTCAAGATAATTTGTAATAATTTCTGCATGAGAAGGGATCAGACTATCAACCAGAAACATCTTTACCAGGACAAAATACTCTTCAAACACACCTAATTGGTGCAATATGAAAAACAATACCCACAACATGGGAATAATTGACAGAACACTATAAAAACTCAGACTTGCAGCAAAAAAACTAATATCATCATCGAATACTGAAAATAATTTGCCCAGCCAATACTGTATTTTACTTCTCATATCACTATAAAATTTATATTATTAGAATCAACACAGTATAGCCATAACCTAGCCAGCAGACACTATTGAATGGAAATGAAAAACCCCAACAACAAACTCAACAACGAAACCAGTCCATACCTGCTACAACACGCTAATAACCCGGTTAACTGGCACCCATGGAACGACGAATCACTTAAATTAGCAAAAGTGCAGAACAAACCCATACTACTTTCCATTGGTTATTCCGCCTGTCACTGGTGCCATGTTATGGCGCACGAATCCTTTGAAGACACAAATACAGCCGCAATCATGAATCAACACTTTATAAATATAAAAGTTGATCGTGAAGAACGCCCCGATCTTGACAGAATATATCAGACCGCACATTCACTGCTTACCTCCCGCCCTGGAGGCTGGCCTTTAACTGTTTTTTTATCACCTGACAAGCAGATGCCCTTTTTTGCCGGCACCTATTTCCCTGACAAACCACGCTATAATATGCCTGCTTTTAGTGAAATCATGCAACTGACCTCTGATGCCTACAAAAATCAACAATATGAAATACAGCAACAAAACATTTCGATTGAAAACGCCCTAAAAAGCACTTCAACTCATCACCTGCCAGATAGTTCCAGATTAAATTCATTACCTCTGGATCTTGCACGCAAACAACTTGAAAGTGCTTTTGATAACACGTTGGGGGGCTTTAGTGATGCACCTAAATTCCCTCACCCTAACATGCTAGAGCGCTGCTTACGTCATCACTTATTTCTTAAATCACAAAACAGAGATGACCCAAAGTCATTACAAATGATCTGCTTATCTTTAGATAAAATGGCGCTCGGTGGTTTTCAGGATCAGCTTGGCGGTGGTTTTTTTCGCTATTCAACCGATAAGCACTGGATGATCCCGCATTTTGAAAAAATGCTTTATGACAATGCACAACTACTTATTGTATACACTCAGGCTTACATCGTTACTCATGACGTTTTCTATAAACAGACCGCAGAAGCAATCGCAAACTGGACAATACGCGAAATGCAAACCAGTGAAGGCGGCTATTGCTCAGCACTTGATGCCGACACAGACAATGAAGAAGGGCAAACTTATACCTGGACACCCGAGCAAATAAAAAATGTATTAACCGATGATGAATTTAAGTTTTTTGCACGAAAATACAATCTATCTGAAGCCGCCAACTTCGAAGACAACTGGCACCTGCATAGCCAGATCACCGATGAAAACCTGGCGCTTCAACTTAACCTGGAAACAGGCAAGCTAAAATCACAACTCGAATCAGCATGTAAAAAACTACTTTCACACAGGAACACTCGCAACCAACCTGGTAGAGACGATAAAATTTTATGCGCATGGAATGCACTGATGATTCGCGGCATGGCACAAGCTGGCAGACGATTAAATAACTCAGCATACATAGACTCAGCCTTTAATGCGGCTAACTTTATCCACCGCACTCTATGGAAAGAACAAAGACTACTTGTTAGCTACAAAGATGGCAAAGCACACTTAAATGCCTATCTGGATGATTACGCCTATTTATTGCAGGCAATACTTGAACTCTTACAGTGCCAATGGAGTAATCGCTATTATCAATGGGCTATTGAAGTAGCCAATAGCCTGGTTAATTATTTTGAAGACGCCGAACAAGGCGGGTTTTTCTTTACCAGTCACGACCATGAACAATTACTTTACCGTAGCAAAACATTTTCCGATGAAGCCACACCAAACGGTAACGCAGTTGCCGCCAGCAGCCTGTTACAATTAGGGCTATTAACAGGCAATACAAAATATTTAAACTCCGCTGAAAAAACCATTCGTTGCTGCTACCCCACACTTAGCGAGCAAGCCATCTCACACTGCAGCCTGTTACACGCGTTAGAGCTATACCTAAAACCTGGCATCATTATTATTTTACGCGGCACAGAAAAGCATTTACAGCAATGGCAACAAATCACCCATAATTATGTTATACCGCAACTCATCTGTATTGCTATTAATAACGACACAGTTCCAGCCGACTCACTGAAAGATAAAAAATCCGTAGGGGATATTTGTGCATATATATGTGAGGGCTCTTCCTGCTTACCTATTATTACCGATATTAATATTTTTAAAAATCACATAAAAAATCTGTCATGAGTTTAATCAGTCACTACAAAAATATCACCTCATACATAACTCAGGATAACTCTGAAATTCGTGAGCTAATGCACCCTAACACACAGAAAAATAAACTACAGAGCCTTGCAGAAGCTATCATTCAACCAGGAGAAACAACCCTGTTACACAAACATATAGAAAGCGAGGAGCTTTATTATATTTTACAGGGCGAAGGAAAGATGATTTTAGGGGATGGAATATTACACGTTAACTATGGTGATACTATCTGCATACAACCAGGCGTCAAACACAATATCAAAAACACTGGCAATAAAGATTTAAAAATTCTTTGCTGCTGTGCACCCGCATACTCACATGATGATACTGTGATTATCGAAACCACTAAATGATGGCATAAACACACATTACTTTATCAACCAAACCATGCTGCCCAATAAAACCGACATTTATTAAATTTTCTTTTCCACGCCCAATCAACTAAACGCTGCTACCTGCTAATAGTCACAATCAAAGAAGCCCCGGATCACGGGGCTTCTTATCGCACTTAGTATATAGAGCTAGAACCTGTTATAACTATCGGCTCATAACAGCCTGAACAGATCCAACAGTTCTGATCCATGGCTGCGTGCCAAGCTCCTGCAAACCAGCAAGTGCCTGCTCAGCCTCAAGCTTGCTTCCATACACGCCAGACATTAAAACAAACCACACTCGCCCATCAACTGTCGTTTCAGCAACCCACTCATCAGAAAGCTGGTTCTGTTTGGCAAAAAGACTTAACTGATCCATAGAACCTGAGGCTACAACCTGTACTGCAAACATACCTGCCGGCTGTTCAGCCAGGCTACCGCTTACGCTCATTGGCGCTGGCTCTTCTATCATTGGCTCAGGCTCAATCATTGGTGCATCCATTGGCTCTTCTTCAATCATGGCTCCCGACTCAAGCATCACGCCGCTTTCTTCGGTTGCCACAAGACCAACTGGTTCAATGGGTTCATCCTCCTGATACGCAGGCTCAATCTGATCAATAGCCAAAGGCTCTGGCTCAGCACCTTGCTCTGCTCTATCTTCCCAGGGCGATGACGACTCACTCCAGGGCGACGGCTTTGACGAACAAGCTGCCAGCACCACAGTGCCCGCAAACACAAGGGTAATTGGTAATAATTTTTTACTTAAAAGAGTCAATGTTCTATCCTCTGTCATTTTTTGTTGTTGCAAACTAGATAAAGCCCTTAGCCATCAAAACACTCAGTTAGCGCCTTTATTTAAAATTTAGCCTTAGAATCCAGCCGTATCACTTTATTTTACATACGAATATTCCAAGTCTAGCTCATAAATACCTGTTTAAAAAGCCAAATAGTTCAAATAGTTCACTAAATTTACATTTTATAAAAGAATCCAGGCAACCCACATCACATAAACCAACTTTTAGAAAAGCATGCAGGACGCTGGACTTATATAAAAATTTTCAATCGTAATTAACGAACCAACTTCTGAACTGAGCCCACACGTCTAATCCAGGGTTCATTTTTCAGATTAGGCATTATTTCATCTCGTGCTGCGACAGCAGATGAATAATCAGGATAAATATCGAGCAGCAATACATGCCAGATAACACCATCTCGCTCAGTTGCAACTATATATTGTGTAGAAACCTGATTTTGTTCTGCAAAACGAATAACACGATCAATATCAACCGAAGCCATTAACTGCATAGTATAATAGTCAGCTGGCTGATCCATTATTGACGCCTCTACTGGCGCTGATTCCTCAACTGCCGCCACAACCGGCTCAGCCTCTATTACAACATCAGGCTCATAACTTTCAACTGACTCAGCCTGATAACTTAATTCCACTTCACTGCCTACATCGGCAGGCATTTCCAGATCAGCCTTATAAGTATCTGCTGCAGGCGCTTCAGCTTCTACGCCTGCATCTCGACGCTGCTCCCAGGGAGACTCACTCTTTGCCCAGGGGGATGGCTCACTGGAACAGGCATTTAGCATTAAAATCATGCCAGCAAGGCCCAATAATTTAAATAATAGATTAATTCGCTTAATTTTCACTGCAGATCCTCGTTATCATATTCACTATTATGAATTAGTGTAGCTGATTATAGATCATTCTTAAAGCATTACATTAAGTAACGGCTTTAGACCTCTCTAAATCAGCTTGTTCAGCGTCACAATCTCACACCAACACCTTATACTGGTTTCAGTTTTGAACAACAGTCCGTAGGTAGCAATACCTGCACGAACACATCAACTTATTTTTTCATTACAACTAACCGAAAACCAGTTACCTCATAAGCTGTATTCGGCTTATTCGCCCCTCGATACCCAGGCCGCATTAAATGAACAGGGCAATGATAGGAGCCTCCTCGACGAACTTTGGATATACCATTCTCCGGCCCTTTCGGATCATTACTTATATGCTTTGAATAAGCATCAGATGCATACCAGTCATCTACCCACTCCCAGACATTTCCCAGCATATCGTAGACACCGTAGGCATTAGCTTTACGCGTGGCAACAGAATGCGGTACATCACCTGAATTATTAATAAACCAGGCAGCATCTTCAAGCACATCGATATCAACTGATCTAAAACCATCACTACCGGCTCTGGCCACATACTCCCACTCCACTTCAGTAGGCAAACGGTAATGATACTGCTTATCTAGCTTATTAATTTCCTCTACAAACCGTTCAGCCATAAACCAGCTAACAGAAACCACCGGTAATGTTTGCCAATTTGCCTGTTTCCAGAATGCCTTCGGCCCAGGCCTGTTCTCCATTATAGAAAACCATTGCTGTTGAGTTACTTCGGTTTGTGCCATATAAAAATCATGGCTTATTGTGACATCATGCTGTGGCAACTCATCTTTTAATTCATTTTCTTTTGGCTCAGGCACTTCCATTAAAGCCGATGTAAGGTCATCCAGCCCCATTTTAAAACTTCCTGAAGAAATCTTTACAAATTTCATTGACCATTAATTTTCAAGCACCTCAAATGCATATGCATTTATCTGGAACATCAGCATCAAAGCCATACTGCATAACAAAAATGTTTTTTTATACCTCATCATCTGTATATACATGTACCTGCACCTGTTGAATTTCACTTAGCGTAATATGAAAATTAATTGGCCGACAACATACCTGACAATCTTCTATGTATTGCTGATCATCCCCGCAGTTATCAATTGTGACATCTATTTTTTCCCCACAATAAGGGCACAGGACTTCCATTGAAAAAAAAGAGGATTGCATTATTTATCTACAGAAACCTCATTTTCCAGATCAGGCAAATCCTCAGTCGATGCCATCAAACTTAAACCCGGGTTATTTTCATCCTCTTCATTTTCCCTGGGCTTTTCTTTCTCCATAAGAGACAAACTGCCAAAGGAATCTTCTTTAGGCTCCACATTACCCGGAGAGTCTTCGCCTAACTCAATCTTTAATCGAAGATTATTCTCTGAATCAGCATTCTTTAGTGCTTCTTCTGCTGAAATTTTGCCCTTTTTATAAAGCCCCAATAAAGCACTATCAAATGTACACATACCCATACGTTCTGATTTTTCCATTACTTCTTTTATTTCCGAAACATCACCCCGTTTGATCAACTCCTCTACCCGAGGTGAGTTCAATAAAATTTCAATCGCTGCACAACGTTTTTTATCAACCGTAGGAATCAGGCGTTGAGATACAAATGCCTGTAAATTTAAAGACAGGTCCTGTAATAACTGTGCATGACGCTCTTCAGGGAAAAAATTAATAATACGATCCAGAGCCTGATTTGCATTATTCGCATGTAAAGTTGAAATCGCTAAATGCCCGGTTTCTGCAAAAGCCAGTGCATGCTCCATCGTTTCCCTGTCGCGTACTTCGCCTATCAAAATCACATCTGGTGCCTGGCGCAAGGTGTTTTTCAATGCATCCTCAAAGCTATCTGTATCGACGCCAACTTCTCGTTGATTTACAATACACCCCTTATGCTGATGGACGTACTCAATAGGGTCCTCAATAGTAATAATATGCCCCTTACTATGTGTATTACGATGATCAATGAGCGCCGCCAGAGATGTTGATTTACCAGACCCTGTACCTCCGACAAATAAAATAATGCCACGCTTTGCCATAATGACTTCTTTTAATACCGCCGGTAGCCCCAGGTCTTCAAGATTAGGAATTTGCGCATTGATATACCGAATCACCATTGACATTTCATTGCGCTGTTTAAATATATTAACGCGGAACCGCCCCACACCGGGTTCGGATATTGCCAGATTCATTTCAGGTTTATGCTCAAACTCCGTCTGTTGCTCTTCCGTCATAACCTCCATTGCCAGAGACCGCACCCAACCAGGTGGTGCTGCTTTTTTAGATAAGGGCGTCATTACACCATTAAATTTTGCACTCGGAAGGGCGCCAGTTGATAAATAAAGATCTGAGCCATCTTTTTCAGCCAACACTTTTAAATAAGGACTTATTTTCACTTTTAAAACACCTTTACATAGTACATGCGTAAGAATATCTATAGATAATAGTCGAGCTGGATTAAAATGGACATTAAAAAACCAACACCACCAACCCTCATACATGAGCCTGTAGCAATATAATTTTATAATGACAAAAGCATTTTTATTAACTCGTCAGGCCTATGATACTCCGGATGGCATCCGCCTGGAACTGTGGTTCAGCTCTGAAATCGGCCCTTTACAGGTATATATAGACAGACAGCAAGGGGTATTTTTTATACGCCAGTCAGATATGCAACAGGCCAGTCACTTACTTCAAAAAAAACAGGTCACAATTAAAACCCTGCAGCTTCAGGACTTCTCCCTTAAACCAATGGCTGCCGTTTACTCTTCTTCATTACAGAATTTTTACCATGCCAGAGACATACTAAATAACAATAATATTGAGACATTTGAAACCGATATACGCCCTACCGAAAGATACTTAACCGAACGTTTTATTACCGGCCCTGTTACAGTTCACAACCCGGATAACAGGAAAAAATTATTTACCCCGCCGATAAAACCAGACAACTACATACCCAAATTACGTTTAATGTCGCTAGATATAGAAACGGCTTACGATACAAATGAATTATTTTCTATTGCCTTTATCTGCGGAAAAATAAAAAAAGTATTAATGGTTAACAAAGGCAATGCAGCCAACAAAGACACTAACACGCTTTTTGATCTTGAATTTTTCCCCGATGAAACCCAGCTATTAAAGAAATTTTTATTATACGTAGCCAATACTGATCCAGATATTTTTACAGGCTGGAATGTCGTAAATTTTGACTTCAGATTTTTACAGAAAAAATCTGAAGAACTAAATATACCCTTGAAGCTAGGCAGAAACAACACCCTGATAAAATGGCGACAACACCACGCAGATAATAATCATTATTTTATACGCATCCCAGGTCGTATCGTGCTCGACGGTATAGATACATTAAAAAATGCCACCTGGCAATTTGCCAGCTTTTCACTGGAAAATGTATCTAATGAATTATTAAAGCGGGGAAAGTTAATACAGCAAAAGAACAATCATGACCCCCTGTATAAAGCAAAAGAAATAAAACGACAATTTTATAATGACAAAACCTCACTTGCTAAATACAATCTTGAAGACTGTCAGCTGGTTCTGGATATTTTCGATAAAGCAGAATTGATTCATTTTGCAATTGAACGGACCCGTTTAACCGGCCTGGAAATGGATAGAACAGGTGGCTCAGTCGCCGCATTTGATAATTTATACTTACCACAATTACATAGAAAAGGCTTCACTGCGCCTAACATTGGTAATTACGGAAACGGCAACACAGCTCCCGGCGGGTATGTAATGGACTCAAAACCAGGATTATTCACCAGTGTACTGGTGCTGGATTATAAAAGTCTATACCCAAGTATAATACGCACCTTTAAGGTTGACCCTTATGCTCGCATAGCTGCAAAAAAACAAGCTGAAAATGAAACGATTCCTGGTTATGATGGTGCCCGTTTTTCCAAACAACACCATATACTACCTGAAATTATCACTGATCTCTGGCACGCAAGAGACAAAGCTAAACTTGAAAATAACAAAGCGCTTTCCCAGGCGATAAAAATAATCATGAACTCCTTTTATGGTGTACTGGGCACGCCCGGATGCCGGGTTCACGATGCACGATTAACCAGCTCTATAACTAAACGAAGCCATGACATAATAAAGCAAACAGTAAAACTAATTAACAAACAGGGCTATGAAGTCATTTATGGCGACACGGATTCAGTTTTCGTATCCCCTGGAAGGGCGCTTAATAACGACGAAGCAGATAAAATCGGTCAACATTTAATTGAAACGATTAATTCATACTGGCAACAACATTTAAACAATGAATTCGGCATTGAGTCTTACCTTGAAATGGAATACGAAACCCACTTTAAACGCTTCTTTATGCCAACAGTCCGTGGCTCGGAAAAAGGCAGCAAAAAACGTTATGCAGGTGTCATAAATAAAAATGGTCGCGATAAAATAATATTCAAAGGGCTGGAAAATGTACGTACCGACTGGACTCAACTAGCTCGTGATTTTCAACAAACATTATATTCTAAAGTTTTTAATGGTGAAGCATATGATGAATTCATACGCCATGTGGTTCAACAACTATTAGAAGGTAAGTTAGACCACCATTTGATCTACAGAAAAAGATTACGACAAAAACTCGACCAGTACCAGAAAAACATTCCCCCCCATGCACGTGCAGCCATTAAAGCAGAGACCCTGTTTAAAGAAAACAACACACCTTCACGCTATCAGAAAAAAGGCTGGATCGAATATGTTATAACGACAAATGGTCCAGAAGCACTCGAGTGCCAGACCTCCAGGCTCGATTATGACCATTATATTGAAAAGCAACTAACACCTGTAGCAGACAGTATTCTTGCCGCACTCAACGATTCAATTGATAACATTATTAAACAACAGATTAATTTATTTTAATCGCTTACCCAACATATAACACAACTCAAAAAACACCCTGATATACTGCTATTTTTATAACGCATATTCCATGGCTTTTTTACATGAATCACGGCTGCATCTAAAAGCCTTACACGGGTATCACCCTGATTGATTAACATAACAATTTTCACTGAATGAAAATCGCCCGGCCAGTTCCTGACATCTTCGTTTTTTATACGATAATAATCGAAGCAGCTTTCCCTACTCTGATCACCTCAATACAACACCAATCCTTCATTAACAGGCTTTATTTTGCATCGCCAATATGACTTGAAATAACAAGCATATATCCATCCAGATCTTTAAACCATATCTCTTTTTGCTGTGCATTTGGGTTAATGTGTGGCTCAACAACAATTTCTGGACTGAACTCTATAACACGCTTAACTGCGCTTTCAAACTCACCTGTTCTAAACCACAACAAAACACCGTTACCTACAGCTGTATCTTTTTCATACATGCCAGGATGATCATGAACATCCCGTGCATGTAATTGCAGTATTAAATTTCCGTCTAAAATTAGCATCTCATATTCATTTCCACCATGGCCACTTTCACACAACAGTATACTCTGGTAAAACGCACTGCTTGCCGGAACATCCTTTACAACAATTAAAGGTTCTACCTTCATTTGAGTCTCCTTTATATAGTTATTTAATCTGGTATCCCATTAGCACCAGCACTATAGCACCCACTCCAACAAAGGCAACAAGCTCTAAATATTTCACAGCATGGTAAATATGACCGCCTAACCTGCTTATTAATATCTACGTGGCCCATAATATGGCGCAGGCTGATAATAAACATTGGGATTATAATAAACTGGTGCTCTGTTTACCGGGCGCGGAACATTCATATTAGGTACACGACTTCTTTGCTGTGCATTAAGCCATTGCCGCTGTTGTGCCAGCATTTTATTTTGCCATTGAATCTGCTGCGACTTTTGCTGCTCAAACATTTTCTTTTGTTGTTCAAGCTGTAATGTCTGGTACTCTTTAAACCAGGCTGGTTGCCCAGAACTATGATTCAACTTCGAACCATTGGTACTCATTGGCGCTGGCAACATAGTACCCTGCAACATTCTACGACGCTCAGCCAGTATATTACTGTTAACCATAGAACGATTAACCGCTGAATTATTAGCTGAAGGACTATTAACTATGGGAGCGCTATCCGCAAGCCCCTGATTTGTAGCCATTCCTCTATTTTCAAATGGAGTGGGCGCCGGTACTGTTGAAACCGTGTGCTCCTGAGTACTACCAGAAGATAAAACAATACCCACTATCCCTATCGCAAACATAGCCGCTGTTAATATTAATGCATACGGCATTTTATTATCCTGCACCTTTTCAACCACAGCCTCTTCTGACTTTGTATCATTTTCAGATGGCATAACGCCCATTTCCTTAAGTTTTTTTGCTACTTTCTCATTGCCTTTATCTTTTTTAGTCACAATAGATCTCCTCAAAATATTAATTTATTTAAACTCGAATACTTTAAACCTTTACCTCTGTAACATCCGTATTAGAAACTTCTGCTGACATGTTATTAACTGCTTTATCTTCAACCTCAATAGCCACCTTTCCCGACGGCATTGCAAACTGATCATTTAATTTCTGAATAAATACATCTGCCTGGTTTTTAACCTTCCTTAATGTGTTTTTTGAAAAGAAACCCCAACCAATTACCTGGGGCCTCAATAAGCTATGAAAAAACAATGTGTTTTTTATAAATGCTCTTTTTAAACTTACCTTATATTCATCCGAATAATTACTTTTAAATAATTTATTTAACTGACTCGTAACCGCGTATTTTCTGGAGATAAAATGAATAAGTAAAAACACAGAAAAAACAACCATATACCCTGCCACCTGACCTCCTGTTGACAAACTCATCCAGTCAACAAACGACGTCAATGCATCAGCGACAAATGTACCTGACATCATAAGCCCTCCTGCCACTAATACTATTATTGCAACGGCAAAGGCATCCCTCCACAAAACACCTCTACGCCAGTCTGATAGCATAGCAATAAGTTTGGGTAATTTTTCATACTCAATTTCACGAACTGTTTTGTCCAGCGCACCGATAACCCGATAAACCCTGTCAATATCAACCTGCTCCATCAGACCATTTATTTTATTTAAATCTATATCGCGTTTTTGCTCAAAACGTTTGCGCACCACATCATCTTCAATAACAACAGCTGCATCTGGGTTATATATAGTATAAAACTTCCCCGCAGTCAGCCCCTCGGCTGATAATGCTCGTTGCCATGAGGCAATAACATCCTCAGGGTTATCTTCTCTTACTGTGGCATCGATCTGATTAAGTATATAAATAAACTTATCCGCATTTTTCTGATAAATTTTATCCGCAACCAGATGTTTTAACGTATCACGCATCGCACCTGGCTCAGGGTGACGAGCATCAAAAAACACCAGAACCAGGTCAGATAAATCAATAATATAATCTGTTATTTTTAAGGTTTCTGTACGCTGGTCATCCGCATCAAAACCAGGCGAATCTATAAAAATTCGCCCCTTCGATTTAATATCTGGGCAGGTCTTCATTTGTAAATAGGTATTAATCCGGTTACTCGCTCCCGGACAAACCTGCTCAAGCACATCGGCCATATGATAAAACGGAAAGCGCGGATCAGCCTCCAGAGATATACCCGGTAAAACACGCGCCTGCTGCTCTGCCGAATAGCAAATCACCGTAAACTTATCATCAACCGCCTGTGTACCTGTTTCCTGCAAAGGTGAATTTAAATAATGATTAATAAACGTAGACTTACCCGCAGAAAAAGTACCCAGAACTGAAATCAAAGGCCACCAGGGTATCTGTGTTGCATAGGACTCATCCCTGGCCAACAGCCCCATTCGATAAGCTACCTTATCAAGCTTTTTAAACTCCTGAACCGCATTAACTAATAAAGGATTTTCAGCAGCCAGATGACTCTCTAGCTGCTCTAACTGCTGCCTTATCTGACTATCTGCTCCAAACATGAACAATTCCTGATTAAAGGGTTAATATTAAATAACTCAACGGAATACAACAAACCAGCGTACCAGTAACACTCGCTTCGCTTACCCACCAATAAAGCACATGTCCGAAAAATTCTACTCCATAAAAGAATCAATTTTCTTGCTCTATAACAATAGATTTAATATTAATGCTATTTCATTTCAACAAAACGAGGTGCCAAATACGCTTTTTTAGGGTGCTGTAAGCTATGCAAATAAATGATTTAAACAAGACAGGATATTTTTACCTAATTTCTTTTAATACAAAGAGATACAGGTTTTTTATAGAAGCAAAGTACAATTTACCCTGAAATTAGAAATAACTGACTTCTGGTTCTTAATAACTTTAATATCCACTGACAAAACTGGTCCAGAAAGCAAATTTAATCCACAATAGAGAAAACGTTTCTAATACGATAAGACATGGAGTACTACGTAAAACAAAGCACATAAAAAACTTGATATCCAACTTTTTTGAACGTGCCGATAATTTTCTAGAGTGTTTTTAAAAAAATAAGACCCATCCTGATCCATATATAACAACCTGCTAAATATTTTTTCCAATTTCATAAGTTACCTGAACAAAACCAAAGTCGAAGGTTTTTGTCGCAACATGATTTACCAGAATATCCTTATCGAGCGAACCAAATAAAGAAATACCACTACCTAAAAGAACTGGGATCATAGTAATAACCATATCACTTACAAGACCAGCTGATAGAAATCGCTGAATGGTAATACCACCATCAATATAAATACGTTTTATATCTTCCTTAGACAGGCGTAAACAAAGTTCTTCTGGTGATTCTTTTGAAAAAGTTACGCTATTTCTTATCTCTGGCGGTATTTCAACTGGCTTACTACTTAAGACAATAACTGGTTTTTCCTGATAAGGCCAATCACCAAAAGATAAAACTTTTTCATAGGTGTGCCTTCCCATTACTAAAATATCAACCGATGCCATAAAGTCAAAATAACCACAATCTTCGCCTTCTGTCACGGTGTTATTGGCTGCATCAAGCCAGTCAAGGTCACCATTTTCTCTGGCGATGAAACCATCAAGGCTTGTGGCTATAAATACAGATACTTCTGGTTTCAATTTTAACTCCTGTTCCTGGCGCTTAATATTTTAATAGCTTAACGGATTATATTACAGCCTGCCTTACAGAGCGAAAGAAAAAATTTCAGACTGATTTTATTATTAACTATTGCCGTATTCATCAGTAAATAGTTTTGCATCTTTGGGCTTAATTGCATTAAGGCTAGCACTATCAACATCTTCAATTACAAAGTCAATTGTATTTATGCAATCCATTCTAGCCTGTATATAAACTATTTTTTTATGTTAGGCTTATTCTTTAAATCAATTTATTTTCCTGATAAATTGACGGCTTATGATTTTAATCTAGTTTTAATAAGCCCAGATGATTAAAGACGTTTATTTTTTAAGTCTGATAATCTGGTTATCAGACTTCTTATGCCTCTGTATTATCCTGTAGATTTTACAGGGCTTTTTTAAGCCACTCTTCCACTTTTCCATAATCGGTAGTTGAACCGTCAAAAAAGCGCATCAACAACGTCCCGAGCACTAAACAAAGTACAGGCGTAGCGTCCTTTTCACCGACTATATTACTGATTAAATTAAGATAGGTATCTCTGGCCAGTTGCCTGCTTTTATCGTTTGCAATATCAGTACTAGAACGGTCGCGTAAATATTCAACGAGTAACGACAGTTCATCAGGGAAGCCAGGCTCAATCTTTTGCATAAACTCGAATAAAACATGTACACGCTCCTCAATAGTTGCATTTTTGGGTATATTAGAAATAAGACTGGTTTTAACCTCATCAAATTCTGTAACTATCTCGGTGCACGCAAGAAAAAGTTGTTTTTTTGTAGGGAAGTAATGATATAGGCCGCTTTTTGAAATACCTAATTCTTTTGCAATGCTTCGCATTCCCAGACCTGCATATCCCTGCTTAGAGAATAACAGAGCTGCCTTTTGTGCCAGCTTTAGACGGTAGGCATCATGATCAATATTTTTTGGCATTATAGAACGCCCCTTAATTTAGTCCACACGGACGAAATTATATTGACAATAATTAGCTCTGTCGAGTACGCTTTATTTAAATAGACCAATCGGACTAAATAAGCCGGATCAGGAGGAAGATAATGAAAGGCGTTCATCATGTAGAGTTCTCGGTGCTGGACTATGAAGAATCAATAAAATTTTATGACAAAATGTTCGGCTGGCTTGGATATAAAAGCTTCTGGACACACAACATTGGCTACCTTTCTACATATTACACAGCATGGCTTCCTTTTTTTCATAGTTATATTGGCATTCAACCTGCCAGGTCAGGTGGAAAGCTAAAATCAGAAGAGCATGCAACAGGAGTACATCACATTGCCCTGTGGGCAAGTAGCAGAAAAGTTATTGATGATTTCTACACGAATTTTCTGTTAAAAAATGAAATAGAGGTAACTGAGAAGCCAACAGAATATCCAGTATACGCCCCAAGTTATTATGCTGTGTTTTTTAATGATCCAATAACGGGAATTCATTTTGAACTAGCTTACACCTCAACACTTGAAAATATTTTTGGTTATTTTAAATGGAAACGTAGGCTGAAAGAGGTTTGGGATAAACACCCAGAATGGGACGGCTCCCCTCTGGAGGTAATGTTTAGAGAACTACCTACAAAAAATAAGCAAAAAACCTGACCAGTTTCCAGCAAACCGCATAAGCACTATGCGCCTTAATCTCAATACAATACACCGAGTAATATGAGAACAAGGTATAACAAAAGACTATTATATTGTATGGGCTTTTTGATCGACTTGAACACGATCAAATATATTACTGTTATGAAACAGACTGAATCTCCAGAAACTAAATTTTAATCTATCAAACATATGACCATTAGATCTACCCCTCAGTAGAACTTACTTAAGGCTAAGTACTACATATTTAAATGTATTAATAGTGTGAACCCTCCGCATTTGTTTATCCGCAGCTGTCATTCTGAGCGCATACGAAGAACCTTAAATACCCGGGTCGTTAGATCCTCCGCATTCGCTCAGGATGACAGGTATCATGTGACTCAATCAATTTAGTTTGCCAGCCATACAAAAAATAACAGGTATAAATAAACGAGAAGATTAACTAAAACATAAAAAACATTAGAGAAAAAAAGAAAAACTCATATACTATTTTACTTTGCTCTAATAAAAAATCTGATTTATCACTAGAAATTATGTGCTTTTTAAAAGAAAATGCTATTAAAAATATTAGACTACAATCACTGTAGAAAAATAATGAGTACTAACAGGTCATATAACAGGGCCATTAGCTTATTTCTATTACTGGAAATACGAGTATTTACTATTTCAATAAAAACATAATAATATCGAGAACGGCCATGTATTTAAAATTTATCCCCCCTGTTATTTTGATTTTTTTACTCTCTGGCTGTTTTTTAACGCCACCATCACGAAGTTACTCTAAAGACCCTGTCAATATAAGTATTTTAAAAGCTGGCGCCTTAAACATTGATCACATTAAACCTGTAAGCAGGAATATTGAAGCTAATAAAAACTGGCAGAATACGGGCGTGTTTATCGAAAATGGCGAAATCACTCACATCAACGCAAGTGGCTCCTGGAGCCCAGCACCTGCGATGGCGGCCTGGAGCGGCCCTGAGGGCAACATACTTTGGGCAGGCGAAGTCCCTGGTATTACCGGCGGGGCTTTAATTGCCAAACTCGGTCATAGTGGCCATCCATTTGAAATAGGCCTTGCACGCACATTCAAAGCTCAGGATTACGGCATGCTATACCTGGCCATGAACGATCCATTTCGTTTTTTATACGACAACCAGGGGAAAGTAACAGCTGACATCCATTTATCTAGCACAGGCAATGACTACACAAAGAAAAACACGCACTCTCAGGGCCATTTGAATATCGTTTCATATCATTACAATGAAAAAACCAGGAAAGGTAGCGTAGCTGCGCGCACTAACAATAACACTTTCAGTGTCAGACAGTACCTGATTAGTAAAATTGGTGAAATAGCATCAAGTAAAAACATAGCTATTCAGGCTGGAAAAGAACCTCTTCAAGGTGGAAGTTATGAGCTACTGAACGAATCAAACCATAACGGTATACTTGAATTAAAGTTTAAAACATTGTGGTAATCAAAAAACCAAGCTAAATGATTTATCGCAACTAAACTAGTACATAAAATACGGATTCAGTTAATATTAGCTGTCTCAAAATCACAGGGCTGGACGTTCAATTAACTCAATCTGATATCCGTCTGGATCAGTTAAAAAGGCAATTGTTTCATTACTCCTTTTAAGCTGGGTAGGTTCTAGAGAAAATTGAACGCCCTGATTTTTGATATCAGTAGCAGCCTGTTTAATATCTGTCACTTCTATAGCGATATGACCATAGGCACTTCCCTGTACATACTCAGAAACACCATAATTATAAGTCAACTCAAGAACACAGCTCTTATGCTCTTCTTCAAAACCAAGAAATGCAAGTGTGTATTTTTCTTCTGGTTGATCAAGTGTACGTAGCACCTGCATACCAATAACCTGAGTATAAAAATCTATCGAGCCTTGTAAATCACCAACTCGTAACATCGTATGTAAAATTCTTTGCATTATTTATTTCTCTACAAGTCTTATTTAAATTTTGATAAAATCTGTGATCTCATATTTATGAGACCACAGAATACAACCTGAACTTAATTAAAATACGGTGAGTTCATTTCTTCACTGGCTTCCTCTACCCGATCTGCGACAAAGACTCGTGTAGTAATACCAATATTAAGTTTTCTGGCTTTTTCAGACATAAAACCAGTCACATATTTTTTCGCATTCTCAATACTGTCAAATGCATAAAATCCACCAATTGAATTATCACCAGCACCTGACAGCCAGGTTTTACTTATAAAGCCTGGCTGCTTCCGAATACCCTGATTATCATGGTCCCAGTCATATTCCTCGAAGGGAACAGAAACCTGAGCTTCTACATAAACAAACGCCTTTATTATGTTTGACATCATTTTTCCTCATATTATTTCAATATATAAACGTGGTGATTAACCCTTAGAAATAGCGTCACCTAACTCTTCATTCGTTTTTGCAACACCATCCATATTCCAGGTTCCGTCTACTGTATGTAATACATTTGTCCAGATCTGTTTTTTAGGTAATCGACCACCTGAATGCCGGTGAATTAGTTCAGTTACATCTGAAAAAAAATCTTTTTGAACTTCCCTGTCAGCAAGTGCAAAAGAAGGTGCTTTTATTTCAACCCAGGCACCGGAGACAGGTTCCCCACCTGCAAATGTTTCACTCATGGGCTGTATATGTAATTGCGCTGTCATATTTGGCGTCATTACGGTATTCCCTTCAAGTTTGTGATGCTCTAGAAAACGGTCTGTTATCTCCTTTACTACCTGACCCTGTTTTTCTTTGGGCACGACACCCTCTGTTAACGTTATTGTAATTGGCATGATATTTTTCCCTGCTTATTGTTAATAAAGTTCAGTGAGGTTTTCACTGAAACAGCCGAATATAACGACCGTTACATTAAATTAATATAACGACCGTTATATGTCAAGAAAAAATAGTGATCGTTATATTTAATATGTATAATAATGCTATTCATTAAGCGGGAATGTAACAGTGGGAAACAAAGCAGGCATAAAGAAAGAAGCAACACATCAACGTATTCTGGAAGCTGTCCACAGTGGCTTTAGAAAACAGGGTTATAATGGCGCAGGCGTTGATGGGCTTGCAAAAGAAGCAAATGTGACATCCGGGGCATTTTATGCACATTTCGGATCAAAAGCCGGTGCATTTCGTGAAGCTATTCATGAAGGGTTAGCTCAGGTTAAAACGGCTGTAGACACTCTCCAGGAAAAGCATGGAGATAACTGGCTAGATGAATTTAGTCATTTTTATCTTGGTGAAAAGCGCTGTAACGACCTTTCAAATAGCTGTGCAATGCAAAGCCTTACTCCAGAGGTTGCCCGTTCAGATGATGAAACACGCTCAGTTTTTCAAGCCGATATGCTGGAGATAGTGGAAACCTTTGCAAAAGGCTTATCAGGTAAAGATGATAAGAAAAATTCAGAAAAAACATGGGCTATTATTTCTATGCTTGTTGGTGGCGTAACGCTAGCAAGAGCGATCAAGGACCCAGAACTGGCTGATAGTATTGCTAATTCAGTGCAAAGTGCTATTAAAAAAATTTAATTGACGAACAGCTAAGCCATTTCCATTTAAAGTAATTTAAGGAGTGGAACTAATTACATATATAAGTGAAGAGCATAAAAATATTCATTTACACATGGTAGTTTTTTACTTTACAGAAGAAAAAGATAAATAAATACCGTATGACAATAATTACCCAGACCAGATTCATCGCTCTACAGCAAAATTATGCCGCAAACAGAAAAGGTTAAGCCTTTTATTAATCATTATGTGTTAAAATGCCGATTCTATACTTAGAATAGTTTCCACAGCCAGAGCACCTTTGACCCAATCTATAATGCCCTGACATGCCCTTAGCTGTAAGTCTGTTGTTTTATTTGTGAACATATTCATGGTATCCCGATAGTACCAACTCTTAAAAGTGGACTATGCTCACTAATATTGTGTAGACGGCTCTCTACTGCCTATACACGCCCTATTTATACAGGCAAAACACATGACTACCGATACGGTAACCCCTTTCAGCGATTTATCACTGAATAAATCTATTCTTAAAGCAGTAAGTGACCTGGGTTATGAAACACCTTCTGCAATCCAGGCAGAAGCCATACCTTTAATACTGGATGGACGAGATATTATTGGCCAGGCACAGACAGGCACCGGTAAAACCGCTGCTTTTGCACTACCTATTTTATCCAGCCTTAATTTAAAACAAAAAGATCCACAGGTTTTAGTTTTAGCACCTACCCGGGAGCTTGCTATACAAGTTGCTGAAGCTTTCCAGAAATACGCAAAAAATCTGAAAGGATTTCATGTTTTACCTGTTTACGGTGGGCAGGACTATCGTGGACAGACCAGTGCATTAAAACGTGGTGTACACGTTATTGTAGGTACACCCGGCCGTGTTATGGACCACATGCGCCGAGGCACCTTAAAACTGGATAACCTTAAAGTACTGGTATTAGATGAAGCAGATGAAATGTTACGCATGGGCTTCATTGATGATGTTGAATGGGTGCTGGAACAAACACCTGATAACAGGCAGGTTGCACTGTTTTCAGCAACAATGCCGCAACAGATTCGACGTATTGCAACCCGATACCTGGATAATCCAGAAGAAATTACCATTAAACAAAAAACAGCAACGGCCCAGACAATACGCCAACGCTTCTGGCCTGTTAGTGGTACACATAAGCTGGATGCCTTAACCCGTATTCTTGAGGCCGAAGAATTTGATGCCATGATCATCTTTGTGCGCACTAAAAATTCAACCGTAGAACTTGCCGATAAACTTGAAGCACGGGGTTATGCCGCCGCCGCAATTAACGGTGATATCCAGCAGAAGCAACGTGAACGATCTATTCAGAATTTAAAAAATGGTAAACTCGATATTTTAGTTGCTACCGATGTTGCCGCCCGAGGTCTGGACGTACCGCGTATTAGTCATGTATTAAACTACGACATTCCCCATGATACTGAATCTTATATACACCGTATTGGGCGTACTGGCCGTGCGGGTCGCGAAGGCGACGCTATTCTTTTTGTTGCTCCACGTGAAAAACGCCTGCTAGCTGCAATTGAACGAGCCACTAAAAAGCCTATCGATATGATGGAGCTACCCTCTACCGAGCTGATTAATGACCAGCGAATTGAGAAATTCAAGCAACGTATTACAGACACGCTTGGCTCCCAGAACCTTGATATGTTTAATAAGATGATTGGTGAATATCAGCAGGAAAGTGATGCTCCAGCCCTGAACATCGCTGCCGCGCTGGCGCACCTGCTACAAGGTGAGTCGCCTTTTCTTTTGCAAAATAAACCACAGAAGAAAATGGATAAAAGCTGGAAAGATGGTGGCCACTCATCTGATAGAAAACCTTCTCGCCGGGAACGTGAACGCGGGAATGACAGGGGCAGAGAACGCAATCAGGACAAAGGACGAGACCGTTCAAGAAAAGATAAACCACCCGCAGAAGATATGGCGAGCTACCGCATAGAAGTGGGTAACAATCATGACGTAAAGCCGGGAAATATTGTCGGTGCTATTGCTAATGAAGCAGGTCTGGATAGCAATAATATTGGTCATATCAAAATTTATGACGACTATAGTCTGGTTGACCTGCCTAATGGTATGCCAAAAGATGTATTTAATGACCTTAAAAAAGTATGGGTATCGGGTCAGCAACTACAAATTTCAAAACAGGGCCGATCCGGAAAAATAGAAAAGACGAAAAGCAAAGGCCAAAAACGTGAAAAAATAACTAAGAAACCCGAAAAGAAAAAAGAAAAAAACAGAAAAAGAGACAAAAAAAATATCGGTAAGAGAAAAACACCTAAATAACCTGATAACTTGATTCTTTCAGGTCAATTAACACATGTTAATGGCCTGAGAGTAATCTCCTGCTAAAAATCACTCCTGAATTAGCAAAAAAATCATCCGTATTTGAGCGATACCTCAACATTATTTCAGTCACTCTATTTTTAATCATGTTACAATGACTGGCATTTTTCGATGCGACCTTATTAATAAACATGAAATTTAGTAAAAGCTTTGACGCCCCCAACCCCATTCCTGCTGAAGCTATCAGCAATGCAGTCAGCCAGATGGAGCACGGTATGCTCTATCGATACGGCCATTCTGATGATGATAGTGAAGTATCAAAACTCGAAGCGGCATTTGGTCAATACACCGGTCATAAGTATGTTGTTGCCGTAAACTCCTGTGGCAGTGCCATGTTTATCGCACTGAAAGCGATGGATATACAGCCTGGTGAAGGTGTCTTCACTAATGCATTTACGTTTACCGCTGTTCCTAGCAGTATTGTTCATGCTAATGCTGTTCCGCTATATATTGAATGTAATGACCAGTATGTTATTGATTTACCGCACTTTGAACAGCAAATCATTAAACACCCTGATGCCCGCTTTTTTATCCTCTCGCATATGCGTGGGCATATTGCCGAACTGGATAAAATAAAAGCCCTTTGCGATAAACACAATATCAGGCTTATTGAAGACTGTGCCCATGGCCTGGGCAAGCGCTGGAATGCAACGGATAAAGACAAAGACCACTTCGTAGGCCACCATTGTGAAATAGCCTGCTACAGTACACAAAGCCATAAAATTCTGAATTCTGGGGAAGGTGGGTTTATTGCAACCAATGATGAACAGCTCGCAGCCTACTGCATACTTGCTGCCGGTTCATATGAAGGCCTGTACAAAAAACACCTGGCTCGCCCAATGGACGACAGCCTGTTTGAAAACATTAAATTTAATGTACCCAACTTTAGCCTACGCATGAATAACCTGACGGCGGCTATTTTACGCCCACAGATTGAGCTAATTGATCAGCGTATCGCTTCCTACAAAGAAAAATATCAGCTTCTGATATCTCTTCTTTCTCCCGTGGAACATATTGATATCCCGGAGCCTGTCGATAGCGCAGAGAACGTAGGAGATAGCCTGCAATTTAATCTTATTGATTTAGATAGCGCCGATATCACTCGCTTTATAACCCACACAAAAGAAAAAGGCGTTGCCATTCAGGTATTTGGTCAAAATAACAATGCCCGGGACTTCCGCAACTGGCAATATTCATTTGATGACATGCCAGCCTGTGAAAAAACGGCAAGGCTTATTTCATGCGCCTGTGATTTGCGCCTTCCCATGACCTTTACCTTAGATGATATTGAGCTGATTGCCGCTATCATTACAGAAACCATGGGGGAGCTAAGCGCTGCTCAGCCTATGAAAAGCCTTACAGGCTAATTATTACAAAATAAAGACTAGAAACGAAAAAAGGCCACTCCGGAGAGTGGCCTTTTTTATTTACGCCCCCTGAGGAGACGTAAAATAGCGCTTAATAATTAAACAGCTACGATGTTCTCAGCCTGAGGACCTTTCTGACCTTGAGTTACAGTGAACTCAACTTTCTGACCTTCAGTCAATGTTTTGAAACCTGAACCTTGAATTGCACTGAAATGAGCAAATACGTCAGGACCATTTTCCTGTTCAATAAAACCAAAACCTTTAGACTCGTTAAACCATTTAACAGTACCAGTTGTAGTAGACATAATTTTCTATCCTAATTTTTTCTTAAGTAATAAATGCCCCTTTACAAAAAGCGCCAGGGCGGTTGTGCTGGAAGTGTTTACATATGAGAACAGGACGGAGTACTACAGTTGGAACTTCGAAATGTGGTGTGCATAAGTATTAACGGCACTTTCTAGCTAGGTGAAGTATATACCGCTTTAAGCCTTAGTCAACGATAATAGCCATGAATATTGCCTGTTTTTCAGCTTATTCAATATAAATAGCCTTATTTGCTTTCTAATTGCCGAGATGGACGATTTTGATCCAAAAAAACCTTCAGTTTTTCAAGAAAAGAAGCACCCTCCTGTTTTTTACCCGTTGTTGCCCGTTTATGTATTTCCCGGTATTCAATTAACTCTTCCTGACGGCGCTCATAACTTTCATTAGCCCGATGTACCATATCACTGTATTCCACAGCCGACATGTCACCTGAACTACTATCAACATTGCTGCTTAACAATGGTTTAGTGGTACCGCCTTTAGGTGAACTACACATAGAAAACTCCACTTAATATCCACATTATAAATATTAAATTACAACACCTGATTTTATAGACCTTATCTATAATAAATAGTTGCACAATAACTAAGCAATCATGCTTCTTAATAAATAAAAATAATAGCTGTTAATAAAAATATTTAATGGATTAAAATTTTATTCTGGAATTAATATTGCATTATAACCCGCACCATCAATAATAGATGATATTTCCTCTACTGCAATATCACATTTAACAACTGCCATTTCAGATTCAAAATCAATTTCAACAAACTTAACTCCTGCCTTCACCTGCAATGCCTTTTCAATTTTTAAAACACAAGACTCATCACGTAGTCCGTTAATTCTAAAATAATACTGCTCTATCATATCCAACCTCAAAATTTAAATTCTGTTACACAATTTCAGCGCGACAAAAGTTGCTTTCGTCTCATTAATAAAAAAACAGAAGGCAAAACAACTAATGTAAGTATTGTTGCACTCACCATGCCACCCACCATAGGTGCTGCAATTCTACGCATGACCTCTGACCCGGTTCCACTACCTAACATAATAGGTAACAGACCGGCAATAATTGCAACCACCGTCATCATAATAGGCCGTACGCGTAATAATGCACCTTCCTTTACTGCAGAACATAACTCATGCTCTGTTATCTGACGACTTTCACCCTTTGCTATATCAATATATTTTTGTAACGCCTGGTTCAGGTAAACTAACATCACTACACCTATTTCAACCGACACACCCGCTAAAGCAATAAAGCCAACACCCACGGCCACCGATAAATTGTAATCTAATAAATACAAAAGCCAGAAACCACCGGTTAAAGCCATAGGCAAGGTTCCCATAATTAATACAACTTCAGAAAGCTTACGAAAATTCATATATAAAAGTAATGCTATTATTCCCAGAGTAATCGGTATTACTGCGATCAAACGTTCTTTAGCCCGAACCATATACTCATATTGTCCCGACCAGGAAATTGAATACCCTGCCGGTAGCTCTACCTGCTGTGCAACAACACGCTGAGCTTCTGCAACATAAGAACCCAGGTCACGACCTTCAATATCGACAAATGTCCAGCCATTAGGTCTGGCATTTTCACTTTTAATAACCGCTGGGCCATCATCCACTTTTATATCAGCAACTTCACCTAATGTAATTCGTGCGCCTGAAGGTGCAATTATTGGTAAATTTTTTAACTGATGAATTGAATCACGCATATCTCTTGGGTAACGCAGATTAACAGGATAACGTTCGAGCCCTTCAACTGACTCAGAAACTTTCATGCCGCCCAGTGCTGTACTCACTACATCATGAACATCCGCTATATTTAATCCAAAACGCGCAGATGCTAATCGCTTAACATCTATCGTTATATAACGACCTCCAGCAACCCGCTCAGAATAAGCAGAGGCCGTTCCTGGTACTCGCAGTACTGCTTTTTCAACTTTCCGACCAATCTCTTCAATAATTTTTAAATCAGCACCCGCAACTTTAATCCCAACCGGTGTTTTAATACCCGTCGCCAGCATATCTATACGCGTTTTTATTGGCATGACCCATGCATTAGTTAAACCCGGAAATTTAATTAAATTTGTGAGTTCTCTTTTTAATTTTTCAATCGTCATACCTTCACGCCACTGATCACGAGGCTTCAACTGTACCGTTGTTTCAATCATAGTGAGAGGCGCAGGATCAGTCGCTGTTTCAGCACGGCCAATTTTCCCAAAGACCCGCTTAACTTCTGGCACCGTTTTAATTAACTTATCCGTCTGTTGTAACAACTCCTGCGCTTTGCCAATAGAGATACCGGGAAATGTTGTTGGCATATACATTAAATCCCCCTCATCCAGATCAGGCATAAACTCTGACCCTAGCTGAGTTGCTGGCCAGAAACCGATAATAACCACCACAAAGGCAACAGCCATCACCCTTTTAGGAAAATGCAAAACCAGCTTAATAAAAGGTTTATATACAGTAATTAAAAATCGATTAACTGGATTTTTATTTTCGGCTGTTATATGACCTCGAATAAAATAACCCATTAAAACCGGCACCAGTGTAATTGACAGACCCGCCGCCACCGCCATAGCAAATGTTTTAGTGTAAGCCAATGGAGAAAATAGTTTTCCTTCCTGTGCTTCCAGAGTAAATACGGGCATAAAACTCAGCGTGATAATAATCAATGAAAAAAATAAAGCCGGGCCTACTTCGATTGCTGATTTTGCAACCAGTTGCCAGCGCCTTGTTTCATTTACTTCACCTCCACTCTGTTTTTCATTTTCAATATGTTTATGCATATTTTCAATCATGACAATAGCGGCATCAACCATGGCTCCTATCGCTATAGCAATACCGCCTAACGACATAATATTCGCGTTAATACCCTGGGAGTGCATAATAATAAAGGCCCCAAGAATACCCACAGGCAATGATAAAACAGCCACCAGTGCAGAACGCATATGAAATAGAAAGACAATACACACCAGTGCAACAATCAAAAACTCTTCAACCAATCTGGTATTTAAGTTTTTTACTGCTCGATTAATTAATTGTGAGCGGTTATATGTTTCAACTATTTCCACACCATCAGGCAAGCCTTTTTTTAACTGCTCAAGCTTTTTCTTAACACCTTTAATGGTAGTCAATGCATTTTCACCAGAACGCATAACAACCACAGCACCCACCACTTCACCTTCACCATCAAGCTCAGCAATTCCTCTGCGCATTTGTGGCCCTAGCCTTATCTCTGCAACATCTTTTAATAAAACCGGAGAACCATTTTCATTTACACCCAGAGGAATTTCGCGCAAGTCCTGTTGGCTATCAATATACCCTGTTGCACGCACCATATATTCGGCTTCAGCCATTTCAATAACAGAGCCACCTGTTTCCTGATTAGCCCGTTTAATTGCCGATTTTATTTTAGCAACAGGCAAGTTATAGGCGCGTAAACGATCCGGATCAAGAACCACCTGATACTGTTTTACCATTCCCCCAATAGTGGCCACTTCAGAAACACCTGCCACAGTCTGCAATTCATATTTTAAAAACCAGTCCTGTAATGAACGCAACTGAGACAGGTCATTTTTACCACTCCGGTCAATCAATGCATATTCATATACCCAGCCAACACCGGTAGCATCGGGGCCTAATGTAGGCTTAGCTGTTTCGGGTAATTTACTGGTTACCTGATTTAAATATTCCAGCACCCGCGATCGTGCCCAATAAGGATCTGTACCGTCTTCAAAAATAACATAAACATATGAGTCACCAAAAAAAGAATAACCTCTGACATTTTCTGATTTTGGAACAGATAACATTGCCGTGGTTAAAGGGTAAGTCACCTGGTCTTCAACGACACGTGGTGCCTGGCCTGGGAATGATGTCTTAATAATCACCTGTACATCAGACAAATCAGGTATCGCATCCAGAGGGGTATTTTTAATTGCATAAATTCCCCAGGCTGTAATGATTAAGGTCACAAGTAAAACAATAAAACGATTATGTATTGACCAGTTGATAATAGAGGCAACCATTTCAGTTCTCCATTTCCATACTTGTCATACGTAACAGGCTGGCTTTCATACTGGCTTCTGAATCAATCAAAAACTGTGCCGACACCACTATCTTTTCATTTGCCCTGATTCCTGATTTAATTTCAACCCAGTCACCCGACTCCATACCCGCTATCACTTCACGCTGTTCAAATTGCCCCTTCCCTTTAGAGATAATGACACGCTGATTTCTTCCTGTTCTAATTAAGGCTTCACGTGGCACACTTAATACATTATTTTTTGCATCACCATAAATAGACACACTTGCATACATATTTGGCTTTAACACCTCATCCTGATTTTCAAACTGCAAACGCACCCTTAATGTTCTGTTTTTTTCATCTAAAGCGGGATAAACATAATCAACTTTTCCTGCCCATACCCTACCGGGTACAAATGACAATTCAACATCTGCCATCTGACCTAATTCAACCCACTGGCTCTGGCTTTCAAATACCTCTGCAAGCACCCAGACACTGGATAAATCGGCCAGTGTCATTACCTTGTTAATCGGTTTAATATACATACCTTCACGAACACTTAACATAGAAACAAGACCATTCTGAGGCGCATAAATTTTAATAACCCGCGGTGCTTTACGATCTTTACCTAGTTTATTTATTTGCCTTAAACTCACACCTAAAGAAATTAATTTTTCTTTAGATGCAGAAATGAGTCGCCTGTTTTTAGATCTCAGTGCCTGCACATACTCTTCCATCGCATTAACCAGCTTAGGTGAATACAGATCAAATAGTCGCTGACCTTTTTTAACCCGCTCTCCTTCTATTTTTACCTGCAAATTTTCTATCCAGCCATCAACGCGTAAATGGATATGACTCACTCTGGACTCATCCAGTCCAACATAACCAACGGTATCAATTTTACGTGATAACGCACCTTCCTTAACTTCTGCTATACGAACACCCATATTATTCTCAACTGAAGGAGATATTTTAACGACAAGCCCTTCGGCAGGTGTTTCAGACTGGCTCTCATTATATACAGGCACTAAATCCATACCCATTGGAGACTTACCTGGTTTATCACGTCGATAATTTGCATCCATAGGTGCAACCCAGTACAACAGTTTTTTCTCTGACTCTACCCGCGCCAATGTCATGCCGCATATAGGGCAGCTACCCCCCTCATTTTTAACCATATCAGGATGCATAGGGCACTGGTATTTTGCATCAAGGTGTTTAACACTATGTTCTACCGCTGTTTCCATCGGATAATTTTCTATGCTTTGTTTAGATAAATAGCCAACCATGATAAAAACGACCATTGCAAGCATAACCATGCCGCTAATTTTTTTATTGCTCCTCATTTTAACTCTCCCACCAGAAACTCAAGATCTGACATCGTATTGTTAAATTGATATTTAAGTTTTAGCTCCGCTAGATTGATATTAAATTCTGTTACCTGGGCTTTAGATAAGGCAATAAAATCAACCACACCACTTTGGTAACCACGCATAGCAACCTCCACATTTTGTTTCGCCTGTGGATTTATTTTTTCATAATATAAATCCAGGCGTTGTTTAAACTTCAGCAGGCGAATATGGGTTTGTTTTAACTGCTTTAATAGTTCACGTTCGATATCGATCTTTTGATATCGTGCGCTGTGCATTTTACTGCGACTTGCCGCGACCTGACGATCCTGTCGTTGCTCAGTAAAAACAGGCAGGTCAACTGTCACCATGGCTGTAATAAAGTCAGCACGGTCAGAACCATCATCATTTTTCCCCTGCCTGTAGCCATAACGAACATCAACTCCCCATTGGGCATTGTATTTATCCTGTGTTAGTGCCAATGTGTGTTTTTGTATATTTAATTTTTCAGTTGCCTGTTTTATTAACGGATGATCCTTCAGCTTTAACTGCAATATTTCTATAGATTGAATAAAGGCAGAATTTTTTTCTGCCAAGCGATCATCCATATTCACCTGCTCAACACCCAGCCATTTTACTAATGATGCCTGTGAAACCAGAAGCTCACTGTTTATTGTTTGTAACTTATCGTCGATAAGGGATATATCTAGCTCAGCCTGCACAACACTTTGCTGATCTGATCGACCTGACGCATAAAATGACTGATTAATATCCAGCATTTCTGAAAATATTTTACGGTTTAACCGGGTTATTTTTAAAGCCTGCTGTCGATACCAGACTTCATACCAGTCTTTTTTAACACTTCTAATAATCTGCCGCTTACGTAACTCGACCCTGCTTGACTCTACCTGCGCATTTGCCTGCATAACGGCTGAATTATTTTTAAGTTTTTCTCCTCTGGGAAACATTTGCTGATAGCCAACAACCAGTTGCGTCATTGGCTCCTGATCAAAATTAAATGTATCAACGGGTATCGCCTGTGCACCAAATTGTAGTTTTGGATCATCCCAGGTCTCTGATGCAAAGCCCAATTGAACCCAGGCATCCTGCTGCGAAGCAAGCCCAGAGACTAACGCATCATTTTTCAAAGCCATTTTCAGCGCCTGCTGAAGCCCCAATGACTCACTAGCAACAACTGAAAAACAGGTCGGTAATAGCGCTATAAAAACTATTTTATTTAAGGCTTTCATGCCTTATTCCTCATTATTTTTTTAAAAGATATGAATATACTGAAAAATTATGTCTATAAAACATAATTCATATTGATACAAAAAATGAGAAGAACGCTAGATTAGAAGGAGGGTGTTAACAAGCAGCCTGGGAGGCGAACCTAGCGAAATATGTAAAAACAACTGTTCAATATGCTGCTCTTGATTTGTTTGTTCAGCATTTTGGTCAACTTTTTTAAACATAATAACTGAACGATTAACAAACACGGATAATGACACAGCGCCATCACTAGACTGGTGATCCAGCGCTAAAACACTATCACAAATAACCGGAGGACAGTGGCACTGAGGTACTGCTTGCATAACTGATTTCTGCATCTGCATTTTCATCATCGCATGGGCAGGTGCCTGCATACTTATGTTCAACACAGACAACACAAACAATGCCAGAATAAATCTAGCATAACGTTTTATGAAAACAGGTTTATGTATTCTGTGTAACATGATAATTAAAGTACGGCTTATTCCTATGGTCTATAGACAGTATAGCGATAAATAAATTCATGTAAAATTTAATATACCTAAATATATCCACCACTTAAAGGCTAATTAATATTTCCCTTATATATCAACTGCTTCGTATGAGGGATTAACTTTTAATTTACTTCATTATAATGATAAAAAAACTAACATTTTTACTATGTGTCTTTTGGCACATACAAGAGATGAGCCTTATCTCTAATATCCATACCGGCAGGGACTTCGCCATAATGAAATACGTGAATTCTACTCCCAGGTGGTTGCATGCAGTTATACAATACCCAAAAGTCTCTTGAAGACGCTTCTAAAATATGCCGTTTTCAAAAAATTAATTCAACTTATACCGAGCTTGCTGATATCAGAGACAGGATATGGCTAGACGCCATAGATAACGCACGACTACTGGAAACCAATCCTGATACCACTTTATTTAGTGGAAATGCAACCTGCAATAACTTCATGCTTATACTTGAAGGTACTATTAGAATATATCAAACAGCTAAAGATGGCAGAGAAATCACGCTATACCGTGTTGAGGCAGGGGGGCTTTGTGTACTCAGCCTGAATAGCCTGCTCAGAAATCAGTCATTTAATGCAATTGCCATAACCGAATCCAATGTCAGGGCACTTGTTATTAGCTCTACCAGCTTCAAAATAATGATAGATAAAATAAGTCCCTTTCGTAATTATGTATTATCAACCTTAACTGAAAGGCTCTGCGAAACAATTTACCTGATACAGGATACCGCTTTCAACCATTTAAATATGCGTCTGGCTTGCATATTAGACAATCTGTTTGAAAGAGGCCCGACCCTCACCCTGAAAATCACACATCAGGAACTGGCTTCTGAACTTGGTACCACACGTGAAGTCATCAGCCGTATACTTAAAGATTTTGAAAAACAAAACTGCATTAAACTTTCACGTGGCTATATCAAACTGGCATCTGCCGAAGGGCTACGATGGTTTACTGAGCCCGTATAGCTTTAAAAAACAATTCTATTTGTATGTTTTGTTACATACCCTTTATAAGAAATTATCTATATTTAATACACAATCTTTGAAATACAAGATAGTAACATTAGCAGCACAGGGATTTGCTGTATTTTTTAATCTGTATTATAGAAAACATATATGAGCTCCATCAGCGAATATAACTGGCGCGGCCATGTTATAAAAATACAGGCTACCGCAAGCCCCAAATTTTTATGGTTAGATTATAAGTTAAATCTGACGATAGACAATCAAGATGTTTTTTCTTCAAAAAAATACGCTTTAATCCAGTCACAGACCTCTTTTTTAGTGAAGCATAATGGCAAAAATTTTAAGGGCCAGATTATTTTAGCTGGCTTTCCATTAACCCCTGTCATTTCTCAGTTAACCATCATAGATGATTCTATACTGGGGCATTCGCAAATATTTATTAGTAAGCGTATTTTTACTTATCTTTTTTTATGCATCATTACAGCAGGATTTTTCTGGTTTTCAAATTAGCTATGCTCAAGCCGGCATACCCTTAATGAATAACGAATATAAATACCATTTGAACATCAATCAACTAAAGTCATACCATCAGTATCAGGTGGAGGCAGATCATCTTCTTTTTTAACCTGACCCAGATCACTTCCTGCTGGCGCCATATCCATACCACTTATATCCAGTTCTGGCTCTACAACATCCTCAACCTCATCCTGCATATCACTTCCCACAGGAGCAATACCTACAGATAAATCAGAGATATCACCTGCGTTAATACCTAATGGATCAGTCCTCGGTGCAGAAGGAGCACCACTGACTGATAACGTCGCTGAACTGGCTGTAGAAACAGTTGCTGTTGCTACCACAGACGGCTTAACTTCAGGTTCAGATGGTTTTGACACCGGTGTATCACTTAACGCCTTAATTTCACAGATAGCTCCTGCATTATCCAGCGCTTTTTTATATTTGCCTGCTGTGGCCTGATCAATATTTTTCTTGATCACCATGCGTTTACCAGAAAACAGATGTGCCAGTTTTGCTGCATCCGCTTTAAACATTGCAGCCACTTTCGCTTTCACCTGCTGCAAATCGGCTCCCTCTTTTATCTGCCCTGAAAATGCGACTTCAAACAGTTCCTCGCTCATTTTTTATTACCTTCACGATTTTTTCCAATAACATTAATTTAACACTATACTTTTATCATAACCATAATAATTAAGTCTATAAACTTGAACCAACACCTGTTGTTACGACATTAAACAACTTAATATGTTACTTATAGAATATTTTGGGGTAAATATCCCCCTGGAGCGATAGATACAATATGAACAAGCATACCGAGTTATCACGTATTACCCCCCGTGGACGTATGGCAACCCTTTCACAACTGGAGGTTAACCAACTAAAAAATGACAGTGAGTCCGGTAGCTATGATATATATCGACGTTGCTCGCTTGCTGTACTCAATGTGGGTAGTGAAGTCGATGACACCAAGCAGGTGCTTGAGGAATACTCAGATTTCGATATTCGAGTAATCCAGCAAGAACGCGGAATTAAGCTTGAAGTAGAAAATGCCCCCCTACGCGCATTTGTCGATGGCAATATGATTACTGGCATCCAGGAACACCTGTTTTCCGTACTAAGGGATATAGTCTATGCCCGTAATGAATTAGAAAACCGTGAAAAATTTGATCTTACATCAAAGCAGGGCATCACTAATGGCGTATTTCATATTTTACGCAATGCCAATGTCCTGGTACCTAACAAAGATCCTAATCTTGTAGTTTGCTGGGGCGGGCACTCTATCAAACGTGTTGAATATGATTACACCAAAGAAGTAGGCCATGAACTGGGACTGAGAGGCCTGGATATTTGTACGGGCTGTGGCCCCGGTGCGATGAAAGGGCCGATGAAAGGCGCCACCATAGGTCACAATAAACAACGTATTTATAATGGCCGTTATGTCGGCATGACTGAACCCGGCATTATTGCAGCAGAGTCACCTAACCCAATAGTTAATGAACTGGTTATTTTGCCTGATATTGAAAAACGTCTGGAAAGTTTTGTACGCACGGGTCACGGTATTATTATTTTTCCTGGTGGAGCGGGCACAGCTGAAGAAATTTTATATATTCTCGGCGTTTTATTAAACCCGGCTAATAAAGAGCTTCCTTTCCCTCTTATTCTTACAGGCCCTAAAAGCTCTGAAGACTATTTTAAAAAGATTCATCACTTTATTGAAAAAACACTGGGGTTTGAGGCTCAGCAACGCTATAAAATAATTATAGATGACCCAGCACTGGTTGCCCGCGAAATGAAAAGCGGAATGGACGCAGTAAAAGACTTTCGCCGTTACAATAGTGACGCTTATTATTACAACTGGATTCTTGAAGTTGATAATGAATTTCAAAGCCCTTTTATTCCCAGTCATGAAAATATGGCAAAACTCGAAATCAATACCAATATGGAAACACATCATCTGGCTGCCAACTTACGCAGAGCATTTTCAGGCATAGTCGCCGGTAATGTAAAAGAGGATGGCATTAAAGCAATAGAAGAAAATGGCTTATTTGAAATTCGTGGAGAGAAAAAAATAATGCAACCACTGGATGATTTACTTGAATCATTTGTGCAACAAAACAGAATGAAACTACCAGGCAGTAAGTACACCCCCTGTTACAAAGTAGTTACCTGAACTTAACCATGAAAATGGTCAAGCAAACGGTTAGCCAGTTTGAAGTACCGGGGTTTTCAGTATTTTAATTACATAAAAGTGACGCTTATTTTTTAAAAAATACAGATTAAGGTTAAAATAAATTTTATTAATCTTAATCTGTTAGTCAATATAACGTCTCTTTCCTGTTTTACTAATTTAATATACAACTGCCTCATAACTTTAATAAAACTGTAAAAAAAATATGCCTAAATAAAGCTAACCAATTACTATACTGTTGATTTAACTAAAATTTATTTATAATGAACTATACTTAAACTATGTAATGATTAGAAGCACTCATGGGGAGGTGTTTTTATGTTATCAGGAGAAGCAATACCTTTAATTCTTACGCTAGATAAAGCTGGGCGGCCTATTGACTGGATTAACTGGCAAGAAGCCATAAACCTGTATGTACGACAGCAGGTTATATGGACCGCCAGCGAAACAACGCTACGCTTTTATGGCGGAACCTGCCAACAAACGGGTTTACAGTCTTACCTGGATCTCAATACAATAATAGCCATACGCGGTGCAAAACCTAAATATAACTATGACATCACACCCGCATTAACCAATCGTGCATTATTTGAACGTGATCGCCACACCTGCTTATATTGCGGTAACCATTTTAAACGATCCCTGTTAACACGTGACCATGTAAAACCCCGTGCACAGGGTGGCAAAGATGTATGGAAAAACGTTGTCGCTGCCTGTAAATCATGCAATGTAAAAAAAGCCTGCTTCACACCAGGGCAGGCACATATGCCACTATTAGCACTGCCCTATGCACCCAATAAAGCAGAAGCCATGATCCTGGCTAACCGCAAAATATTAACTGACCAGATGGATTTTTTGCGTAACCATGTTCCCCATGAACGAAGAGACGATTTTAATTAATATTTTTTCATAATCCAGAACCATAAACCACCGGTTGCCAAAAGATGCAAAGTAAAACAACTTCTGGCAACCCAGGTATATATTCCTTACTCTTTAGATTTAAATCGACGGGAACTTTTTATGGCATGTTTATAAAATCGTCCCAAAGCACGCTCATGATGGCGCTTTTCTGCCAATGACTCATTATTACGCACTTGCTCAGACATTAGCTTTCGATAATTTTCAAGGCGTCGCAGCTCTAGTCGTCCATCTTCAATTTCTTTAATTACCGCACAGCCAGGTTCCGCCTTATGTTTACAATCATGAAAACGGCAATGACTCGCTAATGTTTCAATATCTGAAAAAGTAGCTTGAATCCCCTCTTCACTTTCAACCATCTGTATCTCTCGCATACCTGGTGTATCCAGTAAGATTCCTCCTCCGTTTAAGCGATGCAAACTTCTGGATGTTGTCGTGTGTCGACCTTTACTATCTGATTCTCGAATACCCCCTGTTACCTGTTCGTTATCGCCTTTAAGGCTATTAATAATTGTCGACTTCCCCACACCGGAAGAACCCAGCAAAGCAACGGTCTGCCCACAGGTAATCCATTGCTCCAGCCCTGCAAGCTCTTTTCTCTCTGTCGCATTAATTACTTCAACCGGCAAGTCAGGGTAATTTTTATATAAAATATTTACATAAGAAGTAAAGTCCTGACAGAGGTCACTTTTTGTTAGAACAACGACAGTATGAATCTGTGACTCAGCAGCTAACGCCAGATACCGCTCTATCCTGTTAATATTAAATTCATCATTACACGACGTTACAATAAATAATGTATCAATATTTGCTGCAATAAGCTGAATAAGTGATTCTCGACCCGCACCGCGTCGCTTAATAAGTGTTTTTCTTTCTAATATATATAATGGTTTAAATTCCAGATCAAGCATTAACCAGTCACCTACTGTAGGGTGCTTTTCAGGTGGTTGATGCCGCCAGAGATAAGTTGAAAGCTGTAAATATTTTTTTTGACTGCGCTCATCTAGCCCTACACACTCAATAAGATTGCGCTGTACCGATGTAACACGAAAAGGAAGTTCAGATTCAAATGAATCAAGATCTAGCTGGGACTGAAAAAAATTGATCCACCCTAGCTCAATAAGGTTATTAATTTGCATTGTTGTTATTCCTCAAAACGTAATTAGATAATGCATGCCTGTCGATCAGGCGCACTAATGCTATTGGAGCTCCTGGGAACCCCGACAAACAGGCCAAATAATTACAAAAAAACTAAAGGAGAAAGATCCTCAATACAAAACCTTCGAGAATATCAACTAGCTCTTTTGATGGGCCTCTAAAACGTGGATAACAATCATGAAAATATACCCTTCTTGATTCTAACAATGGCTTCCAAGTGTAGCATTATTGTATGTTCATAAATAGATCAGAATTTAAAACATCTATTCTCATATAAAGCATAGCTTTTCAATGCCGTGCTTCATAAAAAAGAGAGGCTCAATATCCATTTCATTTAACTGTTATAACTTTACTCTGTCCACCGCTCTTTTTAGCAAACGTTCAGTTTCAACAATTGCTCTTGTGTGCGTACCACTTCCAACCTTACCTCCATTATCATATAGCTCTACATCAAACTTGTAGAGTTTTCCTGCCATACCCTGATATACCGCAACAGCTTTAACCTCTTCATTATCTGGAGTAGCGGCAAGATGATTTACAGTTATGTTAACACCTACTGATAACTCCCCATCAGATAATAAAGGTTTCATTAAGCGAGCGGCAGCCAACTCCATTAAGGCAACCATTCTTGATGTGGCTAAAACCTCGGGGAAATCATCTTGTTCGCTAATCGATAACGCTTTAGCTAAATCTTTAGTTTGAACCTGATAAGTTAATTCTATCTTATTTTCTACTTCCAAATTTTACTCCTGTGATTTTTAACAAAGAACAATACATACAAAACACGAACATTAACTTTAGCATGAAAATCAAGCGTCTTTTAACCAGCCTTTTTGTACAGCCAATTGAATTTCATCGAGCATCCAGGCATAAATATCAGGAAAATCATTTTCAATAAATGCATGCGCCTTTAATACCTGTGTTTTTTTAATTGCTAATTCCCGCCAGGTTTTTCCTTCGCTCGAAATATTATGAAGAAACGGCAGCAATCGATCAACTGCCTTTAATAGTTTCGCTTCAACACTTTCCCCTGCTTCTTGCTCTTCCCATAATTCAGAAAGATCCTGAATGGCATTACCTCTGTGATCCTCTAAACGTTTCACACACGCCCGCTCTGCAATGTGCGCTGCACCTCTATCAGCTGAATAAAGAAATGTATCACCTGCATCAATTTCACCCAGATCATGAACTAAAGCAAGTTTTAATAATTTTTCTTCCGACAAATTTATTTCGAAACTTCTTGAAATAGACCAACAGGCCATGGCCAGATGCCAGGAATGCTCTGCGGAATTTTCAACGCGCACACCTCCATCAATATAGGTTCGACGGTTAATAAGCTTTAAAGCATCCAGCTCAAGAAAATACGCTGTAATTGAAGTTAATTTATTTTTCACTTTTTAATCCTGACACTAATTCCTGCATGACTATTACATATTTAATATAAAAACACACCTGTAAGGTAAAAATAATAATGGCTATAAACTCGTGATATTTATTATACCGTCCATTCTCTCTATTCATACAAAGTTTTAATCAGCTTTATAATGACATAAAACTCAACTTCCCCTTTTAAGACTATAACCTATAAAACACCACCTACCGCTGAAAGTACCGATGCACCCCTACCCTAGTACCTGCTATAAAAATTCAGTTTTATCTAATTATTTTTCTGTAATAAATACACCATCTCTGACGCATTGCTCCCTTTCAATCCGCCCTCTACACTCTTACATTCAATTAACCTTAATTCATAAGCATTATAAATCTGATTAATTTCTTCCCCTGGAATTGAAAATGGAGGACCAGCCATTAGTCGCTGATCATACTCATAACAAATCAGCAACTGCGACGCTGCACCTGTTATTTTTATCAAATGAGCTGAATATTTTTCTCGAACATCTTCAGGAAGTGCAACTAAGCCGGCCCTGTCATATACTGCATCTACCTGCTCAATAAGCTCTTTCGTGAAATCAAAAACATCGCCAGCAAAAATATCTATATTTTTCGCCCTGTAATGCTTAAACCGATCAATGTAATAAATTTCTGGTTTGATACCAAGATCATTAAATAACTGATTAATAGCAAGCTCACTCAGTTCAACCCCAACAACTTTATAACCGTTAGACAACAGCCACGAAATATCCAGCGTCTTACCGCATAGCGGAATAAAGAGACGGCTACCCTCTTTTAAATTTAACCGTTTCAGATGCTCTACTAATATGGGATTAGCTTTATTTACATGAAAACCAATATCGCCCTTCTCCCATCTCTGCTGCCAAAAATTCGCGTCCATATCTACTCCTGTTTATTTAAATAAGTTAGCAAAACCCCCAGTCTGTAGGCCGGTACATTGTTTTACCTTAAATTAAGGGATATGATACAAGTTAAAGTCGACTTTAAGTCAAGCAATTATTTCACCAGGAGATGAGGATGGATATAGGCGAAGTTGCAAAAAAGTCAGGGCTACCTGCCTCAACACTACGATTTTACGAAGAAAAGGGCCTTATTAAATCCAGTGGTCGACTCGGTTTACGCAGACTTTTTGATTCCGGCATACTGGAACGACTCGCCTTAATCTCACTGGGGCGTAATGTCGGTTTTTCACTTGATGAGATAGGGCTTATGTTTACGTCTAAAGGCCCTGAAATTGATAGAGAGCTTCTTTTAACAAAAGCAGATGAACTGGACAAAAAAATTAAAGAGCTAACCGCAATGCGAGAAGGACTTCATCATGCAGCAGCCTGCAAGGCATCAAGTCATTTTGAATGCCCAAAGTTTCTACGTATTCTCAATATTGCAGGTAAAAATCGGCTTAGGAAATCTAATAAACTAAAGAAATAGTCACAAATAAATTTTACATTTACTTTACAAACTCAAATGATTGCAAACCCGCAGCTAAATCAGGGTACTTCATTTCAGTTTTAAAATTACTTAATAATTTTTTATTATCTATTCGTTTTGATTCCGCCAGGTATGACAACATACCTGTTGATAATGTCTGTTGTGCCTGCTGCAAACTGATCTCTTCAGGTGGCTGTACTTTCAATACCTTTGCTACTTTATGAAAATAATCATTCATCGTTGATGGGTGACCATCGCAACAGTTATAAATACCTGTTGGCACATCAGACACTAATGCTTCTACACAAAATGCAACCAGGTCATCCGCATGTATTCGATTGGTAAAGCCAGAGTCTTTTGCATTAACAATTGGCTCACCGGATGTAATGCGCTTTACAGGCAGTTTATCAGCAGCATAAATACCTGGCACTCTGAATACAATATATTCTACCTGAGCATGATCACAATACTTTTTTAACTGATTTTCTGCACTTAAGCGACGCCGTGCTCTATCAACCTGCGGATTCACGGCCTGTTGTTCATCAATCCATTTTCCCTTACAGTCACCATACACGCCTGTCGTACTGATCAAAATTATTTTTACCGGTGATTCGTCCAACGCCTTAAGGCTTAAAATAAAAGACTCCATCCTTAAATCAATATCACCCTCCCTTTGAGGTGGAACCAGATACGCTATAACACTATTTTTTAACCCGTAAAATATCTGCTCGCACGAACCCGCATTCATTTTATCCAGATTAATTTGAGTTACTTTAAGACCTGTCAGGTTGCAGATATTTTTTGATTTTTCACTACTGACGAAACAATCTGGCTCTACATTAATAACACTTAAGGCATGAGCTATTTTTTTACCTATATATCCACAACCAATAATATTTATATTTTCCAGCATAATATAGTACGAGTCTAAATAAAAAAATCGGGTTAACCGGTTTTTTTAATACTCAAAGTAGGATTTATTTAAAATTTCTTATTACAATGATTCACCCGTGCATCATAATATCGCTCACAGGTATAGGCATCTCCACCCCGCGCATAACATTGTCCACGCTGCTTATAAGAAAACTCACGACAATGCCCCCAGGTATTACTTAACTGCAACATTTTCTGATTATGCTGCTGCTTCCTGGCTTTTTTAGCTTTCCACGGGTTACTCCCCAATGTCCGATATTCACCCGAACGAGAAGGGCTGAACTTACTTTTAAATTCAGCATTCATTTTATTCCTTTCCCATTCTGTTAACTTATGCTGGGATATTGATTTGCCTTTAAAGACACCTCTATCAGCAGCAACTGCCGTATTAATGGAGAAGATGAGCGCTAATGCTATTGCACATATACCTGTAATGCCGCTTCCAGTCATAATTAAACCTGTCTTATAGTTAAAATTGTTTTTTTATCTCTAGTTAATACTGTAGAAATATTTCAGATTAGAGAGCTCTAATCAACATTAATCATTTACCATAAACACTGAGCAAGCTCGAAATATTAAATGGGCCCCACCAGTCACCACATAACCGATAAGAACGGCGGGAATACTACCAAAAAGCATGCATTGATTCAATAAATTAGCACCTGAAGCCCTTGATTTTACTGTAAATTCACCCATTTGAGTGAGCCAGGAGGCACAGATATAGAAGGATCTATCGGGGAATAATATCCTCAAAAGAATCCAACAGATGATATTCATCATGCTCCTTATCTTTCTCGGTGCTGTCCGGCTGCCTGATTGCCAGTAAATACTCAATACCATATTCAGCCGCTGCATCGAGCACACTGAAGTTATCATCAATAAACAGAGTTGAGTTTTTATCCACAGACTCAATTTTCTCAAGCTCAGTCCAGAATGTTTGCTCTTCTTTTGCATGGTGTAACTCATGCGAAGTAATAATGCGGTGAAAATAACGCCCTAATCCTGTTTTCTGAAATTTAACCTGAAAACTCAAAGGGTGGGCATTCGTTACCAGTACCACACGCTTACCCTGCATATGCAATGCCTCAAGAAACTCCACCACATAAGGCCTGACCGAAATTTTGTCTCGTATACTGTGCTTTAATGCTGCGATATCCAGACCCAGCTCCTTACTCCAGTACTCCACACAATACCAGTTAAGGCTGCCATAAACGGCTGTATATTTCTTATTTAACAAACGATGAGACTCATCTATAGAAATCTGATACTGTTTTGCATAACACTCAGGCACATACTTTAACCAGAAATGATTATCAAAGTGCAAATCCAGTAAGGTGCCATCAAGATCAAGAAAAACGGTTTTTATTTTTGACCAGTCAATCATCAGGGTTACCTAGTGCTCACTTAAGTTACAATATTAATTATATGAATAATAAACCTAAAATCCTCAAGCGCAAAATACACAGTCAAAGCCGGTTATTTACGATTGAGCAAGTCGACCTTGAATTTTCTAATGGCCAGTTACATCAATATGAACGCATAATTGCTCCAGGAGCCGGTGCCGTATTAATTATTCCTGTACTTGATGACGAACACGTTATTATGATTCGTGAATACTCAGTTGGTACAGAACGATATGAACTCGTCTTTCCTAAAGGCAAAATTGACGATGGTGAAGATATTCTTCAGGCCGCCAACCGAGAGTGTATGGAAGAGATTGGTTATCGAGCAAATAAACTAACCCCCCTGGGAAAAATGACAATTGCACCTGGGTATTTAGGCTTCATTACACATGTCATATTAGCTGAAAAATTACAGCCGGAAAAACGACAGGGAGATGAACCAGAAGAACTACAACAGGTTATTTGCAATATAAACAACATTGATGAGCTTATTAAAAATGAAACGCTCAGTGAAGCCCGCAGTATTGCTGCCCTTTACCAGGTTCGGGACATTTTAGACAAACAGATAAACCTGAATAATGGAAAGCTGACATGAGTAACCTGGATGATCTTAACCTTGAGTACCTCTGTCAGAACGCATTGAGTATTGCACGACTTGCTGGTAAAAAAATTGTTGAAATTTATGACTCAAAATACACCATAGAACATAAGTCAGACAAGACTCCACTGACAACAGCAGACCTTGCTGCAGACAAAATCATACGTCACGCACTGAGAGAGCTAACACCTGAAATCCCCATTTTAACAGAAGAGTCGGATGCAATTGCTTTTGCAACACGAAAAAAATGGAACCGATACTGGTTAGTTGACCCCCTGGATGGAACGCGGGAATTCATAAAACGCAATGGTGAATTTACAGTCAACATTGCTTTAATTGAAAATCACCGAAGCATTATAGGCGTTATTAATGCTCCCATATTACAAACCGATTATTATGCCTGGCACAATGGCCATGCCTTTAAAAAAATAGCTGAGCAGCCCCCAGAAATAATTCACTGTCGAAAAGCTGACAAACAAAATCTGGTTATCGCCGGTAGCCGCTCAACCCCATCAGATAAATTAACAGCCTATTTTGAAAAACTCGGAAATATAAAGCTTTTGAATGTGGGTAGCTCTCTAAAATCCTGCATGGTAGCTGAAGGCAGTGTTGATTTATACCCAAGACTCGGCCTGACATCTGAATGGGATACAGCCGCCGCACACTGCATTGTTGAAGAAGCCGGAGGCCATATAAGACAAACTAATTCCCATGAACTACTCTACAATACAAAAGATAGTTTATTAAATCCTGAGTTTTTTGTTTTTGGCGACAACTCAATTGACTGGTACCAATATCTGTAAATAAACATTATGATTTTAACTAAAAACAATAATTTTTTTGGCCTGCTTATAGGGCAGCTTACCCTTATTTTTACTATGCCGATGCTACATTATCTTAGCGAAGAAACCGGCAGGCTTATTTTACATAGCGCTATTATCGGCATGATTTTATTAACTATAATAGGCAACCAGAAAAATAAAGCCTGGTATAAATCTATTATCATTTTAACCACTTTAGAAATTATTATTTTAATATTAGCCTCAATACTAGATGACCTGATTCTAACCTACATTGCTATTACCCTTAGTATCTTTTTTCTTATTACCAGCATTGCCGTGGCATTTAAAAGTGTTTTTTTCAGCCCCGTTATTTCAGTAAATCAACTCGTAGGTGCATCTTGCATTTATTTACTACTGGGTATTATTGGTGCTATTTTATATTCAAACCTTTTCTTTATATCACCCGGTTCATTTTCAGGCCTTATTGACATGAAGAGTGAACTACATTTTCCCGAATTTATGTATTACAGCTATGTTACCTTAACCACCTTAGGCTTTGGTGACATTACGCCCATTTCTCCCGTAGCAAAAACATTATCTTTCATGCAGGCAATTATTGGTCAACTTTACTTAACCATAATGGTCGCAGGACTTGTAGGCAAAGCCATTAACAACAACAAACCTAAAGATTAATTAACCAGCTTCCACTGTTGCTCTATTAAACAAAAATTAAAATAACTAATCGCCGACTGGCTGGCAGACTGATTTTTAAACTTCAGACGTTTACACTCAGTATCATTCTGCCTATAACGTTTTATAACCGTAATTTCACCCCCATTTTTTGTTTTATTATTACCCCAACTGTGGATATCTCCAGGGCTGTTACTTTTCAACACCTGGATATATTCTTCCTGTAATTGCTTTATATCGCTTGCAGAAAAATCAGCGATTACTGCATACTTCAGAAACCCCGCATTAGATGCATTCAACTGAGATGACACTAGAAAAAATAACACCATAAAAACGGTGACTAGAAATAATAAGTATACTCGTGTTTTATATAAGCAAAACATACGTACTCTCCAGACCTGTTCATTTCAACCAATGGTATTCCATATATACCTCAACGTCGAGCACACCACTCGCCCCTGCAACTGTCATTCTGGGTGAAAGTAAACTGCCATCCTGAGCAAAGCAACTGTCATCCTGGGCGAAAGCAACTGTCATCCTGAGAGAAAGCGAAGGATCTTAAATACCCAGACTACCAGCCTCCCTCACATTCGCTCAGGATAACAGCCATTCACAGATGGCGATTATTGGTATATGTTTACCTGTACCTTCTTTTTAAACCCAATACTGAATAAGCTGAGGCTTAAATAAACCCTATCACCCCTTATACTAAGGTTAATTACCCTCTAAATATGTTACATTTCACCTATGAATACCCCCACTCAAGCCAGCATTAGTCCTGATATCAGCATACAGTCAGGGCGCCCTTCAGGCGAAATCAAACTTAGCCCTGAAGCACAACAGGATGTACACCAGGCCTACCTGGTAACCATGCGTCAACGCTTCAAAACTGAAATTAATCGACTGACCCAGGGAGATATGCAGCGTTTACTAGAAGCACAGCCTGCCGACGCAAACAATCTCAGTTTTTTGATGACCTATACCTATGCATGGAACTGGCTACAGCAAAACACACATACCCAGTTTCAACACGAAGTACTAGCTGCATTTGCTAACGGGCCACAGGCTTTTTTAATGCAACTCATTCTCCAGAGCAACAGCACAACTGAATTTATTAGTGCATATATAAATTACTGGCAAAATTATCAGGGTGAACCCCAGTTACAACAACAGCAAATATTACATTTATTACACCAGTCAAAAGACAAACAAAGCCTGATTAATACCATTGAAAACACCTGGAATAAACTACACCTGTTCAGTAAAAGTTTTGCTATAGGTTATAAAGACATCGCAAAGCAGGAAAAAAATCGTTATGCCGATATGCTGGCTGAAGAAGACAGAGAACGCTTAAAGCTGGTAGACAAGTTACCCGATGCTCCCACATTAAAGCTCTTCAATAAACTGGGGGTCATTCCTGCCATGGGATGCCCACAAACCTGCCGTCACTGCATGTTCATCTTCCGACCTTTAATGAAAAACACGGATGACCCTGACGCGCTTTACCAGATACTCAATAAATTAACCACCTCGGTTTTATTTACCGGTGGCGACTTAACAAAACACCTTGATCATTTTTATAACGCTATATCCAGTATGCAACATGTCACCACCTTTGCTATTTTATTAAACGGTGACTTTGCTAACAGCAATAAAATTACTGAAGAGGTTATGGAAAAAATGGCAACAGCTATTCGCCAACGCCCCAGCACCTGGCCCCGAGCTAAAGTACATTTACAAATCAGCTTTGATGAATTTCATCAGGAAGTTATCGTTGATAGAAAAGGCCAATTAAAAGAACGCATCCCCGTAGTAAAAATAGCCAATATTGTTGAAACGGCACCTCGATTTATTGATGAAATACAGCTTTGTTTATGCCACAAACAAAGCCATTTAAATTTTTCTATGGAATTATTTCAAAAAGGTGTTTTTGCACGCCTTGCTAAAGAGCTAGGGCGTCGCGGACATCAGGTACAGATTTTATCTACAGCACCATCAACTCGTTTAAAACGTAACCCGCATAAACCAGACAAACCGGCACAGCTTATTAAAGACGCCAGCTTTATTTTAAGCAAATATCCCCAGGCCCCTTTAATGCTAACCAGCTCAACGATTGATGCCTATGGCCGTGCCGAAATGATGGAGCTGCATGAAGCGGTTAATGAACGGGATTTATTAAAACAAATGTTAGCCGGTAAGGGAACCGGAATTGAAACCTTCGATAAAGATCTGATGTTCTGGTTTAATGGCTGGGCCACCCTGTTTTCAGCCGTACATATGTGCCTGGGTAATGTATTTGAAGATGGCATTGAAACAATCCGACAACGCCAGGCAAAAGACCCTTTAAGCAACGCACTGTTTCGTTTTGATATTCGTTTACTGGACTATTATCGTGAATGTCGTAACGACCTGGATAGTATTATTGAAAAATCCACCGGGCCGCATCATCTGTTTCACTGTATAACGGAAAACGCTGACATACGCCTGCATATGACCAGGCGTTTGATTGATAACAAAATAACCTGATGCTCTTAACCGCCGCTAAAAAAAACCATAAACAACATGACAAAAGGTAACATCGCACCCGACACCGCAAATACATACGCATATTTTAACAGCGTATATTTCTTTTTAAGCACCACACCCAGATGATATATATCCCGAATTAACAGCTCTTTAATAGCACTGTCATCTTTTACCTCAGCCGATAAATAGGCAACATAATCATCCTCATCAAACTGAGTAAAACAGCCAAAATACAAAGGATTCATGGTATTCTGAATACTGTCTGGTCGATACTGACTTCGAGTCTTAGGTGTAATAACCAGAAAAGCCAATAATAAAGCAACCACCTCCATCATCGAAAAACTAAAAAAAGGCAGCATAAACAACTCTTTGGCGTTTAGAAGCTGTTCACTTTTAGTAAACAAAATGGTAAAAATAACAGCCACAACACCTATAAGAATATTTGCTTTCTGATCTGCCAGCACAATTAACTGCATCTGATTCTGATTAACCGTACGCAATACAAAAACACCATCAGGGCTATGCTTTTCCTGATTATCAATATCTTTTAACACCTTAGCTCCCGCTGCCACATTCAACTAAAAAAACTAAAGCCACATTCAACCTACAAGTGCACCACTAGCTATCCTAAATGTTTCGTAGGGTGTTTGGTAATTTAAACATTTTCTGGGTCGATTGTTAATCCATTTT
>JADGFA010000034.1 GCA_016744065.1 Gammaproteobacteria bacterium
AGAGCATTGAGAAATATTTAATATATTATTTTTAGCGATAGTGAAGGTTCTTGCTTCATGAATTGATTGTTAGCGTGATAAGCCAGATTCTTCGGCTTTACTTTGTTACGCTCAGGATGACAGTAATTATTGAAGTCGAACAGAAATAATTAAATATTAAAATATGAGTTCTTTTCTCTGGTACTCGGAGCCTCTGAGGCAATGTTTTAAAAGATTGAAAATATAAAACAGGAAATAGTATGAACGACGAAAAATTCAACTTTGATTTAATGGATTTTATCGCCATGTCACCCACACCGTTTCATGCGGTTGAGGGAATGATATATAAATTAGAATGTGCCGGTTATCGGCGCTTATATGAAGCGGATAGCTGGCAGCTAGAAGAAAAGCAGGGCTATTTCGTTACCCGAAATGATTCATCAATTATTGCATTTAAATTAGCTGAAGATCCAGTAAGTAATGGTATTAATATGGTGGGTGCCCATACGGACAGCCCCTGTTTAAAAGTAAAGCCCGAACCGGACATGCTTAAAAAAGGTTATTATCAGTTAGGTGTTGAGGTTTATGGTGGTGCATTATTGAACCCCTGGTTTGATCGTGACCTGTCACTTGCAGGTCGAGTTAATTATTTAGATGAAGATGATGATTTAGATAGTGTATTAATTGATTTTGAAGATGCAATTGCCATTATACCGAGCCTGGCGATTCATTTAGATCGTGAAGCAAATAAAGACCGTAGCATAAATTCACAAACAGATATTCCTCCTGTTTTGTTAAAATTACCGCCTTCGGAACAAAAAAATAAACCCTCGTTTAAAGATATTTTATTACATAAAATAAAAGATTCCACGGGTGCAGTTGAAGTCCTGGATTATGAGTTGAATTTTTATGATGTGCAGAAACCCGCTTATGTAGGTTTACATCAGGACTTTATTGCCAGCGCTCGATTAGATAATTTACTTAGCTGTTATACGGGCCTGATGGCAATGACAGAAACCAGTAATCCGGGTAGTAAATTATTAATATGTACTGATCATGAAGAGGTTGGTAGTGCATCTGCCTGTGGAGCACAGGGGCCATTCTTACAATCCGTGTTAGAGCGTATTGGTGGTAGCCATGAAAATACTGTGCGCATGATTGATAAGTCAATGATGATATCTGCAGATAATGCCCATGCTGTACATCCTAATTTCTCCGACAAACATGATAATAACCACGGCCCTGAAATTAATCAGGGCCCGGTGATTAAAACCAATGCAAATCAGCGTTATGCCTCTAACAGTGATACCAGTGCTATTTTTAGACAGTTGTGTAAAAAAGCAGATGTGCCAGTACAGTCATTTGTGGTAAGAACAGATATGGCCTGTGGTAGCACCATTGGTCCGATTACAGCGAGTGAAACAGGTGTAAAAACATTAGATGTGGGGGTCCCTACATTTGCTATGCATTCAATCAGGGAACTTGCCGGTCGTTGGGATGCTTATTATTTATTCCGAGTGCTAAAAGAATTTTATCAGTAATAATATGATGTCAGGCAAATGCTGGAAAAAGGCTAAAAGAAAACATACTTCAGTTTAATTTTCTGGGGAGTGTACGCACTGTTTATCCCCCCTGGGGAAAGAGCAGCGCTTTTTATGTTTCGTTTCCTGGCTGATGCCTTCAGGAGTATTACAGAATCGATAACGACACTATCAGCTCTTGATGGCCTTACAACAGAGGGCAGAGTACCAAAAGGCAGTGCTCTGTCCCCGATGGAGATAAGCCTGAACAGGATGTAACTTTGCCAGCATTCTAATTTAAATAATATTTGCTAATATTGAAATCATCAATAGTTGTACGGAGTCAGCTAATAAAATGAACAAACCCAATGCACCTTCCTGTGAACAGAACCAGCAGGTTATTTTAGATGTTTTAAAAGAACTTTTCATCGAACCAGGTGACGTCCTTGAAATTGGCAGTTATACCGGCCAACATGCTGTTTTTTTTACCCAGCACCTCCCGCATTTAAGTTGGTACCCTGGTGACCTTGAAGCTGAACATGTGGGCATGAAAATGTGGTTTTCTGAGGTTGAACATGATCGTATTCATACGCCATTAATTCTCGATGTGGATATACCTGACTGGAATATTAATAAAAAAGATTATGTTTTCAGCGCTAATGTGACACATATTATTTCATTGGAACAAACAGAAAAAATGTTTAGACATGTGGGTGAGGTATTAAAGTCAGGTGGTTTGTTTGTTCAATACGGTCCGTTTAATTATAACGGAAAGTATACATCCGAGAGTAATGCTAATTTTGATGGTTGGTTAAAGCAGCGTGACCCGAAGAGTGGTATTAAGCATTTTGAATCTATAGAAAAGTTAGCTGAAAAAAATACCTTGAAACTATTTAAGGATATTAAGATGCCTGCGAATAACAGGATATTGGTCTGGGAAAAAGCTAATTATGCAATTGAAAGATAAACTAAAGCTGTTTTATATAACATCAATTTTAAGCATGTTATTTGCGGTGTTAGGTTTTAGCTATAATGCCTGGCGTATGGAATTAACAGAAGACAATAGTAATATTCGTACTGCCTCATTTGAAGTGTTAACTCAGTTGTCCGAAATGGAGCAAGTTATTTATGCAGCGCATTATGATAAGAATATACTCGATGGAAGTCCAAGAAAAGCCTGGGTTAAAGTGGGTTTAATTGTTGATTTAAGTGCATTGATAAGCCCACAGGTTGAAAATGATGCAAATGAATTAAAAGTCCTGTGGGGTAAAAGCTGGCAACTTGTTAAGGATGATGAAATGGTAACGCAGAAGCTGGTAGAAAAAATTGATGAAGTGCGTAGTAGTATAAAGAGTGCTTTAAAAAATCTAAAATAGTCTGTTGAATCAGGGGGTAGTGGCACTTACTCAGGTTTCAGTATATACGAACAATTGTTATTTTGAACGAATGCGAAGTATCTAGAATACCGGGTAGTCAGATCCTTCGCATTCATTCAGGATGACTGTTGTAGGGTAGATCAAACACAGCAGATCGGCGCTGCTTGATCCACCACACTATTATGTATTTAAATATGAGTGCGTAGTTCTTAAGCAAGAGTAATGAGGATTATTGTCTGAAATAAAAAGTGTTACCCTGAATATGCCTGAGTGACCTTATGTTTGGCTTTGTCTGTTTTTTTTGTCATCACATCGATCATCATCGTTCTTCAGGTCAACGGTAGTTTATTATAAACCGGGAACATGGAATCAGGTATTAAATGAGTGGTATAATGAGGTATAAGTCTGAAAATTAAATTTCAAGCAGGTCGCTTTCTAGTTCTCCTCTACGCTGTGCGAACTGTTTTATCAGATGCATGGGGATATGGTCTCCTTCATCACGGCCGTAATAGATTGTTTGAATAATTCCATTTTCATCAATTAGAAAATCTGCGGGCATGGCTGTTATATCTCCTTTAATACGCCATGGGATATAACCTTTTAATAAACTTAATATTAAACTGGGGAATCTAAATATAACACCTTTTATAACGCCTGATGTGGAATGCTTAATTTGATATAAACGATGTGCTGTTTTATTTTCATCAGCCAGAATGGGAAAAGGTGACTGGTGTCGAGAGCTGTACTTCTGTAAGTTTTTTAATGTGGAATCAAACACAGCAATAACTTCAAAATCGTTGCCGTAGCTTTTGTATTTTTGAATTACCCTGTGCAAACGCAGGTTACAAAAAGGGCATGATGCAAAACGATAAAAAGTGAGCAGATAGCGTTTTCCTTGTAATCTTTCGGTTTTAAATTCTATACCGTTAATATCTATTAAGCTAAAATCAGGTGCCGGTTGTCCAGTAATGATCTGCATAATTAATTTTTTTATTGGTTATTTAACCCCATAACTAATCAGTATTAATTATGGGGTATGTAAATAAAATGATGTTTAAAGTGAAGTAATAACAAAATATGAAACAGAAAAAACTTCACAGGCATCTATATAAATAAAGTCACATCAGATTTTCTTGCTGTTGGTAAGAAGCTTGCAGCTCCTACCCATTCATCAACTTCATCCATAAACTCACTCTGGTCATAACTGAACATATCTATGGTCATCTGACAGGCAAGCATTTTCACATCTGCTTCCAGGCATAAACTTCGTAGCTCTTCTACGCTTGCGATGCCTTTAGCTTCTGTGGTTTTTTTCATCATTGCTGTGGCCATCGATTCAAAGCCTGGCATATTTCCCATAATTGCATTGGGTATTTTCATATTGATATTTTGCAACCATTCCGGTCCAACTGGCATTTTCATTGGCATAGCTGGGTTACCCATTGGGCTAACACTTAGTTTTAAATCTTTTTTCAATAAATTAAGGCCGTAAAAGGTGAAAAAGATGGAAACGTCCCAACCTAGTGCGGCGGCTGTTGATGCAAGGATAAAAGGAGGGTAGGCCCAGTCCATTGTGCCTTTGGTGGCGATAATGCTCATTGAAGGTGTATGTGCATCTTCCTCTGCCTGGCGACGCTCTTCAAACCGTTTATCAAACCAGGTATTTAATTCTGCTTCTGTCATATTAACTGATTCTTTGCTGGCTTCTGTCGTTGTTGTCGTTACACTCATTTTTTACTCCTTCGGCTATTTTGAGGCCGCTGGGTTGCAAGTGGTTATCTGTTCAGGTTTAAATTTCTATCCCCTTTTTAAATAAGATAGTTGTCTGACTATTAAAAGTCAACTAAATTTAATAAGAATATTACGGTTTACTGATGATTTGGTGCGATGGGGGAAATAGATTGAGTTTTACACTGTTCAGGTTTATCTCTATCGGGGAAAGAGCATCTTTTCAGCACTGTCCCCTGTATTGAAACCATTAAGAATTGATAGTGTAGTGAGTCGACTTTGTTATACGCTTGATGGCATCAATACAGGAGGCGGGGCGCAAAAAAACGCAACTTTCCCCGATGGTGATGAGCTATAGCAGTGTAGTGATCATAGGATTAAATCTTGATATGGTTGGCTTAGTGAGCAGTTAAGTGTTTGATTCTTATAAAGCTCAAGGGTATCTAGTAAGCTTGCTTGCCAACTTATCTCCGGGTCATAACCTATTTGCTGTTTTGCCTGGCTGTTATCTATAACGGGTGATTTAAGCATATCGAGCATAGCGGATGTCATTAAAGGATGTTTGCCTTCATTGTGTATTTTTCCCTGTAACCAGAGAGCTGGATTAGCCAAAAATGGGGGTAATCCCGGGCTTAATGGTTTTACTTTTATCTGCTCCTCAATAAATATCATAATATCTGCATGTGAAGGTGTTTCGGGGCCGGTGATGTTAAGGCAGTGATAGTCTGATTTAAGTGGCCCCAGTGCGGCTCGAGCAAAGGCCTGGCCAATATCACGGCCATCAACCAGAGGAAGGTAACCTAATGAACCTGTAAGATAGGGCAGGGTAAATTGTTTGCTTCGGGATAATAAAAGAGGCAGTAGCCCCATGTTAAGACGTTTACCAGAATAAAGCCCCAGTCGTAAATTAATAAACTGACAACGGGGTTTCTGATAATTTCGCAGGTATTCTTCAACGGCGATGTGGCAGTTTACCATTGGCCAGTATGAGCGGGGTTTCCCTTCTTCATGAGTATTGTTTCGCTTATTTGCGGCTGCCACATAAATACTGCTTAGATTGATAAATCGACTCACACGCCATTCAATTGCATGATTAATTAAATCCAGAGTAGGGTCAAGATAAGCGTGATTACAGGTATCGCCCGATTTTTCAAAACTACTCCAGCCCGCTGCATGGCAGATAATATCGATACCGATAAGGACCCGATCAAGATAATCTGGGTCACGTAAATCTCCCTGGCGAACTTCACCTCTGTAAGAGGGGATGAGTTTTGATGTATCACGGCAGGCTGCAATAATTTCCAGATCCTGATGCTGGATTTTCATCAGTGTTTCCAGAATATGGCTGCCGACAAATCCATTTGCCCCTGTGATAAGTATTTTAGTGATTTTATTTATTCTCGTAATGCGTGTTTAAGGCATTAAATCATGAGAAACTTTATGCAGCTAGTTATATCGAAGTGCTAATGTTGTATTCAGCTTTTTAGCACTGTGAAGTGTGATGTAACTGGATCATTGTCTTCAGGTTTTTATATTCCAGCTTCTGGCAAACGGATAAATTTCACAGCTTCATCTAATACAAATTGTTTAAATTCCTGTGCTACTGGTGACAGGCGTTTACCCCTGCGTTGTACAATATGCCAGTGACGTTGAATTGGAAAATCGTTTACATTTAAAATGACCAGTCGTTGGGTTTCCAGTTCCAGTTCCAGTGTATGAATAGAGACAATGCCTAAGCCCAGCCCAGCTTCAACCGCCTGTTTAATGGCTTCATTAGAGCTCATTTCTATGCCCGTGAGGAAACGTACACTGTGCTCATCAAAAAAACGCTGGATTGCTCCACGGGTGCCTGAGCCACTTTCACGCACTACAAAGTGCTCATTTTCAAAACGCCTCAAAGGGATGTTCTGTTCTTCAACCAGTGGGTGATTGGCTGGTGCAATCATAACCAGAGGGTTAACCATAAAAGCTTCTGATTTAACTTCTACACCTTCAGGTGGTTGCCCCATAATGACTAAATCAGGTTCATTATTTTCAAGTTGTTCACGTAAGCTTGCTCGGTTTGTAATATCCAGGCTAATCGTGACGCCATCATAACGCTGGCAAAATGCGGCTAATAATCGAGTGGTGAAATGGCTTGCTGTTGTTGCCACTGAAATAGCCAGTTTACCGGTGCTGCTACCTTTTAGTTCTTCCAGTACGGCTTCTGCTTCATTGAGCAGGTGCCCAATGCTCTGGCTGTAGGCATAAATTTCTTTACCTGCGGCAGTAAGGTGCATTCTTTTGCCAATTTGTTCAAACAGGGGAAGGCCTACAGACTCTTCTAGCTGCTTGATTTGCATGGAAACTCCAGGCTGGCTCAGGTGCAGCTCTTCGGCAGCACGGGTGTAGCTTAAATGCCGTCCGGCAGATTCAAAGACTTTAAGTTGGCGAAATGTAAGGTTTAGTGACATTTATATGTATTTCTATCTTTATGTTTATAGATCGGTGTGTGCATGAAAGTAAGTGTTATATGCTCTGTAATGCTGCTGTGATGTGCTCATAAGTTTTTATATCTTTTATTTCTAGTGAATCATATTTTTTTAATACATAAGCTTTAGCTTATCATAACAATCAAAAACTTTGAGTGTTAATTATGGTTTCATGGTTTTATAGTGAGCATCCTTGAGAAAAGAGGCTTAATTGTAAGTCGCTGGTTTCAGCCCAAATTTTAAATAAACTGAGGAGATCTAAATGGATCAGTCAGCACGTTATGCAGACCTGAGTCTGGATGAAGATAAGTTATTAGCCGATGGTGGTCACATTTGTGTGGCTTATACAATGACACCAATGCCTGGTTTTGGTGGTTACCTGGAAACTGCAGCTCACTTTGCTGCTGAGTCTTCTACAGGTACTAATGTTGAAGTTTCAACTACTGATGACTTCACTAAAGACCTGGATGCAATGGTTTACGAGATTGATGAAGCTAAAGGCATCATGAAAATCGCTTATCCCTGTGGTTTATTTGACCGTAATATCATTGACGGTCGTGCAATGGTGGTTTCTTTCCTTACACTTGCTATTGGTAACAACCAGGGCATGGGTGATGTTCAGTGTGCGCAGATGATCGATTTCCATGTGCCTAAGCAAATGCTTGATATTTTTGATGGTCCTTCTATGGATATCACTGATCTATGGAACATCTTAGGTCGTTCACGTACAGAAGGCGGTTATATCGCGGGTACTATCATCAAGCCCAAGCTTGGTCTTCGTCCTAAGCCTTTCGCAGAAGCTGCATACCAGTTCTGGTTAGGTGGTGATTTCATCAAGAATGATGAGCCTCAGGGTAACCAGATTTATGCACGCATGAAAGAGGTTACACCTTTAGTTGCCGACGCAATGAAACGTGCACAAGATGAAACGGGTGAAGCGAAAATCTTCTCTGCTAACATCACTGCAGACGATCATCATGAAATGTGTGCTCGTGCAGACTATATATTAGAAACATTTGGTGAGAATGCTCATCACGTTGCTTTCCTGGTTGACGGTTATGTTGGTGGTTGTGGCATGGTTACAACTGCACGTCGTAACTATCCTGGTCAGTACTTACATTATCATCGTGCAGGTCACGGTGCGATCACTTCTCCTTCATCTGTACGTGGTTACACTGCATTTGTTCTTGCCAAGCTTTCTCGTCTTATGGGTGCATCTGGTATCCATGTGGGTACAATGGGCTTCGGTAAAATGGAAGGTGGTTCTGATGACAAGCACATCGCATACATGATCGAGCGTGATAGCGCACAAGGTCCTGTTTATCACCAGGAATGGAATGGCATGAAGCCAACTACTCCTATTATCTCTGGTGGTATGAATGCATTACGCCTACCTGGTTTCTTCGAGAACTTAGGACACGGCAATGTAATCAACACATCTGGTGGTGGTTCATACGGTCATATCGATTCTCCTGCGGCAGGTGCTAAGTCTTTACGTCAGGCATACGATTGCTGGATGGCTAAAGCGGATCCAATTGAATTCGCTAAAGAGCATAATGAGTTTGCTCGTGCATTTGAATCATTCCCTGGCGATGCTGATTCATTGTTCCCAGGATGGAGAGACAAGCTGGGTGTTCACAAGTAAGACTTAATGTAATGGATACGGTTCGTCGCTTCTGCACATTTATGCACTGCGGCGTACCGATCATCCTGATCATAAAAAAGGACCCTCGCCACTTCGGTGGGGTTTTTTTTTCTCTAAAAATAAACGAAACTCGTTTATAAACGTAAAAGCATTTAATTACCTGGTAATTGTTTTTACCTTTATTTTCGAAAAAGAATTTTAGGAAACCATGCCATGACTGACATAGATATCGAACAGTACAAAGTAAAAGAAGAGCCTTTTTATGGTGCGCAGGGTGATGAAATTGCGCTTTATGAAGCGGCTTATGAATCACGTTTGCCAGTAATGATTAAAGGGCCTACCGGTTGCGGTAAGTCTCGCTTTATTGAGCACATGGCATGGAAATTAGGCAAACCTTTAATTACGGTTGCCTGTAATGAAGATATGACTGCATCAGACCTGGTGGGGCGTTATTTACTGGATGCTAATGGTACGCGTTGGTTAGATGGCCCTTTAACAACAGCGGCGCGTATTGGTGCAATCTGTTATTTAGATGAGATCGTAGAAGCACGTCAGGATACGACGGTTGTTATTCACCCGTTAACTGATCATCGTCGTCAGTTACCACTGGATAAAAAAGGTGAGTTAATTGATGCGCACCCTGATTTTCAACTGGTTATTTCTTATAATCCGGGTTATCAGAGTTTGATGAAAGATCTTAAGCAATCAACCAAGCAACGCTTTACCGGTTTAGATTTTGATTACCCTGATCAGAAAGTAGAAACAGGTATTGTGGAAAAAGAATCCGGTACAGATGCTGAAACGGCTGCGAAACTGGTGAAAATTGCCCACACGGCACGTAATCTTAAGGGGCACGGATTAGATGAAGGTATATCAACTCGGTTACTGGTTTATGCAGCAACATTAATGAGTAAAGGTATTGAAGCAAAAGCAGCCTGTCGTATGGCAATGGTTCGCCCGATTACGGATGATGCGGATATTCGTAGTACTTTAGACCATTCTATTGATAGCATTTTCGGTTAAGCGATAATATTTTACCGTAAATAAACGCAAATATAGTCAATTGCGTTTGCTATCAGGTTAAACGTTACTTCTAAATTTTTGTATTGGGGGTGACAGATAATATGGTTAACTAATTTGTATTCATTCGCGTTTATTTGCGGAAAATAAAAACTATGACTGAAATAGATATAAAAACATACCGCACCAAACTGAAATGTAATTTTGAGCAAATTGAAGAGTGCTTTGAAGATTATACTAATGATGCTTTACGTAATTTAAGTGAAGATGGCATAGAAAAATATTTTAAAGGCGCTTCACTGGTCTGTATGATTGGTCGTGGTTGGGAACCGGTCATGATATACCTGGAAAAAATGCCGGGTATTGCAAACAGTCTGGGTGAACCCATGCTGGAAATTGTTTCACAATCAGTATGGGATATGTCGCGTACCCCAAATGGTAATTCCATTCCCCCGTTTATGCAGTGTTTACCTGAAGCGGCTCGTCGTTTAGGTTCGCAGGAGCAGATGGAGAACTTTCTTGAAATTATTTTTGATTTTATGGAGAGTACAACCGGTTCAATTCATGGTCATCATACAACTTTTGCAAGTCCTGGGTTACCTGAGTTATTAAGGCAGACACCGTATCTTTTAAATCAGTTGTCTCTAGAAGGTTTAAAAAACTGGGTTGAATATGGTGCACGTAATTATAATAACCATCCGGAACGTCAGATAGACTATTTCAGTCTGCAATCCGCAGATAGTCGAGCGATGTTACAACGTGAGCGCCACGGAACGTTGTTTATGGACAATCAGCGTCAACTGGATATGTATCTACGTAGTATGTGGGAAGATACGTCTTACTTTGTGCCTTATTCATCAGGCTTCGATGAGTTACGTAAGCCAATACCATATTATGACAGTCTGGGAATACGTATTCCTGATGTATATGATGACTTTGTTAGTGGTTTCGGGATGGTTGTTTCGGGTATTGATCGTTATCGTGTCACCATTGCACATATTGCTGCGCACAGGCGTTGGAGTGATGTGCTCGTTGCAGATAATTTTAGCCCATTTCAACGTATTGCTATTGAGCATTTAGAAGACTCTCGAGTTGAGTATCTAATGCTTAAAGAGTATCCGGGCTTACGCCAATATTTATTAGCGCTTCACCCTAAGCCGGTAGAAGGTGATTGTGATACGGAAAAAGAATCCTGTGTTCGTCATCGTTTAGCGATGTTATCGCGCTCAATTCTCGATGAAGATCATGGTTACACAAATGAGCATATTTTAGAGTTTAGAAAACGTTTCTTTGATGTCGTTGAAAAAGACGGTGGCAGTACAAAAGCCATGGTTGATATTGGTATAACTTTTACAACTCGCACGCGTTTACAAAGTGATCAGTTACCGCGTATTCGTTTTGAAAAGACCGAAGTGGATTATCGAGATGATAATCGTCACATGTGGGTCTTTATCGAAGAGAATGATGAAGCAGAAGATTACGAAAATAAAAAACAAAGTAAATCAGATGAGTTGGAAAATGAAGGTTTACCTCCACGTCATTATCCTGAATGGGATTACAATACCTCATCATTCAAGCCCGACTGGGTAAGCCTGTATGAGTCAATTCATCCATCAGCAAATTCGGCTGATATTGATGTGATATTAGATAAACATGCGGCCCTGGCAAAACTTTTAAAGCTTATTCTTGATAAGTTAAAACCACAGAGATTTGTGCGAGTACGTTATCAGGAGGAGGGGAGTGAGTTAGACCTGGATATTGCAATTCGCTCTTTGATTGATTATAAATGCGGCTCACAGCCTGATCCGCGTATTAATATGAGCCATAAACATGATGGTCGTGATATTGCCGTTATGATCTTACTGGATTTATCAGCATCATTGAATGATGTGCCAGAGGGCAGTGATCAAAGTATTTTGCAGTTAAGTCAGGAAGCTGTTTCATTATTAGCCTGGACCATTGAACAGTTGGGCGATAAATATGCGATTGCCGGTTTTCATTCTGATACGCGCCACAATGTGCGTTATTATCATATTAAAGGATATAGCGAGCAATTTGATGATACGGTAAAAGGCAGGCTTGCGGCAATGGATGCAGGTTTCTCTACTCGTATGGGTGGTGCTATTCGCCATGCTGCGCATTATCTGGAGGGGCAAACGGCTGAGAAAAAATTAATGCTTATACTGACTGATGGTGAGCCAGCAGATATTGATGTTGAAGATGCGAAGTATTTAATCAGTGATACCAAAAAGGCCGTTGATGAACTTTCATCAAGGGGAATGCATAGTTATTGTATTAGTCTGGATAGAAAGGCAGATGATTATATACAGGATATTTTTGGTGCAGGTGGCTATACTATTATTGATCATGTTGAAAAGTTGCCAGAAAAGCTGCCATTATTATTTGCATCACTTACATCTTAAGAAAATAATATGAGTAATACCGTTAAAGCGAGCGTTGTTTTTTGTTATAAAGGTGAAACACATTCACCTTCTATTATGATTGAGCTTGATGAGTATCTGGAAGTGAGTGACACATTGCCAGATCTGTATCCTGTTATTGCAAAAGCCAATAATCATGACCTGTATTCATATGAGTTTGAAATGATGCAGGCGCAAAGTATTATTTTTAGTGAAGCGACCGGAATGGTTGCTGAGTTTATAACAGATGGTCTGTTAGATATCGATGCTTTTGTTCAGGCATGGAAAGATTGTGAATGTTTGAGTGTGTTGGCTCAAATCGCTAATGATATTTTATCTGTAGATGATTTAGAAAAAAGACCAGAGCTTAAGCAGGCATTGCTAGAAGCTTATAGACTAGGTCAGGCTACTTGTGTTAGTGAGCCACCGACTACTGATCCTTTACTAGGATTTTAGTTATTAGTGTTTTAGTTTATACTGTCGAGTGATAACGTTCCTTTATTTTTGAGATTACCGTGAAAAAAATATTTAAATTAACCGATGAAAAATTAAAACCAGAAAGACAAGTAGAAGCAGTAAAACACGAAATTAAAAAATATATAAAGCGAGAACGCAGAAGAGATCTTGATGAAGGTGTAGATTTTTTGGATTTTGATTGTAAGTTTGGCTCAGATGAAGCGACAGGTGAAGTGATTCATTTAGCTGAAATCAATAAATCAATAGACTGGGCTGTGTCTGAAAATATGCAATCATTTTATCTGGAAGTAACCGCTAAGCCAGGTTATAGAAACAAAAAACCTCAGGCATAAAGGCTATTCAGTTCATCGGTCAGTAATAAGCCTGATCAATAAAAAACCTCCGCCAGGGAGGTTTTTTATTGATTGCATTTCGGGGTTAATTATTCAAAAAAGAAGGTCATTTTAACGCCGGCAACTTCAAGTACATCATTGTTATTAAGTGCCTGAGCTCTTAAACCTATTTGTTCGTTATTTACCTTAGGCCGTTCACCGTTATCACCGCCATCAATATGTATAAGGAAATATCCTGTCGGCCTGCGGGTGATTGCAGCGACCTGCACTCCGGGTTTTCCCAATGTGGTTAGTACTTTTGTTAAGGCTAATTCTTTACCATTATTTGCACCACTGACTAAGCGTATTTTGGCATTTTGATTGCTTGTTTTACCTGAGTCTGACGAGGCGATTTCAGCAACAATAGCACCAACTGATTTATCTATTTCTTTACTGCCTTCTGTTTCCTGCATACCATCAGAATCAGGATTAATGATCATTGTTTTTTCAAAATCATCATTAGAGCTAGCACTGGCATTGATGTATTTTATTTCATGTTTGCCAACTTTAATGATATCGCCATTTGATAATGTATTCTTTTTAATTAGAGAGCCGTTCAGGTAGGTACCATTAGTGCTGTTTAAATCTTCAATAAACGAATCATTCAGAATGGTGAGTATTTTGGCATGGTGACCACTTACCGCCAGATTATCCAGATGGATATCATTGTCACTTTTGCGGCCAATGCTCATGGTTTCTTTATCCAGTTGAAGCTCACTTATTACTTCACCGTTGAAACTTATCTGTATTGTTGCCATTTTGCTACCTATTATTATTTATTTATCCAGTTTATCTCTGAATAGCTATGTCAATTTACAAAAATACTCTTATTTAAGAGAATATATCAAAAAATTTAGAAAACCAGCCTGAATTAGCAGGGAATTCTTTTAAAACCTGTGCCAGCATAACGGATACATTATCTTTGCCGCCATGATCTTTGGCCTGCTTTATTAATTCTTTATTCATTTTGTTCTGATTATCTTGATAGTTTAACTGAATGTCTTCTATTAGGTCATCGGTGATCATATCGGTTAAACCATCAGAACAAAGTAAATAATTGTCACCTACGAGTGCAATGTCTTCCAGTAAGTCAACATCTACGGTTGTACCCACCCCCACTGCACGGGTAACAAGATTTTTATTTAATGACTCACGTGCTTCTTTTTTTGTATAGAAGCCGCGATCAACCAGTTCCTGTAGCAGAGTATGATCACGGGTCATCTGTTCAAGTGTGCGGTCCCGCATGCGATAAAGTCGTGAGTCACCTACATGGGCAACAGTAATACGGTTATCGTAAAGTAGCAAAACAACAACAGTGGTTCCCATACCTTCATAGTTTTTATTATTCTGTGCAGCCGTATAAATTTTCAGGTTAGCATCTTTTATGGCTTTTTCAATTAACATGCTTTCCAGGCTGTAACCCGTATTTTCGTCGGTATTACCTGCTGTAATCTGGGGCAGGGCTTTGTTTAAGTCCTGCATAATAGAATCAACAGCAATTGCGCTGGCGACCTCACCCCCTTTGTGACCACCCATGCCGTCCGCAAGTACCAGTAAACCTAATTCGGCATTGCTGGCGATACTGTCTTCGTTATGGTCACGTACCAGACCTTCGTCTGTGATCCCTGTAATGTTGATTTTATCTTTAAGGCTCATTTAGTATTCTTTTTACAGCTATTTGGGTTGTGTTTTCTTTTTGTTCTGGGCGATTATCTGTAAACACTTGCGTAAGTCGCTGGCCATTTGAGTCCCGGATTGATAGCGTTTTTCAGGGTCTTTAGCCAGTGCTCTGTTTATTATGACCGATACACATCGGGGTAGTTCTGGTCTAATACTATCGGGTTTAGGATGTGCTTCATTAGCAATTTTATACATCAGTGTTGCCATGGAGTCCCCGGTAAAAGGTAACCGCCCAGTCATAAACTGGAACATCATAACCCCGAGTGAAAATAGATCAGATTTGCCGTCTACTTTTTTACCGGCTAGTTGTTCTGGCGACATGTAAGACGGTGTACCCAGTACCATGCCTGTTTTGGTTTTACTTGAATCTGTTATACGGGCGATACCAAAATCTGTGATTTTTAAAGTATCTGATTCTATTTCATACATGATATTAGCGGGTTTAATATCCCGGTGCACCACGTTTGCTTTGTGAGCATAATCCAGGCCTTCTGCACAGCGGCGAATAATATCCAGTACTTTGGTGATGGGGAGCAATTTATCAGCTTTACCATACTGCACCATATCGCCGCCCTTAAGGTATTCCATCGCGATATAAGCCAGATCATGCTCTTCACCGGCATCAAAAATAGTCACAATATTAGGGTGGCTTAAGCGACCTGCTGTTTCAGCTTCACGGAAGAAACGGTCTTTAACATCCTGTAATTCATCCTCTTCAAATTCCTGTGATAAGGCCATGGTTTTAATTGCCACAATACGCGAAATTTTTGGATCTTTACCCAGGTAAACTGCGCCCATGGCTCCTTTACCTAATTCCTTTTCTATTTCATAGCGACCTAACATGGGTTTTTCAACACCACCGCCATCTAGCATTAATGTACCACCTGGGGAGCTACCGCCGCCCCCTAGAATAATGGTTTCTTCCATGGCGCTTGCACGGTTAATACGTTGTTTAATGTCGCGGAATTTAGGGTCGATATCTTTCATTACCTGATAAACTGATCCGGCTTTATTGAACTGGCGCTTACGTTCAAAATCAAGCGCAAGGTTATAAAGCAGTTCAAGCGATTCAGGTGATTTAGGCAGGCGACGAAATTTATCAAATGCAGCATCCAGTTGCCCCTGGCCCTGAAGTGACAGTCCCAGCATTCGATTGGATTCAGCCGATTCGGCATCCAGTGCAAGTTTACCTTTTTCAGTAGAAAGGTAACGCTTGGTTGTGAGCAGTAAATGCCCCGTAACGAGTAGAATAGATGGATTAACCAGTTGTAACCACAGGCCACTGTCAGTCATGAAAATATAATGGGTAATGTATAAAGTGCAAAACAAAAAGAGAGTAATAAAAGCTGAAAGGCCTGCTTTCAGGCGAGGCAGCAATACAATAATGTAAAGACCAATTAACAGAGTGATACCTGCAATAGCCGGTGTGCTCCATTCTGGTTCAATAAAGAAGTCTTCATTAAGTATGCTAGAAACTGAATGTGCCAGGGTAAGAACAGGGGCCATATTGGAATTAATTGGAGTAACTTGAGTATCACCAACACCCGTGGCTGTTGCACCAATGAGTACAACCTTACCTCTGTATTTTGATGCAGGGATTTTACCTTGTAAAACATCGTAAAATGAATCAACCGCAAATGCGCTAACACCATCTGTATTATTATAAAAGAAGGTGTTCATTAGTAGATTGGGGCTGGTTTTAATTGATAAACGGCCCAGTTCTACGCTTTCACCGAGATTAATGGTTACGTCTTTAGCCGATAAGTTTAAACTTCTTAAAGCCAGTTGTAGTGATAGTGATGGATACATTTGATCAAAGTAATCGACAACTAGGGGCTCAGAGCGAATACTACCATCAGTATCCGGATAAGCAGCCAGTGCACCTATGCTATCTGCCTGAGTTCCTACGACTTGAATTGGGTATAATACAAATGCGACAGGCAGAGGGAAATCATTATCCGGATTCGTTGTCGGGTTGTTTTTGATATTGGTTAATTTATTACGGGTGACATAAGTTGGCATGTCATTATCGGGCTTACCATAGTTTGAGCCAATACCCATATGCATAGCCAGTACCACATTTCCAGTGTCTGTTAAGCTATCGGCCAGTTTCTGGTCTGTATTCAGGTCAAGTTCAGCTGCTAATAGCTTTTCATTCAATTTCTGAATATCGGTGTTCAGTAAAGTATCCGTTTTTGGGTCAGGGTGAAGTAACTGGCTGTTGTTAAAAAATGCCAGTAAATCCTGAATATAGCGCATTCCAGGATCAATTTGTGGGTCAACAAAGAACGTTGTCTGGCCAATAACCTTAGCGCCGCCCTTTTTAAGTATGCGATGCATTTCAGCGTGAATATCGCGAGACCAGGGCCAGCGACCTATATTTTCAATGCTAACATCATCAATGGCGATAACGGCGACTTTATCATTAGGGGAGCGTTCAGATGAGCGTACACCAAAGTCATAAGCACTGCGCTCAAGGCTATCAAATAAGCCCAGATTGCCGAGTGAAATAATTAAGATGCATACGGCAAGACCCGCAAACCAGTCTTTCTTCCAGAATGCCTGTTTCATCTGTTCCCCAGTTTTTTTATTGGTAATACGAAAGGAGCCATTACTTTTCTGTGTTTCCCCTGCTTATTATTAACAACCTGGAAGTAGCCCTTTTTATTGGTGCTCCCTCAGTTGTTATTATTATTTTTATATTGATCTTAAAGTATAAGATCAAGTGTCCATGAGTAAGAATAGATCATAAACGTAACTCTTGCCTACCGCCAGTGTAAATTACTGCTTTTTTAATAAAATCACAGTGTTGGGGTAATGTATTGAGGTGACGCTTGAAAGTTATATTAGTAAATGCTACTAATTAAAGTCGACCTAAGGCAAGAGAGCTGAGCGAGGTTTTAGCTGCTATTTACCGTAGTACTGCGGACGTTTACGCTTTCAGAATATCTCATTCCTGTTCACTCATGGGGCAGAGTCAACAGGAAGAGTGCTTATGATTGTCGTTGATTGTGATTAGCGTAGCTGTGGTGTTAGTTCTTTCTCAAGCAGAAGAGTACCAATTTGTGCGCCTATTTTCTTGGAAAAACGCTCTAAAAAATCAGGCTCTACGGTGAATTTAATGATGTTTTCTTCGCCTATAACATCACGTGCTACATAACTTGAATTACCCAGTTCGTCCACAAGACCAATTTCAACACTCTGATCTCCGGTCCATATTAATCCTTCGAACATACCGGCAACTTCCTTTAAGCGATCTCCGCGCCCTTGTTTAACAGCATTAATAAATTGATCATGCACGCTTTTGAGTAAACCTTTCATATGAGAAACGACAGTTGGGTCTTCAGGGCCAAATGGGTCAAGTAATGCTTTGTTTTTACCTGCGGTTAATGTCCTGCGCTCAACGCCAAGTTTCTTCATGGCTCCTACAAAGCCAAAGTTATCCATGCGTACACCAATAGAGCCTACAATACTGGCCTGGTCTGCATAAATTTTTTCTGCAGCTGATGCCACGTAATAACCACCTGATGCACATATATCACTGATAACTGCATACATAGGGGTGTCAGGGTATTTCTCGCGAAGTCGCAGTATTTCATCATAAATATAACCCGATTGAACCGGGCTGCCGCCAGGGCTATTAACTCGTAATATAACGCCAGCGGTATCAGGGTCTTCAAATGCAGCACGTAAACCCGTAATGACATTATCTGCACTGGCTTCAGCTCCAGGTGCGATAACGCCCTTAAGATCAACCAGTGCAGTATGTTTCTCACCTTTGGTCGTGCTTTCCTGAAAACCGGGGTTAAGCATAACTAACAATGCAAACAGGTAAACAAAAGTCAGTGATTTAAAAAAAATACCCCAACGACGGGTGCTTTTCTGTTCTTTCAGTCCTTCGGTGGCGATAGTGGTTAATACATCTTTCTCCCAGTTATTGCCTTCATTGCCTTGGTTCATTTTAATTCCAGAATTTGATATTTATAAAATATGTAAAGTGTATGCATTGTTGTTCAACAAGTGAAGCTTCTTGTGAGCTATTTTAGCTATCTTTTGTTTTTAATGGCTTTAACATGCTGAGTCTGCATAATAATCATTTTATTAGAATGCAGATTTACATATTATTGCTGTTTAGTCGAAATAGACAAGATGGTGTTTAAGTTGTCGCTAGTGTGTGTAAAAAAGGTTCTAGTTGGTTAATATGGTCAATGCAGCCAATTGGCTGGTGTTTCATAAGACGCTTTGTGGGGTGTACGCCATAACTTACACCCAGGCGATCCATATGCGCATTTTTTGCCATTTCCATATCGTATTCCGTATCGCCGATCATGAGAGCATCGTTAACATTCAGGCCAAGTTGTTGAAGTATTTCTTCCAGCATTAAAGGGTGTGGTTTGGAAAACGTTTCCGAAGCACAACGGGTAGTATGAAAGCGTGGGCCAAGTCCAGTTGCTTCTAGCACCTGATCCAGGCCTTGCCGACCTTTGCCTGTGGCAACAGCAAGCCAGTAACCCTGTTTTTCTAAATTTTCTAAAATAGTGTCAGCTCCATCAAATAAAATAGATGAAGTTTTATTTACCTCCATATACTGATGACGGTATATGGAAGACATTTTTTCAATTTGCTTATCTGTTGCTTTTGGATGTAATTGTTGAATGGCTTCGCGTAAGCCTAAACCAATGACATCTTTAAGTTCGTGATCGGTGCGTTTTTCCTCGCCCAGTATTTGCTCACTGGAAATGCGCAAACAGTTTACGATACGTGCAACGGAATCCATAATGGTGCCGTCCCAGTCAAAAATTAATAATTTATAGGGGAGTGTATTGTTCATATGCAAGTTATTATTTTTTTATGTTTGTTAGTTATATGATTTTAGAATGGTTATTAATTTGTATTTAGTGATACAGATTATATAAGAGCATCATAAGCTTGATCAGGCGTGTTTTGAGAAAATAATTTTGCCCATTCATCATCTAGTGGTGCGCAGATATTATAATTTTGTGAATCTAATGAAAAGTTAAGCCTGTATGCATGTAAATACATACGTTTAAAACCGTGTTTTTTGAGTGATGCATTCAGTTCCCTGTTTCCATACTTGGTATCACCTGCTACGGGGTTTCCTGTTGATTGGGCATGTACTCTAATTTGATGAGTCCGTCCGGTAAAGAGTTTAACTTCCATTAAGCTCATTTCATTCTTACATTCAAGCGGCGTAAACAGGCTACGTGCTTCTTTGCCGTTTGGGTTAATTTCAACAAGTCGTTCGCCGCTGCGTGACGCGTGCTTCAATAAAGGTAAATCAATAATTTTTTCATTACCTTGCCAGCATCCCATAAGAATGGCGCGGTAGATTTTTTCTATATGCTTGTCTTTGTCGCGAAAATGCTGGTGCAGTTGATTTAATGTATCCAGTGATTTTGCAATAATCAGGCAGCCTGAGGTTTCCCTGTCTAAACGATGAACCAGTTCCAGCATTTCATCGTGTGGGCGCGCCTGGCGTAACATTTCTATGATACCAAATTTAAGATTACTACCGCTGTGAACAGCAATACCAGCGGGTTTATTTAATACTAACAGGCGAGTGTCTTCAAATATAATTGATTGTTTAACCCTGTCTACAAGATGTTGAGGTGCTATATTATTATTTGTTTCTGCCATACGGACAGGTGGTATACGTACAATATCACCGCATTTCAGACGATAATCGGCTTTTTTTCGGCCTTTATTAACGCGAACCTGGCCACTGCGCAAAAGTTTATATACGCGGCTTTTAGGAACCCCTTTAAGCTTGTTCAACAGATAATTGTCAAGTCGCTGCTTTTCATTGCGAGTGCTTATTTCCAGTAACTGGACGTCGTGATGAGGTAAATCTAACATTTGGCCAATGATATCAGAATAGTTGCGTTGTAATGTATGTGAAGTCTATATTTATGGGTTAAAAAGGTAATGTGACTATACATTAGCTGCCTTTTCTATTTCAACCACATATTTTAATGGTTAAATTCGACTCTTTTAACCAATTAAGAGGTAATTTACTGTTAATAAAGCATTTAATCTCTTGACCTGATTGCTACAATTTGTAAGACTCTATTGGTTCTGGAAGTAGAGTATTAAGTTCTAGCATTAGAAATCAATGGTTTACATTGTATTTTTAAGTGAGGCAGGCTTAATGTACTTCAGGAATAAGCATCTATTATATGGGTGCAGTATTCAAAGAATCCGGGTTTATTATGCGTAGTAATAAACCTACACTGGTTAGATAGAGCCTTATTAAATCTATCACTAATTAATTAATGAATTTCACTCTGATAAATAACTTGAAACAAAAACTGAACTGTAACCCAGGAGCCCAGGCAATGCCTGTTGTGCTGATGGAAGAGTGGCTTGTGGCTGTTTATCTGTTTTTTATAGGCGGTATTTATACTGTCTGTAAGCAACAGCCCGCCTATGTAGTGTTTTCAGTGGTTCCAGGTTTACTTCTATCAGAGTGTCGAACTAACTCAGGTTTACACTCTAATGAAACGAATTTTAATCAACGCTCTCCAGAAAGAGGAGACACGCGTTGCAATGGTCGATGGCCAGCAACTTTACGATCTGGATATCGAAGTATCCTCACATGAACAGAAGAAAGCCAGCATATATAAGGGTACTATTACCCGTGTTGAGCCTAGCTTAGAAGCTGCTTTTGTTAACTATGGCGCTGATCGCCATGGTTTTCTTCCTTTTAAAGAAATTTCTCGTAGTTACTTTACCGACGAAGCGCGTAATGCATCTGGTCGTCCTGATATTCGCACAGCGATTAAAGAAGGTCAGCAGGTTATCGTGCAGGTGGATAAAGAAGAGAGAGGCAATAAAGGCGCGGCATTGACTACCTTTGTGTCACTGGCTGGCCGTTATCTGGTGTTAATGCCAAATAATCCCCGTGCAGGTGGTGTATCTCGCCGTATTGAAGGTGATGACCGTAAAGAAATTCGCGACGCCATGAGTGGTCTTGATATTCCCAAAGGTATGGGGTTAATCGTGCGTACAGCAGGAGTTGGTCGAGCGACTGAAGAGTTACAGTGGGATATGGATTATCAGGTGCAGGTCTGGAGTGCAATTGAAAAAGCAGCGGCAAACCGCCCAGCTCCTTTTCTTGTTTATCAGGAAAGCAACGTTATTATTCGAGCATTGCGTGATTATTTCCGTGATGATATCGGTGAGATCTTAATTGATAGCCCAGACGTTTATAAAACAGCAGAAGATTTTGTTAAGCAGGTTATGCCTAATAGCCAGCGAAAGTTAAAGCTTTATCAAGATGATATTCCGATGTTTAATCGTTATCAGATTGAAGGCCAGATAGAATCAGCCTTTCAGCGTGAAGTTACATTACCCTCAGGCGGTTCAATTGTTGTTGACCTGACCGAAGCGCTTATTTCTATTGATATTAACTCTGCCCGTGCAACTAAGGGTAGTGATATTGAAGAAACGGCAACCAATACAAACCTCGAAGCAGCAGATGAAATTGCACGTCAGTTACGTTTACGTGATCTGGGTGGTTTAGTGGTGATCGATTTTATCGATATGATGGCAAATAAAAATCAGCGTGCAGTGGAAAATCGTTTACGCGATGCGTTAAAAATGGACCGTGCTCGTGTGCAGATTGGGCGCATTTCACGTTTTGGTCTGTTAGAAATGTCACGTCAGAGATTGCGCCCATCACTGGGTGAGGCAACTCAGAGAGTATGTCCACAATGTAATGGCTATGGCACGATTAGAAATATTGAATCATTATCACTGTCATTACTGCGTATTGCCGAAGAAGAGTCACTTAAAGAGCATACTGGACGTGTGATTATTCAGGTACCAGTAGAAGTGGCGACCTATATTTTTAATGAAAAACGTAAAGATTTAATAGAAATTGAAAACCGTACAGGTGTAGAAATTTCGTTTATTGCAAATAAGATAATGTTATTACCACATTATGAAGTTAGCCGTTTACGTAAATCTGAAACAGGTAGTGTAGAAGGTAAAACGTCTTATCAACTGGCAAGTGATAATGAAGATGTTTATGTGCCCGGCCGTGATTCTGTAAATATGGTTGAAGCTGAAAAACCAGCGGTTCAGTCGGTAACACCGGCACAACCTGCACCCGTAGTTGAGAAAAAACAGGAGAAAAAACCTGGTTTATTTGAGCGTCTTTTCAAGTTTTTATCTTCGAGTGATGAATCAGAAAATAAGTCGAAGAAAGCTGAAAAAGGTGATCGGCAACAGAGTAACCGTAATCGTAATGATCGCAATCGTAATGACCGCAATCGTAATGATCGTAATCGTAATAGTAATAGCCGTGGACGTCGTGATGGTAATCGCAACGATAACCGAAATGACAATAAAGCCCGTAGTCAGAAGCAGGGTAGTAATAAGCAGCAACCAAATAAACAGCAGCCTAGTAAACAACAGGGACGCCAGCAGAATAAACCATCTACTGACAAACGTGATAATCAACAGAATATAAGCCAACAGAATACAGGCCAACAGAATACAGGCCAGGAAAATACTAACAGGAAAAATAAAAATCAACAAAATAGAAATAAACCGCAACGTGATGAGCAACAAAAAACTGCCAGACCTGAGTTTTCTAAAGATGAGAAAGAATCAGTAGATCAGTCTGTAAATCAAATGGACTCCCAGCAAAACGAAATATCAGGTAATGATCAGCAGGAAGCGCATAAAGATAATGCACGCCGTGGAAATCGTCGTGGTAGAGGTCGTCGTCGTGGAAACCGAAATGATAACCGTCAACAGACTGATCAGCAGGACAGTCAGCAGGTTTCTCCACAGGCCCCACAAGGCAAGTTGGTTGATAATAAACAGGCTAATAGTAACGCTGAGCAGGTAGATAATCATGCTTCGCAAAAGGATAAGGATACGCCTGTTAATAAATCGGTAAATACTTCACCCGTGGTTAAGGCACCATCACAGGTTTCTCAGGAAGCACAAAATGTGAAGCAGCAAAAACCTGTGTCTGAGCAGACACAGGTTAAATCTGCAGTAGTGCCAAAGCCGTCAGTAGAAGTCAAAACAGTAGAAGCTAAACCAGTAGAAGCTAAACCAGTAGAAGCTAAACCAGTAGAAGCTAAACCAGTAGAAGCTAAACCAGTAGAAGCTAAACCAGCTTCTGCACCGGTTAAGTCTGAAGTTCGGGACGCTATTAAACCCGCTGAAACTATAGCGCCGTCGAAGCAGAGTAAGCCTGTGCAAAAACGTCAGCAGCCTAAACCTAAGCAACAGTCCAAAGCACCTACTACGCCTAAACCGTGGGAATTTCAGGGGCAACAACCTGTGACTGCAAAACCTAAGTCTGAATCACCGGTGGTGGCTAAACCTGTGCAGCCCGTTACAAAGACAGCACCTGCCAGCAATGGTGATGCAAAATCTGGGGAGAAATCTGAACGTAAGCCCCCTGAACGTAAGCCCTGGGAATTTTAGGTTATATTGGTTTCTGTGCAGCTGCACAGAAACCAATGATTTGAGATTTTGCGCTATTGAAGGTTGTTAAGCTTTAGTTTTAATGATTTTTTAAGTTAGTCGTTTAAATACCGTGTTTTTCTCGAATGTTTTTAAGCAATCCTGCTGAGGCATCTTCGATTAGATCGAGGACATGCTCAAAACCCTGGTCTCCCCCATAATATGGGTCAGGTACTTCAGTTTCGGAAAAGTTATCGGCAAACTCAAGAAACATAAACAGATTCTCTGCGCTACCACCTGCAACATTTGTCAGGTCTGAGTGGTTGCTGCTATCCATTGCAATTATATAATCAAAATTATTAAAATCATTTTTTTCAACCTTGCGGCCACGCAAGTCACTTAAATCTATACCCCGCTTAGCTGATGCTGATTGTGCTCGTTCATCTGGTGGGGAACCTATATGATAGGCGTGAGTACCGGCAGAGTCAGTTTTGATCTGGTCTGTGAGCCCGGCTTCTTTTATTATATGACGAAAATAACCTTCAGCCGTTGGGGATCGGCATATATTACCCATGCAGATAAATAACACATTAACCATTGTTAAGCTCCAATTTGAATTGCAAAGCATTGTATAATAATCACAAAAATTAACCGACTATTTTTATTAACGTTGAATGAGCAATATGCTAAAAATATATAACACCTATACCAGTCAGAAAGAAGAATTTAAACCTATTGAGCCGAATAAAGTACGTATGTATGTCTGTGGTATGACGGTTTATGATTTGTGCCATCTGGGTCATGCCAGAGTACTGGTGGTATTTGATATGGTGACGCGTTACCTGAGGTCACAGGGTTATGATGTAACGTATGTTCGTAATGTAACAGATATTGATGACAAAATAATTGCTCGTGCTAATGAAAATGGTGAAGATTTTAATGATTTAACCCGGCGTTTTATCAAGGCAATGCATGAAGACGCTCGTGCTTTGGGTGTTTTACCACCAGATGCAGAGCCACGGGCTACCTCATCTATGGCTGATATTATCAAGATGATTGAAACGTTGATAGAAAAGGGCTATGCCTATGCAGCGGATAATGGTGATGTTTATTATGATGTAAGCCAGTTTTCTGATTACGGCAAATTATCGGGAAAAATTATAGAGGATTTACGTGCGGGAGAGCGGGTTGCAATAGATGAGAATAAAGATGACCCGGTTGATTTTGTTTTATGGAAAGCAGCAAAACCTGATGAGCCTTTCTGGGAGTCGCCCTGGGGTAAAGGTCGTCCAGGTTGGCATATTGAGTGTTCAGCCATGTCAACCTGCTGCCTGGGTAATACATTTGATATTCATGGTGGCGGGCAGGATTTACAGTTTCCGCATCATGAAAATGAAATAGCACAAAGTGAAGCAGCGACAGGTGAAAAATTTGTAAATGTGTGGATGCATAATGGCTTTGTGCGTATTGACGATGAAAAAATGTCAAAATCACTGGGTAATTTTTTTACTATTCGTGAAATATTAGAGCGTTACCGCGCAGAAGACGTACGTTACTTTATTCTAGCCAGCCATTACCGTAGCCCATTAAACTATGCTGACACAATGCTCGATAGCGCAGGCGCTGCATTAAGCCGTTTATATACCGCTTTACGTGATTGTGAAATTACTGAAATGGGTGATGATTCGAAAGAATATGTTCAGCGTTTTGAAAATGCAATGAATGAAGATTTTAATACTGCTGAAGCGATGTCTGTTTTATTTGATCTGGCGAACCAGATTAATAAACTGAAAATAGCGAATACAGAAAAAGCATCTGTGCTGGCTGCCACCTTAAAGCACTTAGGTAATATTCTTGGCTTATTGCAGGATGAACCAGAAAGTTATTTAAAAAAAGGCGGAAGCTTAACTGGGCTTGATGATGAGGCAATTAATTTATTAATTGAACAGCGTGCACAGGCAAAAGCAGATAAAAACTGGGGCGAAGCCGATGGTATTCGTGATCAGTTAAAAGAGCAGGGTATTGAGCTAGAAGATAAGGGCAGTGAGACTAGTTGGCGCCGTGTCTAAATATTAAGGGTAAATTAAAGGGTAAACAATGATGAAAAATATAATCTGGCTTTTGTTTGTTTTTATTTTTGCCTGTTCTTCTGAGTCAGAAGATAATTCAGAAAAACAGACGGTTGCAGCAGAATATGTAAAAGTCGAATACCATAATGATTACCAGATTGGTTCTTATACTTCATCTGCCTGGGGGTTTAATACTAATAGTTACTGGATAGAGGGCCCCGATGGTGTTGTGCTGATTGGTACACAGTTTTTACCTTCTGCAGCGAATGAAGCGGTCGACCTGGCTGAAAGTGTTACCGGTAAAAAAGTAGTGATGGCAATTGTTTTGCATGCTAATCCAGATAAATTTAATGGTACTGCAACATTAAAAGCACGCGGTATTAAAGTAGTTAGCTCTAAACAGGTTGTTGAGCTTATTCCTGGCGTTGATAAAACGCGTCGAGAATGGTTTTATGATCGTTATAAACCTGATTATCCAGAAAAACTAGTTTTACCTGATGCTCTATGGGAAAAAACCCAGGAATTTGATGCGGCTGGTTTACGTTTTAAGGCTTACCTTATTCGAGGTGCGGTGAGTGAGGCTCATTTATTGATTGTTATCGATGGGCATTTATTTTCAGGGGACTTGATATCAAATAAGTATCATGCCTGGATGGCGCTGGGGAAAAGTAAACAATGGTTGGCGCGACTAGAAGAAATTAGAAAGTTTATTAACCCAGTGGTAATTCATCCTGGACGTGGTTATGCAATGAAGGGTGAAGCTTTGTTAAGTCAACAGGAAAATTATCTGCGGTTTGTAAATAAAAAAATAGCTGAGTTTTATACCGGTGGTGAGATTACCAGGCAGGATAAAAAAGATATTATAAAAGCTATTACAAATAAATATCCAGCTTATGGGCTTAAGTATTTTTTAAATATAGGTATTCCAGCCGAATGGGAACAGATTCGTTTGAAAGATCACGAAATGATGCAAAAGTGATAATTAAGTCAAAATAACCTGTTTCTTATATTTTAGTTAATCCAGATGTTATTTCTATTTTGTTAGCAGGTATACCCGATACTATTCTTTATTATTAAAGTGCTAAAACGCCCCTGTTTCAGGTGTTTTACGCTAATAAGTTGAAATACCTGAAACAGGGGTGTGAAATAGGACCAGTGTATGTCTTTTTTGAGTAAAAGCGACTTAATTTGTAAAAAGGCCATAGAACGCTGCGGCCTGGGCTTGAATTGAGCTTAAATTAACCGTATAATCGCGCGCCTGAGTCATGAGGCTCGGTTTTTTTAACTCCTTGTTCTACTGATAACCCAATTTAATAGTTGGTTATACAGAGGGCATTAACCCGTAGGGAGCATACAATGCGTCATTACGAAATAGTGTTTTTGGTCCACCCTGACCAAAGTGAACAGGTGCCAGCGATGATAGAGCGCTATAAAGGCATTATTGAGTCTAAAGGTGGTAAAATACACCGTCTTGAAGACTGGGGCCGTCGTCAACTGGCTTATTCAATCAATAAAATCCATAAAGCGCATTATGTGCTTATGAATGTAGAGTGTGGTAACGAAGAAATGGCTGAACTTGAGTCAGGTTTCCGTTTTAACGATGCCGTTCTGCGTAATATGGTTATCAAGTGCAAAGAAGCGATTACAGAGCAATCTCCTCTTATGAAAGAAGAAGAAAGCAAAAAATCTGATAAGCGTGAATCCAGTGCTAGTTCAACACCGGCTGAAGAAGCTACACCTGCACCTGAAACTAAAGAAGAAGCTGCTCCTGAAGCAGATGCTTCTGCTGAATAATTGAGAGGATATAAAGATGGCATATTTTCGTCGTAAAAAATTCTGTCGTTTCACTGCTGAAGGCATTACACAGTGTGACTACAAAGATCTGAACCTGCTGAAAAATTTCGTTGGTGAAACCGGTAAAATTGTTCCTGCACGTATTACAGGCACGAAAGCTAAATACCAACGTCAGGTAACAACTGCAATTAAGCGTGCGCGCTATCTTGCATTGCTTCCTTATACTGATCAGCACTAATTTCAGAGGATTAAATAATGGATATCATTCTATTAGAAAAAGTAGATCGCCTGGGTAAGCTGGGTGATGTAGTAAACGTAAAAAATGGTTTTGCACGTAATTTTTTATTACCATTTGGTAAAGCTAAAATTGCGAATAAAGAAAACATTAAAGAGCTGGAAGAACGTCGTGCTGAATTTGAAGCAAAAGAAGCTGAAACACTAGCGGTTGCTACAGCACTTAAAGCTAAGCTTGATGAGCTGTCTATTAGTATTGCATCCAAGTCTGGTACTGAAGGTAAGCTTTTTGGTTCTGTTGGTAATGCTGATATTGCTGAAGCAATTGTTGCTGCCGGTGTTGATATTGAAAAGAAAGCGGTTCGTCTTCCTACGGGGCCTATTCGTAATGCAGGTGAGTACGCAATTGATCTACATTTACATACTGATGTTAATGCACAGATCAAACTAACGGTTGTTGGTGAAGAGTAAGCTTAAACTTAACACCATAGGCACTTTAACAACAGCCGGGCAATGCCCGGCTGTTGTCGTTCTGCTTCAGGGTGATGTGGCTATTACAGAGCAGGAGGATTGTTATATCTACTTTGGGAAATTTAAAATAGGCTGAGTAGGGTAGGCTACGGAGCACTCATCCAGAGAATCTTTTACCAGCGATTTTTTCAGTGCAGCATCTGCGGTTATCCATTCTTTTCTTAAATTGTCTGCTATGCCAGCTTCTTTAATCGAGTCAGAAAGAAGTTTTGCTCTTTCTTCGAATAGTTCTTCACTGATTAACATATGTTGATGGGCTGATTTAGGGTTTTTCCCACTATAACCTTTTGGGCCACCCATTAGTTGCATCATAAAGTCCGTTTGTTGCTCTTCTAAAACATGTCGGGGCTTTTCGGTGAAGTATTTCTTTAACCAGTTATGTTTATATATTTTGCCATAGAAAATATTATGTACTTTAATTAATGTTTCTATACCACCAAGGCGATTATAAAGTGTTTTATCTATAGCCATGTTTTAAAGCCTGTTTCTGCTAATGTAATTAATAAAATATTATGTTTTTCAAGGGTGTATATAAATGGATATAATGATTTTTAGGAATTATTACCGTGCATAGCTTCATACATTGCAAGATATTCTGTTTCCATTGAGCTGAATTCATCCTGTAGTTGTGCAAAGGCAACATCTTTTTTAATAATATCTTCTTCCAGCTTGCCAATGGTGCTTTTCAGGGTGTCAGCTTCTTCATTGTTTATTGATTGTTCGTTTGACTCAGGTGTGGCTGGAGTGTCTTCATTATTGGAATTTTTGAGCCGCTCGTTTTCTTCTTCGAGTATTGATATGCAACTCATCATTTCTTTTGAGGTTCGAGAAAAATCACCGATGGTTTCTTTTAGTTTTTCAGACTGAGTAGCATCAATTTCTAGTGATTCAATTGTATCTATCAAATTTTGTATTTTATCTTCCTGTTGTTCTACTACTTCTTTCATTTGCTCAAGGTCAATGAGTGAGTTATCGTCAGTGCTGTTTTTGTCGTCAGTGAAAAGTGAGTTGTGTCGAGTATCTATATTGTCTACTTCTTCCTGTAGTCGCTTGTTTTCCATTTCCAGTACATCCATGCACATTCTTGAATCACTTAGTTGTCTTTCAATTATATCCATTTGTTCCTTAAGCGCTTTTAATGAATCAGACTCTTCAGGGTGCTCATCTTCAGCATTTTCCATGGCTTTTTTCATGCTGCTTAAGGCGTTTTCCTGTTCATAAATTATGTCTTTTAATTTATTAACTTCACCATCAATTTTCTTTCCCTGGGTTTCGATATAAAAGACTTTTTCTTTGCTTTCTTTTGCTGGGTCGTCGATAGAGCCGACTGATCTTATTTCAATAGTTGAAAGTTTTTCAAGCAGGTTTTTCATGCCGTCATAAATATTGTCCCAAAAGTGTATTTCATGCTCTGTTTTTTCAGCGGCCTCTTTTTCTATAAGTAAAAACTGGTCTCGCATTTGTAGTAAATGGACTTGTGTTTCATCAGGTGCAGGTGACTTGTTTTCATCTTCCTCTGGTGTGGGGGCTGTGTCGTCAGTGTTTTCTTCTGTTTGGGGCTGTTGTTCTGATTTTTTTGTATTGCGTTCCATAGCCTGTTCAAGGAAGTCTATATAGTTGTTTCCCAGGCTTGTTGTGCTGGATTCATTATCCGCTTCCTGAAGAGAGGGCATTTTAACTGTATCCAGGTTTTTTGGTCTGCGGAATAGAATAACAGCTAGTGTTATGCTTAAACCTGTTAATACAAGGAGAACTTCGGCTATTATCAATATATATATGAGTGATATTTGCATTTATTTTTTAATCTTCTTCGTCAGCATTTTTAGCTTCTGATTTTTGTTTTTTTAAATGTCTGTATATTAAAAATCCATTTAAACCCAGAAAAATTAGAACAACATTAAATACGCCAAAATAGATTAATATTTTTCCAGTATTGTCTTCTTTAGTGGCTTCTTCGGTCATTACAGGATCAGGTTCTTCAGTAACTGAAGGGGGGGTGGTTTCTATTTCAGGTGCTTCTTTTTCAGGTTCAGGTTTAGGTTCTGGTTCAGTTGGCATTGTGTTTTTGAAAGAAAAAATTTGCTGACGTTGAAATGTACGTGATTTGGCGATTATAGCGGCACCATATATTCCATCCGCTTCAGGCCTGAATTGAATAATGAATTCACCTTGTTCATTTGCTGCTTCAATAGGAAATGTTTCTATGGTGTCGTCAGGGTGTTCTATTTCCAGTATGATATCTATATTATTTAATAGTTTCTCGTTAGCTTCTGTTTCTTCGTTTTGTATAAACCATGATTTAATAATTAATTCAGGCTGATAACTGTTTTCATTGAACTCGAATCGGGTGCGGAGTTTTATATCGGTTACAATATATGCACGGTTGTCGTCATCACTAAATAGAATTTTCCATTCACCTTCATCTGGTTTTTTGATTGTAATCATGTCAAAGCTTGTTGATACAAACCATTTTATTTTTTCAGATTTAAAAGTAGAATTGATTTTTTCGCCAGAGGGAGGCTGGAGGTATATCTGGCTGTTTTCGGATTTCTTGTTAGCAATAATTGTTATTTCATTAATGCTGCTATCAACGATGAATTTATTTTCATTTAAAGGCAGCATATCAGGCTGTTTTGTTTGTTCAAATATTTTACTGAATACCTTGTGCAGGACATCATCACTGGCGGCAAGTGCATAACGTCCGTCAGTTGCATCTGCTATTTCCTGTAGTAGCTCCTGATCAGATGCTTCTGTAAATGCAATGCTATAAATTTTTATATTATGTTCGATAAGCTGGGGGAGTAAATTTTCAAAAATTTGCTCTCTGAGCTGTGCTGATTTTTCTTTATTACCTACGTCCATTTGCCCGTCCGACATTAATATAATGACAGGCTCTCTATTGATCTGGTCACTTTCTTTTAAAAATTCTATGCCTTTTTTAATAGCTGAGTGAATATTAGTGTACATGCCCTTGTGTGAAATTTTATCAGTAGCATCTAATGCCTGGTTGAGTTGTTTATCGCTTTCTAACTGTGTCAGGTAGGTGATGGGCCAGGCTTTACTGCTAAAGCTAACCACGCTAAGGCGGTCCTGGTTATCGAGTAATGAAATGAATAATTTTGCTGCTGGTTTACGTAGTTGTTTAGGGTCGGTCTGTTTCATGCTGCCAGAGCTATCCATGATGACAATTGCATCCAGAGGGAGTTTTTCTGTAGATGTATCACTTTTAGAATGAACAGGAATACTTGCCATAAATAGTGTAAGGCAGGTGTAAATAAGGGATTTATTATTTAATTTTATAATTGGCACAGCCAATATCCATTTTTTGTGTTTTTTTTACAAAGAGGCCCTTTCTTGATAAAAAATTAAGAAAATCCCCCTAAGTCCTTCATTTTATTGTAGTACATATATAGGAAACTGTTATTAAGTGATTGAATTGATATCTGAAGAGGAATATAAGTGTCTGAAATTGGTAATTAGCAGGGCTGAACCCGTATCATTTTCATTTTAAGCGGGGCAAGAGGTCTTGAGTAAAATAGCTGCGTGATGCCCTGCGTCATAAGTTTTTGGCTTTTCCTGGTATAACGGCATAATGAAAATATTTTTGATCAGTGTGATCATGCTTTTTATTACAGTATTAATCATTGATTTTAGGTACTTTTTCAATAAAATTAATTCAGGTATTTGAGCAGGGTTGATTTTAGCTTTTCCATTGACTGATCATCCAGCAGAGGCTTGTGGTTTTTATCAGTGATATAGAAATTATCCAGTGCTTTTTCACCAGCAGTGGCGATTTTTGCATGATGAATGTGTATTTCACATTCTGCAAAGGCCTGGGCAATATTGGAGAGGAGGCCAGGCCGATCGCTGGTGACAATGTTTAATACGGTAATATCATTGCCAACGAGTTGATCAAAACGTATTTCTGTTTCTACAGAAAAGTTTTTCTGACTTCGGCTAGGAAGTCGATTTGATGGGCTAATGTTATCATCGTTGTCAGCTAATCTGGCTTTTAGCCTGTCTGTGATTTCGGTCATTCTATATTGTTCTGTCGGGCTATTACCGTTATCTTCAAGCACTTTAAAGCTGTTAATGGCAAAATGATTATGGGTAATATTGATTTTGGCGTTGACTATATTTAAGCTGAGTTGCCCCAGTGTGGATGCGATGCAGGCAAATAACTTGTCATTTTCTTTGCTGTATATAAAAATTTCAGCTTCATTCCGCTGGTTTATGCGGCTATTAATTTTAGGCAGCGGTTGTTCCGCATCGAGCAATATAAGGCTGTGCCAGCTAATTTCATCGGGTGTATGATTGATGAAATACTCATCTGGGAAAGGCGTCCATAATTCGTTTAATACTTCAGAAACAACACCGAGTTTAGCCAGCATACGTGAGGCAGAGGTGCGTGTTTCATGAGATACAATTTCCCTTCGAACGGGGTTGTCCAGGCCCGTTCTTATCGCTATAGCTGCTTTATGGTAAAGCTCTGATAGCAGGTTATCTTTCCATGAGTTCCATTGTTTTGGGTTAGTTGCACGTATATCACACATGGTGAGTAAATAAAGGTTGTCCAGGTGGGCCAGGCTACCGACTTCATTGGCAAAGGCATATATGACTTCTGGGTCGCTGATGTCTTTACGTTGGGCTACCATGGACATGAGAAGGTGCTTTTCAACTAACCAGCCAACAAATTTACTGTCTTCCGCAGAGCGGCTGTGATTTAAGCAGAATTTTTCCGCATCAACTGCGCCCAGTTTTGCATGGTTTCCGCCACGACCTTTGGCGATATCATGAAATAGCCCCGCCAGATAGAGCAGCTCTGGTTTTTCCAGGTGCTGGAAAATGCCACTGGCCAGAGGGTGTTCATGGGCAAAGTTGGGTACGGATAAACGTCGCATATTTCTTACGACAAACAAGGTGTGTTGATCAACCGTATAGGCATGGAACAGGTCATATTGCATACGGCCGACTATTTGATTGAAAGCGGGTATATAAGCTGCCAGTATGCCGTAGCGGTTCATACGGCGTAATTCATGGGTTACCCCCCTGGTTTGCGTAATAATATCAATAAACAGCTGTTTTGCGGTTTGTGATGCACGGAATTTGTCATCAATTAGGTGTTTGTGCTCGCGTATCAGGCGAATAGTGTGAGCCTGTACACCGCGTATTTCCGGATGTAGTTCCATTATTAGAAATATTTCCAGTAATGAGCTGGGGTGCTCAGTGAAAACATTTTCATGTCGGGCCGCAATATAGCCGTTGATGATATGGAAGCGAAGGTTGATAACAACAGCTTCTTCCTGTTCATCTGCATATAGAATTTCCTGACGAAATAGCTGTAGTAGAAGTTCGTTTAGTCGTTCAAGTTCAAGTACAGTTCGGTAGTATTTTTGCATAAACTGTTCAATAGCCAGGTTGTTTTCGCCATCTTTATAACCAAAGTTTTCGGCTAATTGTTTTTGCAGGTCAAATAACAGGCGATCTTCATGTTTACCTGTGAGGTAATGCAGGTGTATGCGTATTTTCCACAGGTAGGTCTGGCATTCGTTCAAGGTTGAAAGTTCTGTCTGTGAGAGAAAACTATGATCAGCCAGTTCATGCAAGATACGTGTGCCAAAGTGACGTTTGGCAACCCAGTCAATCATCTGCAGGTCACGCAGGCCACCGGGGTTTTCTTTTATATTCGGTTCCAGATTATAAGCGGTGCCACCAAATTTACGGTGGCGTTGAGTTTGTTCTTCCAGTTTGGCTTTAAAAAAATCTTTACTGTTCCATATGTGCTCTGGCCCTGTCGTATTTACCATATCATTGAATAGTGACTCATCGCCTGTTATCAGGCGGGACTCCATTAAGTTAGTGGCTATAGTGATATCTTTTGTTGCTTCTTCTATGCATTCTGAGAGAGTGCGTACACTATGCCCGATATCTAATTTACTATCCCAGAGTAGCATTAAAAATTGTTCAAGTTTTTCTCGGGTTTCCGGGTTTTCTTTTTCTTTTAGTAACAGCATCAGATCAATATCAGAGGCAGGGTGCAGTTCACCGCGGCCATACCCACCTACAGCGATTAATGAAAGGGTCTGGTTGCAATCAGTGAAATGTGCATTAAAAGCCTGGATTAATACCTGGTCAATAAACTGCGCTCGAGTATTGACGATTTCCAACGTGCTGGCACCCGCTTCAAACGCCTGTTTAATCGCTTCCTGGCCGGACTGGATCGTTTGTTTTAACAGCTTCAAAAGTTGATCTGGTTGTGATTTAAGTTGAGATGTGAAAAGGCTTTCATTGAAAATTTCGATAGATTGAAGCGTTATGTTTGTCATGGAGTCTCTAGTTGTTCTCTGGTTAATGCTATTTTGTTTCAGGTGCTTATATTTGAGAGAGAGTTTAATTAAATTCAGGTTTGCCCCTGTAGAATGAAAGTTTGTTTTCTTGTTTCAGGTTATATTTTTTATAGTCCGTAATGTATTTTGTTGAAGATGGTTTTAAACCTGAGTTTTATCGATTAAATGGACTCGCCTTCGCGTAATGTTAGTACATCATATCCAGTTGGTGTAACCAGGATCGTGTGTTCCCATTGTGCTGAAAGGCTATGGTCTTTAGTTACCACGGTCCAGTCATCCTTAAGTATTTTGACCTGACGTTTACCAATATTAATCATTGGTTCAATCGTGAATATCATACCTTCCTGCAGTGTAACGCCAGTGCCTGCTTTGCCATAATGCATAACCTGAGGATCCTCATGGAAGCCCCTGCCTATCCCATGTCCACAGTACTCTCTTACAACAGAAAAGCCGTTTGACTCAGCATGTTTCTGTATGACTTCACCTATGTCTCCCAGGCGCGTACCGGGCTTGACCAGTTGTATGCCCTTTACCAGGCACTCATGGGAGATATTGGATACGCGGGTGCCTTTGATGGTTGGTTCGCCTACATGGAACATTTTACTGGTGTCCCCATGGTAGTCATCTTTAATTACAGTGATATCGATATTAATGATATCGCCCTTTTTTAGTTTCTTTTCACTGGGGATACCATGACAAACCTGAAAATTAAGTGATGTACAGATAGATTTAGGAAAGCCGTGGTAGTTAAGTGGCGCGGGGATGGCTTTTTGTTTGTTGACAATATGGTCGTGACATATGCGATCAAGCTCATTGGTTGTGATGCCCGGTTTCACATAGGGCTCAATGATTTCTAATACTTCAGCTGCCAGACGGCCTGCTATACGCATTTTTTTTATTTCTTCCGATGTTTTTATTAGTATGCTCATATTATTTGGCTTGTTTGTGTTTGTATCCAGATTAAGTGATTAGGCCTGAATTATAGACGATTTTCAAGATTTCCTTAGTTTTCTAATACTTAGCGGTTCCATAAGGATAAAAAATGCGCTTTTTATTGTGTAAAATGGGTAAATATGGTATAAAGCCGCCGCGCTTATGCGCAAATTATATTATTTTTTAAATACGCACACATATCATTACCCTGTCAACTGGGTGCCTGAACATCGTTTACCTTCGGATATTTTTTCGAAGGGGCTTTGGATCAGGTTGTTGCAGGGGGTATGTGGAGGCCTAACCCTAACTGGAGTTAAATCATGGCTAAAGTAACTATGCGCCAAATGCTTGAAGCAGGCGTTCATTTCGGACATCAAACACGTTTCTGGAATCCTAAAATGGCAGAGTACATTTTTGGTGACCGTAACAAGATTCACATTATTAATTTAGAAAAAACATTACCTATGTTCAACGACGCGTTGAATGCAATCAGTAAAATTGCTGCTGCTAACGGTAAAATCTTATTTGTAGGTACTAAACGTGCTGCTCGTAGTGCAATTGCTGAAGAAGCTGTACGTTGTGGTATGCCTTACGTTAACCATCGCTGGTTAGGCGGTATGTTGACTAACTTCAATACAGTGCGTCAATCTATTCGTCGCCTTAAAGAATTAGAAACCATGTCTACAGACGGTTCTTTTGACAAAATGATCAAAAAAGAAGCGTTAACTAAAACTCGTGAAATGGAAAAACTTGATAAGACTCTGGGTGGTATCAAGGATATGGCGGGTTTACCTGATGCGGTTTTTGTTATTGATACAGGCAATGAGGCTATTGCTGTGCATGAATCTAAAGTCCTGGGTATCCCGGTTATTGGTGTTGTTGATACAAATAACTCACCTGATGACGTTGATTATGTTGTACCAGGTAATGATGATGCGATTCGCTCAATCAAGCTTTATATTGAAGCAGTAGCAGATGCAATTATCGAAGGTAAGGCCGCTTCATTAAATGTCAGTGCAGCAGAAGCTGAAGACGAGGTTGCAGCTGAAAAGGCAGCACCCAAGAAAAAAGCAGCAGTAAAGAAAAAAGCAGCACCTAAGAAAAAAGCGGCTCCTGAAGCTGAAACTGAAGATAAGTAACTTTGGTACGGGTGAGCGTTATGCTCACCTGTATTCCCAGTTTCTGACCTGGAATGAATATCAGGATATTTATTGGGCAGGTGAACAACGCCCTGTCCTGACAAACAATATTTAAGAGGTGAATACGATGCAGATCACTGCTGCAATGGTTAAAGAATTACGTGAGCGCACCGGCTCCGGCATGATGGAATGTAAAAAAGCGTTACAGGAAGTAGACGGCGATATGGAAACAGCAATTGAAAATATGCGCAAATCGGGTCTTGCAAAAGCAGGCAAGAAAGCGGGTCGTATTGCTGCAGAAGGTTTAGTTGCAATTGCGGTTAAGGATGATAAAAAAGAAGCGGCTATTGTTGAAATTAACTGTGAAACAGACTTTGTTTCTGGTGGTGACGAGTTTAAAGCATTTACAGCAGCAGTAGCACAATGTGTACTGGATAACTCTCCAGCTGATGTTGAAGCTCTGAGTGCAATGACACTTGAAAGTGGTAAGACAATTGAAGTAACACGTCAGGACATGGTTGCTAAAATTGGTGAGAATATTCAGGTACGTCGTTTTGAGCGTAAGTCTACAGAGGGTGCTTTTGGTTCATACAACCATGGTATTCGTATGGGAGTAATGGTTGAGCTTAGTAAAGATGATCAGGATTTAATTAAAGATATCGCAATGCACATTGCTGCGATTAATCCTACCTGTGTCAGTGAAGCAGAAGTTCCAGAAGAAATGCTGGCAAAAGAAAAAGCTATTTTAGTGGCTCAGGCTAAAGAAAGTGGCAAGCCAGATGATATTATCGAAAAGATGATTGGTGGCCGTATTCGTAAGTACCTTGCTGAAATCACTTTAGTTGGTCAGCCATTTGTTAAAGATCCTGATCAGACTATTGAGCAGTTGCTTAAATCGAAAGATGCTACTGTTAATAGCTTTATCCGCTTTGAAGTTGGTGAAGGTATTGAGAAGAAAGTAGAGAACTTTGCCGATGAAGTAATGGCTCAGATAAGCTCATAACGGTCTAGATTACAGGCTACTCAGGGATGAACTTAAGACCGGGAATTTTTTCCGGTTTTTTGTGTATAGGGAATATGAAGACATTATAATATTAATTTCAAATCATAACCGTTTCAGAGTTGATGGTACTGGTATAAGTGCAGGTCATGTAGTAGATAAGAGCCTGCGACTGGATGCATAATAATCATAAAAAATGGGCACAACAATAATGAGCGAATCTAAACCAGTTTATAAGCGTGTTTTATTAAAATTAAGTGGTGAAGCTTTACAGGGTTCACAAGAATCTGGTATTGATCCTGATATTATTAAACGAGTTGCAACAGAAATAAAGCAGATTATAGATTTAGGTGTAGAAGTCGGTGTTGTGATTGGTGCAGGTAATCTTTTTCGTGGAGCCGGGTTAGCCGAAGCAGGCATGGATCGTGTAACCGGTGATCACATGGGTATGCTGGCAACTGTAATGAACTGCCTGGCTTTGCAGGATGCAATTGAAAGAGTCGGTCCAAGTTGTCGTGTTATGTCTGCATTAAGTATTCATCAGGTTTGTGAAGATTATGTTCGTCGCCGTGCAATTCGTCACCTGGAAAAAGGCCGAGTTGTTATTTTTGGCGCGGGCACAGGTAATCCATTTTTTACAACGGATAGTGCAGGTGCATTACGTGCAATTGAAATTGAAGCTGATGTTCTAATAAAAGCAACCAAAGTTGATGGCGTATATGATTCAGACCCAATGAAGAATCCAGATGCAAAACGCTATGAAACACTTACTTATGATGAAGTGCTGGTGAAAAACCTGGGCGTAATGGATGCTACTGCTATTGTTTTGTGTAAAGAGCAGAATATGCCATTACGTATTTTTAATTTGAATGAAACGGGTGATCTGGTACGTACAATATCAGATAAGTCTATTGGTACTACTGTTGTTTCTGTGTAGTTCTGAGAAATTAACAGAGAAAACCAGTTTAAAAATAAGTAAGCAATCAATAATTCGGAGAAATACATGATTGATGAAATAACTCAGGATGCAAAAACGCGTATGACCAAGAGCGTAGAATCCCTGAGAACCGAACTCACTAAAATTCGCACGGGTCGTGCACATCCAAGCTTGTTAGATCAGGTGATGGTTGATTATTATGGCAGCATGACACCCATTAAGCAGGTTGCGAATGTTGTAGCAGAAGATTCAAGAACTTTAGCGGTAACCCCATGGGAAAAACCAATGGTCGGCGCTATTGAAAAAGCGATTATGACAGCTAATTTGGGTTTAAATCCAGCATCGCAGGGGACCGTTATTCGTGTGCCTATGCCTATGTTAACTGAAGAGCGTCGTCGTGATTTAGTGAAGGTGGTTAAGTCGGAAGGTGAAACAGGCAAGGTTGCAGTCAGGAATATACGTCGTGATGCGAATGGTGATTTCAAAGACTTATTAAAAGAAAAAGAAATTTCAGAAGATGAAGCTCGTAATGCTGAAGATGAAATTCAAAAGTTGACTAATAAATATGTAGCTGAAATAGATAAACTACTGGAAGCAAAAGAAAAGGAAATGATGGAAATTTAGCGATTTATTGTATACCACTCTGGATACCATTTTGGACAAAGTGACATATACAATATGACTTTAATCAGTAATTCGGTAATACCATAAATAAATATTAAGACAATGACAGTTACATTAATTAATAATAAAGATCAGGAAGAAAACGACCAGCCAAAGCATGTTGTTGTTGTTATGGATGGTAATGGACGTTGGGCAAAAAAACGCATGATGCCGAGAACAGCAGGGCATCATGCGGGTGTTAAATCGACACGTGAAATAGTAGAAGATTGTGTTAAAAGAAAAATTCAGGCACTAACATTGTTTGCATTTAGTAGTGAAAACTGGCAACGGCCTGAACAGGAAGTAAGTAGTTTGATGGAGCTGTTTGTATCTACGCTTCAGTCAGAAGTTAAGTCATTAGATAAGCAGAATGTACGTGTACGATTTATTGGAGAACTCTCTGCTTTTTCTAAAAAATTGCAGAAAAAAATCAGTGAAACAAAAGAGCTGACTAAAAATAATACAGGCTTACAACTTAATATAGCTGTTAACTATGGTGGCCGTTGGGATATAGCTGAAGCCTGTAAGGCTATTATAAATAAAATACAGTCTGGCGAATTACAGACCTGTGATATTAATGCTGAGTTAATAAATGAGTATGTTTGTTTGAAGCAGCTACCTGAGCCAGATTTGTTTATACGTACTGGTGGTGAAATGCGTATAAGTAACTTTTTGATCTGGCAATTAGCATACACCGAACTGTATTTTACTGATGTGTTGTGGCCTGACTTTAAATCAGAAGAGTTCTCAACAGCTCTGGACTGGTATGCGGGTCGCCAAAGACGATTTGGAAAAACCGGCGAACAGGTTAAACCAGCTCAGACTCAGCAGGTTTAGAAATGCTTAAGCAAAGAGTGTTAACAGCCATCCCTTTAGCTGCATTGGTTATCTGGGGGATTCTTACCCAGTCTAAAGAAGTTATATTATACTCCCTGTTGATTGTTATTCTTGTTTCTGGCTGGGAATGGGCGCGTCTTAGCGGAATTCAGAATACTGCGCTACGTGCGGTTTACGCAGTGATGATTGCATTTGGTGCATATTGCTCACAATTGTTTATTGATAGTAACCCTCAGTGGTTAACGCCTGTTTTATCTGTCACAGTGCTGTCCTGGTTTGTTGTTATTTACCATATGTTTTCAAAAGGCCCCCAACCTGTAAATCAGTCTATATCTATTATTAAATTACTCATTGGAATTATTGCATTAATATCGCCCGTATTGGCTCTTGTATTTTTACGTGTCGAAGGTAGCTACTGGTTATTTTATTGTTTAAGTATTATCTGGGTGGCAGATATTGGTGCTTATTTTTCAGGTAAGCGTTTTGGTAAAAATAAATTAGCTCCCAGCTTAAGTCCGGGTAAAACAAAAGAGGGTATGTATGGTGCTATTGTTGCTACAGCTATATATACCATTCTGGCAGGGTTGTTTTTTGAATTACAGGTAATAGCGCTTTTAATGTTATTAATAATCGCTTCTCTGGCTACCTTTATTTCAGTGGCAGGTGATTTATCAATTAGTCTGTTAAAGCGTGAAAAAGATTTAAAAGATACAGGCAGTATATTACCTGGTCATGGTGGTATTTTAGATCGAATAGATAGCGTGTTATCTTCAGCACCATTTTTTGCGTTATTTTTAAATCTGGTTATTTTTTAATGTGGGATTCAAATTTAACTGTACAGGGTATTTGTGTACTGGGCTCTACGGGTACTATTGGTGTGAATACACTGGATGTTATCAGGCGTCATCCAGAAAGATATAATGTCATTGCATTAACCGCTAATCAGGCAGACGAAAAACTGTTTCAACAATGTATTGAGTTTGATCCTCAGTATGCTGTTCTGGTAAATAATGATGCAGCACAGAGATTAAAAGAAAAACTGGATGTTGCAGGTGTTAATACTGAAGTATTATCGGGTGTTGAATCACTGGACAGAGTTGCCAGCCTTGAAAATGTTGACCAGGTAATGGCAGCAATCGTTGGTGCAGCAGGTTTGTTACCGACACTCGCTGCGGCTCGCGCGGGTAAACGAATATTATTGGCAAATAAAGAAGCACTGGTCATGTCGGGTGATATCCTTATGAAAGAAGTAGAGCGGTATAAGGCTGAATTACTTCCTGTTGACTCCGAGCATAATGCCATTTTTCAGTGTATGCCGAGACACTTTGAGAAAGGCCTGGAAAAAGTAGGTGTTAATAAAATATTATTAACAGCCAGTGGCGGCCCATTTAGAACGCGCAGTATCGATACACTGTGTGATGTAACCCCTGAAGAAGCCGTGGCCCACCCTAACTGGGTTATGGGGCAGAAAATATCAGTTGATTCAGCAACCATGATGAATAAAGGGCTTGAGGTTATTGAGGCTTGTTGGTTGTTTAATGCACAGCCCTCCATGATACAGGTTGTTTTGCATTCACAAAGTATTATACATTCTATGGTGAGCTATACGGATGGCTCATTACTTGCTCAAATGGGTAACCCGGATATGCGAACACCCATTGCCCATGCTATGGCCTGGCCAGAAAGAATACCCTCTGGTGTTGAACCATTGGATATATTTGAGGTCGCAAAGTTAGAGTTTGAAAAACCAGACTTTAAGCGCTTTCCCTGTCTGGCAATGGCGTATGATGTGCTTAATGAGGGTGGCACTGCAACGACAATACTTAACGCTGCAAATGAAATCGCTGTTGATGCATTTTTAAACAGGCAATTGAGCTTTACAAATATACCCAGGATAATTGAGAAAACATTGGAAACGATAACTAAGGTTGAGGCTGATAATTTGCAGACAATATTGCAGGCAGATTCAGAAGCGCGTCAGGTGTCACTAGACTGGGTGAAGCAATTGGAGTTCAGGCAATGAGTTTTGGTGGTTTTTTCTATAATGCACTCTTTTTTATTATTGCAATTGGTGTTCTGGTTGCATTCCATGAATTTGGTCATTACTGGGTTGCTCGTTTATTTAAAGTTAAGGTTTTACGCTTTTCCATCGGTTTTGGAAAGCCATTATTTACCTGGAAAAAACAGAAAGGTGAAGACCTTATTGAGTTTGTTGTTGCGGCCATCCCTCTGGGTGGCTACGTTAAAATGCTCGATGAAAGAGAGGGTGAGGTTGATGATGCTTTAAGGCATCGTGCATTTAATACGCAACCCGTAAGTTCTCGTTTCGCTATTGTTGCGGCGGGGCCTGTTTTTAATTTTATTCTTGCTGCTTTCTTTTATTTCATCTTTTTTATGAATGGTGAAGAGGGTATAAAACCAGTAATAGCATTGCCTGCTATAGAATCACCAGCAGCACAGGCTGGTTTTGAAAATGAAGATGAAATATTGGCCGTTGGTAATACCCAGGTTAAAACCTGGCAATCATTCAGAATTGCACTTATCGATCAGGGTATTGATGGCGGTAAGTTATTAGTAAAAGTTAAAACGCCAGATCTTAATATCATAGAGCGCAGCCTTTCTATTGGTGGCTTGCAGATATTAAAAGAAAAGACAGATGTTACTAAACTGCTTGGCTTTAAACTCTGGGTTCCAGAAGTGCCGGCGAGAATTGGTGGTATTACGCCAGATAGTGCTTCTGCTGCTGCCGGCTTAAAAGCTAAAGATCTGGTTTTATCGATAAATGATCAGCCTGTAAAAAACTGGAAAGAACTGGTTGCTATTATTCAGGTAAGTGCTGGTAAGTCGCTTCATTTTATTATCAGTCGTGAAGGTGAGCAACAAAGCCTGAAGTTGACTCCCAGAGAAAAGAAACGCGATGATAAACAGGTTGGTTTTATGGGCGCATATCCGGAAATTCCGGAAGCGTTAATAAATAAAACAAAAACAAGAATTGAATATAGTCTGCCTGATGCTCTGCTTAGAGCTTTGAATGAAACCTGGACTTTTTCCGCATTAACATTAAAAGTGCTTGGGAAAATGGTTACTGGTGAGGCGGCGCTGGAAAATATATCAGGGCCAATTACTATCGCTACATATGCGGGTATCACCGCTAGTATTGGTTTTCTAACGTATATAAAATTTCTGGCGATGATATCAGTAAGCCTGGGGGTATTAAATTTATTACCTGTACCCATGCTGGATGGCGGTCATTTAATGTATTACCTGATCGAGTCAGTAAAGGGCTCCCCTGTTTCACAGAAGTTTGAAGAGCTGGGGCAAAGGCTTGGATTAACATTATTGTTTTTATTAATGAGTTTGGCTATTTTTAATGATATTCAACGTTTAATTAATTAGTTTTATTTTTATACTTATTTGGCGAAATTGTGCGCAGCTTATTACTTTTATTTTTTATCTTAATTTTTCAACATAGTCTATATGCTGACAATAGCTTTGTAGTGAAGGATATACGCCTGGAAGGTCTTGAGCGTATACCTGATGGTACTCTGTTAAATTACTTACCGGTTAAGGTAGGTGATCCGTTTGACGTATCCCAGTCAACATATGTGATTCAGGAGTTATATAGCACAGGTTTTTTTAAAGACGTAAAGCTTTTAAAAGATGACGGTGTATTAATTGTTAAAGTACTGGAAAGACCTGCTATATCAAATGTTACCTGGTCAGGTAATAGTGATATAGAAGATGAACAACTGGAAGAGATATTAACAGATATTGGCATAGTGAAAGGCCGGGTGTTTAACCCGTCTGCACTGGACAAAATTGAGCAGGGGCTGAAACAGCAGGCTTATTTTAGTCGAGGTAAATATGCAGTACGTATAACAACATCGGTTAAGGAGCTGGAGCGAAACCGAGTTGATATTGATATAGAAATATCTGAAGGCGTTATTGCAAAAATCAAACAGGTTAATATTGTCGGTAATAGTATTTTTGATGATGATACTTTACTCGCGGAATTACAACTTGGTGTACCGGGGACATGGGACTGGTTTACCAGTATGGATGAGTATGCCAAGCCTAAACTGGCTGCTGATGAAGAAACGTTAAAATCATATTATCAGGACAGGGGGTATGTTCGATTTGCTGTTGAGTCGACACAGGTCACCATTACACCTGATAAAAAAGATATTTATATCACCATGAATGTTGCCGAAGGTGATAAGTATACGGTTAAAGAAGTGAAGCTGGCGGGTGATTTGAAGCTGCCAGAAGATGAGTTAAGAAAACTTATTTTTATTGAGCAAGGTGATGTTTTTTCACGGGATAAAATGGTTCAGGGAAAGGACCTTGTAACACGCCGATTGGGTAATGAAGGGTTCTCTTTTGCCAATGTTAAGGTTGTTCCCGTTATCGATGATAAAGCGCTGGAGGTAGAGCTAAGTTACTTTGTTAATCCAGGTAAAAAAGTTTATGTACGGCGAATAAACTTTTCAGGCAATTATAAAACCAATGATGAAGTATTAAGGCGTGAAATTCGCTTAATGGAAGGTGGAGAGCTTTCTAATAGTAAGCTTGAGAGATCTAAAATACGTTTACAGCGCCTGGCTTATATTGAAGAAGTTATTGTTAATAAAGACCCTGTACCAGGTACAGATGATATGGTTGATATTAATATAAGTGTAACTGAACGATTATCTGGTAGTTTTAATATTGGTGCTGGTTTTTCACAAAGTCAGGGGTTTGTTTTTAACCTGGGTATGACGCTGGATAACTTAAATGGCACGGGTGAGAAGCTTGTGCTTAATCTTAACCGTGAAGCAGCAGGTTCTGTATACAGTGCATCGTTTACTGACCCATATTACACAATAGACGGTATTAGCCGTACAATCGCTTTGTCATACCGTGAAAGAGACACATCAGAGCAGGATATCATTAATTACCTGGAAAATAATTATGGGTTTAATCTGGCATACGGTATCCCCCTGTCAGAATTTGACCGTGTGCGTTTTGGTGCCGGGTTTGAGCATACCGATATTCTTCGAGGTACCACAACAGTAACGGGTGATGTAAATGAGTTTTTAATAGCGCATGGCAATATTGAGGCCAGTGGTAAATATCTGGAAGCAGGTGTTGATGCTTTTACTTTATTAGCCAGTTATACGCACGATACACGTAACCGAACTGTATTTGCGACGCGCGGTAACAGTCAGTCAATTCTTCTGAATTTAACAACACCCGGTAGTGATTTACAGTATTATAAATTAACCTATCGAAATAAATTTTATTTCCCGATAAATAATAGTATGACGGCTTTAGTCAGAACCGATATGGCTTTTGGTAAAGGTTATGGAGATACGGGTATATTTCCATTTTATGAACGTTTTTTTGCTGGTGGCTTAAGAACCGTTCGTGGTTATGATTCCAATTCTCTAGGGCCACGGTTTATAAAAGGTGAGGAAACTGATTCTACAGGTGCGGTAACCGAGTCTGCGATTGATGATCCTATTGGTGGTGATATTAGAACGGTTGCCAGTGCCGAGTTAATCTTTCCTGTGCCTTTTATGGAAAAACCACCTAACTCTGTTCGTTTGAGTGTGTTTTATGATATTGGTAATGTCTTTTTACGAGATGATTATGAAGAAGGTGATGTTGATATAGAAGGTGGTTTTAATGCGAATGAGTTACGTAGCTCATATGGAGTTTCATTTGTCTGGTTAGCACCTATAGGCCCATTAAGGTTCAGTTATGCTGAAACAATTGATGATAAACCGGGTGATGACAAGCAGGCATTTCAATTTAGTATTGGTTCATTTTTTTAGGAGAATTTTAGATGAAAAAATTATTATCGGCTTTATGTGTATTAAGTGTACTGGTTTTTCCTGTTGCCACATATGCTCAAAAAATAGGTTATGTGAATTCGAATATGTTACTTAGTGAATATGCTAAGGTGACAGGTGTAGAGAAAAAACTCGAAGCCAAATTTAGTGGGGCTAAAAAAGAACTTGATGATCTGGTTGTAAAAATTAAGGCATTAGAGAAAGAAATTAAAACCAATGAACTGTTAATGACTGAAAGTAAGTTGCTTGCCTCGAAAACCAAACTGGATAATATGCTTGTTCAATATAGAAAAATGGGCATGGCTTTAGAGGGTGAGTTAAAAGTTGTGCGT
>JADGFA010000001.1 GCA_016744065.1 Gammaproteobacteria bacterium
ATATATATCTAGAGCTGTTTTCATTATTGTTTTGTTAAGTTATTGTAAACTTGAATTTTGTATTGACAGATGTAACTTTAAATATGATATTTATTAGTTAGATATGAAATTACTATTCTGTTATTTTTAATATTGATAGGTGCTAGCCGGATTAAGGTGCATATTAAATAAGCAGAAAAATAAGGTGTTCCAGGTTAATAGGACAGGTGCTGACCGTTTTGTTCTGACGATAGTAAAAAATATTTTTCTATCAGTTCAGTAACGAGATCTTTAAGTAAAAATTAATATTCGGTAGCTTGTTTTTTAGTATAAAAATTATTCGGGTAACATGGAAATAGAAGGAAAATTTTGCCAGATCTAAATAATCTCATTATTGCAGAACGTAAAATTCCGTTATTGCTGGTGGTTGATGACGATATTGTGATTCGTACTATGTTAATGAAAGCGCTGCAAAAGCAGGGTTTTGATACCATCGAAGCACCCAATGGAGCGCAGGGTATTGAATTGTTTCGTCAGTATCGTCCTGATCTGGTTTTACTTGATGTTTTAATGCCTGTTATGAATGGTTTTGAAGCTTGCCAGGCGATGCGTGTTTTAGACACGGACAGTATTGTGCCTATTATTATGTTAACAGGGCTGGATGATGTGGCATCAGTTGATAAATCATTTGATGCAGGTGCGACTGATTTTATTTCCAAACCTATTAACTGGAGTTTATTTTCTCAGCGGGTGCGTTATGCATTGAAATCCCGTGATATGGATTTTGAATTACGCAAAAATAGACATCGTGTGGCTCACGCACTAAAAATTGCCATGCTAGGTTATTGGGACTGGGATCTTCAAACAGGAAATATTTCCTTTCCACCCGGTGTACTGGAAATGTTAGGTATTGATCGCAGTAAAGGCATTTCATTAAAAGATTTAATAAATTATGTGCCTGAAGATGACCGTGACCGTGTTATACATGCATTTAATGATGCGAGAAAACAGGGGGTGCGGTTTGTCCTGGAGCATCGATTACAGGGCATAGATAATAAAGAAAGGTATGTTTATCAGCAATGTGATGTGATTATGGGCGAGGATAAAAAACCCCGTTATATCCTGGGCACGATACAGGATATAACGGCATTGAAACGTGCAGAAGATATGATTTTGCATCAGGCATATCATGATTTACTGACTGACCTTCCAAACCAGACCTTGTTTAAGGAACGACTGACCCATGCCATTAAAGTAGCTGAACATGCTAACCATCAAGTGGCTGTTGTGTTAATGGATATAGACCGTTTTCAATTAATAAATGATAGCCTGGGGCATGATATAGGTAATGAGTTACTGGTTGCATTTGCGGGTTTTTTAAGTTGTTTTGTAACTGAAGGCGATACGGTTGCGCGTATTAGTGGAAATGAGTTTGCATTATTGCTTGAAAGTGTATCCTCTACAGAAGAAGTTACCCAGATACTTAGTAATTTAAATCTGGCCTTAAAAGAAAATATATTTGATCTTGGTGGTCAGAAAGTGGTTATCTCATTGAGCCGGGGTATATCAATTTATCCAGATGATGATGTCGATGCAGGTGAATTAATCCAATGTGCTAATGCGGCGATGCGTAAAGCTAAAGGTTTGGGTGGTGATCAGGCACATTTTTATACTTGTGATATGAATCGTCGGGTAGATGATCGTTTGAGTATGGAAACAGATTTACGCAGTGCACTGGAAAATAATGAACTTGAGTTATTTTATCAACCACAGGTTGATACTAAAACCCGTAAGATAATAGCATCAGAGGCATTAGTTCGCTGGCGGCATAAAGAGTATGGGCTTGTTCCACCTATTCGCTTTATACCTTTGGCAGAAGAAACCGGTTTAATACAGCCTTTAGGGCATTATGTTCTAGAGCAGGCAATTAAACAGACTAAAAAATGGAACCAACAGGGGTTCGATATTAGTGTTGGTATTAATTTATCGGCAAGACAGTTTATGCAAACAGATTTGGTGGATCAAATAAAACAGCTTATTCTGCAATATGAAATAAAACCGGAAAATATAGATTTAGAGATAACGGAAACAATTGCTATGCAGGATGCAGATAATAGTATTAATAAAATGCACCATTTAAAAGCGTTGGGTGTTAAGTTGTCAATGGACGACTTTGGTACCGGTTATTCATCTTTGAGTTATTTGCATCAGTTTCCACTTGATGTATTAAAAATAGATAGATCATTTGTAAAAGATATTGTGGGTAATAAGGATGATGGTGCTATTGCCAGAGCTGTTATTGCTATGGCGCATAGTATGAACCTGAGAGTGATTGCTGAGGGTGTAGAAACGGAAGAGCAATACAGGTTTCTTACAAATCATGGCTGTGAAGTTATTCAGGGTTATTTAATTTCAAAACCTGTGCCGGCAAAAGAATTTGAAAAATTGTTTTAAATAATCGGTATTCTGAAAGTGTAAACATTAAGTTACAATCGTGCAGAGCCACATCCCAAGTTAATAAATATTTAATCAGGTTATTTTATAGTATTGTGTATTTATTTAAGGTCAAATTCTGCAGTTAGTGGTAAATGATCCGATAGTCCAGTCCAGTGATTATCATGTAATCGTTGGCAATTTGATACCTTTAGTCCCCGGCTATAAATTCTGTCCATCGGTAATAATGGCATCCAGGCAGGAAACGTTCGTGCGTGATTACCCCCTTCAGATTTAAAGGCCTCATTTAACCCCAGCTCGTGGCATAGGTGTTTTTCTGCTCTACCAAGCCAGTCGTTAAAATCCCCTGCAATAATTAGAGGTTCGTTATGAGGGATAAACTTCTCTATGCGTTTGACCAGTTTTACTAGCTGTCGCTGTCGTTCAAAAGAAAACAGCCCCAGATGAACGCATATAACGTGCAGAGGAGCTAATACGCCAGGAAGTTGTATGATTCCGTGTAATAAACTACGGCTGGCAGATTTCATATAAGAAACATTTATATTTTCATACTGGCTAAATGGAAATTTACTTAATATAGCATTCCCATGATGACCTTCTGCATAAATAGCATTTTTTCCATAGGCATGGTGAGGCCATATCTCATCAGCAAGAAATTCAAACTGGGTAGTATCAGGCCAGTTATTAATTTCATTTGATCTGCTTGAGTGCTTTCCCTGAATTTCCTGTAAAAAAATAATATCTGCATCGACAGCCTGTAACGCCGATTTTATTTTATGTAAAATAAAGCGTCGATTTCCGGGGGTGAATCCTTTATGGATATTATAGGTTAGTATTTTTAGCATAAGTTATTAAATTATCTTTTATTCAGGTGTAGGTAGTTATAATAGAGGTATGTTTACAACCAGTAGCGAATTCTCCATATTATTTTACCCAAAATACGATAGTACCAGGTTAGATTTATTAGTTTTGATGGTGTTATTTTATCTGAGTGATCTATGAGTTGTAAAAAATTATTTTTTAATTTTTTCAGGCTGGATGTTTTAGTCAGAATAATATCCAGTTCAAGGTCATGTAAAAAGCTACGGTGATTCAGGTTAGAGCTGCCTACAAATGCGATATTATCCAGTAAAATAGTTTTAGCATGAATTATGTATGTATTATGTTCATATATTTTTATGCCTGCCTGTAGAAGTTCTGTGTAGTAAGTTGTGCTTATTAGTGGAAAAAAAACTACATCAGAATGGCGTGAAATAATCAGTTTCACATCGGTTCCGTTTTTACAGGCCAGTTTTAATGCGTTAACAATGCGTCTGGACGGGGCAAAGTAAGCATTTGTAATCCATATTCTTTTTTTGCAGGATTGAATAAGGTTAATCAGCTCATTGTTTTTATGTTGACGTCGAATAATATTGTTATTGGTTCTAAAGGGCAGATGCTGATTTTCATTAGTATAACGGATTTTACGTTTCCATATTTCATCGAAATTGTCTGATAACTCTAATACAGACTCACCTGTCAGTTTTACTCCGCAGTCTAGCCAGATGTTTTCGTTTGATTCTTTGTTAAGGTGAGAAGCTGATATATTCATGCTGCCGCTCCATGCAGTTTCTTTATCAACTATATAGAGTTTTCGGTGGTTGCGTTTATTGATTCGTGAAGATAAATATAGAAATTTATGGATAAAACTTTTTGTTTTTATAGCTCTTTTGTATAAGGACAGGCGCCATGGAAGAGGGTGAAATATTTTCACTTTAATGTCCATGTCAATTAATTCGGAAAGCTGCTGCGTATTCCAGCTTAGTGATCCATAGCCATCAATAATGAGTTTTACGCTAACACCTCTTTGTGCTGCTTTAATCAATGAGGCGATAATTTTTTTTCCCAGATCATCCTGGTAAAAGATATAGCATTCAAATTCAATAGAGTGTTTTGCATTGTTCAAACTATTAATGACATCATTAAAATAGCTATCTCCAGTGAAGTATATAACTTCACTGGACCACTGGTGTAATAATGTATTTTTTATATCTGAACTTTTTTCTATCATTTCTTCCAATTTTTAGGAAATTTTCCCGTTAATATATATGCAAAAGCAATAACCTCAGCAATAGCTCGATACAGGTTTTCGGGTATATCATCCCCCAGGTTTAAATCAGAAAGTACTTCAATCAGTTCTTTATCTTTTTGTAATGGTACACCATGCTGTTCGGCGATGCTTATGATTTTTTCAGCTATAGATCCGATGCCACGGGCATTAACTACAGGTGTGTTTTCACCATCAAATTCAAGTGCTACAGCAATAGGTGTTGATTGTTTCATGCTTTTTCATCCAGTAAGTTGACCTGGGTACTAATAAAGGGTTTATTTTCAAGTTGCTTGTTATCTACACTTAAGTTAACGATATTTAACCCTGCATTTGTTAGACCTGTTTCAAGCAGAGGTAACAGTTGTTTTATTTTATCTGCTGTAGTTCTGTATTCAGTATGGAAGGTGCTAGATACCTGGTTTCCCACTAAATGAATTTTGGATTGTACCTTGCCTAATGTTTTAAAATTAAAGCTTAAAATAACTGACCAGCTCTGTTCATTCTCCTCTGTTTCTTTATTTTCCTGCTGAATTCGAAAATCGATGTCAAACCGCTCATGGCGGTCTTTAAATATCAGGTTAAAAAGTAATAGAACCAGGTTGTCACCTTCACGGCTCATAGGCTGTAATTGCAGGCTAGTTATTTTGCTAATAGATTGCTCAATTTGCTGACCTAAATCAAGTAATATTAAACGAAGGTTCAATTGCTCCTGTAATGGTTGTTTGCCATGTTGTTGTAAGGTAACGGTTAATGACTTTGCTAATGCCTGAAGTTCGTCGGGAATCAAAATATCAGGTTTTTGAGAATTAAGGATAAGGTTGAGTTGATTTAATGATGTTCTGGGTAGTGTTGTCGTTAATCTGTCGATTAGCTCAATTAACTGTTTACTATTTAAACTTCCATCTAGTTGTTTAATAGCAACCTGCAGGTGATTAAGTTGTTGAGTGGTTGTTAAGGGTCTCTTTGAGTCTATTCTTTCTGGAAGAAACTGAAGTAACTCCGACTTAATAGCTAAAAGTTGATATTTGAAATCACGAACTAAATTATTTTCACTATTATGCTGACTTGTTTGTGAGCGTAATTTTGATTCTAAAAAAATGCCACTATTCAATATTTTTTGTTTTAGCTGTGCGGGGGTAATGTTATTTTCATTTAGTTGTAATGTTTGTTGCAGGTTATTTAGTAGATGTTTTAGTGATGCGGGTAGCTTTGCCGTCATTATATTATTAGACAGTAGTTCATGTGCAGTTTGTTGGACTTGACTAAAAGTTTGCTGAATGGCAATAAACTGGCGTAGTTTAAGGGCTGCCAGTTTATTGGTTTCAGGTGCTGTAGCCTGTGTTTCTATAATATTGAGCAGGGGGAGTTTATTCGTCTGATTAGCGCTCTGGAACTGACCTAAAGATTTTACTAATAGCTTTATATCCTGACCGTCCTGCAGTGTTATAGGGGTTTTAGCCTCAATAGTGTGTTGACCAACACGAATTAAAACATTAGATAATGCATCACCACCACGTTGTGTCGTTGCGTTTAAGACCTGGCCAACTTTCCATGTTTGGGTGATATTGGTGACGAGGTCTGTTTTAACGGCTGTACTTTGCTTTATAGGTGGAATATTGATCATATTTTCTGCTGTTATGTTTTTAGGTGGCAGTTTTTTGGCAAATGTCAGTTATTGTTTTATCTATCGGCCAATTGATTGACTAACTGAACTTAAATAGCCTGTTTACTCAATTATAAGCTTAGTGCTAAAGCATGAAAAAAGCATTTCTAGTTTAAACTGTTAAATTTACATTTTATTGTCAATGTTATCTATCTTATTGAAATTAAATGAATTAATACTATGCTTAAGGGCAGGTGAAAACCATATTAATATATACGACGGTGCTTTTAAGCTGAATAAGACATTTTTTGGTTAATAGCGGCATGGTCTTTGCATTTCTAACAATAACACAGGGGAAGCTTAATGGCTGACGAAGAAGAAAATACAGAAGAAGGTGAGGCCAAGTCAGGGGGTATGATGAAAATCATACTGTTGGTCAATGGTGTATTACTGTTAGTTGGTATTGGTGTTGGTGTATTTATGTTTATGGGTGACGATGATGAAGGTGCAGTCACAGACTCTGCAGATACAGAAGTGCTTGAAGATGCTGAAGATGTTTCAGGAGGTAAGTCTAAAAAATCTAGAGGCACACCCATCTATGTACCATTACATCCCGCTTTTGTCGTTAATTTTGAAAATCAGGAGCAGGTAGCTTTTTTGCAGGTTGATATTCAGATAATGACTTATGACACATCGGTTGAGTCGGCCTTAAAGTCTCATATGCCCGCGATAAGAAATGAGTTGTTATTGTTATTGGGTGGTAAGCAGTATCATGAAATTAATACCAGAGAAGGTAAACGCGCTTTGAGTCAGGAAGCAATAAAGGTTATGCAGGATGTGCTTAAGGATGTGGGTGAATCGAGTGCAATAGAGGCTCTGTACTTTACCAGTTTCGTAATGCAATAACGGTAACGATTCATTGCTCTATAAATGCATCAGCTCGGTGTTGAAAAGTGGCTATTTACATTTGTGAATCCATATTTTTTGCCTTGATCTGGTGCATCTCTGGGGTGAACTGAGCCGTTTTATGTAGATCGGTAAGCTATTGAAAACAGGTTTTAATATTTACTAATTGAAGAAAAATTATGGCAACTGCAGATGTTTTAAGTCAGGACGAGATCGATGCCCTTTTACATGGGGTAGATGATGGTGATGTCGAAACAGAAGATGATGGACTGCATGATGGGGCTACTCGATCATTTGATTTTAATTCTCAGGAACGTATTGTGCGTGGGCGTTTGCCCACGTTGGAAATGATTAATGAGCGCTTTGCACGTAATTTTCGTGTGAGTATGTTTAATCTGTTACGCCGCCAGGCTGAAGTTGCAGTTAATGGCGTACAGATGATGAAATTTGCAGAGTATGTGCATAGTTTGTATGTCCCCACCAGTTTAAATATGATTAAGGTTGAGCCGCTTAAAGGTACAGCGCTTTTTGTGATTGACCCTAAACTGGTTTTTATTGTTGTGGATAATTTTTTTGGTGGAGAAGGTCGTTTTTATAATAAAATTGAAGGACGTGAATTTACCCCCACCGAACAGCGTGTTATCAGTATGTTACTGGATCAGATTTTTAAAGATTTAGAATTTGCCTGGAAACCAATTAAACCTTTAAGATTTAAATATCAGTCCTCAGAAGTAAACCCCCATTTGGCGAATATTGTAAGCCCGACTGAAGTGGTCGTGGTGAGTACATTTCGTATTGACCTTGAAGGTGGTGGTGGTGACTTGCATGTTACATTTCCTTACTCAATGGTTGAACCTATACGTGATTTGCTGGATGCGGGTGTACAGTCAGATGTTTCGGAGATTGATGACCGTTGGCGTTTATCACTAAGAGATGAAATTTTTGAATCTAAAGTTGAAGTTAAGAGTGAGATGACAGAAATAGAAATTAATTTATCTGATGTTAATCAGCTAAAACCAGGTGATATTATCCCTTTTGATATGCCTGATCAGGTGCTTTTAACGGCTGAAGATATTCCCCTTTTTCGATGTTCATTAGGTGTGTCCAGAGGTAATGCAGCGATAAAAATAAACGAGCGTGTTACCCGTCAGGAATTAAACTTTATTTCAGATATGGACGAATAATTGAGAGATAAATTATGAGTGATGAAGAAAATACAGAAGCAGCAGAAGATCCGTGGGCTGATGCCCTAAATGAACAGGCAGAGTCAGAAGCAGCGGATGCAGATGTAGAAGCTGCAAGTACGGCGGGCTTTGATGAGCTTACCGACTCGAGTACACCAGGGGGTACGGATGTAAACCTGGATGTGGTACTGGATATACCTGTTAATCTGTCAATGGAAATTGGTCGTACCAAAATTAGTATTCGTAATTTATTGCAGCTTAATCAGGGTTCGGTTGTAGAGCTGGAGCGTCTTGCGGGTGAGCCTATGGATGTGCTGGTAAACGGAACATTAATTGCCCGAGGTGAAGTGGTGGTTGTAAACGAAAAATTTGGTATTCGTTTAACGGATATTATTAGTCCTTCAGAGCGTGTAAAAAAACTGAAATAATTAGTGAGTTATGAATAAACTATTTTACAGTCCAGTTTTATTTTTAAGTTGTATATCTTTTTCTGTTTTTGCCAAACCAGAGGAAATAGTTAAACCGACATCAGTTGAGGCATTTTCAATGATGGGAGCCTTGAATATGGCGATGGGTTTAGTTGTTGTTATTGCTTTGATTCTAGGTCTTGCCTGGATTTTAAAAAAATATGGCCGTTTACCTGGTAATAACCTGGTTGATATGAAAGTACTGGGTGGTTTATCTTTAGGGACTAGAGAAAAAGCAATTTTAATTGAGGTTGAAAATACAAAGTTGTTAATAGGCGTCACACCGGGGCATATTCAAACACTATATGTGCTAGGTGATTCGTCTTTGAGTTCACCGGATAAGAATACCAGTCATATTAATTTACCGATAACTGATTCGTTCGATGCTAAGCTTGAAAAAGTTATGGAAAATTAGAAATGAAAATTTATGTTAATCATTTTATGAAAAAATGTTTTGCGAGCATAAATTTAAGAAATATTACTCTATCTGGTTTTCTGCTGTTTGTCTGTACAGGTGTTATGGCAGAGCCGACTTTACCGGCATTAATTATTGAGGATACGGCGTCGGGAGGTAAAGAGTACTCGATTTCCTTACAGGTATTAATGTTTATGACAGTGCTGTCGGTATTGCCGGCATTATTACTGGCAGTGACATCATTTACCCGAATTATTATTGTATTATCCATCTTGCGTCAGGCACTGGGCACAGCGCAGACACCTTCTAATCAGATTTTAATAGGTCTATCCCTGTTTTTAAGTTTTTTTATCATGTCACCTGTATTTACTCAGGCTTATGAAAATGCATATCAACCTTATATTGCAGAAAAAATAGGCGCTGATGAGGCGATTGCGCGTCTTAAAGAACCCTTTCATAAATTTATGATTCAGCAAACCCGTGAAACAGATCTTGAGCTGTTTGCAAATCTGTCGGGTGATGAAGCCTATGATAACCCTGAGTCGGTGCCTTTTTCGGTATTAATGCCGGCATTTTTAACTTCAGAGTTAAAAACAGCCTTTCAAATTGGTTTTATGTTATTTATTCCCTTCCTTATTATTGATCTGGTTGTTGCCAGTGTATTAATGGCAATGGGTATGATGATGTTGTCTCCTTTAATTATTTCATTACCTTTTAAGTTAATGCTGTTTGTGCTGGTTGATGGTTGGTCATTAGTTATAGGTACATTGGCTGCAAGTTTTATGGTTACCTGATAAACTTTAGTTTCTAGCCATTTTTATGGGTGTGCTCCAGAAATGAATAAAGTTCGAATATACCGAACCCGGTCATGTCCTTATTGCCGACGTGCTGAAACATTATTAAAAAAACGTGGTGTTAAAAAAATGCAGGTGATTGATGTCGCAGGCAATAGAAAACTCTGGGTTGCTATGGAAAAAGAAACGCGACGAAAAACGGTGCCTCAAATTTTTATTGGCGATTACCACGTGGGCGGTTTTGATGATCTGGCGGCACTGGATAAAAAAGGCCAACTTGAGCAATTATTAAATTCGCAGTAGTTATTATGTTTTCGACCCGCTTAAACAGGGCTACTTTAAAGCCCTTGCTTATGGGATATAGACCCAACCTGCCGTAATCGATACTATACTCCGTTAACCCCAGTTTTTGAGGAATCCACGTGGATTTTTTACCTATATTTTTTGATATCAAACAAAAGCCCTGTCTTGTTATTGGCGGTGGTGAAGTGGCTGCACGTAAAGTGTCTCTGTTGTTAAAGGCGCACTCTGTTGTAACAGTTGTTTCTCCTGAGTTGTCCCGAGAGCTGGCGGAGTGGTGTGAAGATGGAAAGTTAACTCATATAGCCCGTGACTTTGAAGATGCGGATATTGAAAAGCCGGTTTTAGTGATTGCGGCCACTGATAATCGTGATGTGAATAAACGTGTTTCCAGGCTGGCACAGGCCAGAGGAATTCCGGTTAATGTGGTAGATGACCCTGCTCTTTGTTCATTTATAACCCCCTCTATTGTTGATCGTTCACCAGTACAGATTGCTATTTCTACTGGTGGTGCATCGCCTGTTCTGGCGCGTATGATTCGTACAAAGCTGGAAGGGTGTATTCCCGCTGCATATGGTCGCCTGGGTTCACTGGTTTCTGATTTTCGGGAAAAAGTTAAAGCAAAATTTACTAATGTTGATCAGCGCCGTGCTTTTTGGGAGTCAATACTGGAAAGTACCGTAGCCGACAGAGTTTATAGTGGCCACGATGATGAGGCGGCAGCTGCTTTACAAAAGGCGATTGATGCTGCAGATGCTAACCCAGCGTTTCAGGGAGAAGTTTATCTTGTCGGGGCTGGGCCGGGTGACCCTGATCTGCTTACATTCAGGGCCTTACGTTTAATGCAGGCCTGCGATGTTATGGTTTATGATCGTTTAGTTTCGCCGGCAATTCGCGAACTGGTGCGTCGTGATGCAGAATTAATATATGTGGGTAAAGCCCGTGATAAACATACAATGCAGCAGGAAAATATTAATGAATTGCTGGTACGCCTGGCCAAAGAAGGTAAGCGTGTACTGCGACTTAAAGGGGGAGATCCTTTTATATTTGGACGGGGTGGCGAAGAAATTGAACTGTTGGCACAGGAAGGTATTCCATTTCAGGTTGTTCCCGGTATTACAGCGGCGGCAGGTTGTGCTGCCTATGCTGGTATTCCATTAACTCATCGTGATTATTCACAGGCCTGTGTGTTTGTTACAGGGCATTTAAAAGACGGTTCTGTCGATTTAAACTGGCCTGCACTAGCGCAGCCCGATCAAACGGTGGTTTTTTATATGGGTTTGCATGGTGCACCAACATTATGTAAGGAAATGATTGCCCATGGCCTGTCTCCCTCAACCCCCGTTGCATTGGTGCAAAAAGGCACAACACCTGATCAGAAAACGGTTATCGCAACGCTAGATACATTAGAAGAAACGCTGAGAACGCATACTTTTGAGCCGCCAACATTAATTATCGTCGGTAAGGTTGTATCATTAAAAGAAAAACTGGACTGGTTTAATCCTGATGCCCCTCAGGGCCAGGCGGTTAAAGCAGGCAGGTGGTAAGGCTTATGTCTTTTGATATTAATCAGATGCCCGCATCTTCTGAAAAAAAAATGACTGAAGCTGAAATTAAAACAGCTAAATTAAAGCACTTTAAAATCTGGTTTGCAGGTATTGCGCTAGTTTGTTTTTTTGTTATTGCAGGTTCAGCTCTATTTTATTATCAGTTAAATCAATAGAAATTAAATTTTATAGCAGAGACTGTCGTATTTATAAATAATTGCATAGCTGTCTGTGAACTAAGCATCTTTATACCGTGTTCTGTAGGGTTAAAGCTCAGTTGGGTAAAGTGGGTACCTGTTTCTTTATGCGCTCCGTGCGTCCTGGATAGGTATTCATTATTTAAACCAGTCCATGATTAATAAAGCCGATTATGACCATTATCAGTAAAGTTAAACCTGTTGCTAGCAGGGTAAAACCAATGATGTGAAAAATAATATTAGCGGGCTTACTCGGTGGTTTAACCAGGTGTTGCTCCAGTTCACCGCTTTCTTTTAGGCGCGCATACTCTAATGGACGCTCGTGTTTAAATGCCTCCAAATCCCAGCTACCAGAAAACATAACTGTATCTAAAGGAAATTTTTCCGGGCGCAAATGATTATTGAAAAAATGTACTACGAATAATGTTGCAACGGCTAAGAATGCCTCAATACCATGGGCGATAGTGGCTATGTTAAAACTCCAGCCCGGAAGGAATTTAAGTAAAACAGGCGATGCCCATAAAATAATACCGGATAAACCAATAATAAATGCACCCCAGTAAACAGCCCAATAATCAAATTTTTCCCAATAGGTCCAACGATCAAGTTGTGGTTGTTTCCCTTTACCCAGAAACCAGTTAAACATCGCTTTCATATCATCCCAGTCTTTCCAGCGAGGGAGTAATGAATCGGGGCCGAACCATTCAAAGTTTTTGTCTTTTAATACATGTCTTAAAACAATAATGCCGTGTCCGAAAACAGAGCTTAAGAAAATAACGCCGGCGATGCGGTGAATTAAACCAAACACAGCTGTGCCACCGATGGTATTAATAATACTGACTGCCCAACGGGTATCGGGGTACATAACTGCCATACCAGTCATCGTTAAAGTCATTACTGATAATGCCAGTGCCCAGTGGTTTAGGCGCCAGTAAATATTAAATCGTTGAAAGTGTTTTCCACTATTAAATTTTTTGGGTTTAATATGTACTGGAACTGATTTCGAATTTTCCGTATACCAGATAATATTTCGCTCTTTATACTCACGAATAAACCAGAGTATTGAGTGGCTATAAAAGAAAACAAGTACGAGTATTACTATCCATAGCATAAATTTTCCAACAATAAACATAACAGGGTATCTATTGAAATCGGTGGTGTTGCCATGGGGGTGGTATTGAATAATATTTTCCCCCGCGTCTTTATGGCATTCTTTACAGGTTTCCAATATGTTTTCTTTAGAAACTTTTGATAAAGGGTCATCTGTTGTATGGGTTTGATGTCCATTATGGCAGTCTATACATTTTGCTACTTTTTCGTTGCCTAGCCAGGCAAGTTGTCCGTGGGTGGTTGACATGTAGCTGTGTACTTCATTTTCGTGACAATTGCCGCAGTTTTTTGTAACAATACGATGTGCATATAGACCCTTCGTATTAGAAATTTCATGAGCAGAGTGGCAATCAGTGCAGGTGGCACTATCTCCTTTCCAGGGTGTTTTCAAGCTAGCGCCATGTACAGATTTCTGATAATTTTTTAATTCTTTTTGATGGCATTCACCACACATGTGAGGCGAGTTCTCACGATGATTTAATGCGCGTGGGTCATCAGAGCTAAAAACATAATGTGCGGTGTGGCAGGTATTGCAATGGGCATTATTATCTTTTGTTGGGTCACCATGAATAGAATTTTTATAACTATTAGTGTGGGTAACGACTTGTGGTTTTTTAGTGCGTTGAGTGGCTCCACGACCTGTAATTTTGTGTTTTTTTCTAATGATAGCAGGGTCGAGTTGTTCGTGACAGGATACGCAGTTAACCGATTTTAATTTTTCCTTTTTATGCGGTAATTCTTTAATGTCTTTGTGGCATTCTACGCACTTAAGTTTTCCATGCAAGCTCTCTAGCATTGCTTTATGGTTTACATCGATAGCACGTTTAGATCTGATTCCATTTTTTTCATAAATAGCTGAAAATCCTTTTACCCCGTGACACTCCAGGCATTGATTATCTGATACATCGGTGCTGGGTCTGGTATTTAAAACCAGTGCATTTAAGGATGAGGAAAATAAAAATAATGTTATAAATATTTTTTTTAACATGATTAACTTGTAATAAAATTTGAGTTTTTGTTGTTCAATGACATCAATTACCATGTCTCGAATATTCGTATTGAAGATTCAGTGACTTCAGGTGATGCAGCCCCTGATTCCTGGCGCATAAATTAAATATAGGCCAGGAATGACAGCACATAGGATTTAGAGTGAAAATTAAGGCTTATTTGCTTTTAGCGTTAAACCCGTGGTTATTACTATCCTTAGGGGACCATGATTTAGGTGGTTTTTTACCCAGAAACCAGCGATGCATTTCTGAATTTAAAATTTTGTCTAACTTCGCCTGAACTTTATCAGCACCTTTTTTGTTTCCATGTTCGCGGGCATCTTTAATCAGTTCCTTTATTTGAGGAACCATTTCAAAGTAGAAGCGATGGGCAATTTCAAACATACCTTCCCAGTGAACGTAATCTGGTGCCAGCATTGCTGCACCATGACGTGCCCGTCGGCCTTCATGATGCCATAGGTAAAAATAAGTCCATTCAATCTCATCATTGAATTTTATTTTATCAATTAATCCTTCCTCTTTAATAAGTGTAATGAGCTGTTTTGATGGTATAGCAAATTTGTCATTAAATAATTCTATAAATGCATCGAACTGTTCGTAGAAATTATCTACGGTATTACGACCATGGCATGAACTACAGACGCTTTTCATATCTTTACGCCGTTCTAACCAGGGCTTGACTTTTTTACCGGCCTTAATGGCTTTTTCATCAATTTTAAAAGATACTGGTGCTCGTAAATTCCATGAAATACGGCTGCCGATGTCATGGTTTACGCTTAAGTCTTTGGTTGCTGACATGTGGCAGGTAGCGCAGGTAGGAGCTGCGTTATAATCCTCACCTGCAATCCATTTAGATGAACCCATATTCATTTTGTTAATGTTTGCGCGAAAAGCAACGCCATGAACCGATTCTTCATAAATTTCTTTTTGAGGATGATCTGGGCCTAAATGACAGCGACCACAGTTATCTGGGTGACGTGCCTGTTCGGCTGAAAAGCTATGGCGTAAATGGCATGCAGAACAGGCGCCTTTTGAGCCATCAGGATTAATTCGTCCAATGCCCGTATTAGGCCAACTGGCAGAATTTAATGAACCATCGGATTCAACACGAACAATAGAGCCGTGGCAACCCATGCAGCCAGAGGTGACTACTGGTGATGTACCATGTAATGTAGGTGCCCCTTCAACCACTTCAGCAAGTACATTATCCAGTGAGCCCAATATATTACCGGCTGTTGCATGGTGTGATGCATCAAACTCTTTTACTTCTTTTTCATGACAGCTACTGCAATCTTTAGGTGAGACAATAACGGATATAACGTGATCTTTGTGCTTAATGGCGTCCTTATCTGATGGCTTGGCTTTATGGCACTCATAGCAGCCTACATTAGCTCGATAATGTTTTGAATCTCCCCACATCTGATAAATACCGGGTGATTTTTCTCGGTGACAGGAAACACACTGGGCGCTTTCTTTAGATAAGTGATTAAAACCTTTTAAAACCTCAACTGGCTCGTTTTTTTTATTTGATGACTTTGCCGCTAGTGCATTATTAGCAATAAATGGTAATAATGCTAATGCTATAAGTGCAGCACTAAACAGGCTACGAAAGCTGTGTGGAAGGTTCATAATAATCCTTGGTTATATTTTTATGTACAGAGTGCAGGCGCACTGATTCTGTATTGTTATTTCCAGGGAGGGGGGTAAAGCAACAGTTACAAAGCAATAACCATGCCCTAAGTTGGGTTTTTGGTGCAAGCTGTTGTAATTGTTTATAAAATTTTATTTTAGATAGAAAATAAAATATAAATAAACTTTTAAAAAGTCTATAGCCGCACAATTTAAGTGCGTTAGTTCACTAAAATAGTGCAAGGTTGAATAATTGAAATGATTTAATTTATAATATTGAAGTGAAAGCAGGTCGTTATGAATACTGATTATATGCAATAGTATTTAAATTTCATGCTCTATTGCCTTAATTTTATTTAGTACCTTTTTTGCATGACCATCAGCCGTTACATTGTATTCGACATCTATTAATAATCCGGATTTATTAATAATGAAAGTTGAGCGAACGATGCCCATTTTTTTCTGATTATTTTTTTCTTTTTCCTGCCATACCCCATAAGTGTCACATAAGCTGCCATTGGTATCTGCAAGTAAATTAATCTGTAATGAAAATTTATTAATAAAAGCCTGGTGGCTGTCGCAGTTATCTTTACTAACACCAAAAATGACAGTATCTAATTTATCAAACTCCTTTACGAAGTCACTAAACTGGTTTGCTTCAATAGTGCAGCCTGGCGTGTCGTCTTTAGGGTAAAAGTAGAGTACAACGTTCTTCTTACCATTAAAATCTGATAGATTTACAGGGTCACTATTCTGGTTAGTGCTTGTAAAGTTGGGTGCGTCTGAATTGATTGATAGCATTTAAGTCTCCATATCAGATTAATGTTAATGTCATTATAGAGTATCGAAGAAATTAATAATGTTACAAACTGTAAGGAGAGGCTTTCATGGTAAATTATATTAATGTAAATAATTCTCATTAATGAATGCATTATTAGTCGTATCTTATATTGCTTGAGCAGTGAATGTTGTTGAAGCAGGTAATTCAGTTAGTAATAAATAAAAAAGTGTAAATAATGTCCAGATAATATTTTTTATAGAGGCATTTTTTATAGAAAGGCATCTCAGATTCTAATCTGTAAATTTAATGTGGATGTTTTTATATGAATTATGGTATTTTGAATCCAGTTGAAAGGTAGTTATTCATGATTATATGTGATTTAAATGAAACGAATTGAACAGTTACAGCTTTTATCAAAAGAGCATCATCAATCGCTTGTCCTGGCTAAAAAATGTAAAGACATTTTGAAAGAAGAATCTGCAGTCGATGAAGTAAAGGCATTTTGTTTTCAACTTAAAGCCGCTTTTGAAACCCAGTGGATAAGGCATTTTAAAATAGAAGAAAATACAATTTTTAATGTAGCAGAAAAAAAGAGTGAAGAAATATCAAAAATATGCCAGCAATTAAAGAAAGAACATAAAATACTAGAAAGTATGGTTGTAAATATTGCTAAAGGTAACTATCAATTATTAAATGAATTTGGTCAATTACTATATGACCATACCAGATTGGAAGAAAGGCAGTTGTTTCCATTGGTTGAACAATTATTCACTCAGGATGAACTGGATAATATAATGAATTATTAATGAGTAACTAATTCACTATTTACATCTGATATTAATGGTGTATTTATAAACTATTTAAAAAGTTACTATTAATCTTATTGCCTGGTCTCAGAATAGCGGGGGCCTACTGAGTAGCCCCCCGTTTTTTCAGCTGATTTTTTAGCGTATTCTTTTACACAGCTCTTCATCACTGAAGAAAAACTTAATTTCTTCTGCTGCTGTTTCAGGAGCATCTGAACCATGTACTGCATTTTCATCCAGGCTATCAGCGAAATCACGACGTATTGTGCCTTCGTCTGCCTCTGCAGGGTTAGTTGCACCCATAAGTTCACGATTACGTGCAATTGCATTTTCACCTTCTAATACCTGCACCATAACTGGGCCAGAAATCATGAAATTGACTAATTCGCCATAAAAAGGGCGTTCTTTATGAACAGCATAAAAGCCTTCAGCCTGTTCCTTTGTTAATTGCAGCATTTTTGAAGCAATTATTTTAAGGCCGCCTTTTTCAAAACGACTGTAAATTTTGCCAATTACATTTTTTGCAACGGCATCGGGTTTAACTATTGAAAAAGTACGTTGAATCGCCATGGGGTAACCTCTAAAAATTGAGTGATAAACTGCCGGTAATAATGCAGGGCGCGAGAGAATAGCATAAGCACGGGGTAGTATTAACCGATATTAGGTGTTTTTTTATAGAATTCTGCTATAAGCTATATAAGTTATTGATTTTAATTAAATAAATAGTTTTATTGTTTTCCTGATTATCAATTTAAATATAAGATCTATATTGAGTGCTGGCAAGGAAGATGAATGACAGGGTATTGACTGTGGCTTGGACAATGATAATTTCGGGGGTAAATCATAGGTTGAGTTTGAAAAAGCAAAAATATACAGGGAGTGGATAATGATCAGGGTATGTTTATCTGGGCAATAAAGAAGAATACGGACCATAGCAGGGGGCTATTAATTACACGGGCCAGATGGTTTCATTCAGGTATTTTGAGAAATCTCATGTCGTTGTCAGAAGCCAGAAATAGTTTTTCTGCAAAGGAGGTTAAAAGGTTAGCCGAAGAAGAAAGTTTAAAACTGATACCAGGCTATATATAGCGTTTTTTAATAAACAATATTATTTTAAATATCATATGAAATTAGCAATTTATCAAATAGATGCTTTTGCAGCTAAGTCCTTTGAAGGTAATCCTGCAGCCGTTGTCCCGTTGGATTTCTGGTTAAGTGATGATGTTATGCAATCGATAGCAGAAGAAAATAACCTTGCGGAAACAGCGTTTTTTGTGCCAACAGAAAAGGGCTATAGCATACGTTGGTTCACGCCGGTTGCTGAAGTTAAACTATGTGGTCATGCGACCCTGGCTTCTGCATTTGTTATTTTCAATGAGTTAAATTATAACGAAGCTGTAATTGAGTTTGAGTCGCTTTCTGGAAAGCTATTCGTTGCAAAACAAAATGATTTACTGGTTCTTGATTTTCCTTCGCAGGAGCCTGAAAAATGTGAAATACCAGAAAACATTATAAAAGGCCTGAAAATAAAAGAGTCGGGTTACCAGGTAATAGGATGTTTTAAGAGTGAGGATTATATCCTTGTATTTGAAGACGAAAAGACAATTTCTGAGATAGTTCCAAATCATGATTATTTGCAAAAACTGGACTTAAGAGGAGTTGCTATTACTGCCATTTCAAAAAAATATGATTTTGTAGCAAGATTATTTGCACCAAAACTGGGTATACTGGAGGACTCTGTTACCGGTTCTTTATATACTGAGTTAATGCCTTATTGGACAGAGAGGTTAGGTAAGTGCCGGTTATCGGCCAAGCAACTATCTGCTCGTGGTGGTGAATTAATTTGTGAGCAAAGGGGTGAGCGAGTGTTAATTTCTGGTAAGGCGGTTAAGTACCTTGAAGGGTTTATTGAAATAGAAGTAAAAAATTAGATAGTAGAAACCTGGTTTTGAGCAGGTTTGATCCTGAGTAGATCATTCTACTCAGGCAATAAGTCGATAATATGAGAATATTTAATAAAATTAAAAATAATTTTTATGGTGCTTATTTTATAATTCACCAAACTCATCAATGTTTGTTATCCAGTAAATACCTTTTCCTTTAAAAGTAGTGTCATAGTTGCGTGTTTTTTCCAGTAATAACTTAATATCTTTTTCATCGAGAATAATATCAAGTCGAACCTGTGGTACGTAGCCCACGACCTTGTCTCGGGCAGATAAAGAGCTATCTTTTTCTACATGGGAGCTATGTTCTTCGATGTGGGTAAACATAAATGTTTTCAGGTTTTGGCTACGTAAGTAGTCAGCTAATGTCTGCTGGAGTGATTTATGTACCACCATAGATAGTTTTTTCATGAATTTTTTTCCATTCTTTTTTCAAGTTTTTCTTCCATCCATGCGTATAGAGCAGGGAGTAAAATCAATGTTAATAAAGTAGATGTAATCAGCCCGCCAATCACAACAACAGCCAGGGGTTGCTGAAGCTCTGACCCAGGGCCTGTTGCGGTAAGTAAAGGAAATAAGCCAAAACTTGCGATTAATGCTGTCATTAAAACAGGTCTGAGTCGACGTTCAGCCCCCTGTTTTACAGAGTCAACCAGGCTCAAACCCGTTTGCCTTAACTGGTTAAAATAACTTACCATCACAACGCCATTTAATACGGCAACACCAAACAGTGTTATAAAACCAACTGATGCGGGGACGGAAAGGTACAGGCCCGATATATACAGGCTTATAACGCCACCTATCATTGCAAATGGTATATTGAGCAATATAAGCCCAGCCTGCAATATAGACCTGAAGGTAGTGAATAGCATGATGAAAATTAAAGCAATTGCGATTGGTACTACAAGTGTTAGTGTTTTGGCTGCACGTTGCTGGTTTTCAAACTGCCCCCCGAAGGTCACATAATAGCCAGAAGGTAATTCAATGTTTTTTGTAATGGTCTCCTGTACATCCTTTACAAAACTCACTACATCACGATTTTCCACATTAGACTGTATGACTATCTGACGTTTGGCTGATTCACGAATTATTTGAATCGGGCCATCAACGACTTTAATATCTGCCAGTTTACTAAGTGGTATTTTGTTGCCGTTCGGGATGCTAACCAGCATTTTCTTAATAGACTCAGGAGAGTTACGGTATTTTTCTTCATAACGTATGAGTACATTTATGGGTCTGTTGTTTTCAAGTATACTGGTTACCACTGTTCCACCAATAGCCGATTCAACCAGCGAGTTAATGTCTTCAACATTTATTCCATATCTGGAAATGGCTTTCTGGTTAATATCTATTTGCAGATATTGCTGGCCAGAAATATCGGTTCTAAAAACATCAACGGCACCCTCTATGTTTTTTACCAGTTTTTCAATTTCAGCCGATTTTTGATCGAGTATAGATAACTCATCACCATAGAGTTTAATGGCCATAGCTGAGCGAACGCCGGTTAACATTTCAGATACCCGCATATCGATAGGCTGAGTAAAAGCGTATTCAATATTTTCAAAACGAGAAAGTATTTTACGTAGATTTTCTTTGAACTCTTTTAATGTAATATCCCACTGTTCTCTGGGTTTAGTGATTATAAAATTATCCGTCTGGTACAAACCCATTGGGTCCATGCGCAATTCATCAGCACCGGTTCTTGATGTAATGCCTGTGATTTCGGGTAGTTGCATCATGGCCTTTTGAAAAGGCGCATCCATTTCGATAGACTTCTCAAGTGTAATACTCGGATCTTTTTCAATAATTATGACCGTATTACCTTCGTCCATGGTTGGCATAAACTCTTTACCGATCTGAGTGAATAATGGAGCAGTCGCCATTAATGCAATCAGAGCAATTGCAACAGCCGTTTTTCGATACACTAATGCCATATTCATCACAGGTAGGTAAATGTATTTTAATCCTCTAATTAAGCGGCCCTCTTTTTCTTTATGTGGTTCATCGTGGACCTTCATAAAGAAACTTGCGATGACAGGAATAACCGTTAATGACAGAGCTAATGAGGCAAGGAGAGCAAAACTGATAGTCACGGCTAGTGGTGTAAACATTTTGCCTTCTAGCCCACTAAGACTAAACAGGGGCAGGAATACGGCAACAATTATTAATATTCCTGATATAACCGGTGCAGAAACTTCAAGCACGGCTCGATAAATTAAATGTAATTTATTTAAACCTTTTGCTCCTTTACTGAAGTGGCTATGTATATTTTCTACCACTACTACGGCTGCATCTACAAGAATGCCAATAGCTATGGTCAGTCCACCCAGTGACATCAGGTTAGCTGATACACCAAATAAATTCATCATTATGAAAGTAAACAAAACAGATAAGGGTAGAATAACTGCAACAGTTAATGCACTACGTATATCACCTAACATAATAATTAATACAAGCAGGACTAGAATAACTGCTTCACCCAGTGCTTTTTCAACAGTCCAGACAGCCTTGGTGATTAATTCTGTACGATCGTAAAATACCTCAATGGTTATGTCATCTGGCAGGATAGATTTTAAAGATTCAAATGCTTTTTTAGTACCCTCTACTGTTTTTAAGCTGTTAGCGCCTTTGCGTAATAATACAAGGCCTGTCACGACTTCCCCTTCCCCGTTGGCTGTAACAGCCCCATAACGTGTCATGCTACCACTGCGAACCTCTGCTACATCACGTATGTGTAGTGGTGTACCATAACGCGTGCGGATAGTTATATTTCTAATGTCTTCAGCATCATGTAGTTTGCCCAGCGTACGTACCAGAATAATTTCATTATCTCTGTTGATACGGTCACCACCCGCATTACGGTTGTTCTCTGCAAGTGCCCGTTCTATTTCATTAATGGATATACCGTGTTTTACCAGTGCATCAGGTTTGATTGCAACTTCATAATTACGTACTTCACCACCGAGTGAGTTAATATCAGCTACACCCTCAACCTGGCGTAAATGAGGTCTTATGACCCAGTCTTGCAGACTGCGTAATTCCTGGTTAGTGTAGTTTTCACCAATAATACGGTACATATATATCTCACCCAGTGGTGTTGTAATAGGTGCAAGTCCACCGTCAACACCTGCCGGTAATGAAGACCAGACCTGATTAAGGCGTTCATTTACCAGGTTGCGGGCATGATATATATCAACATTATCTTCAAAATCAACAACGATGATACTGAGTGCATATTTAGTTGTTGATCGAAGAATTTTTTGTCCAGGCAGGCCTTGCATTTCTGTTTCAACAGGAAAGGTAATGCGCTGTTCAACCTCTGTTGGAGACATGCCCGGTGCCTTAATAATAATTTGTACCTGAGGTGATGAAATATCAGGAAAGGCATCAATGGGTAAGTTTTTAAATGACCAGATACCTGCTACTGAAATGCCCAATGTAATGAGTATTACCATTAACCTCTGTATTAAAGAAAAACGCAATAGAGCTGAAATCATCTTATTTAACTCCAGTATTGTTAGTGTCTGACAGGCCTGTATTCAGATTGATAAACTGGCCTGCATATAAATTCATTTCTGTTAATTCAATCCATGATTGATAGATTAAATCCAGGTATTGTGTATAGGATTCAAAATAAGTGTTATTTGCATCAATCAGAGATAAAATATTTAATTCACCAGTGATAAAACCTTTATCCGTTAAAGTGAGTATTTTAGTGGCAGGTTTAAGTACTTTCTTTTTGTATTCAGAAGCCTGGTTAATTATGTGATTCAGATGCGTGTAGCTCTGGTTTAAATTAATCTGTAAATCCCGTTTTAAGCGTGCCAGTTCAATGCGTTGTTGGCTGGCATTGTAATTGGCTTTGCTTACTTTTGAGTTTTTACGGTTATGTATTGGAATTTCAATATTAAACATAATGCCATAGACATCTTCTGTACCGCTGGAAAAATTTTCTCGTAGTCGATTTAAACTAATAGAAGGATCTTTCATCGCCGAGCTACGAGCCAGGTTAACTTCACTTGTTGCAGCCTGTAGATTCTGTTGCTGGTTAGAGAGTAGGGGGTGTTTTATCTGTAGCTCGATTAAAGTATTTAGTTTCGGTATTGTTATAACAGGTAATAACTCAGGTACAGTTACGTTGCTATTGTTATTGATACCTAATAACTTATAAAACTCAGTGAGTGTTTCTTGAAGTTTGCCTTCTGCTGCCGCTGCTTCCTGATGTGCTTTTTCGCTAATAATACCAAGGCGCATTTTTTCTAATGGCGTTAAATAACGTATCATAGTGTCATTGTTGTTTTTAGCGCTTGATGTATTAAGCCTGTCGGCTAGCTTGACGCGTTTTTTACTTAATTCATATGTTGCCAAGGAAAATTGTAATTTATAAAATATTTTAGAAACACGATTCTGTAGTATTAGTGTATCGTTACTTTTTAAGTGCATGGCTGCACTGAGTTGTGCTTCTGCTACCCTTTTTTGATGTTTAATACGTGATAACGGAATATCCTGACTGATGGTTATTTCAGACAGGCTATAGTTATCGGAACCATCATCTCGCCCCATCTGATTATCAATTTTTAATTCAATGCTGGGGTCTGGCCACATTGTGGATAGTGTCAGGTCGGCGTTACGAGAGCCGATTTTAGCGTTTGACTGTTTCAACTCAGGTGATGCAGACATCGCCTGGGCTACGCTACTCTGTAAAGTCCATTGTGTTGCAGTAGCGGCAGGTATATTTAATAACATGACGAATATACAGAGTGTGAATATATAAAAATTGGCAATAATGAATTTTAGTTTCATTTAAAACTCCTGAACAAATAGGCATAAAAAAATTATGCGAAATTAAGCCGTAATTACGTGATATAAATTAACGCGTAATGATGCAAGGTAAATATGGGGTTTTCAGGTGTTTATTGAGGCGGAGCTCTTAATAAAGGCGTGCCGTAAAATGGCAGTTCAGACGGAGTATGAGTATCTTTTATTCGAGAAATGGAAATCGGATTAAAGGCAATAATAATGAGTGTGAGTAATAAAAAAATTACCAGTAAGTTAGGTATATTGTGTTGAGCATGTAACATACCATCTGGACTGACTTCTATTTCATTTGCCATGTCGGCAAGATCATTAGATAGTGCTGTAATAGAAACAGCAGAGCCGTGACTGGCATAGGAGGCTGTTTCCTTGGTGTGTATATGTAATTCAATAGATGACAGAAACAATAAGGCATTAATCATATAGATGATCAGTATTTTGATGAAAAATGCTTTGTTAAAATTGAGCTTCATATTTATTAAAATAGATAATGTATATACGGGAATCATATGATAAAGCTTAAATATTAAGGTTTTCTTATGCTCTGGAAGTATCTACCTGGTGTATATTTCTACTCCTTTGAGGTCAGTATGCGGTTTATGCTATCATTTTTAATAAAAATTAGCTGTTTGTTTCCGGGAGTATTGGGTTTTACAGGTTTTTATGGATACAGGACAAGGTTTAGCCTGATGATAATTGATATTCTGTGTTTAGCAATAATATTGATAGTTTTTTTTAATCAAATTGATAATATTAATTAATTTAAAATTTTTCCGAATGAGTAGTAGAGTAATGAATAAGAGTAAGTTTAATAGTGGAGAGAATAATGGCTAAAAGTATCAAAGGGTCAGAAACAGAAAAAAACCTGCTTATTGCTTTTTCTGGTGAGTCACAGGCGAGGAACAGGTATACCTATTTTGCGGGCGCAGCTAAAAAGGAGGGTCTGGTTCAAATAGCGAGTATATTTGAAGAGACAGCGAATCAGGAGAAAGAGCATGCAAAGAGATTTTTTAAGTTTCTGGAAGGCGGTGATATTGAAATAACAGATGTATTTTCTGCAGGTAAAATTGGCACAACACTTGAAAACTTAAGGGATGCCGCAGCAGGAGAAGAGCATGAATGGTCAGAAATGTATCCAGCGTTTGCAGCCGTTGCCAGAGAAGAAGGTTTTAATCAGATTGCCGCTGCATTTGATGCAATTTCAATTGCAGAAAAGCAACATGGTAAAAGATATAAAGACCTTGCGGATAATCTTGAGTCAGGGAAAGTTTTTAAAAGGAATGGGAAGGTTATCTGGCGTTGTCGAAATTGTGGTTACCTTCATGAATCTGAAGAGGCACCCGATGTATGTCCAGCTTGTCTGCACCCTCAGGCGCATTTTGAATTGCTGGGTGAAAACTGGTAGATTAGTTATCTCATATTAAAGAGGCAGCCTGGATTTTAATAATTTAAGGCTAGCCATGATGGATGCCTTTAGTTTATTTATAATTATTCTTTATTATTTAACCAGATGCATTTTTATCTGTGTATTGTTTTTTAACATGTCCAGTGCCTCGAAGCAGGGCATGGGGCGACCGAACAGGAATCCCTGCATATTTTTACAACGCCAGGCTCTTAATTGATCAGATTGGGCTACGGTCTCAACACCTTCAGATATAATATTCAGGTTTAGGCCTTTAGCCATTGCGATAATGGCCTTAATGATAGATGAGTCTTCATCACTGTTTGACATATCTCTGATGAAAGACTGGTCTATTTTAAGTGTATCAATCGGTAGACGCTTTAAATAGTTTAATGATGAGTAACCTGTACCAAAATCATCAATGGCTATTTTTATTCCGTGGGCACTTAACTCTCTCAATTTAAGTACACCGTCATCGGTATCGTGCATTAATGTATTTTCTGTTATTTCTATTTCAAGGTATTTAGCAGGAATTTCATTTTTAGCTAGAATATTTAAAACATAGTCAACAAAATCACTCTGTTCAAGTTGAATAGCAGATACATTAATGGCAACACGAATATTATCTAGCCCCATATTACGCCAGTGTTTAAGTTCGGCGCAGGCATTTTGTAAAATCCAGTTGCCTATTTGTTTGATTAAGTGCGTTTCTTCGGCCAGTTCAATAAACTCCCCCGGGGTTATCATGCCACGTTCAGGATGGTTCCAGCGTATTAGCGCTTCCATAGCAAAAACTTCACGGGTTTCTATGTTTATTTGTGGTTGATAATAAATTTCAAACTGTTCATTATCTAATGCTCTGCGCAAATCATTCTCAAGCGACAGGTGCTTGGAATAGGCATTTATCATATTATTATCATAAAATTGATAACCATTTTTGCCGTTACCTTTAACAGAGTACATAGCAATATCTGCATGTTTAATAAGAGAATCGATTGACTCACCATCTTCAGGGAAATGTGAAATGCCTATGCTGGTACTGATAAATAATTCATGGTTATCAATTTTAAAAGGCATTTTCAATGATTTAATTATTTTTTTAGCAATTAGTTCAGCATCTTTTTTGCTATTTACTTCGGGTAGCAACAGGGTGAATTCATCGCCACCTAAACGAGCTAAAGTATCGCCTTCCCGTAAGCAATGGCGTAAGCGCATGGCAACGGCCTGTAATAGATGGTCACCGACAATGTGTCCTAAAGTATCATTAATCATTTTGAAGCGATCAAGATCCAGGAACATAACGGATAAATTATTTTTATTACGACGGGCATGGGTTAATGCCTGGTTTAAACGGTCGTTTAACAAGGTACGATTTGGCAGGCGAGTGAGCATGTCATGATATGCCTGAAAACGAATAATTTCTTCTGCTTCAATACGGTCAGTAATATCGCGAGCAATACCATAAGTTCCAATAAATTTTTTATTGGAATCTGTGTCATGAGTGTTATAAACGCCCACTGAATTTATTTCTATGGGTAGTATTCTATTGTCAAAGTTACGAGGCTGGTCGTTATTCTTACACTTTAGCTTTAATTCAATGTTAATGCTTGCACGTTTTCCAGTGCGACGTTCATTAAATTTAAATCTGGCTTTTTCCATGTCATCATCATGTACTAATTCGGTATAATGCTTTCCAATAACTTCTTTTACTTTATAGCCAAGTAGCGTTTCAATACGCTTGTTAATAAAAGTGAAGCGGCCGTCGTTGTCAAGTATATAAACAATGTCAGGAGATTTGTTGACTATGTAACGGTGTAGCTTTTCAGACTCTCTGAGCTGTAAATGCATTTTTTGATTATCAGATTCTAATTGACGTTTTTTTGTAGCATTATTTACAGAGTTTAATAAGTTATCTATAGAATAGGGTTTTCGAATATAGTCATAAGCACCATGTTTAAGGGCATTTTCTGCAGCTTCAAATGAAGTTTCACCACTTACCACAATAATAGTGGTATTTATTTCATTTTTAGAAATGAAACGCATCACATCTTCACCGTTTGTGCCATCCATATTCAGGTCAAGAAGGACAATGCCTATATTTTTTAGTTTGATTCGATCAATTGCGGCATCACCATTACTCACACAGTCAACGTCGTATCCATTTTGTTTCATTAACTCCATCAGGCTATATTGATGGAGTTTTTCATCATCGACTATTAGAATTTTTTCAGCAAGGCATGTGCTATTACTGGCTGAGAGTAATTCATTGTTAATATACTTGTTAGTCTTCTCTGGCATACTACAGGCCTATTTTCATTTACAGAGATGATGCTTAAAATATTTTAAGATCAATTATTTCGTTTCAGGAAACTGGATACTAAAAATAGTACCCGTTTCATTTGTTTTACAACTAATTGAGCCGCCATTTCTATCGACTAAATTTTTTGTAATGCTTAAGCCTAAGCCTGAATGATTCTTTCCTTTGGTCGTTGTAATCGGGTTATAGAGATTTTTCATTATCTCATCAGGTATTCCAGGCCCATTGTCTTCCAGCTTAAGTTCAATATAGTTCTTTCCATTGATATTGATTGTCCCTGTTGTTATTTTTATTTCACCATCAGATTGTATAGCTTCTACTGAGTTTTTAAGTAAATTGGTAATGATCTGTTTAATGCTGTTACTGTCCAGTTGAGCTGGATTAAGTGCATTATCGAGATTGAGTGTAGACTTAATGTTATGTGTTGCAAATAAAGATGCCTTATATATACCCAGGAGTTCAGTTACAAGTGTATTTATATTTGTATCGCCTAATTCTGTAATTTGAATGTCTGGTATATCTTTGCATCTCACTATAATGTTACTAATGCGATTTATTTCCTGTTTTATTGTATTAATATCAGTTTGTACAGGATTGTCATTGTTTAATTTTTTAGATAATAATTCAAGGTAGTTTTTTATAATTGTTAAGGGGTTATTAACTTCATGGACTGTTTTTCTTGCTCTCTCTAAAAAAACATCGTTATTTTTTTGAGTTATATCAGAAATTTTTTGACTGTGATTCAGATGTTGTTGGATTTTATTAGATAAATTATCGGAAAACAGTTTAAGTAAAGATGTGTTTTTAAGAAGATTTATAGCTTTAGCATGGCTGCTACCCAATAAAATAACACCCTGTATTTGATTGCTATATGAAATGGGCAGGCCAATAAAACCTTCTGATTTCAGGCCGTGTGCTATTTGTTCATCAATAATGTTTATAGATGAGGCTTCTGAAAAACTATCTATTATTTGTTTTTGATTTAAACATTGTGATACAACGCAGTTACTATGTATATTGATTTTAAGGTCTTCAAAAAAATAGGTGCCAGTACTGTGTTGTTTTTTTGCAACACTTAAAAATTGCTGATTATCATCCAGATTTAAATATAAACTATTATTTATACCAAATAATAAACTAATCGACTGTTGTATAGATTCAAAGAAATCGTTGGAATAGGTGTTAATAACATTCTGACTGTTTTGTACTAATGAGTTATCCCTGACTTCTCTGGCCAGTTGAATTTGTTTTGCTTCATCTTTGTGCTGGATGGTTTCAGGTTCGACTGAGCTAATATCAATATCCATAGAAGCGGCGAGTGATTGTGTTTCCTCTTCTGCCTGTTTAACCATTGTACTGATAACAGATTCAGATAAATCAAATAAACGGATGCCTGTGTCAGTTATTATTGATCGCTTATTCGTTGGTATATCAGAGGTTAATAAACTGGAAAAATGGACTATTTTTGCCAGCAGATGGGCTTGTTGCATTTCATCGGTACTGAAGTGGTGGTATCGAATTGCATCACATATAACATCTGGCATGTTCCATTTTTCTAGCATAATGGCAGCCAGTTCAGGGTGACTGATACCTGCAATTTGCTGCTCTTGCTTTAAAATTGTATCGGCTGGGAAAGTGTTATGTTTATATAATTTATATTCTTCATCTGCTCTCGGTTCAATAATTAATTTACCAATGTCATGTAATAAACCGGATATATAGGCTTCTTCAGGATATTGGTAGGAGGTGAGCTCGGCCAGTGAGCGAGAAATAGTGGCGCAGGAGAGAGAGCGATGCCAGAAGGTTTTAAGAAAATGTGTTTTTTGATTATTATATTCAGAAAAAAACTGTTTGATACTTGCTGTAATTGCAATAGATTTAATCGTGTCAAAACCCAGAAACATGAGTGTATGTTTTAGTGAGTTTAGGTGGCGAGCACGACCGTACACCGGCGAGTTGGCCGCTTTAATAACCTTTGTAGTGAGTGATGCATCCTGACTAATAATTTCAGATAGAGAGTCAAAACTGATATCTTTATCTCGACAGGCCTGTAAAATTTTTACCAGGACGTGAGGTAGAGAAGGGAGCTTATTCGTTTCAATATCTTCAAGTAACTTAACCGCATTGTTACGCATCTTACTAATATTATTATAGAAAATGATCTTGTCAACAATTTAAAGGCATAAAATACAAAAAAAGACCTTTTTAATTAGAAATTAGATGAATGGATAGCCTATATTAGTTAAATCATATGTGTAAATATCACATAATGAAATTTAATGACTGGATTAGCTCATTATTCTCTATTATTAAGTTATTGAAATATAAGTAAATAACTATATTGTAAAAGATGATTGGGTATCCATTTATTCATTGATAAAGTGAAATCTTTAAAAATTTGTCACTTTTTATTAATTGGGTAATTTAATGAAAAAAATATGATAAATAATGGTAAGTTATTGCAAATAAGGGTGATGAGCTCGTAAACTATATATATTGAAGTAGTTAAAGTGCAGTAGATTAAAATATATGATAACAGGCCGTAGCGAAGTAATTGCCATAAGCAGTGGCAAGGGTGGTGTTGGTAAAACAACGTTAACTGTTAATCTGGGTATTGCTATGGCCAGGCAGGGTAAAAAAGTCTGTTTATTTGATGCAGATACTAATCTTGCCAATATTAATATTCTTTTACATGAAGTGCCTGAATATAATTTACAGCATGTGCTGAGTGGTGAGAAATCTATATCAGAGGTTATTGTCTATTCTAATGGTATCAGTTTTATTCCTGGAGCCTCAGGGGTCGTTGATTTTAGTGTTCTTGAACGCTCAGCACAGACGTATTTATTAGAGGCATTTTCTGAACTAGAACAGGTGTATGATGTGGTCCTGGTGGATACCTCAGCAGGTATTCATAACAATGTACTTGATTTTATTGAAATGGCTCATCAAAGTATTGTGTTGATTACGCCAGAACCGACATCATTGACAGATGCTTTTTCTTTGTTAAGGATGTTACGTAAGAGAAAATATCGTAAGCGTATTAATGTTGTTGTTAACCAGGCTATTTCTGAGTTTGATGCACGTAAAATTTTTAAACGTTTTTCAGGGGCTGTGGCAAAATACATTGGTTATCATCCTGCCTATTTAGGTTTTGTTAATAGAGATGCAACAGTATCTTCAGCTGTTTGCTCTCAGATCCCTGTAAGAGTGTTTCGTCCGGATGCAGATTCAAGTCGTTGTTTTGATCGTTTGAGTGAGCATTTTATTAGCCTGTTGTCACAACAGATTGAAGACAGTTCGTTAACTGATGCATGGCGTAAACAGCTTTCGGGGAAGACTTTAGAGCACTTGTTAGATATTGATTCCAGCCCAGTTATTGAAAATAAATCTATGGTTTCTGCGGTAGATAAAGTTGATGTTGAAAAAAATACAGCGTTAAAATATAAAAAAGATGTCTTAAATACAAAGAAACAGTTATTAGCGGAGCATAAACAGGCGTTATTAACATATATTGATGATGTGACTTATAGCAAACAGGATATTACGTTGACTCTGGATAGCTTTAGAGATGCATTTTTTAAGCGTTTTAAAGATTGCTCGGGCAATTTTTCAGAGGGCATTAACAATGAAGTTATTTTAGAGTCAGGTGGTGCTTTAAGTTTAGTCGATAAAAGAAAGCTGGCGTCTAAGATATTAGTGCCTGAACAGGTTGACAAGACTGATATAGAAAAAAATTGTGTAGTGTTAATTGAAAAAAATGAGATTCAAACAGGAGTATTACAAAGTTTAGATGATAATATTCAGTCATTAAAAACCAGTATATATTTTGCTTCAAGGTTAGTGGAGTAAATTATTTTAGTTGTTTTTATAAATACGACCTTATGTTTTTAGTGATATAAATGAATGTGATTTTTTGTAAAGTGGTGATGTTTTAATTTTATATATTAAGCATAAAAGTGTTTTTAAATTAGGTGTGATTAAGGGTGTCGTTTGTGTTAAATAATGGATTATATGTTGAATTAAATAATGTCAATTGAGTTAAAATATAATAAAGATCTAAATTATCTTTTGATAGTTGCTAAAGGTAATGCGACTATTGAGGATGCAGAGTTGAGAATGGAAGAAATTTTTGACTCAGATATTATTCCTTCGAATGTTAATTCTTTATGGGATATGCGTGAGTTGTTATTTGACCATATTGATATAGAGCTTATAAAAAAATTCATTTCTTTGCGTAAAAAATATAATGATAAAAGGGGTGATGCAAAAATTGCCTTATTATCTAACTCTTCATTATCTGCTCCGCTGATAAAAATATATACTATTTTATCAAAAAATTTAAAACAGAAAACGCGAGCATTTAAATCTATAGAAGAAGCTGAGTTATGGTTATGTGAGGATTTTTTAAAAGGTCTGGGTGAAATATAAGTGTTTGAGAGCTTGTCTGATTTTATTTAAGGTTATTAAAGTTGCTTTTATAGATGCACTGTTTAAAAATAATAACGAAACCTGAAATCAAACTTCCAGTCATTTGGCTTTTCAGCAAATTCTGAATATTTATTCCCCTGTAAAAAACTTGTTCTAAGTCGTATTTCACTATTGTTAAAGCCGGAATATATAAGTTCAGGTGTTAATGAGTAGCTGCTGTCATGTATATTCATAATGCTGCTTGTTCTTAAATTAAAGTAAACAAGATCAAAAGGCTCTTTTTTTGAGACGCTTAGATAGAGGTAGTCTTTACCTGGATTAATGTTTCCATAGCCACTGGCACTTGCCTGTTGAGTTAATGATAGAAGCTGAGGGCTGGTTTGAAAGTCATTCTCTGCTAATTTAAAAAACTCTTCTAACTGTTGTTTGCTGTATCCTGAGCCATTATGGTAGTACTCACCAATCCAGGTTATTTCATTTTCTGTGAGATACCGAAAACCAAGTAAGGACTGAATGACATTTTTATGCTGAGAAATCAGTTGGCTTTGATTGTCTAGTTGAATGAGATTCTCATCTTTTATATAAGCGTACTCACCATGTATTTCGAAGCTGGAGGACAGGTTGGCTGAAAAATCAAATCCTAGTCGCGCTGCCTTGCTGCCTTTGCTTAAAAACATAAAATCAATATCAATATTTCGATAGAGTAGATAGGCTTTTACTGCAAAATTAGTGTCTTCTTCCACTGAAAAGTGTTTATTGATATCATTAGTTACAGGTAGTATCACTGGCATGATTGATATGGTCTTCAGGCTCTGGTTGTAGCTTTGTACATAATCACCCGTTAGCATGAGGTAACCTTCTCGACTTAATTCCGGGTCATCAGGGTCTTTTTTTCTTTCAATAAAACCAACTGGATTCCAGGCATAGCCTTTGCCCCACTTTTGAATGCGTTTTCCTATATCAATAGTAAAATTATTGAATTGGTTGTTTGTATAGTAAAATTGATAAAATAAAGAATCGTTATACGTATCTGAAATATCAGAATGCTGAGATTCTGCTGAATATTGAAAATGAACCTGATTTTTACTGAAACGATAAACTCCGCTTAGCTGTAATTCTGCAGAGTATTGGTTATTAACGCTAACGGGATTGCTTGTGGACAGAAATAAATTATAAAGAGCGCTGTTTGTGTTTAGTCTTGAGTGGGTATGGAATAGTTCGATATAACCATCTATCTCATAGTCGGGTTTCTCGTAACTGGATATATCGAAATTATATTCTTCTGCTTGAAGGGTAAATGCCAGTAAAAAAAAGCTTAAGCTCAGTTTATTCACTGACGTAGTTCACCTACTTTAGACATGTAATTTAAAGTGAATACTTTATTTTCAAACTGGCGCTCTTTGATGCCATCAAAAAGCATGACAGATTTATAGCCTTTGTATAAAGGGCTGTCAGTTTCTAGCATTGATGGTCGAATGATTCCATTTCCAAAGTCTTTTATCTTGCTGTAATTAAGTGTTTTTATCAGTAATCCACTTGCAGCATATGCCTCTATCTTCGTAGGGACTTTGTTTTTTTTATCAACCCACATGACAAGCTGGTCATATGCAATGCTGTTATTTTTTGCTTTGAGCGTAAGTAAATATTTTGATTTTTCTTCAGTTATTGATTTAACGTTATATTCAGTGCTGTAATCCAGTCTGAGTAAGTCAGAATTATTAAAAACGCCGCCAATAACAGATTGTAAACTTGTTATTCGTAATGGTCTGCCCACATTTGGTATATAAAGCCACATATTTTCACCCTGGCGTAAACTGCTACGGCCTTTTTCACCTGGTGGGTCTAAAAATAAGGCAACAACGTTATCTTTTCCTTTCTTTACGGTATAGAGTACAAATTCTTTCCTGTCTCCATCAGGTTCAATATTTATAAGTTTGCGATACATCTCATATGATTCAGGTTGTAATCGACGGTCTATATCAATTAAAAGTTCTGTACCATCAATGGCAAATGCAGATAAAGAAAAAGTATAAATCAGTAATAAAGGTAAGAGACATTTCATTTAAGTTCCTATACGTGACGTAATGCATCTATGGGGTTCATTCGAGATGCTTTCCAGGCAGGTTGTAAACTGGCAAGTACCGAAACGACTACAACTACTATAGATGCAAATGCTATATCACTCAGTGATATCAAAGGGTAGAGTACAAGGCCTGTCTGGCGCCCAAATGCGAATGTTATTTCGGCCTGTTGTAATACTAATATGGAGATAATGCTGATAAGTGTTCCCATAATGGCACCCAGCAACCCTAATAAAAAACCCTCAATGACAAATAGTTTTAATATATTAGATGGCAGGGTACCCATCGCAGCTATAGTGCCAATTTCACGAATACGCTCGTAGACAGCCATAATCATTACATTCATAACACTAATTAATACAATAGATACCAGCATGATTTTTATAAATAATGTCATCAGGTCTATCATTTTTGCAATATTGGAAAATGGTGACAGCTTTTCCCAGGAGTGAATTTCAAATACGGGTTTGCCTTTTTGACTGGTTATTTCACCCAGGCTGGTTTTGATTTTTGACATTACCCGTTTTAGTGTTCCGGGCTTTTTAAGGCGTACAACAATTTCACTAACTTCATTATCGTCGATGCGTAATAACTGGCGAGCATCATTTATATGCATGTATCCATCACGTCCACCTGGCCCTGATATGCCTTCAAGCACACCCTGTACAATAAAATTAATACCATTAACTGAGCCATCTTTATTGGTTGCAACAAGGACGATAGAGTCCCCAGGTGAAACCTTTAGCCCTTTGGCGATGAGTTCAGGAATTAAAATTTTGCCGGGTTCGGGTAGTTTGTTCATTTCACCCTGAATAATACGTTTCATCAGCTCAGGGCAGGTTGCCATTTCTTTTTCAGGGTCTATACCATTTAGTCGAATGCTGGTTGTCTGTGCAAAGTTACTGAACATGGCTCCCAGTTTTATTCTGGGTGACCAGGCTTCTATTTCATTGATTGATTTTAATGATGCTTCAACTTTTGAAATCATTTGTGGTTTCATGTTCATGGTAAGGGGCAGGCTTTCGATAGAGGAAACGTAGCCCTTTCTGTGGACTTGCAGGTGGCCTAACATGGAGTCGGTGATTTGCCCGACCATCATAGCCTTGAATGAACCGGAAGCACTTAGAAATAACAGCATGGCGACAACACCAATAGTAATTAATAACGTAGTTAATGCAGTACGTCGGCGATAACGTAAAAGGTTACGTGCTGCAATTCTGACAATTCTACCCATGTTTAGTGCCTCCCTTTGTCTGCTTTATCTGCCCGTCTTCCAGTGTATATATTATCTCCGCAGCATCCATTATTTTGGGATCATGTGTTGAGAAGATAAATGTAGTGCCATAATCGTTGCGCATTTTTTTCATCAGATCAATAATTCGATAGGCTGTGTCATGATCCAGGTTTGCTGTGGGTTCATCTGCAAGAATGAGTTTTGCATGAGTGACCAGCGCCCTTGCAATGGCGACTCTTTGTTTTTGTCCACCTGATAACTGATCTGGGTATTTACTTGCCTGATCACTGATACCAACTGCATCCATCAGCTCGTTAACCCGTTGTTGTCTTTTTTGTTGTGGCCAGTTCTGTACCATAATAAGAGGGTATTCAATGTTTTCGGCTATGGTGAGAACGGGTATAAGGTTAAAGTCCTGAAAGATAAAACCGATGTGTTCACCTCTAAACTTTGCGGCACTGTATCGATCCAGGCTATTTACATCTTTACCGGCAACTGTAAGAGAGCCAGATGAAGGATGATCCAGGCAGCCAATCATATTAAGAAGTGTGCTCTTACCACTGCCTGATGGGCCCACGAAGGAGACGAAAGAGGCCGTTTCAATTGAGAAATCTGCATGTTTAATAGCAGAAACCTGTGCTTCACCACTAAGGTAGGTTTTTTCTATTTGAATTGCTTCGACCAGGTTCATAATGATTCCTTACTCTGTGTGCCAGGACTGAGACTCTGAAAGGGGAGTGCTTAACTGTAAAATGGTTTTACATCTGTATTCTAAATATGTCTTATAAAATTTTAGAACTAAAAGGTTTTGGGTATTGGCTGCACTCTGAAAATATATATTCAGAAAATAAATTATGGCTGGAAATGGTATTTAAGTATAGAAAAATATATCAGAAGTGAGAAGTTGGGGGTGTTTTTGGTTCAGGTGTATTGTAAAGAGCAATTTGTCATCAGGAGTGGTGTGCTGAATGATTATCGTTATTAATAGCTGGTGTTTTTTATGTTATATACAAAAGTAATAATCGGATGGTTTTTATATTTATGGTCTAATATTTTATCGCTAAGCAATGTCGATTGTTTTAAATATTGTGTAGTTCACTGTTGGTAATGAAGAGGGAGGGAATAGTTTGGGTAGCATAATAGACTGATATTATTGCGCGTTGTGTTTCTTTTTGAATTCGCCCGTATATCATTTTAATTGTATTGCTATACGTGCTTAGGGCTTAAGGGGGCTTATATTTTGAGTAGAAAATCTATGTATTTTTTTATTTTAAAGTATAATAATGTGTTATTGGTAGCTATCCAGGCAGACCAATCTGTTTTTGAGTGTGTAATAATTAGATTTTAAGAATGCCGATTAAATTAGAATACAATAGTAAATTTAACTATCTGACAATATTAGGGCAAGGCCATATAACTTTAAAAGAGGTTGAGTCTGCTATAAAAGACATGTTTGATTCAACTGAATACGCATCTGATGTGAATGCGCTCTGGGATGTAAGAGAGCTTGAGTTTAGTGATATAGATATTGAGTTTGTTAAGGGGCTTGTTGCTATTAGAAGGCAATATAATAGAGAAAGCGAAAATACCAGAATTGCTATACTTTCAAACTATATATTAGCTGCTCCCATCATAAAGCTGTATACCATTTTATCAAGTAATCTGGGTCAGAAAACCAGAACCTTTAAAACAGTTGTAGAGGCTGAATTGTGGTTGTGTGAAGGGCTGTAAATAGAGAAGCAGGAGTCGTTTTAAAACTACTCCAACTGTTCGTATTCTTCGGTTTTAAAACCAACCAGAATTACTTTAGTGTTCACTAAAACCGGGCGCTTTATAATGCTGGGGTTCTCTAGCATGATTTTAATGGCAGAGGACTCATTGACAGAACTTTTTGTTTGCTCATCCAGCTTGCGCCAGGTGGTGCCGCGCTTATTTAATAGCGTTTCCCAGCCCACTTGTTTGATCCATGTCTTTAGTTCTTTTTCTGCTACACCCAGTTTTTTATAGTCGTGAAACTGATATTCGACTTCATGTTCAGTGAGCCATTTTCTGGCCTTTTTAACTGTATCGCAGTTAGGTATTCCAAATAATTTATTCATATTTTTCAATAGCAAGCTGTCGGCGAATAAATACGTAATGTTCTGGTTTTATTCGCCGGCAGCTATTATGCTGCAAATCCTTTATTCTATGTCACGCAGAAGTTGATTCAGGCCTGTTTTGCTTAATGTTTTAGCGTCAACCTGCTTAACTATTACAGCGCAGTACAGGCTATATGTTCCGTCTTTAGATGGCAGGTTACCAGATACAACAACGGAGCCTTTGGGAACGCGTCCATAAGAGACTTCTCCCGTTTCACGGTTAAATATTTTTGTACTCTGGCCAATGTATACACCCATTGAAATAACCGAACCTTCTTCAACGATCACACCCTCAACTATTTCTGAGCGTGCGCCGATAAAGCAGTTGTCTTCGATAACAGTGGGGGCAGCCTGTAGAGGCTCTAAAACACCGCCAATACCAACACCGCCAGACAGATGGACATTTTTACCTATTTGAGCACATGAGCCAACAGTTGCCCATGTGTCAACCATGGTGCCACTGTCTACATAAGCGCCGATATTTACATAGGAGGGCATAACAACAACGTTAGGTGCAATATAGGCGCCCTTACGTGCCGTTGCAGGTGGTACAACGCGTACACCTGATTCACGGAAGTCTTTTGTGTTGTAATCAGCAAATTTAGATTCAACTTTGTCGTAATAATTAGTAAAGCCGCCTTTAATAAACTCATTATCATTAATACGAAAAGAGAGTAGTACGGCTTTTTTTAACCATTCGTTAACGGTCCAGTCATCACCGGCTTTTTCGGCTACACGTGCGCTACCTGAATCAAGCATATTGATGCACTCTTCTACTGCTTCGCGTACGTGTGTTTCAACGTTACGGGGTGTAATGTCGGCGCGGCGTTCGAAAGCCTCTTCTATAATATTTTGTAAATCGCTCATGCGGGTCTCCAGTTTATTTTGGGTCCGGGAATGCTTGATTGAGTCTGTCTGTTGATCTGGCTACCTGGTATTGATTAGTGGCTAGATTAAAATTGACCTGATCAAAATTCCCCTGTTTCTAAAAAATGTTTAATGCGGTGTGCCGCTTCAGTGGTTTCTTCGGGTGTGGCTACCAGTGCCATACGAACATGGTTTTCCCCGGGGTTTATATTTTCCGTAGTACGTGACAGGTACTGCCCGGGTAATACGGTTATGTTTTTTTCAGCAAATAGTTGTTGTGCAAAATCGGTATCTATTATGGGGGTTCTTGCCCACAGGTAAAAGCCTGCATCCGGTAGTTTTACATCCATGAATGGAGAAAGTATTTCCAGTACAGTATTAAATTTCTGCCGATAGATGCTGCGGCTTTCAATTACATGTTGTTCATCATTCCATGCACAAATGCTGGCGTGCTGGTGATGGCCTGACATCGCGCAGCCATGGTAGGTGCGATATTTTAAAAAGGCCTGGATAATATTCTCATCGCCGGCAACAAAGCCAGACCTCAGGCCGGGTAAGTTGGAACGCTTGGATAAGCTATGAAATACGACACAGTGTCTGTAATCGGTATTGCCCATTTCTGCTGCGGCTTCTAATAAGCCGCAGGGTGCTTCATTGTCATTAAAATAAATTTCTGAATAACATTCATCAGAAGCAATAATAAAATTAAACTCTTCGGCTTTATTAATCAGCCATTGCATTTGTTTTTTTGAAATCACAGCGCCAGTTGGGTTGCCCGGGGTGCAAATGTAAATTAGCTGACAGCGTTGCCAGACTGTATTGTCTATGGCTTCAAAGTCGGGCAGGTAGTCTGTTTCGGCACTGGTGTTATAAAAATAAGGTTCGCCACCGGCTAAAATGCAGGCACCTTCATAAATTTGATAAAAAGGGTTGGGCATGCAAACCAGGGCATCTTCATTGCGATTAATTACGGCCTGGGCAAAGGAAAACAGTGCCTCGCGGGTGCCGTTAACCGGTAAGATGTTTTTTTCAATATTCAGGCTGTTTTCAGGCAGCTTAAAACGTCGGGTTAGCCAGTTTGCAATTGACTGACGTAGTTCAGGTATACCTTTAGTTAAAGGGTAGTTAGCGATTGCAGGTAATGATTTAACCAGTTCTTCCAGAACAAAAGCGGGTGCCTGGTGTTTAGGCTCACCAATGGATAAGGCAATATGGTTTAACTTCTCATTGGGTGTGATACCCGCTTTAAGCTTAGCCAGTTTTTCAAATGGATAGGGATGTAATAGATTGAGATCTGGGTTCATGTAAAATACAGTGGAGTCATAAGTCGCTAAAGGCGACACATTATACGCATTTTTATGTGAAATTGGGGGTAAAGTGACTGTTTTATCTATTCATCATATAAGTCTGATTGTGGCTGATACACAACGGTCTGTTGCTTTTTATCATGAGGTGCTGGGGCTTATGGTATGCCATGATCGTCCAGAGCTTGGTTTTAACGGGGCATGGCTGACAATTGGCTCACAACAGATTCATTTACTCGAAGTGGATAACCCTGATCCGGTTACAGGTCGTCCAGAGCATGGAGGGCGAGATCGACACCTTGCGATGGCCGTGGATGATCTGGCTGAGGTTGAGAAGAAGTTGAATGAGCGTCATATCTTTTTTACTCGAAGCCGCTCAGGCCGAGCCGCTTTGTTTTTTCGTGACCTGGATGGAAATGGTATAGAGTTAATACAGGTAGAAAAGGCGGGTTGAATTAAATGGCTCATGTATCAGGTCAGGCTTTTTGGGAAAATAAAAAACTAACAGAATTGACTGATCAGCAATGGGAGTCATTATGTGATGGCTGTGCTCGTTGCTGCCTGTTGAAGCTGGAGGATGAGGACACATCAGAGCTATTTTTTACTAATGTGAGTTGTCATTTATTAGATATTGAGCAGTGTTGTTGCAGGAATTATCAAAGGCGTAAATTCCTGGTTCCTGAGTGTTTGCTTATTCGAAAGATGGATTTATCTGAGTATCAATGGTTGCCAGAAACATGTGCATACAGGTTATTGTCTGAAGGTAAGCCATTACCTGAGTGGCACCCGTTGATCACAGGTAATAGAGAGAGTGTTGAAATAGCGGGTATTTCAGTAAGTGGTTTTGCTGTGTCTGAAGAGTTTATCCACTCTGAGCAGATTCAGGAACATATTATTGATCTATGATTTTCAGCTAATCTGAGGGGTTGTAGTGTGTCCTGCAAGGGGATACATGCCTGTGGAACAGGCTATATAGTCGCCTTAATATTACGATTTTATGCTGATACTTATCTGGCTATATAATTAATTTATATAACTTCTTGATTTATAATAATTTTGTTGTATCTTCAGTGTATAAAAACAGGAAACCTAATGACACAAGATACCACACCCAACACAATCTATTTAAAAGACTACAGTCAGCCACAGTACTGGATTGACTCAATTAATTTACATTTTGAACTGGGTGAAGATGAAACCCGTGTTGTATCTGAAATGGAAGTACGTCGAAATAGGGAGCTGGATGGGGCGCATATTCTGGAGCTGGATGGTGAGGACCTTATTTTAGGTTCGGTGCTTATTAATAATAAAGCATTAGGTGACGGTGCTTTTAGTGTTACAGATGAGCGTTTATGGATTCCTGATGTACCAGAGCAGTTTACCTTACAAATTGAAACGTTTATTAAGCCCCAGTTAAATACATCCCTTGAAGGCCTGTATAAATCATCTGGTAATTTTTGTACTCAGTGTGAAGCACAGGGTTTTCGAAAAATCACTTATTACCCTGATCGTCCTGATGTGATGGCAAAATTTACCACGACTATTGTTGCTGATAAATCAAAATATCCGGTGTTGTTGTCTAATGGCAACCCGATTGATACAAATGATCTGGATGGTGGTAAACACAGTGTTACCTGGGAAGATCCGTTTAAAAAACCCTGTTATTTATTTGCTCTGGTTGCGGGTGATCTGGAGTGTATAAAAGATACTTTTGTCACTATGAGTAATCGTGAAATTGATTGTCGTATTTATGTTGAGGCGCATAATGTTGATAAGTGCGACCATGCTATGCGTTCGCTCAAAAAATCAATGAAATGGGATGAAGAAACGTTTGGCCGTGAATATGATTTAGATATATATATGATTGTTGCAGTGGACGATTTTAATATGGGGGCAATGGAGAACAAAGGTTTGAATGTATTTAATTCAAAATATGTTCTGGCCCGTCCTGATACGGCAACCGATACGGATTTTATAAATATAGAAGCGGTAATTGGGCATGAGTATTTTCATAACTGGAGTGGTAATCGGGTCACCTGTCGTGACTGGTTTCAGTTGACCTTGAAAGAAGGTTTAACTGTTTTTCGTGACCAGCAATTTACTTCAGATATGAACTCGGCTTCGGTGAAGCGTATTGATGATGTGAATGTGTTACGCACACGGCAGTTTGCCGAAGATGCAGGGCCTATGTCCCATCCTATCCAGCCTGCTTCTTATGTAGAGATTAATAATTTTTACACCGTAACGGTATATAATAAAGGCGCAGAAATTATACGCATGATTTATACCTTGTTAGGTAAAGATAACTTTCGCAAGGGAATGGATTTATATTTTGAACGCCATGATGGAGAAGCAGCGACTACGGAAGATTTTATTAAAGCAATGGAAGATGCAAGTCAGATTAGTCTGAGTCAATTTCGTCGTTGGTATCATCAGGCGGGTACACCTATATTAGATGTTCAGTCTGAATATAATATGGACGAAAAACGTCTTAGTTTAACGATCAGACAATCTTCAGAGTTAAAAGCCAATAAGCCATTTCATATTCCATTGAGCATAAGTTTAATTAATTCAGATGGAAGTGAGGTTGTATCTGCTGCACAGGTAGTTGATATAACAAAAGCGCAACAACTTATAGAATTTGAAAATATAGAAGAAAATACGACGGTTTCTATATTAAGAAATTATTCTGCCCCAGTTAAATTGAACTACCCTATAAATAATCAACAGCTTGCTTTTCTTGTGGCAAATGACAGTGATGAGTTTAATCGCTGGAACTGTGCGCAACAGCTTGGTCTGAATGTTATGTTGTCTCTCGTAGAAGATTACCAGCAGAAAAGAACATTAATTCTAGATGTCTTTTTTATTAGTACGCTTAAACAGGTGTTGGTTGATGATTCGCTTGATAAGGCTCTGGCCGCTCGAATTTTAAGTTTGCCCAGTGAAGATTATATAGGACAAAATTTGTCGTTGATTGATGTAGATGCTATTTATCATGTTCGGGAATTTTGTAAACAAACACTGGCATTTGAATTAATGGACGAGTTTGTTGCTGTTTATAAAGCCTGTGAGAATGATGAATATACATTAACTCCAGATGCGATGGGACAGCGTAGCCTAAAGAATACTTGCCTGGCATATATGATGTGCAGTAAAACTGAAACAGCAAGAAAAGCAGCGATAGAAATGGCACAACATCAGTATAAAAATGCCAGTAATATGACTGATCAAATTTCAGCTTTACGTTATCTGGCACATTATTCAGAGGACGAAGGCCGACAGGTGCTAAATGCTTTTTATCAGCAATGGTCTGGTGATGCGCTGGTTATAGATAAATGGTTTATGGTGCAGGCAACAGCTACTGGTACGAATGCATTTCAGGCTATACAAATGTTGTTAGAGCATGAGGCATTTGATTTGAGTGTGCCCAATCGAGTGCGCTCTTTAGTCGGTGCGTTTACACAGGCAAATGCTGTCGAGTTTCATCATTTATCAGGTCAGGGTTATCAGTTTCTGGCGGATATCGTTATTAAACTAAATTCGACTAATCCTCAGATAGCCGCACGTTTACTGCTGCCACTCATTCAGTGGAAGAATTACGATGCAAACCGTCAGTTAATGATGAAGGTTCAGTTGCAAAGAGTATCAGAAGTGCCTGGTCTGGCAAAAGATGTGTTTGAAATCACAGCAAAAGGTCTAGCTGGATAAAATTGACCTATAATTGATAAATAAATATAAAGACCCTGTGATTTTACAGCAGAATTAAAATCTTGTGCTATTCTCTATATATTAGCAAGCATCTTGTAAGTAGTCATTTTGTGATGCCCACTAAATAAAAAATTATAATAAATTATGACAAACTCTAGTGCCGCATCTGATAATAATAATGAAATTGGAAATAATCCAAAACTTGAAAGAACGCCTGTTGTATTAATTGCCGATGATGATCCGTCCATTCGTTTAGTGCTCAGGCATACAATGGAACAAAGTGGTTATCATGTTATAGAGGTTGCAAATGGCCTTGAAGCTGTTCAGGCGACAATTAAGCAAATCCCTGATTTAATTTTAATGGATGCGGTCATGCCTGAGATGGATGGCTTTCGTGCAACTGAAGAAATTAAAAAAATTACCGAATGTCATGATACGCCCATTTTAATGGCTACATCTCTGGATGATGACAGATCAATCGCCAGGGCTTTTGATGTTGGTGCGTGTGACTATATTACCAAGCCGTTCAACTGGTCTGTTTTAAAACACAGAACAAGTCGTATGTTATTTGCGGCCGATGCAGAGCGTAAAATTCGTCACCTTGCTTACCATGATGTATTAACAGGTTTGCCTAATCGTGCGTTATTTATGGATCGTATTGACCAGGCGATTTCCAGAGCTAAACGAGAAAATAGTCAGTTCGCTTTATTGTTTCTAGATATTGATCACTTTAAAGTAATCAATGATTCTATGGGGCATGCAGCGGGTGATGAACTGTTAAATATTGTCTCCACACGTTTAATTGGTGTGTTACGTAAAACAGATACGGTTGCAAGATTAGGAGGAGATGAATTTACCATTGTTATAGAAGGGCTGAATGAAGCAGAGGCTGTTGTATCAGTGGTAAAAAATATACTTGCTACATTAGATTCACCCATTAGTGTTAATGAAAAAGAAGTACATATTGGCGGTAGTATTGGTATTGCTATGTACCCTCAGGACGGTGAAAGTTTTGGCACTTTATTAAAAAATTCAGATATAGCGATGTATCGAGCTAAAGAGTTAGGTAGAAAAACATTTCAGTTTTATGCTCATGAAATGAGCCAGAAGGCGATGCAGCGATTAGATCTGGAGAGTCAGATTCGCAGTGCCCTGAAAAGTGAAGAGTTTATTGTGTATTACCAGCCTAAAGTGGATCTGGTGTCAGGAGAATGCAGGGGAATGGAGGCATTAGTTCGTTGGCAGCACCCTGAAAAAGGGCTTATTACACCGGATAAGTTTATTCCGCTTGCTGAAGAGACGGGTTTAATTATTCAGTTAGACGAATGGGTAATACGTACCGCATGCCAGCAATTTAAAGAATGGAGAGCGGCTGGGTATCAGATTAATAATTTGTCAGTTAATTTATCGGCGAGGCATTTTAAAGAAGGTGGTCTATTAAATCATTGTAAAGATATTATAGATGATATAAAAATTTCACCAGAGAGCATTGAAATAGAATTAACAGAAAGTGCGTTGGTTGATAATTATGTAAGAGCAAAAGAAATATTGACTGAAATTCATCAGATGGGTATACGGATAGCTTTAGATGATTTTGGAACAGGGTATGCGTCTATGTCATATCTTAAGGAGTTCCCGTTTGATACAGTTAAACTTGATCGCTCATTTATTCAGGGCTTACCTGACAATATTGAAGATGCTGCTATTGTAAAAGCTATGATCCAGCTGGCTGAAGCTCTTAATTTAAATATGGTCGCGGAAGGTGTAGAAACTGAACAGCAAAAAGTTTTTCTTCTTGATAATGGATGTGTCTATGGTCAAGGTTATCTTTGGTCAAAGCCAGTTTCAGCAGATGAATTTGAAAGTGTTTTTTTAGAAAAAAACACTTAATAACTTATTTTTTATATCAGCGTGATATGTGATGAGAAAGATATGTATATATTTTTCTTATTTCTATGACATCATAACCGTGTTTAAACGTTTATGATGTCATTCGTTTGATTATCTTTTTTCGCTTCTGAATGAATTCATATATTGCTACTGCAATAATAATAATGGCAGAAAATAATATTACTGAAACTATTATTATATATTTTCTATCATATGATTTTTCTGGTTCTTTTGGTTTTTTATGAGTTTTGACTTTTTTAGCTTGAGGTTTGTTGGCTGGTTTTTCAGTCTTAATACCTTTGAGTGTTTCGGATTCTATTTTTTTTGTTAAGCTGTTATATATGGACATATCCATGCCGCTGTTTTTTAATTCGGCTTGCATTTTTTTATAAGCAGCAAGTGCTTCATCTTTTCGTCCTGCTTTCTTTAGCTGATCAATATTACTCCAGTGTAAATACCAGTAGTAGCTGTCGCTTTCACCATTTCCGCCCAGGGCAATTTCATTTTTAGTGGCTTCAATTTTCATGTCTTCAGGTAAGCCATGCTTCATTGTACTAAATATAGGCGCAGTTAACTGATTTTTTGGCGTGTTTCCTAGTTCAATTGCTTTTTTATAAGCATTGTTTTTGCTGTTTACGTGGCTGTTTGCCAGCGGTAAGTTATTGTTATCAACATAATATGAAGCAATGTTTCTGTGATTTAGTCCCTTAATAAACCAGTAAACAGCGTTGTCTGAATGCTTTTTTTCCTGATTATTTAGTTGCGTTTCAATATTTAAAAGTTCTATTCTTTGTTGTGGTAATGGTAGAGGAATATCTTCACTATAATACTCAGTAATACGGTTGGCCAGTGATTCACTTATGAGTGGTTCTGTCTGGAAGTGTTCATAAAAATTAGCATTAGCCGAGCACAGAGAAAAGGGTGTTAGTATTAAAAATAATAAACTAATAGTTTGCATGCGTGGTTTAATATTTAACATTTGCATGTAAGTGATCTGCCTTATCAAATGCATCAGGGATTCCATTTTGAGGCTCTATATCCTGTTTAAATTCTTTTGTTGTCATGGGTCTGCCATTGGTTTCAAGTTGCCAGTAAGCCTTTATTTCAGATTTATTGCTTTCCAGAGCATTCCATAATATCCAGTAGCCAATAGCTGATTTTCGCGAGTTGGAAGGTGCCATTATGATTAAATCGATAGCGCCTCCACGCTGATGTATTCCATTGACGGCATTGCTATACCATTCATTACGTTCAGGGTTGCGCCAGCCACTGGTTACCCATAGTTTGCTTTCGGGTATTTCCAGCTTATTCATTTTTAAGTCATGGAATGAATTTGTGTTTTTTAATTTTTTTAAGTTATTAGAGTAAATATTGTTTATTTTTCTGGCGAGTTCTAGCATTCCATCATTAATAATTAATTTATACTGGCTTTCGGTTAAAGGGTTACCGGCTAGTTTTTTTGGTTTGTTCGGTATATTTGTTATTTCTTCTCTTTTGGGTATAGGTATATGGCCGTTTTTTCCACGGCCATAACGTTTTATATTGTAATGATTGATATATTCCTGTCGAATCATGTCAATACGATCCATGCTTAAATTCGTTTTATGTGTGGAGATGATTTCGTTATTCTCAGTGATTGTTACTGTGACATCGTATGAAAATTTTGGGTTATATTTTTTTTCATCAATATTACGGGTTCCCCCTCCGTATTTTCGTCTGCTGCCCTGTGATCCTTTGCCTTTTTTATATATTGAGGGTTGATGCGAAAATGGTGCAGGTCTGAAAATAAGTTGTTGCCTATTTTGTATATCTTTTTTAAGGGGTGAGGAGTTCCATAGGTATCCCGAGCTTAACATACGGCCATGACCCGTGAAATCAGATAGTAATTTAATTGTGCCATGATTTTTGTCGTTAACTTTAATGCGCCATTGAACAGATTGGTTTTCTTTGGGTTGCTTAATCAGCTTGATAACAAAAGGGGTTTGTTGGCCAATGGTGTTTTGTTTGCTGGAGTGCTTTATCCCCTGTGTCAGTAAATGGCCTTTCTTAATAATAATGAATGATTGAATTGCATTACTTTCTGGATTGGCGGAGCTAATAACAGATAAATGTTGAGAAGAAACTTCTGCCAGAACTATCTGGTTGCAGGGCAATGCGCTAAGTAGAGTTACAAATAAGAATATTCGTTTGATATGTGCGCCCCGCATTCCTTCTCTCTGTTAAGGTTATTGCATGAGGTATAGTTCAGTAATGTCAGTTTTTCAAGTTTTCTGTAAGGATAGGTCTATTAATGTGAAACAATACAGGGTTTTGGAGAGGATTTTACCAGATCACACTCCAGGTAGATTGAGCCAGTTACGTTGCCTGAACCATAACGATTATTTGAATATAATGTATATATCTGATTATTGTAATTCGCACAGATTACCCATTCATCAAGTTTATAATTAACAAAAGGTGTGTAAGTGTATTCTTCTATGATTGCTTTTAAATTGAATTTCCCCTGGGGGTTGGTTAAAGTGGAATCTCGGGACTGGCGGCAAGATTTATCTCCTGAGGTAAGGCTTAACATTATTTTGGTGTTAGCAACAGGTTTGCCATTGAATTGTAATATTCCGTTAAAGTGTGGGCTTATGCTTCGGTTCTGTGATGAAATACTACATCCAGTTAATATAAAAATGAATGAAAGGTAAAGTATAAAAAATATTCTAGTTAACATATTGTTTTCTTTTTTATAGTGTTTATAAAGTTACCAGTTATATGAATAGTTCCAGGTTAAAATCAGTGTTCGTAAGGTAGGGAACAGGTCCTGTTCCTTTTGTAAACCAATTGCCGTGTCCGGGTGGCTGTCACCTATTTGGGTATAGTACTCTATGCCAATGCTTTGTTCACTGTTTTCCTGATATGATTTTCCGTATTTAAAGCCAACGGTATATGCATTAAATTTAGCTAATCTAAAGTCAGAGCTAGCATAATCAGGTATTGGTATACTCTTATTTAAGCTATGTTGATAAAAATTTGCAGCAGTTTGATGGTAAAACCTTAGATGTGGCTGAAAATAATAACGATATGATAAATCGAGGACGTCGCCTTTTATATATAGCTTATATGCAGAGTAAATATTCTGAATATAGCGTTGATCAGGTCTGTTTTCATATACATAATCAAGTGTTGAGCCGAGTTGAAGGTTGTTCTGGTCATCAATTATACTCAATAATTTATAAGGATCAGAAAGGTAGCCTGAAGCATTTGACCAGGCGTATTTTATTTGCATAAGTGAATTTTTATTAATAATCTGGTTAAGGCCAAGGTGTACACCTGACTGGCGTCGTGTGGTGCTTGCTTCCCCTCTGGGTTGTAATGTGCCAGGTGGTTGCATTGATGTGAATGGTAATGGTATTCCGCCTACTGGGTGTACGCGATTATATTCAATGTTTATGCCTGTCAGTAGCGTTGTTGTATGTTGGTTGAAATCCTGTAAAAATTCTACACCAGCTCCCAGGGATAAATAGTCGAATTCCATTGAGATGTGGGAGGAGTAGTTTAACTGTAGATTGTCGTTTACTTTTGAGTCATAAGAAAGACTAAAGGCCATACGGGTATCCATATGTGTATTATCAGCGGGAAGTTCATTAGCATTAACGCGATAGCTGTTACTGCCGGAGGCCATGGTGAAGCTTTGTGTTACATTGCTTGCGCTTGCCCCATTCGGTGTTGCTCCAGTAATGACATCAAAGTCAAATTGTAGGGAAATTGCATCACCATCATCAAGTTCTCTTTTCCCATTTACTATTAATTCTATACCTGTATTTCTATCCTGTTCGATGTAGTTCATTATGCCCAGGTCAACAAACCAGGGTTTGGTGTTTGCAGTGGCTGTTGTGCCTAATAAACAATAGCAGGCTGATGATAAAGATATTCTTATAGATGATTTAGACATTAGTTACACCCACAGCCACCGCCGCTAAACCCCTGGCCGCCACTAGATGCTTCTTTACTATAATAAAAATGAGAATCCATAGTTGAGATAATTTTGTTTGAATTAAATTGCATTTCTTTTTTTGATAAAATATCACGCTGCCAGGGTTCTATGTTTGTGTTACTGCATGATATTAAGTTTATAGTTAATAATAAACTGCTTATGACTCGTATCGTTTTTTTATACATGTTTTTTTAGGTTTATTTTTGTTTTTATATAATAAGATTTTTAGTTAAATGAAATCGAGTTAAGTTGTACTGATTTTATGCGTAGTTACTAGCGTCTACTATTTTACTAAATAATACACATATGTAATATTTAGTAAAAAATATTAATAATTCTCTTAGCTGGGGCGGATCCTAAAGCTCATGTAACCCCAGATAAATGTCAGTATACCAATAATTGAACCGTAAAGATCATAATATCGATAAGAAAATTTTCGGGTTTTTGTTAGTTGTTCTTCAGCAACACCAAAAGCAGGTAGCGTTTTTCGTGGAATCCAGCCACTTTCGTTATTATTTAATTTAACCTGATCCCAGCGCAACCCATTTTTTATGACAGATTTTTTATAAATAAAAATTTCACCTGCAGGTAGAATACTTATTATTCTTGATTTCTTACCGGGCTCTTCATTAAGTTGGGTCTGGTTTTTAAGTACTTCAACAAATAAGTTACTGGATTGGTAAAGTGGTTCATGCCAGCGTTTTTTAAAGGGGACGTCGGTGTAATGGTTAAAGCTGGCAAAAAGCAAAAGTGCTAACCCGGAACCAAATAGGCCACTTAATATTCTGAGCATGGTTCTTGAAATAAAGTCAATGCGTAACATGTAATATGCGAAACCAGCCAGGGCGAGTGTTTGTATAAGAAGTATAATTGGGTAGTCAGAAGGAATATTGCTGGTTTCCTGAAACCAGCTAAAAGACAGCCCTGAGTCTGCTAGTAAATAACGCAGATAGTATTGATAGATAAAAAATAGAGCTAACAGTGTTGTTATTACATAGGTAATAAGTTCTAGCTTCTGGCTTTTTAATAAAGGCATTATAGAGTCGGCCTTTATATTTGAAATCAGGTTTTTATGCTCCTGCCAGTTGCAGCTATATAATGAAATGCCTTTACGTTTGCCGATTAAATTTAATTCATCTCTTTTTTCAAATTGAAAGTCTTCTGAATCAGTGTGGGCACAGGTTGAGTGTGTAACGAGTATTTGATTAGCTTCAGCGCTATTTTCAACTTTGGCGGCAACATTTACTACATCACCAAAAACATCATCATATTCAACAATGCCTTTTCCCGTGTGAATGCCAATACGGGTGCGTAGGCTAAAGTATTTATCTCGAATGCGTTCGGCAGCCAGTTGTTGTTGAATAGCGATACCGGCTTTCACTGCATTTCCAGGTTTGTTAAATGATGCCATTATTGCATCACCCAGTGTTTTAATTATTTTTCCATTGAATTTACGTATAATGGGAAACAGTAGCCGGTTATGACGGTCCAGTAACATGCGTGCATCTACATCGCCACGGCGCTCCCAATGGCGTGTGGAGTGTTCTATGTCTGTAAATAATATAGTTACCTGTTTTCGGGATTTTTTGATAACTTCGATGGTGCTTTTATCTGTTAACATTGTGTTTATTAAAATCTCAAGCTTGTAAGGGGAATGGCAATGCTGCGCATAGAAAATTTATTATTATTATTTTTACTGCTTGTACTCAGCGCTTGTTCAACAACAGCCAAAGGTCCGATAACTAATAAAGAATATAGGGTGCAAATGGGCGGCTGGCAAGATATGAATGAATATAATCAGGCGCGTGATCAGGCAGTGCGCAATAAAACGCGTACTGGAAATGCTGCTGCTGACTGTAGCGTGCCTGATTGTCCCAATATGAAGGGTGAAAAGAAGCCTGAATAAAACAGGTGTGATACAGAGGTCAGGTATAGGAAAGGTTTGCTAATAATGTATCTCTAGTGCCCTTACCACCCCTGTATCAGGTTGTTTATCGAACCAGTTAAATTGGGGTTATATCTACGTTTTACCCTGTAACTGTAAAAGAATATCTTCATTTTCCAGTGTAGATGTATCAGATGTAATTTCCTCGCCCCGTGCAATATTGCGTAATAAGCGGCGCATAATTTTTCCTGAGCGTGTTTTAGGTAAATTATCAGAAAAACGAATCTGATCTGGCTTGGCAATAGCACCAATCTGTTCACCGACCCAGGCACGTAATTCCTGAGTGAGTTCATCGTTAATGCCGCCATCTGGGCGTTCGCCACGTAGTACCACATAGGCAAATATTGCTTCGCCTTTAATCTCGTGTGGGTAGCCTACAACAGCGGCTTCAGCAACATCTTTGTGAGAGACCAGAGCTGATTCGATTTCCATGGTGCCAAGACGATGTCCGGAAACATTCAGTACATCATCAATACGCCCCATTATCCAGAAGTAGCCATCGCTATCTCTACGGGCTGAATCACCAGCAAGATAGTATTTGCCATCAAAGTTAGGCCAGTAAGTGTCTATATAGCGTTGATCATCCTCCCAGATAGTACGTAACTGTGAAGGGAATGGTTTTTTTATGACCAGAAATCCTCCCTTATTTGCCTGGGTAATGCTATTACCGTCATCGTCAACTACATCTGCATCAATACCGGGCAGGGGAAGGGTGCAGGAGCCGGGTTTGGTTGCGACCACACCCGGTAGTGGCGCGATCATATTGGCCCCTGTTTCTGTTTGCCACCAGGTGTCTACAATTGGGCAGTGTTCCTTGCCAATAACTTTGTGATACCAGATCCAGGCTTCCGGGTTAATCGGCTCACCTACAGTGCCCAGGAGGCGAATAGAGGACAGATCGTACTGATTGGGGAATTCATCGCCCTGTTTCATTAATGCACGAATAGCTGTTGGTGCGGTATAGAAGATGCTGACTTTATGGGTTTCAACAACCTTCCAGAAACGGCCTGCATCTGGCACAGTGGGTGAGCCTTCATATATGACAATTGTGCCGCCTGCAGCCAGTGGGCCATATGCCACATAGGTATGGCCGGTAATCCAGCCTACATCTGCGGTACACCAGAATATGTCATTATCTTTTAAATCAAATACCCATTTATTGGTGAGAATAGCGCCCAATAGATAACCTGCGCTGGCATGTTGAATGCCTTTAGGTTTGCCAGTTGAGCCCGATGTGTAAAGTAGAAACAGGGGGTGTTCAGAGTGGACCCATTCAGGTTCGCATTCCGTACTCTTTCCGGCGATGGCATCATGCCACCAGATATCCCGGTCAGATTGCATATTAATATCATGTTTTGTGCGTTGATAAACAATAAGTGATTCAATGCTTGGGCAGCCCCCGGCCATTGCTTTGTCGGCAGCGGCTTTGAGCTCAACTATTTTGCCGCCACGGGTACCGCCATCCGCAGTAATGAGCATTTTTGCACCAGCATCATTAATGCGGTCGCGCAATGATTCGGCAGAAAAACCACCAAATACAACGGAATGAATGGCACCAATACGGGCGCAGGCCTGCATTGCAATAACGGCTTCCGGGGTCATGGGCATATAAATAACAACCCGATCTCCAGATTTAATGCCCTGTGCCTTTAAGGCATTAGCGAACTGATTGACCTCATTGCTTAATTGCTGGTAGGTGATATGGCGTGTATCGCCCTTTTCACCTTCAAAAATAATAGCGGTTTTATCTGCTTTATCTGTAAGGTGGCGATCAATGCAGTTGTAGGTGACATTAAGCTTGCCATCAGCAAACCATTTAAAGTGAGGGGCATTGCTGCTATCCAGTGTTTCGCTAAATGGCGTTTGCCAACTTAGCATCGAACGTGCCTGATCAGCCCAGAAGCCCTCATAGTCGTCCTCAGCAGCCTTATACAGGGCATCAAATTCAGCCTGTTTAATAACCGCATTTGCAGTGAATTCTTTTGATGGTGGGAACTGGCGTTCTTCTATTAGAACGGATTCAATATTGTTATCAGACATGCTTGCTCCATTTTCATTTTATGCTTCTATTTTATATAGAAAGGATACCTCAGACAAATCTACAAATGAAGGTGTAGTTCAGCTTCATTTTTTCATAAAGAGCCTCAGGGCTTAATAGCGCTTATTTTAGGTTATTTAAATACATAAGTAGTTTGGGTTAAGCAGCGCGGCTTCATTGTGTCTGATTGATATTGAAGCTGTTATTTTGAGCAAATGCGAAGAGTCTAATGACTCGGTATTCAAGGTACATCGTATTTGCTCAGGATGGTAATTATTTGTATATGTTTTTACTTGTATGTTCTTTTTAAAGCCAGTAATTAGCATTAAGTAAGTGTTATTAGTTTCGGTGTTAAGATGCTTAACAATGTATATGTAATATCAGGAAAATAGCCCTGTTGTAAATAACATATCAGTATGGACGATTAGCGGCATTATAAATGCGGTTTTTGATTTATGAAAGTGGCGGTTAAGTCACGGTATAGAAGCAATGATAGTAAGGGGCTGGTTCAAATAGATGATATTATATTTATGATAGAAAAATATAAAAATGGGTTGAATGTCAGGGTGACAAAAATCATGTGTTTATGAGTAAACAAAAATATAAAGGGATAATGATATTATATATGAAATATTGGGTGCCCGGTTGTTTGTTGAAGTTGACAGGATGATTTCAGTTGTCAGTTTTTTAACATAAATAATCATAAAAATATTTTTATGATTATTTATCAGGTTGTATATTGATCTATAACAGATTGGAACCTTTTATTGGTTTTGAGGATAAGAAATGAAAACACTGGTTGTTATATATATTATGCTGTTCGCTGTTTCTTCGTATGCCTATGGAGAAGAGATACAATTTAATACATCGGCTGATTTAAAGTCATGGTGTAAGAATGAATCAGCCGAGTATTTTTTGGCTAAAGATAAAACGCCTTTTAACTGGTCGGCATCCGAATGGAATGAAGGGAATATTATCAATGTAAAAGGTTCATGGAAGGTGGGCGTTGTTGAGTTTGTTGTTAAATGCAGGGTTAGGAAAGGGTTACAGGAAAAACAGGCCGTTATTTCAATAGCGGAGAAAAGAAAAGCTGTAAAAGAAAGCTTTGATTCTTCGTATGCAGGTGATGAATTGCAGCTTAATTCATCGGCTGATTTAAGATTATGGTGTAAAAACAAATCAGAAAAGTATTTTTTAGCTAAAGATAAAGCACCGTATAACGGGGCTTCGTCCTGGCGGAATGAAGGAAATATTATTAATATAAAAGGTTCATGGAAAGTGAATAGTATGGAATATATGGTTAAGTGTAGAGTCAGGAAAGGTTTGAAAGAAAAGTATGCTGTTATTTCCATTGAAGAAAAATAGTGAAATTATAATGATAAAAATTTCACAGTTAATTATTTAAATTTGTGTGGCGTTTCAGCCTGCTTTGTAGTTGAGTTAATAAGGTTTTTTAAAAAATGGTTAATATCAGTTTATGAATACAGAATTAAAAATTGGTTTGGCATTAGGCAGTGGCTCGTCTCGAGGCTGGGCACATATAGGTGTTATTAAGGAATTATTAAAAATCGGTGTTTCTCCAGATATCGTATGTGGAACATCTGTTGGTGCAATGGTTGGTGCTGCTTATGCAACAGATAATATAGAAAAACTGGAAACATGGGCCTGTTCTTTAACAAAGTTTGATGTTGCAAAATTTATTGATATAAATATTTCAATGACAGGTTTCGTAAATACAGAAAGATTTCATGGTTTTTTAAATGAAAATATAGCAAGTGATAGTCATGCTATTGAAGATCTTTCAAAAATATATGCAGCCGTTTCAACAGACCTGGAAACCGGACAGGAGGTATGGATGAGAAAGGGGTCATTGGTTCAGGCTGTATGGGCATCTATGTCATTGCCGGGGCTTTTTCCCGCGATAAGATATGATAACCGCTGGCTGGTTGATGGTGGGTTGGTCAATCCAGTTCCTGTTTCTGTATGTCGGGCTCTGGGCGCAGATATCGTAATTGCCGTTAATTTAAATGGTGATATTATGGGTAAGCGTTTTCATAAGCCTGATGTGGAAAAAAATAATATTAAAAATAATACTAAAGGTTTTAGTGGAAAGATCACTGCATTGGTAAAGGAATATACAAATTTTTCGTTTAATGGCACAGGTGATAGTGAGCAGTCTCCCAGTCTTTTGAATGCGATTGCTGCTTCCATTAATATCACTCAGGATAGAATAACCAGAAGCCGCATGGCTGGTGAACCAGCAGATATTGTGTTCACGCCAAAATTAGCAGATATTGGCCTTCTGGAACTGTATCGTGCCGAAGAAGCTATAGAAGAAGGCAGGAAGTGTGTGCAGAAAAAAATGCTGAAATTGAGTATGTGTTGGGAAGAGTTTGATGGAATATAAATAGTTCAGATTTAATAATTTAATGTTATGTCATCAGGTAAAATATGAGTGCAAGTGTAGAGTTCATTGAGTATGTTAGAGATCTTTTTATTCCGCTTGGTGAATTAAAAGAAGGTCGTTTTTTTGGTGGCTTTGCTTTTAAAAGTGGTTCCAGGCAATTTGCGATGATTATGGGTAATACTTTATATTTTTGTGTGAATGATGAAACACGGCCTAAATATGAAGCTGAAGGAATGGAGCCATTTTCATATTCAACGAAAAAAGGCACAGTGAAGGTAAGGAAGTATTTTTCAGTGCCAGAGGTGCTTTTTGAAAATCAGGATGATTTAATAAGCTGGGCACATGAAGCAATTAGATCTGCGTATTCAGCGCAATAAAGAGATTATTTTTTTTGCAACGTGCTTGTTATAGAGAGTTGCCAGTTGTTTTTTGCCCATTGCCAGAATTCATCTAATGATGCATGTGATAGTAGCTCAGGAGGTTTTTGTCCAAGGAATTTTAAGCATTCAATTAATAAAGGAATATCTGCTTTATTTCCAATGCTCTTAGCGCCCGTTTGTTTGCTTAATTTATCACCATTTTCATGAACAATTAATGGTAGGTGTGCATATTGTGGTTGTGGGTATTTGAGGCATTGTTGTAAGAATAGCTGTCGTGCTGTTGAGTCGAGTAAATCTGAGCCTCGAACGATATGACTTATATTTTGAAAGTCATCATCAACCACAACTGCAAGCTGATATGCAAATAAGCCGTCTCGACGACGGATAATAAAATCGCCCGAATCTATTTTTAAATTTTGTATATTGTATCCAGATAATTCATCATTAAAGCTGTAGCTTTGTTCTGGTGTTTTGATGCGTATGGAATAATCTTCAGGATTAACGTTGGTAAAAGCGTTATTGCTGCAAAAGCCAGGGTAAATAACGCCGAACTGGCCTGTTGTTATTAGGCCAGATGCCGCTTTGTCTCGCAGGCTTTTACGACTACAGGTGCAGGGATAAACTCGCTTTTGTTTTTTAAGGTTTTGTAGTGCATCTGCATATGCGTCTTTACGTTGTGTCTGGTAGAGGATGCTTTCATCCCATTCAAAGCCGAATGCTTCAAGGCTATGTAAAATAGAGTTTGCAGCCCCTTTTACATTGCGTAACTCATCTACATCTTCCATGCGTACCAGCCATTTACCATTATTTTTTTTTGCTTCCAGGTAGCTGGCGATAGCCGCAATTAATGAACCTTTGTGTAAGGGGCCGGTGGGGGACGGGGCGAAGCGACCTCGATACAGGGTGGTGTGGGATTGCATTTTTTTGTAGCTTTGATTTATGGCGATATATAAATTTCAGACACAAAAAAGCCGGGTTATTTCCCCGGCTTTTCAGAGTAAAGGTTATTTCCCTTTGTTTTGCTTTTCTTTGATTTCATCAAGGCTCTTGCAGTCAATGCATTGAGTTGCCGTTGGACGTGCTTCTAATCGCCGTATACCAATTTCAACACCACAGGTTTCGCAGTAGCCGTATTCACCCGTATCAACTTCATTCATTGATTCGTCAATTTTTTTAATGAGTTTGCGTTCACGATCACGGGTACGCAGCTCAAGGCTAAATTCTTCTTCCTGTGAAGCTCGATCAGCTGGATCTGGAAAATTTGCTGCATCGTCCTTCATATGGTCAACCGTGCGGTCAACTTCATGCATTAGCTCGTTTTTCCATGCCGTTAAAATGCTACGAAAATGTTCAAGCTGTTTTTCATTCATGTATTCTTCGCCCTTTTTTTCTTTATAGGGCTCAAAACCGTGTATAGGTGCCGAGTTTGCTGGCATCAGAAAATCTCCGATTATTTCGTTCTAGCGTGTCAGAAACACGCGTATTTTTCATGTAATATGGGCTGGTTTTCAAGGAACCAGACCAATCAAACCCAGTAATTTACCTGTATTTGTTAAATTTTGCGAGTTTTAATATTGCGATTGTTCGTTTTTGTCTGATTGTTATTTGTAACTAACTGAAAAGTATAGCTTATATTTTCTATTCGACACGGCTACTTATCTTTCCTTTATTAAATTCACTGGTAATAATGTCGCCTTTACGTAATTGTCTGGCATTCGTTACGGTTTCACCATTGGCATCCCGGGTTATGCTATAGCCTCGGGATAAAGTGTTAAGTGGACTGACAGCCTGCATGGTTCTTGATAAATTGGCTAGTTGTTGTTGTTTATTTTCAATGTTTAGCTGAGAGATATACGTCAGTCGATTAGACAGGTCTTCAAGCTGGAGCTTTTGGTAATCAATAAACTGATCAGGCCGATTATTCAGCAGACTTTGTATATTGTATTTTAAATTGTGTCTTTTTTCGTTGAGAATGGCCTGGAAGGCCGCTTGTAAATTACTGCTTAGCTCATCTAATTGCTGATTTTGTTGTATGAGCTGGCTGTTGGGGTGTTGTATTTTCAGTCGGTTTTGTAGCCACTGGGATTGTTCATTCAGGCGCTCTAAGCTGCTTTGTATCTGGTGTATCAGTTGCTTTTGGAATGACTGCAATTTATGTTGATAAGCCTGTTGATTAGGGCTGACCAGTTCGGCAGCTGCAGAAGGGGTGGCAGCTCTAAAGTCTGCAGTGAAATCAGCGATAGTGACATCAACTTCGTGGCCAACACCGCTAATTACGGGTACATCGCAAAGCACAATGGCTCGTGCAACCTGTTCTTCATTAAAAGCCCACAGGTCTTCTAATGAGCCGCCTCCCCGTACTAATAGAATAACATCACAAGTTTTACTCTTAGATGCTCTATAGAGTGCTTTTGCTATCTCTGGGGCCGCTTTTTCTCCCTGTACTGCAACAGGGTAAACCTGCACAGGAATAGCAGGAAAGCGACGGGCAAGTACACTCAGTACATCACGAATTGCAGCACCTGTGCCAGAAGTAATGACGGCAATACATTTGGGTAATTCAGGGACAGGTTGTTTGAGTGCTTCATCAAACAGTCCTTCAGAAGCTAGTCTTGCTTTTAGTTCTTCAAATTCCTTTCGCAGGGCGCCATCACCTGATTCTTCCATGTGTTCCGCAATAAGCTGGAATTCACCACGGGCTTCATACAGACCAACTTTTGCTCGAATTAATATTTGCTGGCCATTGGCAGGTTTAAATTTTAACAGTTGTTTGCGCCCTTTAAACATGGCGCAGCGTACCTGCGCTTTGGCGTCTTTCAGGGTGAAGTAAATATGCCCGGAGGCGGGCTGAGCCAGATTAGAGATTTCTCCTTCTATCCAGAGAAGAGGGAACTGGCTTTCCAGTAATCCACGGATCGTTCGGTTTAATTCTGAAATACTGTAAACAGTACGTTCATTGTTTTCATTATTTGGCATACAGGGAATATTAATGGGTATTGCTGTGAAATGGAATATTCATGGTGTAAACGTATTGATTGTAAATTCAAAATGCAGGGGGAGGGTTGTTGAAAGTTTCTAATCTGGCAGCTAAAAACAGGAAAATGTAGTTGCTGAGTATTTAACGAGTTAAAGCGTATTCAGGCTAAAAAAACCGGGCTAGCTACAGACCCGGTTCGATTTTTAGTTTGTTTGACCGGTATTCTTAAATCTATTGAGGGCCTGCTGTGGCCTGATCTTTAGATTGTGCCACAGCCATGTCGCCCTGGCGTTTTGCTTTATTAGCCAGTTTTACGGCTGTTTTAAAGTCTCCTTTTTTAGCGGCTTTAGCTGCTTTTTTAAGAATTTTTCCACTATCACGCCACACATAATTCGCATGTGCAGCTGCTTTAAGTGATTTATTCGCTGCTATTAAAGCAGTATTAAAATCTGCTTTTGTGGCTGTAGCAGAATTGTCTGAAGAGCCATAATTAGCGCATCCAGACAGTAGTACAGTTGCCAGTGTTATACCGACAAAGATTTTAGCGTGGTTCATAAATAACCTCATAAATGTTTTTTTTATATTGTAATTCCATTTTTTCGTAAATTTCTACCCGATTTTATAATCAGTTAAAGGATTGTACCCTACAGTTGACGGGATACAAGTGTATTTTGTCAGTCAGATGTAATCCGGGCTATCTGTAAAATTGGGATGAATTATTCAGTGTTTTCTTATATAATCGTCCGATTAACCAGACCAGACAGGAGCCGATATGCGAATAGCCCAGGAAGCACTAACTTTTGATGATGTGCTGCTGATTCCCGCCCACTCTACGGTTTTGCCTAATGATGTCGCATTGGGTACTCATATCACTAGAGACATTAAGCTTAATATCCCGTTAATATCTGCTGCAATGGATACAGTAACTGAGTCCAAGCTTGCTATTGCAATAGCCCAGGAGGGCGGAATAGGTATATTGCATAAGAATATGTCTATTGAGTTACAGGCTAAAAATGTTACTAAAGTAAAAAAATATGAATCAGGCGTTATCAGTGACCCGATTACGGTTGCCCCTGATACTACGATTCGTGAAGTGGCAGAATTAACAGCCAAAAATAGAATTTCTGGTCTACCTGTTTTAGAGGGTGAAAATCTGGTAGGTATTATTACCTCTCGTGATCGTCGTTTTGAAACTGATCTGGATAAACCTGTTTCCAGTGTGATGACACCAAAAGATAAGCTGGTAACTGTTAAAGAAGGTGTAGAGCGTGAAGAAGTGCAGGCTTTATTGCATAAACACCGTATTGAGAAAGTGCTGGTAGTGAATGATGATTTTCAATTGCGTGGCATGATTACTGTGCGTGATATGCAAAAATCTGATGATTTTCCTATGGCCTGTAAAGATGATTTAGGGCGTTTACGCGTTGGTGCAGCAGTTGGTACGGGTGCAGACACGGAAGAGCGTGTGACCGCATTGGCTAAAGCAGGTGTAGATGTGATTGTCGTTGATACCGCACACGGTCATTCACAGGGTGTTCTGGATCGTGTTAAATGGGTTAAGACAAACTTTCCTCAGGTTCAGGTTGTCGGCGGCAATATTGCTACTGCGGCGGCGGCTCGTGATCTGGTTGAAGCGGGAGCTGACGCAGTAAAGGTGGGTATAGGCCCGGGTTCCATATGTACAACACGTATTGTTGCTGGTGTAGGTGTGCCACAAATTTCTGCTGTATCGAATGTGGCTAAAGAATTAGAAGGTACGGGTGTGCCGCTGATTGCTGATGGCGGTATCCGTTTTTCAGGTGATATTGCTAAAGCTATGGCGGCAGGAGCACACTGCGTTATGCTTGGTGGCTTGCTTGCGGGTACTGAAGAAGCCCCGGGTGAAGTTATTTTATTCCAGGGGCGCTCTTATAAGTCTTACCGTGGTATGGGGTCAATCGCAGCTATGGAGCAGGGATCTAGTGATCGTTACTTTCAGGATAAAGATGTCGGTGCTGAAAAACTGGTGCCAGAAGGTATAGAAGGCCGAGTGCCTTTTAAGGGGCCAATGACGGCCATTGTTCATCAGCTTCTAGGCGGGATTCGTTCAAGTATGGGCTATGTTGGTTGTGCGGACCTGGAAGAAATGCGCACTAAACCTGAATTTGTGCGTATATCGGGTGCTGGTATGAAAGAGTCTCATGTGCATGATGTGACGATAACCAAAGAAGCGCCAAACTATCGTACATAACTATTTAGCTCACCCCTGACAGGCTCCATACTGGCGTTAAAAAATGCATACTTATATTTTGTAAGTTTACATTTTCGCCTTGACCTGAAACCTGTCAGGGCAAGCTGAGCCATTATGACTATGTATTATATAGTTGTAAAAAATAAAAGTGACTTTGTTATTCACTGCGTTAAGCCTTGTGGATAACAGAGTTTTTATTATCTGATTAATAAACTGACCTATCTCATGACCTCACAAAATATTCATACAGATCGTATTTTAATTCTCGACTTTGGTTCCCAGTATACTCAGCTCATTGCGCGCAGAATTCGTGAAGCGGGTGTTTATTGTGAGTTATATGCATGGGATGTTAGCGACGAAGATATTAAAGCATTCAAGCCTAAGGGAATTATTCTTTCCGGTGGCCCCGAATCTGTAACCGAAGGTGAAGCACCGCTTGCACCGGCTATTGTTTTTGAATTAGGTGTTCCGGTATTAGGCATCTGTTACGGCATGCAAACGATGACTGCGCAACTGGGTGGGTTGGTTGAAAATGCAGATCATCATGAATATGGTTATGCAAAAGTTCGTGCCCGTGGCCACACTGCTTTATTAAAAAATATTGAAGATCATATTACCGAAGAAGGTTACGGTATTCTTGATGTATGGATGAGTCATGGTGACCATGTGGTTAAAATGCCTGATGGTTTTAAATTAATGGCGTCAACTGATTCTGCACCAGTTGCGGGAATCGCTAATGAAGAAAAACATTTTTATGGTGTGCAGTTTCATCCAGAAGTGACTCATACTAATCAGGGGCAAAGAATCATAGAGCGGTTTGCTCATGAAATTTGTGGCTGTGGCAGTTTGTGGACAGCGGATAATATCGTTGAAGATTCCATAAAAAATATCCATGAATTAGTAGGTAAGGATGAAGTTTTACTGGGTTTATCTGGTGGGGTGGATTCTTCTGTTGTTGCCGCGTTATTACACCGTGCAATTGGTGAACGTTTAACCTGTGTATTTGTTGATAACGGTTTATTGCGTCATCAGGAAGGCGACCAGGTAATGAAAATGTTCGCCGAACATATGGGTGTAAAAGTCATACGTGTAAATGCGGAAAATAGATTCCTGACTGCATTAAAAGGCAAAACAGACCCTGAAGATAAACGTAAAATTATCGGTAACTTATTTGTTGATATTTTTGAAGAAGAATCTGCAAAATTAAAAAATGCTAAATGGCTGGCTCAGGGTACGATTTATCCTGATGTGATTGAGTCTGCAGGATCAAAAACAGGCAAGGCGCATTTAATTAAATCACATCATAATGTAGGTGGTTTGCCGGATTACATGAAGTTAAAACTGTGCGAGCCGTTGCGCGAGTTATTTAAAGATGAAGTGCGTGAGCTGGGTGTTGAATTAGGTTTGCCATATGATATGGTTTATCGGCATCCGTTTCCTGGGCCGGGTTTAGGTGTACGCATTCTAGGCGAAGTTAAAAAAGAGTATGCAGATACGTTGCGTTTAGCGGACTATATTTTTATAGAAGAGCTTTATAAACACGATTTGTATCATGGTGTCTCTCAGGCGTTCAGTGTTTTCTTGCCAGTTAAGTCTGTGGGTGTAACGGGTGATGGGCGTCGTTATCAATGGGTCGTTGCATTGCGAGCCGTTGAAACTATTGATTTTATGACAGCACGCTGGGCGCATTTACCCTATGATTTTCTTGATCTTGTATGTCGTAGAATTGTAAATGAGGTGGATGGAATCTCACGTGTGGTTTATGACATAACGGGTAAGCCGCCAGGCACTATCGAGTGGGAATAAAATTGCTTGTGTTGTTTTGAGTGCAATAGACGCGCTTGCTGCCATATTTTATATTGATTTCTGGCTGCACTGGAGAGGCCCTTAAGGTTCAGAATGACAGATAAAAAGATGTATGACGATCATGATCACTGGATGCAACATGCCATCCAGCTAGCCCAAAAAGCAGCCGATGAAGACGAAGTACCTGTCGGCGCAATCATTGTTAAAGGTAATCAGCTTATTGCTGAGGGTTGGAATCGCCCCATACAATCACATGATCCATCGGCTCATGCTGAGTTGATTGCTATTCGAAGTGCAGGCCAGGTTTTAAGTAATTACCGTTTAATTGATACAACGATGTATGTCACATTAGAACCCTGTTCCATGTGTGTGGGGGCAATGATTCATGCTCGGGTAAAGCGCCTGGTGTTTGGTGCGAGTGACTTGAAAACCGGTGCTACAGGCAGTGCAATTAATTTGATTCATGATTCTGCACATAACCATAAAATTGATGTGTTAGGTGGTGTTATGGCTGTTGAGTGCAGAGAAATCTTACAGGCATTTTTTAAGTTAAAACGAGAATCAAATAAAAATAAATAATTGCTGGAGTGGCTAATTGTTGTAATTGATTGTCATGGTTGTCATCTATGGCTTTAGTGAAATGTCTTAACAGTTTGCCATAAAAATATCAGTCTCGTTGATTAGATGATTTTAGAGCGTTCCTGAATCTAAAGATATGTTCAATATTAAGTGGTGACATCATAAGCCTTGTTTTTGAAGATAGGCGCTTTTGGATTGTAATGGGATATTCATATTATAGTATGTTCAGAATGAATGAGTCAGATTAAGCTCAGTATTTCAGTGTATTGATTTATATCAGAAGATATCATAATGGGGAAAATGGAATATGAGTCAGGCTCAGTTATCGGTATTTTTATTACAGGGTTTTTTCTATAGTACCTAAATAAAGAAAGCCAATATATTGATCGCTGTATTGTTCATGCGCAGAAAAGTAAACAGGGATAAATATTTAAATATAAAAATAGGGATATTTTCCCTCTTCTATATTGGCTTTAACTTGATTACACTATCCTCAAGTTGGAAATGCCGCCAACTTAAATCAATGCTAGATGCCCTTATCTGCATTGTTATTTAACCCGCCTCCTGTCCCGTAATCCTAAACAAGGCGGGTTTTTTTTGCCTGAAAAAAATGTTAAATGATCAATCTTTAAAAAATGCAATTGAAATGTTTTAATTATGTAGCAGATTTAAGCTTATATTTATTTATAGTTAAGGTTATGGGGGAGATTATATAAATAAATTTATTTAGTATATTCATTGATTGTTTTTAAATAACTATTAAATCGGAGTTGTGATATTTCACCATTTTTAAGTGCTTGTTGTATGGCGCATCCTGGTTCATGCTGATGATTGCAATTTGAAAATTTACAGTGGCCTGTATATTTTCGTAATTCAATGAAACCGTGAAGTATTTCTTCGGCTGTTGAATTCCACAATCCAAAATCACGCACACCCGGAGAGTCGATTATAATTCCGTTGCTGGGTAATGAATAGAGTGTTGAGCTGGTGGTAGTGTGCGTGCCCTCACCACTGGCTGCTGAAAGTTCGCCTACACGGATATTTAATTCGGGCATCAGGTGATTAATTAAAGATGACTTACCTACGCCTGATAAGCCTACAAATATACTGGTGTGTGATTGCAGTGTTTTTAATAAATCATCAAAACCACTGTTTGTTACTTTGCTGGAGGTGATGACTTTGTAACCTATGTTTTCATAGTCGCTTACCAGTTGTGTAATACGTTCGTTATTTTTACCTGCTAACAGGTCAATTTTATTGATAAGAATGACAGGCGTTGCAGGCAGGTTTTCTGCGGCGATTAAGTAACGATCAATAAGGTATGGTTTAGGTTCTGGTTGTACTGCGGAGACAATTATAATCTGGTCAATATTCGCTGCCATGGGTTTTAGTTTGCCGCCAAATCCTGGTTTTTGTAAAAGAGATTGACGTTCTTCTACTGCAATAATTACACCTTCATTATTATCTGCAAGTGCGGCCTGCCAGATAACCTGATCACCACATACCAGTGCCCCCAGATTTTGTCTTGCTACACAACGGTGTAGCTTTTTGTCTTTATCTTCAACCAGCAGAGTGCGTCCATAGTTGGTGATAACCAGACCTGATTGTTCCGGCCCAAGCCCTTGCTGGGAAAGTGTCTCACTTTTTTTCTGTTGGTTTTCTAAAGCTTTTTCGCGACGTTTTTGTTGTATATGTTTAATACGTCGTTGTTGCTGATCGTTAATGCGTCTTTTTGCCATTGAATAATTTATTTATGATGCAAAATAACGCAATAATTGCCGATATTTTTAGTGAAGTGACTGTTCTGGATGAATAAGCACACGGGATAAAGTATTGCATTAAATTCTTTAGCTATATTTTGAAAGGTATTTAATGCGAATACTTTATTCATTTGCTTATGCAGATTCAGAACTTGTAATAACGATCATTTAAAAAATCAACAACTGAGGTGGTTTCGGGTTGTGTCCATTCTGCTTTAGCTGCACCTTTCATGCAATTGTTTACCTGGCTTTTTAGTGCAGACATGGTTTTTACCATGCGATCATCGCGAGAGTAAACACTGCTGTTGTGGCAACTGATACATTTTTTATCATGTAGGCCTTCACCCAGGTGATGTTTGTTATCAGTAGCATAAAGGCTTGTGCTTATACCTGTGGTTAGTGTTAGTAAAAGAAAATGGATAATATTTTTCATCTTTAAATTCCTGTTTTTGTTATTAGGTATTTTGAATACATTATGAGTGGTTAGCCAGATGCGCAATACGTACCGGTGCGGGGGGGTGGCTATCATAAAATGCTGAATATAGTGGGTCAGGTGTTAGTGTATTGGCGTTTTCTTTATAAAGATTGACCAATGCATGTATTAAATATTTTGCTTCAGATTGTTCTGCTGCATAATCATCGGCTTCAAATTCATTTTTGCGTGAAAACATACTCATAATCGGGCTGAGTAAGAAGGTAAATATGGGGGTTACTATGGTAAAGAGTAATAACGCCATATAGGTAGAAGATGTACTAACACCTAATGCCGTATAAAACCATTCCGCTTTCATTAACCAGGCGAGTATTGCCAGGCCGATTAAAGTGGTAGTGAATGAAATAGCCATGCCTTTTACGATATGTTTGCGTTTGAAGTGGCCCAGTTCATGGGCTAGCACTGCTTCAAGCTCATCGTCACTTAATGATTCAAGTAAGGTATCGTAAAAAACGATACGCTTATTTTTACCAAAACCAGAGAAATAGGCGTTGCCATGACTTGAACGTTTTGAGCCGTCGATGACAAAAATGCCATCACTGTTAAAGCCACAGCGGTTTAACAGGCTGGTAATACGGTTAAGTGTTTCACCTTCTTCCAGTGGTGAAAATTTATTAAATATTGGGGCTATCCATGTGGGGTAGGCCCAGGCAATGAACAGGCTAAAGCTGGTTAAGATAAGCCAGGCGTAAACCCACCAGTATTGAAGTTCAAGTGCCTGTTCCATTAACCACAGTATTACCCAAATTAGGGGTACACCTAAAATAAGGCCCAGTAAGCCGCCTTTGAACATGTCGATAATAAATGTTTTTATGGTGGTGCGGTTAAAACCGAACTTCTCTTCAATAACAAAAGTGCTGTAAAGAGAGAAAGGCAGATCCAGTATGGATGAAATAACCATCATGCTAAGGATAACCAGGATGCCTGTATAAATCGGACCAAGCTCATAACCACGAGCGAACTGATCGAGTAGTTCAAGGCCGCCACCAAATGTCCAGGTTAATAATATCGCTGCATCATATATCAGGGGCAGGCGACCAAACCTGACTTTTGTTGAGGTATAGTCTGCGGCCTTCTGGTGCTCTTCCAGAGTTATCTTTTCGCTAAAGGCATTGGGTACCTGAGCCCTGTTTTTCTGGATATGTGTAAGGTGGCGTTGGGAAAGCCAGAACTTAACAATAATAGAGAGAGCAAAAAAAGCTAAAAATAAAACTGCAAAATTGTGCATGTATACCTGCTATTAATTCAATTATGCCCGAGGGGCGAGTAATAAGTTATCTATCTTAAATATGGATTATCGCTTTTCTGGAGAAAATGTTCTACTGTGTATTTATTTTTTAACTTAAAGAATATCTGTGTTTTGCCTGTCATCACTGAACGCAGTGAAGGGTCTAGTTTAGTTAATTTTCAGCTAGATTATGACAGCAGATACCTTCTACTTCGCTCAGGATGACATAAAACAAGCTGTTCTTTGTAATAATATTGGAGAAAACCATGCCCCAGAAGGCCGCTAGTGTAGACCCGGGTAACTTAATCTGGATTGATCTTGAAATGACCGGTCTTGAGCCATCAAGTGATGTCATTATTGAAATTGCCACTATCATCACCGATAAAGAACTTAATATTCTGGCTGAAGGCCCAATGATAGCGATACATCAGAGTAATGAGCTACTTGAAGGTATGGATGAGTGGTGTACAAATCAACACGGAAAATCAGGTTTAACCCAGCGTGTTAAAGACAGCTCTTTCAGTGATGCCAATGCGGAAAAAGAGACAATAGAATTTTTAAAGCAATATGTACCGGCGGGCAAGTCACCCATGTGTGGAAACAGCATTTGTCAGGATCGTCGATTTTTAGCGAATTATATGCCTGATCTAGAAGCATTTTTTCATTACCGCAACCTGGATGTAAGTACCCTGAAAGAGCTGGCTGCTCGTTGGGCACCGGATGTGGCTAAAGGTTTTAAGAAAGATTCATCTCATCTGGCGATGGATGATATTAAAGACTCGATTAATGAGCTGGTTTATTACCGTGAGCATGTTTTGAAAATTTAATGTTATCAGGCTTTTTTGCTACAGAGGCACGCAGGGCGTAGAGTATTTTAATAATGTTTTTCTCTGTGTGCTCTGGAGCAAAGAGATTGTTAAGTCTCAACTGGCGTATCTGTTCGATTTCCCCATTCACTCCACGAACCTGGGTAGCCTCGGACTTTTTCATAACCCAGATATTTCAGCATTAAATAAGACAATGCGGAGCGATGGTGGCTCTGGCAATAAACAATAATTTCTTTATCTTTTGTCAGGCCTAGCTCATCTAACATGGGCTGTAATTTCTCTTTGGATAACAAGCGGTAGTTGGCTTCGGTATCCATAGCGCGGCTCCATTCAAAATGTTTTGCTCCGGGTATGTGGCCGGTTTTTTGTGCGTATTTAGCCTGCCCCATGTATTCATCAATATTGCGTGCATCAAGTAAAGCAACCGCGTTATTTTCGAGATTCTCTATTATGTATTCGGTGTTGGCTACAACGGGCTGTAAATTGAAATCAACTTTATAATGTTGATCGTTCGGGTTGGCCTGGCTGATTACTCTGTTGCTATTGAGTGGGAATTTTTCTCGATACCAGGCTATCAGGCCGCCATTTAACATGCTGGCTTTAGTGTGGTTCATGGCATGTAATGTCCAGATAAGGCGTGCAGCTTTGCCCCCACCTTCCTCATCATAAGCGATGATCTGTGTGTTTTTTGTGATACCTAAAGAATTAATAATGTGTTCGAACTGATCGGTTTCGGGAAGCAGACCGGTGTAAGGCTGGTTCATGCCAACAATGTGTGCGTAATCTAAAAAGACGGCTTCTGGTATGTGTGCCTGCTGGTATTGTTTAGGGCTGGATAAGTCTACAATGAGAATGTCTTCATTGTTTTGTATCGTCTGAAGTTCTTTGGGTTCAATTACTAAAGATAGTGAGGGGGTGTTTGTCATGTTAAGTTTACTGTTACCTGGGTAATTCGCCATTTGAGCTTTCGTATACTATTGTCTGAAATAAAACAATTGTCATTTTGGGCACAGCGAAGAAGCTGCTACCCGGCTCTGTGTCGTTTATTTATGGTAGCTGATCCTTCATTAACGTTCAGGATGACAGTGTATCGTGTTTTAAGGCTACAGCCATATAACTGTTTATTTAAATCTATTTATAAAATGTGAATTCATATAATAATAAGACGAAATTTATTTCAGGCGCGGGTGTGCCTTTGCAGGTATGACAGGGTAGTATTCTTTATTTTGTAAAAAATTTAAATTGATTAAGGTATCAGTATGGTATTTTCAGGATTATCATTCACCTGTAGATAATCCAGGGTGTAATGCAGGCCGCGGCTTTCTTTACGTTGCATAGCGCTGCGAATGATTAAGTCGGCTACAACGGCCAGATTACGCAGTTCCAGTAAATCCGCGGTTACGCGGAAGTTGCCATAGTACTCTTCTATTTCCAGTAGCAGTAGATCAACCCGGCGTTTGGCGCGTTGCAGGCGCTTATCGGTGCGTACAATACCAACGTAGTCCCACATGAAGCGTCTGAGTTCATCCCAGTTGTGTGAGACTACGACTTCTTCATCAGAGTTGGTGACCCTGCTTTCATCCCAGGCTTTTATTTTGTCCCATTTATGTTCGGTACTTTTATTATCGGCAATATGCTGTGCTGCTGCCCTGGCAAACACCAGGCATTCCAGTAATGAGTTACTGGCCATGCGGTTTGCTCCGTGCAAGCCAGTGAAAGCAGTTTCACCAATGGCATACAGGTTTTCAATATCAGTTTGGCCGCATAAATCAGTCATTACGCCACCACAGGTGTAATGGGCTGCGGGTACAACAGGAGCAGGTTCTCTGGTCAGGTCGATACCAAATTCTTTGCACTTCGCATAAATAGTCGGAAAGTGAGAGCGAATAAATGCAGAGGGTTTATGGCTGATATCCAGGTACAGGCAATCCACGCCAAGGCGTTTCATTTCATGGTCAATAGCGCGGGCGACAATATCACGAGGGGCTAGCTCAGCTCGTTTATCAAATTTGTGCATAAAGCGGGAACCATCCGGCAGAAGCAAATGGCCACCTTCTCCGCGAAGTGCTTCGGTCAATAAGAATGATTTTGCTTTTGGATGATATAAGCAGGTTGGATGGAATTGCATGAATTCCATATTGGCTACCCGGCAACCTGCTCGAGCAGCCATCGCAATGCCGTCACCGGTTGAACCGTCGGGGTTGGATGTATATAAATAAACCTTACTGGCCCCCCCTGATGCTAATACCACATGTTTTGCCTGGAAGGTTTCTACATGCATATTCTCTTTATCGAGCACATAGGCTCCGATGCAGCGTTTATGATTCAGGCCCAGTTTTTTACCAGTAATTAAGTCTATTGCTATATGGTGATCTAATAAGCTGATATTGCTACTGTGCTTAACATGATTAATGAGGGTAGTTTCCAGTGCCTGACCTGTGGCGTCAGCGGCATGAATTACTCTGCGATGGCTGTGACCACCCTCTCGAGTTAGATGCCAGCTCTTTTTACCATTTTTGTGTTTGTCGGTGGTAAAGGGGACGCCCAGATCTGATAACCAGTTGATTGCCTCTGGGCCATTTTCTACGGTGAATGTTGCGGCCTGTAAGTCACACAGGCCACCCCCTGCATTCATAGTGTCTTTTATATGCGCGTCAAAAGAGTCACCACTGCGCAATACTGCTGATATTCCGCCCTGAGCATAATATGTGCTGCCCTCGGTTTCATGGTCTTTGGTAATAACCGCAACCTTCATTTGAGAAGGTAAATTCAGTGCCAGCGTTAAACCTGCTGCTCCACCACCAATAATTAGAACTTCGTAGTGATTGGTTTGTCTATTATTTAGTTTGTTGGACATTGTAAGTACATTTATACAAATTCTTAGGGTAAGTCTTTATGTCAGTATGTGAATCAGGTATTGTCCCGGGTATGGTTCCAAACAGGGTTCCGGGTTTTAATGGTGATATTACACCAAATAAGGTGGTTTCGCCTAAACGAACGTTACAGGTTGGAGATGACCTGAATAAATCGACACAAAATAAACAAAAGATGTTGAGTGGAGGACAGGCCCGTATGGGCGAGCGCGAAATTGACCAGGCTCTGGTAGAGCGGGTACAGCAGGGTGATAAAAAAGCATTTGATATACTGGTGTTGAAGTATCAGCACCGTATTATCAAGCTGGTCGCACGTTTTGTGAGAAATGGCGATGAAGTTCAGGATGTGACACAGGAGGCCTTTATTAAGGCTTATCGTGCATTGAAAAACTTCCGAGGGGATAGTGCTTTTTATACCTGGATGTATCGCATTGCAATTAATACGGCAAAAAATTATCTGGTGTCTGCAAGTCGCAGAGCAACAACTTCTGCTGTGGATGCACAGGATGCGGAGCAATATGACGGGGCCGACTGGCTACGTGAATATGCGACGCCGGAAAAAGAGTTACTGGCACAGGAAATAAAACAGGTTATTCATAAATCGATTAGTGAATTACCTTCCGATTTAAAAGAAGCGGTTACATTGCGCGAAATGGAAGGCCTGAGTTATGAAGAAATTGCCGACGTTATGGATTGTCCAATAGGAACAGTGCGTTCACGTATATTTCGTGCGCGTGAAGCAATAGATAAGCAGCTTAAGCCACTGCTAGATAGTAACTATTAGGTGAGAGTGATGAATAAAGAACAACATCATGATGAAAGGTTGTCTGCATTAATGGACGGTGCTTTAGATGAGCAACAATTGCAGTCTTTTATGCAAAGTTTAAAGCGCGATCCAGTTGAAGATGCGGAAGTAGCACAACGTTACCGGTTAATGGGTGATGTTATGCGTGATGAATTAGACCAGTCTTCATTTATGGATATGAGTGCAGCAGTGCACCGAGCGATTGAGCAAGAGCCCTCGCATAATGAAGTTGTCAGACCTGTAAAAAAGAAAATGCATTTAAATCTGTTGGTACTTCTTTCAAGCTGGATAAAACCTTTAACAGGTATGGCAGTTGCTGCGTCAGTTGCTATGGTGACACTGGTTACTTTTAATACTCTGCAAAGTACTAATAATGTGGAGCAGCCTGCACAGCTTGTCAGGTCGTTGCCAGCTGAACGGATTCGTTCTGATGTTTCGCGTAATGTTCAGATTGCTTCAACGTTGAATATTAGTAATCAATCAGCAGAACAACAGAAGTTGTTGAATAATTATATGTTGCAGCATTCGGGTTATGCTAGTCAGTTTACAATGCAGGGTATGATGCCTTATGTACGAGCAGCTGATGTTAAAAAACAGGAAATTATGAGAGAAAAGAATTAAATCCAGGTCCGATCTTGAGGAAAGCGTTTGTTTAAATATATTTTTTTATGTGTCTTTTTTTCTGTTTCACTGATCGTTAATGCAGCCTCAGTCGATGACTGGCTGGATAAGATGGATCATGCGATGAAACGTCAGAATTATCAGGGTACATTGATCGTTCGTCAGGGTGATAAATTACAGGCGATAAAAATAAAGCAAGGTGTAATAGAAGGTAAAAGCTGGCAGACTCTGGAGTCTCAGACAGGCGAAGATCAAATTATTTTCCGTAAAAACGGTCATGTCACCACTATTTTTCCAGGTAAAAAACTGATCACAGTTTCGGCCGCTAAAGTTGGTATTAGTGACAGGGGGCCGTTACATCCTGCGCTGCCTGAAAACAGAAATAAACTGAAGCAACTCTATCTTTTAGAGTTGGGTTCAGAAGATCGAGTGGCTAATAAGTTTACTCAAATATTGCATATGACTCCCCGTGATAAGCATCGTTATGGTTATACTTTCTGGTTAGATAAACAAAGTGGCTTATTATTGAAGTGTGATTTAATGAATAATAAAGGGCGTGTTCTTGAGCAGTTGATGTATAGTAATATTGAATTTTTATCGGTGGCCCCAGTGAGCCAGATTGATGAATCTAAATTGATAGCATTTAAAAAAGTGCTGTTACCCGGTGAAGGTGAGGTGAATTCGAAAAACTGGCGTGCAGAAAAGATACCAGCAGGCTTTGTTTTAATACGCTCAATAAAAACAGGCCAACAGCAACCAGCATATCATATGGTGTTTAGTGACGGTATGGCTTCTGTTTCCGTATTTATTGAGTCAGCTAAAGAAAAGCAAACATTGCCTGTTGGTCGTTCCAGAATGGGGCCAGTAAATGTTTATAGTTCATTTGTTAATGATACATATATCACTGCAATTGGTGAAGTACCGGCTTCCACTGTTCGAATGATTGCCCAGTCAATGCAACCGGTTCAATAAGGAGCACATCTGAGTCTATGATTGAAGAAAGCGCCGTTGTTATTGAAGTGAGAGAGCATCAGGTTTTATTGGAGACCCAGCGGCGTTCTGCCTGTCAAAGTTGTTCTGTTAAGTCTGGATGCGGTACGTCTACCCTGGCAAAAGTAGTGGGTAAACGTAGCTCACAGTTTGTAGTTGATAAAATACTGGATGTGAAAATGGGTGATACGGTGATTGTTGCCATTGATGAAAATGCTCTGGTACAGGGTTCCTTGTTAATCTATTTATTCCCCCTGATTTTAATGATGATATTTGGTATATTTACTGAAGCTTTATTTTCTGATGAATTGATGACTATTTTATCGGTTGTAATGAGTTTTGTTTTTGCGATGTTCGTGGTGCGTGTTGTACTGTCAGGGCATGGTTTTAAAAAATCAGTTCAGCCCCATCTGGTTCGTCGAGTCTAGTAAAAAATTTGATATTAAGCACTCTGCAAGTTATAGAGAACAATTATGTTAGTTAAAAAAACGTTATTTTTTCTGTTTTTACTCTTTAGTGGTATGCAGCTACAGGCACGATCACTTCCTGAATTTGCGGATCTGGTTGAAGAAAACGGAAAGGCTGTAGTGAATATTAGTACACGGCAAAAAGTAGCTTCTGCACACTCCTGGAATAAGTTAAGAGAGGAGTTGGGGGATGGTCTGCAAATTCCAGAAGGCTCTCCCTTTAGTGAATTATTTAAGCATTTTTTAGGCGAGGGTGGAGGTATACCACGTCAGCAGCAGGAAGCAGCCTCACTTGGTTCCGGTTTTATTATTTCTGAAAATGGTTTCATTATTACTAATCATCATGTTGTTGAAGGTGCGGATGAAATATTGGTGCGCTTGAGTGATAAACGGGAGTTATCAGCAAAAATAATTGGCAGTGATAAATTTAGTGATATTGCTCTGCTTAAAGTTGAAGCAAGCGAGTTGCCTGTAGTAACGATTGGTGATTCAGATAAGCTGAGAGTGGGGGACTGGGTTTTGGCTATAGGCTCGCCTTTTGGTTTTGATCATTCTGCTACAGCAGGTATTGTGAGTGCTAAAGGTCGTAGTTTACCCAGGGCAAACTATGTATCTTTTATTCAAACTGATGTGGCTATTAATCCGGGAAATTCGGGTGGGCCTTTATTTAACCTCGATGGTGAAGTTATTGGCATAAACTCGCAGATATATAGCCGAACAGGTGGCTTTATGGGCTTATCATTTTCAATACCGGTTGAAGTTGCCATGGATGTGGTGAAACAACTTAAGCGTACGGGTACTGTGAGCCGTGGTTGGCTGGGTGTCTATATTCAGGAAATTACCCATGAAATAGCCCAGAGTTTTAATCTGGATAAACCTGTTGGAGCATTAGTATCACAGGTCATAGAATATAGTCCGGCAGAAAAAGCCGGATTTAGAGCCGGTGATGTCATTTTATCGTTTAATCAAAAGCCCATTTTTGATTCATCTGATTTACCGCCATTAGTCGGGCGTGTGCCGGTTGGCTCCAGGACGAAAGTTGATATATTGCGAAATGGCCATAAAAAAACGCTGGTTGTTGTGATTGAAGAGCTGCCTTCAGAAAATCAGCCTATTGCTGCGGCTAAAACAAAGCCGTCTTCTTCTAACCGAATAGGGGTTGAGGTAATTGATCTGGATGCTGACTCATTGAAAACATTGGGCCGTCGAGGTGTGCTGGTGAGAAAAGTGGTCGCTGGAAGTGCTGCAGATCAATCCGGCCTGATGGCAGGAGATGTTTTATTGCAACTTGACCGCAAAAATGTAAAAAATGTAGTTGATTTTCGTAAAAAAGTTGCCAATTTGCCCATAGGCCGTATGATTCCTGTTCTGGTTCATCGTCAGGGTGCTGATCAGTTCATAGTGATGAAAATTTCTGATAACGAGTGATTACATTCACCGTTTATTCACGTTTTGGGTGCCATCTATGTGAAGACCTGTTAATGCATTTAACGCTGCTGCAACAGGATCACGACTTCAGAGTTATTGAAGTTGATGTTGACTCCAGTCCTCAGTTAATTGAACAGTATGGCTTGAAGGTGCCGATGGTTATCTATGGTGATGAGCAGGTTTGCCATTATTTTTTAGATCAGGCTGCAATATTGCAGATTTTAAAAAATAACAACCAGAGAGCTGGCAAAGCATAATTTGACATGAAGTCAGGACATCATTGATTAATATTATATAATGCGTGCTTTGTAAATGACCTTTTCAGGGTTAACCGTTACAATCTGTCGGTTTATAGTAAGTCCGCTTCATTATTAAGAGTTTTAAGATTTAAATATGCAAAATATTCGTAATTTTTCCATAATCGCACACATAGATCACGGCAAATCGACTTTAGCAGATCGTTTTATTCAAACTTGTGGTGGTTTGTCAGAGCGTGAAATGGAAGCACAGGTACTCGACTCAATGGATCTTGAGCGCGAACGAGGGATCACGATTAAAGCGCAATGTGTCTCACTGGATTACAAAGCTAATAATGGCGAGATTTATCAGCTTAATTTTATTGATACACCAGGACATGTCGATTTTTCATATGAGGTATCACGTTCATTACAGGCCTGTGAGGGCGCTTTACTCGTTGTCGATGCATCTCAGGGTGTTGAGGCGCAAAGTGTTGCAAACTGTTATACAGCGATAGAGTTAGGGCTGGAAGTAATGCCCATACTCAATAAAATTGATTTACCTGCTGCTGAGCCCGAACGTGTTGCTCAGGAAATAGAAGAAATTATTGGTATTGAAGCAACAGATGCATGTCAGGTGAGCGCTAAATCGGGTATTGGTATAGATGAGTTGCTGGAAAGGCTGGTTGAAGAAATACCTGCCCCGGAAGGTGATCCGGATGCACCCTTAAAAGCGTTAATTGTCGATTCCTGGTTTGACTCATATGTTGGTGTGGTTACTCTGGTGCGTATTATTGATGGATCGATTCGCAAGGGTGATAAAATGCAGATTATGTCAACAGGCAGGAGTTTCGGGGTTGATTTTGTCGGTATATTTACACCTAAGCGTGAGGATATGCCGGTGCTGGAATGCGGTCAGGTCGGTTTTATTATTGCCGGTATAAAAGAAATAGATTCGGTAAAGGTGGGGGATACCATAACCTTGCAGGATAATCCGGCAGATGAGGTTTTAGAGGGATTCAAAGAGGTTCAGCCACGGGTATTTGCAGGCATGTTTCCGGTAGAAGCAGATGATTTTGAGAACTTTCGCGAAGCACTGGACAAACTGACATTAAATGATTCGGCATTGCAATTTGAACCTGAGTCATCAACGGCTTTAGGTTTTGGGTTTCGTATCGGTTTTCTGGGTATGTTACATATGGAAATTGTACAGGAACGTCTGGAACGGGAATATGATTTAAACCTGATTACCACAGCGCCGACTGTCGTTTATGAAGTATTGAAAACCGATGGCAACATTATTCAAATACATAACCCGTCAGATTTGCCTGAGGTGAATTATATAGAAGAAATTCGCGAGCCGATTATTCAGGCAAATATACTGGTACCACAGGAATACGTAGGTAATGTTATTAGCCTGTGTATAGAAAAGCGGGGTGTACAGACAAATATGCAATATATGGGGGCGCAGGTTGCTCTAACCTATGATATGCCCATGTCGGAAGTGGTTCTGGATTTTTTTGATAGATTGAAATCGGTGAGTCGTGGTTATGCATCATTTGATTATGAGTTTAAGTATTTCCAGGAATCTAAACTGACAAAAGTAGATATATTGATTAACTCAGAAAGAGTGGATGCACTGGCTGTGATCGTTCATGCAGATGCCTCGCAGAGAAGAGGCAGAGAAGTTGCGGATAAAATGCGTGAGCTTATACCAAGGCAAATGTTTGATATTGCAATACAGGCTGCAATCGGTAGACAAATTATTGCACGTAGTACGGTAAAAGCTTTACGCAAAAATGTAACTGCGAAATGTTATGGTGGTGATGTGAGTCGTAAGAAAAAACTGTTAGAAAAACAGAAAAAGGGTAAAAAGCGTATGAAGCAATTTGGTAGAGTGGAAATCCCTCAGGAAGCATTTCTGGCAGTATTAAAAGTAGATAGTTAGTAGGTACTAATCAGACTGTATAAATTTCAATAGTCAGATAAAAAATAAATTTAATTATTATGCCCTGTGTTTTTTGGGATGATAAAAATAGAGAATTGAGTTAACTATGAATATTAATTATGATTTTGCATTTTTTCTGTTTTCAGGAACAATCCTTACTGGCATGATCTGGTTGTTTGATATGCTGGCTCTGGCACCACGCAGAAAAATTAACAATCCACATGAATACAGTGGTGAGAGCAGTGTTCATGGTAGTCGAACAGGCAGTACAGAAGAGCCGATGGTTGTTGAGTATGCCAAATCTTTTTTCCCTGTTTTGTTGGCCGTGTTTTTATTAAGAGGTTTTCTGGTTGAGCCTTTTCGTATACCGTCAGGTTCAATGATACCAAGCTTATATATAGGTGATTTTATTCTGGTTAATAAGTTTGCATACGGTATAAAAATGCCCGTATTTAATAAAGTGCTTTTGCAAATGGATAAACCAGAACGAGGCGATGTTGCTGTATTTAAGTATCCACGTGATCCGTCTATAGATTATATTAAGCGGGTAGTTGGTGTTCCTGGTGATCATATTGCATATTACAATAAAGTACTCTACGTAAATGGTAAGCAGGTGGAGCGTAAACGAATTGGTGAATATAGTGGTCCTGGTGAATTTAATCCAGCTCAGGAGTATGTTGAAAACCTTTTGGGTGTGGAGCATAACATATTAGTTATACCAGGGCGGCCAGGCCTTGATGCTGAGTATATAGTGCCACCGGGGCATTATTTTATGATGGGCGATAACCGGGATAATAGTAATGATAGTCGTTACTGGGGTGTTGTTGATGAAAAATATCTGGTCGGTAAGGCATTTATGATATGGATGCACTGGGATAGTGGTATCGGTTTTGAGCGTATTGGGCAATCAATTAAATAAGGTGTGATGGGATGATAAACAGAAAACAATCAGGTTTAACCATGATTTCATGGGTGGTGGTGCTGGCTTATTTAGCAGTTCAAGGGGTTTTGGCACTGCGGATTATACCGATATATTTAAATTACAATACTGTTAAAACAGTGATGAATAAGCTGGCAACTGACCCTGATGTTAAAGGTCTGGGTGCTAAAGCATTGAGCAAATTGTTTCGCAAACGATTAAAAATAAATAACCTTTTTGAACTGGAAAAAGATAAAAATGCTATGAAATTTAAAAAAATTAAAAATGGCTATCATCTTGCAGTTAAATATGAAGAGAGAGGGCCTATCTGGGGTAACCTTAAATTTGTAGCCGATTTTGAGTATGAGGTAGATATATCTACTAAATAAAGTTATGTCTAAAAAATTTAAATCAACCCAACCTGATTTACCCCGGCTGGAGAAAGCACTAAATTATCAATTTCAGAAAATTGAATTATTAAATGAGGCTGTTACCCATAGAAGTGCGGGAGCTAAAAATAATGAGCGTCTGGAGTTTTTGGGCGATAGTATTTTAAATTTTGTTATTGCTGCTGATTTATTTAATCGCTATCCTGAGTCACCAGAAGGCGATTTAAGTCGGCTGCGAGCTAGCCTGGTAAATAAAGAAGGTTTGTTTCTGGTTTCACAGGATCTGCATTTAGGTAATTATCTTATTTTAGGAAGTGGTGAATTAAAAAGTGGTGGTTATAGGCGTAATTCTATACTGGCAGATACGGTAGAAGCTATTTTTGGTGCTGTTTATATGGATAGTGACCTGGAGCGCTGTCGACTTTTAATACTTCAGCTCTATAAAAAACAGCTAGAAAATATACCGGATGCTGACTCACTTAAAGATCCAAAAACACGTTTGCAGGAACTGTTACAGTCAAGAAAGTTGAGTTTGCCAGAATATGATGTAATTGAAATTGTTGGTAAAGCACATAATCAAAAATTTACGGTAAATTGTAAAATTAATAAGCTTGAATTAGAAACAGAAGGTAAGGCTAGCAATCGCAGGAAAGCAGAACAACAGGCTGCGGATAAAATAATTCCTCTAGTGCAGGCAATATTCAACAATAAATAATAAAACTACTCAGTTTGCTCCCGTAAGATTTGATATCGAAGTTAGAAATGTTTATTTATGTTTATAATCTTACATTTTCTAATTTGGTCTGAGATCATTCAAGAGAGAACAGGGTAACTAAACCACGAAGTAATGAAAAAATAATCATGACAGATCAAAATTTCAGATGCGGTTATATCGCAATTATAGGCCGGCCTAATATGGGTAAGTCTACCTTGTTAAATCATATGCTAGGTTTAAAGCTTAGTATTACATCTCGTAAACCACAAACAACCCGACATCAAATTTTAGGTGTAAAAACGCTTGAAAAAGCGCAGTATATTTTTGTAGATACACCGGGTATTCATAGTGGTGGCAATCTGGCGATTAATCGATATATGAATCGTGCTGCAAGTTCAGTTATTCATGATGTGGATGTAGTGTTATTTCTTGTGCAGGCTTTAAAGTGGACAGAAGAAGATCAATTGGTATTAAAAAAACTAGAGCAGGTAGATGTACCGGTTGTGTTGTTGGTAAATAAAGTTGATAAAATTAATAATAAAGACCAGTTGTTACCTTTTATTAGTGAAATTTCTGAGAAATATGATTTTGCAAATGTTATCCCTATATCTGCAACTCAGGGAGATAATGTTCAGCAGTTAGAGGATTATCTATTAACACAATTGCCCGAAGCACCTGCATTTTTTAAAAATGATGAGTTTACTGATAGAAGTGCGCGTTTTCTTGTAGCTGAAATTATTCGTGAAAAATTAGTTAGAGAGTTGGGTAATGAATTGCCTTATCAGACAACCGTACAAATTGAACAGTACAAAGATGAAGAAAAAATCACTCGTATACATGCATTAATTCTGGTTGAAACAAAAGGTCAAAAAATTATTGTTATTGGTGATAAAGGCGCACGATTAAAAAGTATTGGCACTAAGGCACGTAAAGATATTGAAACCTTAATTGATCGAAAAGTTTTTTTACAATTATGGGTGAAAGTGAAATCAGGCTGGTCTGATAGTGAGGTTTCATTGCGTAGTCTTGGTTATGATGCGGATTAGAAGTGTAATCCCTGATGTTTTCTTTTTAGCTTTTTGATCACATGCGTGTTCAGGATCAGCCCGCTTACATTCTCCATCATCGACCCTTTCGTGATAGCAGCCAGATTTTAGAGGTTATTACACCCGATTATGGGCGTTTGTCTCTAATGAGCCGTGGTAGCAGGGGGGCTAAATCCCGTTTAAAAAGTATACTTCAATCATTTAGGCCTCTCGTTGTTAGCTGGTCAGGTAAGGGAGAAATGCCGACATTAACGGGTGCGGAGGCCCAGTCAGTTAAAATGTTAACATTAACTGGCAAAGCACTACCCAGTGCTTTTTATATTAATGAATTAGTTATCCGATTACTGCATAAGCATGATGTGTATGAACGTGTATATTATCTTTATGAATCGGTGATTCGCCTGCTATCAGATAAGCATGAGATTGAACCTGTACTTCGCTTATTTGAAAAACAGTTGCTTGAAGAACTAGGGTTTGGTTTAAACCTGTCTTTTAATGCAGAAACAGGTGAAGCTGTTTTGCCTGATAATGAATATGCTTATTATCTGGAGCATGGTCCGGTAGCGTTATCATCGGTGTTTGATGATTCATATATATTGAAATTATCAGGAAAAAGCTTACTTGATCTGGATGCAAATACACTTGATTCCGAGCAGTCGCTTAAAGATGCAAAACGTTTGATGCGAGTGATATTGAATTATTACCTTGAGGGTAAACCAATAAAAAGTCGGGAGCTTTTTCGATGATTAGGAGGGTGTAGTAATTCTGTGTAACTGGGCCCAGTTTAAACTACAATTTATTGTTCTAGTTTTTAATGTTATATACTCTGTTTGGCATAGTATCATCAGAAGCGGTCTTTTGTGTTTTTAAATTAATTGTACCAGGTAATTGTTCTGGGTAATTGCACCAGGTAATTGCTTTAGGTAATTGCTTTAGGTAATTGCTCTAGGCTTTAATTCCGCTTAATAATGAGGCGCTCTTGGCCTGGTTGCCCTGTTCATTATACGTTTCATTATCCTGTTCTTTACGGCCACTTAGAATACTGAGAATATCCTGGTTAATTTGACTGCGCTTTACTATCAGGCGGCCATTGATTTCATTCAGTTGCTGACATTCAGTAATGTATTTGCGTGTTATTTCCCATTGATTAATTAATGCCTGATTATTGCTGCTGTTTATAAATTCATTAAAGTTTTTTCCTGATGAGCTGGCAGTCCGCTGTTGATCTAGCTGGCTTAGCTGTTCAAGCAGTTCTTGTTTTTGGCAGGATATTTCATTGAGTTTATCCAGTTGACTGTTATTCAGTGCCTGCTTTTCCTGTTGCAGGCAATTAAGTAACTGTTGGCTGGTTTTCTGAATGTTCTGTAAGAGAGAGAGTAGAGCAGTCATATATGTTCCGTTTTATCGTGTGTATTATTCGAGTAGTGATTGTTCCAGACTAATCAGGTTTGCCGCTATTTTTTCTGCATCTAATGGGTAGTTGCCATTACTAATTTCTTGTTTAATCGCATCCACTTTAGCCTGATCAATTGCAGGGCTGTCTTTTAACTGTTGTTGTAAGCCAGTAACCTGTTGTGATTCCTGGGACAGGCTAACCGTATCTTCTGTACTGGCACGGGTAGATGTGCTGTTTTCTGGCTTGTTTCCAGCATGGGCTTTTTCAGTATGACTGTTAATTATGCCTGCTGTTGATCTGCCAATTGGGTTTGTCATAACACTCTCCGGGTATAAATACCTGATTTTTACTCTCTCATCGTCTTTATCGGCTGACTATAAAATAACTTTAGGATTATTTTTATATTAATTGATGCTAACAATACCTGCCGATTTGATAGTGCCTTCTATTATACGTTTAGAAGAGATGTTTTTAACTCTTATTCGGTCTCCACGGGCACCATTATTTAGTGCCGTACCAGTCATTTTTACCGAATATCCTGTGTTTTCTGCAATAATAGTTACTAGTTCGCCTCTTTTAACTAAAGTAGGGGCTTTTGTGTAACTGGCTTTAATTATCTTGTTCTGGGGTAAGCGACGTTTGAGTTGCTTGCCAATTAAGTGCTCCATTTTGGTGAAATAGCCAAACTTAATCAGGCTTAGGTCTTCTTCAGTTGAGATCAGGTCGCTTTTTCTTAAAATATGTCCTTTTGTCAGGGGGGCGCCTGTTTGAATTACTTTACCATATAGTTTTATCTGAGCACTCATATAAACTGTCCAGGGGCGTGTGCTGTTACAACGTAGATGTACAGTTGTTTTACCTGCAAATCGGCTACCTGGTGCGAGAGTTGTGGTAAGGGGAAGAGGGCAGTTTGTCAGTTTGAGCCTTGGGTCTAGTTGCCCCATTTTTATGTGAATACGGGAGAATTGTGACTTTTCTATATTTGCGTCAAGAAACTGTCTGGCAGTATCGGCAATTTTTTGATGGCTATGTAAAGACTGTGTGCTTTGTGGAGAGAGGGGTTCTGCATGTAATGAGTGGCTTGTCAGCGTTAAATTAATAAGAAATAAACTGTAGACAGCGTATGCTCTTAGTTTTGCAGAACCGGTGTTCATGGCGAATTAACCTCTTTTAATAGTTCGTCTATATTTTCAAAAAGTTGCTTGCTATGGTTTTCCATTTCAACAATTTTTTGACAGGCAGCTTCTGTTTGGCCTTTTAATGTTAACGCTGCAATTTCTTTGCCAGTTTCGTGTATTTGAGCATGTGGAGTATTCATTTGTTGGAAAGCATTATTATTTTTCAAGTGTTGGCCTTCTTTACCGTAGTACCATTGTCCCAGGCGGCATTGCGTATGGTCTATCAGTTCCTTTTCTGGAATGATTTCTCCGCCCATAGCCATCACCATTATATTAATTTTCCAGGTAATATGATCCGCCTTAACGGATTGTAACAAAATTTGATTCTGGTCTAGACCTGCCAGATGATTAAACTGGCTGGTAATCTCATTATTTAGTTGCCTGGAATGGTGCAAAATATCATTTATCTGCTGGTTTTCGTGTTGTACAGATAGTGTGATTTCATTTAGCTTAGCTGCCATTTCAGCAGAAACAGCCTGTTGTTCATTTGCAGATGTAGAAATAGTCTGTACCTGTTCTGTTACATCGTTGACGACGGCCGTCACATCACCTAATGCAATAGCGACAGTTTCCAGGCTATCCAGGCTTTTATTGAGGCGATCCTGACTGGATGTCATTGAAACACTCACCTCACTCATTAATGAATTCATCGTATTGGTGACAGACTCTATTTCGACAGTGGCATTTTCTGTTTTAGAGGCGAGCTGCTTTACTTCATCGGCAACCACTGCAAAGCCTCGCCCTGCCTCACCTGCGCGAGCTGCCTCTATTGCTGCATTTAGAGCGAGTAAATTAGTCTGATTAGCAATGTCGCGTACGGTTGCTGTGAGGTTATTGATCTCCTCTGTAAAACCAGCAAATTTCTGTACTTCGCCAAACATAGAAGACATGGCGCCTTCCAGTAAATCCATATCACCCATCATAGAAGAGATCGCCAGATTGCCTGATTCTGTTTTACTATAGCTTTCAATTGCTCTTTGAGCGGTGGATGTGGATGATTGAGATATTTCTGCTGCGGTGGCAGCCATTTCTTCAGTGGCTGCTGCAACACTGGCGACAGCATCATTAACATTGGTTGCTTTTTTTTGTAACTGCAGGTTTCTGGTTAAAATTTCATAGGTTTCAGAAAGAGAGTTTACACCCGCCTCTGCGGTACTGGCGATCTGTTGATTATGCTCTTCAATGGTTGAAATAATACTGGCAATAGATGATGCAGAATTAGGGTTGTTTTTCTTTAGTTTATTAAGCTGTTTAACATCTGCTTTTAATGCGGCCTGAAGAATAGGCAATACAAGTTTGGTCAGAATAAATGGACTTGGCATACATCTCTCATTATCTATTTACAATAATTATGCTGGTTTGAGGTTATTTACTAGCACTTCACTCTATATAGACTAATATCATAATTGAACCTGATGGTAATTTAGTGAAATAGTACATTGGATATTTTGAGTATAGTTTAGTTATTTTCAACTATGTGCTTAATTCTTATGAATAATTAATTTTCAGTATGCCAGAGTTTGTAGAAATGAATAATATAAAGAGTCACTATTGGGAGTTATAAATGGCGGGTGTATTAGATAGTGTTGATAGTCGTACCCAGCTGGCTGGAACTAATCGACTGGAGTTGCTGTTATTCAGATTACAGGGTAGGCAGCGTTACGGTATTAATGTATTTAAGGTGCAGGAGGTGATTCGTTGCCCTAAACTTTCTCGTATGCCAAGAGCAAATCATAGAATTGTGGGTGTTGCACATTTAAGAAAGCGTACCATACCAATAATTGATTTAGGTTTAGCTATTAGTAATGAGCCTATTCAAGATCAGAAGAATAGCTTTGTTATTGTAACGGAATATAATCGTTATATTCAGGGTTTCATGGTGGCAGGTGTTGACCGAATTACTAATATGGGCTGGAAAGAAATATTACCACCGCCTAAAGGAAGCGGGGCAAGTAGTTATCTTACAGCCGTTACCCATGTTGATGATGAAATGATAGAAATCATTGATGTAGAACGTGTGTTTGCCGATATTATGGGCGTTAATGAAGAAATTACTCCAGATGTATTAGAGGGTGCTGTTGAATTTACCGATGAAAAACCTAAACATATTCTGGTAGTAGATGACTCATCGGTCGCGCGGAATCAGATTAAACGTGTATTAGAAAAAGTGGGTATAGAAGTTACCATGGCAAATGATGGCCAGGAAGGCTATGAAGCACTGGAAAAAATGCTTGAGGATGGGGTTCCCTTAAGTGAAAAAATTGCCCTGGTTATTTCGGATATAGAAATGCCGAGGATGGATGGTTATACATTAACAACAAAAATACGCAAAGATCCTCGAATGGCAGGGCTTTATGTTATGTTGCATACATCGTTGAGTGGTGTATTTAATAATAGTATGGTTGAAAAGGTAGGGGCTAATCATTTTGTACCCAAGTTTAAACCTAATGAGCTTGCTCATTCAGTAATTAATGTTGTGAATAATAAAGATCCATCTGAAGGTATGGAAAATATTTCAGATGCCTGATCATATTAATGTAGACTTTATAAAAATATAACAAATAATCATTAGACCTCAGGAATGAGGTGGGCTTAATTTTATATGACTGTAAGTTTTTCCCCTGACGAATATAAAAATTTTCAGATTTTTCTGGAAAAAGCCTGTGGTATTGTATTAGGCGAGAATAAGCATTATCTGGTGTCTAGTCGGCTTAACCGGTTAATGGGAGATAATAATATTTCAACACTTCAGGAGTTGGTTAATATACTTAATCAATCACTAAGTTCTATTTTACGTACCAAAGTTATTGAAGCTATGACAACAAATGAAACCCTGTGGTTTCGTGATACCTACCCCTTTCAGGTATTAAGTCAGACGATTTTTGAAGATTATAAGCAACAGAAAAAAAACGCATTACGTATCTGGTCAGCAGCCTGTTCCAGTGGGCAGGAACCCTACTCAATTAGTATGGTGACAGATGAATATATGAAGAAAAATCCAGGTTTTAAAGTTGATGTAATTGCAACTGATATATCCCAGGAAATCCTGAATATGGCCAAACAGGCTAAATATGATGCGCTGGCATTAGCCAGGGGCTTATCAGAAGAGCGTAAGCGACAGTATTTCTCACCTGTAGGTGATCAATGGCAGGTTAATGCCAATATTCGTAGTCGAATTAATTTTCGTGAAATAAACTTATTACAAAGTTATGTATCATTAGGTAAGTTTGATGCTATATTTTGTCGTAATGTGCTTATTTATTTCTCGACAGAATCTAAAAAAGATATTTTAAACCGTATGGCCGACGCATTAAACCCAAGAGGTTTTTTAATGCTGGGAGCATCTGAATCTATTACTCAGTATTGTGATCGGTTTGAAATGGTGAGGGCGAGTACCGGGGTTGTTTATCGTCTCAAAAATCATTAGTTTTTCATTGTTCATTCTTCGTTAAAATAAAAAAATATAAATAGAACTTTGTCTCGTGTAGTAGGTATTATTACTAACTAAAGAATGATGACAATTTTTTTCCTCCTGGCGGCAAGCCTTGCCGCCTTCCTGTAAAACAGACTAATAATAATATCCTAACTACCTGATAAACTTGATAAAGATAAACTGGCATTATGCTTGCAATATCATTTGCAAGAGGAAATTTTAATGCCAGTCAGTTTTGATAAAGTTTTTGGGATACATGATGATGCGCTTTTATTATTTGAGCGTCGTACCCAGTTATTAGCTGAAAATATAGCTAATGCGGATACACCAGGGTATAAAGCGCGTGATATCAATTTTGATCAGATGTTGCAAAATGCACAAAGTAATACTGAAGCTAAGTTAAAAACAACTCATCAGGGACATATTGGTTTACAGCAATCGTCATTTTCAGGTGATGCTCAGTTTCGTCAGGTAGAGCAGAGCTCAGCCGATGGAAATACAGTTGATACACAAAAAGAAAAAGCAGCATTTGCTGAAAATTCAATTCGCTATCAAACCACGTTAAGTTTTCTGACACGTAAAATTTCAGGCTTGAAAACAGCCTTTAGAGGAGAGTAGATATTGTGTTTACTTCCAGGGCTGAAAATGGTTTTTAGAGTAGGTAGATACAGTGCTTAATTTAGATTTATTTGTAGGAGTAGGTAATGTCAGTATTTAGTGTTTTTGATGTGGCGGGTTCTGGTATGAGTGCGCAGATGTTGCGTTTGAATACCGTAGCATCGAATCTGGCTAATGCGGAAACCGTGTCGGGTAGTGAAGGTGATGTTTATCAGGCGCGTCATCCGGTTTTTGAATCGGTATTGCAGGAAGCTGAAAATATGGATGGTGGAAATAATGATGTGGCTGTTGTAAAAGTGCGTGAAATTATGCAGGAGGAAACTGTCGCTATTCCTCATTTTCGTCCTAATCATCCATTGGCAAATGACGAAGGTTTTGTTTACAGCCCAAATATAGACGCGGTAGCGGAAATGGCCGATATGATCTCTGCTTCACGTAGTTATCAGAATAATGTTGAAGTATTAAGTACCACAAAAGAATTGTTATTAAGAACCCTGCAGTTAGGCCAGGGTTAAGAGGATTAGACAATGGAAATTAATACATATGAAAATATCTCTGGTTTGCGAACGACTACTGATCCGAGTGAAGAGGACAGTCGTACCGAATTAGGTCAGGATGATTTTTTAAAACTAATGACTGAGCAGCTTGCAAATCAGGACCCATTTGAACCAATGGAAAATGGTGAATTTATGGGACAGATTGCACAGTTTGGTGCGGTTGATGGCATAAATAATTTATTAACTTCATTTAATGACCTTGCTGTTAATCTTCAGTCATCTCAGGCGCTACAGGCATCGAATATTATAGGGCGTCAGGTACTGGTTAATCATGATCAGGGATACTTACCTGAAACAGGAACATTAGATGGGGCTGTTGAGTTAGATTCAAGCGCATCAAATGTTGCCGTTAATATTTATGATGCAAGCGGTGAGGTTATGGGCCGAGTTGAGCTAGGGCCACAACCTGAAGGGTTGGTGCCGTTTAACTGGGATGGCGTCACATTAGGTGGTCAGCGTGCATCATCGGGGCGCTATAGAATTGAAGTGGAAGCAACATTTGGAAGTACGACAGAAGCGTTAACGCCGCAGGTTGTTGATCAGGTACATAGTCTCGTATTAGGTGGCGTGGGTCAGGAAATGTTAGTTGAATTAGAAAATCTTGGAACAGTTGGTTTCAATCAGGTAAATCAGATTCAGTAAATTGAAAAGTATTAATGTTTTTACAGACAGTTAAGGCGAGGAATAAAGTATGTCATTTAATATTTCACTTAGTGGTTTAAACGCTGCATCATCAGATCTGGATGTAACCAGTAATAATATAGCTAATGTTTCAACAACCGGTTTTAAAGGTTCGCGTGCAGAGTTTGCAGATATTTTTGCATCCTCTCCTTTAGGTACAACATCAAATTCAGTGGGTGCGGGTGTTCAGTTGGCATCAGTATCGCAGCAGTTTGGGCAGGGTAACCTTGATTTTACAGAAAACACACTGGATTTAGCGGTAAGTGGTGAAGGTTTTTTTGTTATGCGTTCAAACCAGACCAGCAGTGATTTATCTTATACCCGTGCAGGTGCATTTCAGGTTGATCAAAATGGTTTGGTAGCAAATAGTGCAGGGCAAATATTACAGGTTTTTCCCGTTGATCCCATTACCGGTATAGTGGGTACAACTAGCTTAACAGGCACGGTTCCATTGCAGGTGCCGAATACGGTGGGCAGCCCTCAGGCAACAACTGACGTTGATATTAATATAAATTTACCCGCTGCAGTCAGTCCGGCAATTAATCCCGCGGCTGCAGGTGGAATTGATGCAGAATTTAATGCAGCAATTCTTGCAGGTACAACAGTTTCACCGGATACCGCTAATTACCATAATTCGACTTCAGCAACTGTTTTTGACTCACAGGGTAATTCTCATATATTGAGTATGTACTTTGTGATGACAAATGATCTTAATAATTCATGGGAAGTGCGTTCAACAATGGATGGTTTTCCAATGCAGACGGGTGCAGCGCTCTTTCCTGCAACATTAGATTTTGATGCCGCGGGTGCTCTGGATGTGACCAACTCAACAACAGGCGGTGCGCTTACTTTTGATGCATTTACCTTAACCAACGGTGCTAATCCTATGAATATAACCGTTGATTTTAATAACCAGGGAAATACCATCACTCAGGAAGCGCAGGGTGGTTTTTCAGTACAGTCGTTAAGTCAGAATGGTTTTTCAACCGGCCGGTTAGATGGTATTGAAATAGATGATAGTGGCCTGGTGCGAGCGAGTTTTACAAATGGCCAGACAACGTCATTAGGCAAGGTTGCATTAGCTCGATTTGATAATCCACAGGGCTTACGTCAGACAGGTAATACATCCTGGGTGGAGACAGTTGATTCAGGCCCGGTAATTGGTGGTGAAGCAGGTACAGGTAACCTGGGGCTTATTCAGTCTGGTGCACTGGAATCCTCTAATATAGATTTGACTGCTGAGCTGGTAAATTTAATTACAGCACAACGTAATTTCCAGGCAAATTCAAAAGCAATTGAAACGGCAAATACCATAACCCAGACAATTATTAATATTACATAGAGCATTATGTAGCGAATTGTGAGCTAAAGTTAATGCCTGTATTTTTCGTTCTCGCAGAAGTTGCTTTAGGTCACAGTGTTATAGAGGAAACCGAGGTTTACAATGGATAAAATGTTATACACCGCGATGAATAGCGCAAGACAGGCGATGCAGGCACAAACGGCAATTTCGCATAATTTGTCTAATGCGAATACAACGGGTTTTAAATCACATTTTAATACTTTTACCAGTTGGCATGTTAGTGGCCCAGGTTACAACACTCGGATAATGGGGCAGCAGGATGCGGATGAAATAGATATAAATTCAGGTTCTTTAGCGACCACTGATCGTGAACTGGATGTGGCCATTAATGGTGATGGATTTATAGCGGTACAAACACCGAGTGGTGGTGAAGCTTATACTCGTGCGGGTGACTTACGAATTGATAGTAATGGGCTGTTAACAACCGGTGCTGGTTTTTCCGTGTTAGGCAATGGCGGACCAATTGCACTTCCACCGGCAGAAAAAATTGAAATTGGTATGGATGGTTCAATCAGTATTTTACCTGTAGGGCAGTCAGCGGAATCATTAGTTATTGCCGATAGAATTAAACTGGTTAATCCTGATGTGCAAAATTTATATAAAGATGCAGATGGTTTGTTTCAGACAACAGGTGGAGATGTTGAGCCTGCAGCGGCGGAAGTAAAACTTGAAAAAGGTGTGTTGGAACTGAGTAATGTAAATGCAGTGGGGCAGATGATTCAGTTAATTTCTAATGCACGTCAGTTTGAAACCAGTGTTAAGTTAATGCAGGAAGCAAAGACAGTGGATGAAGCATCGGCAAGGTTATTACGTAATAGTTAAAGTGTAAATATTGAAAATGAATAGTCGTTTGGAGATAAGAGTATGAATCCTGCATTATGGATTTCAAAAACAGGTTTAGATGCACAGCAAACTCGTTTATCGGTGATTGCAAATAATCTGGCAAATGTAAATACAACTGGTTTTAAGCGTGACCAGGCTATATTTCAGGATTTAATTTATCAGAATAAACGTCAGGCAGGTGGCAATACGACGGAAGATACCCGAGCGCCTTCCGGTTTATCTATTGGTACAGGTGTGCGTGTTGTTGGTACTGAAAAATTACATACACAGGGTAATATTACACAAACAGGTAAGCCTTTAGATATGGCTGTTTTAGGTCGGGGTTTTTTTCAGATACAACAACCTGATGGTTCATTATCTTATACCCGTGACGGTACATTTCAGATAGATGCAGATGGGCAGGTTGTAACATCTCAGGGTTTATTACTACAGCCAGCGCTTACTATTCCAGCCGATACGCAAAGTATTACCATAGGCTCAGATGGAACAGTTAGCGTATTAACTGGGAATAATACGGCACCTTCTCAGATCGGTAATATTCAGCTTGCAGACTTTGTTAATGCAGCGGGTTTGCAGCCTGAAGGTGATAATCTTTTTTCTGAAACAGCGGCCAGTGGCTCGCCTATTAATGGTACACCAGGTTTAACCGGTTTGGGTACTCTGTTAAGTGGTTCAGTTGAAACATCCAATGTGAATGTTGTGGAAGAACTGGTAAATATGATTGAAACACAGCGTGCTTATGAAATGAATTCGAAGGTTATTTCTACGACAGATCAGATGTTGCAATATGTGAATAATAATCTGTAAAAAGCAGCCTTAAGTTATAAAGTGTAAAACGGTGAACAGAATGAAAAATGTACAATTACTAAAATACTCATTACTGGCTATAGCGGTTCAGTCTGTTTCTGGCTGCAATGTAAAAACACAGGAATTAGCAGATTTTGAACCTATTGTAAGGCCTGTTGCTCCCAAACCGATGGTTTATAAAAGTGGCTCTTTATTTCAGGAGCGCAGTATTTCACTGTATGAAGATCCCAAGCCTTATCGTATTGGTGACATACTGACTATCATACTTAATGAGAAAACCAGTGCCAGTAAAAAGGCAGGTACGAGTACTAAAAAAGAAGATGAAATTGTTACGGCTAATCCAACATTGTTTGGTGTACAACCAACATTTAAAGGTAATAATATTCTGGAATTTAGTGTTGCGCCAGAGCGTGAATTTGCTGGTGAAGCAGATAGTTCTCAGAGTAATAGCTTAACGGGTGAAATTACGGTAACCGTTGTGGATATTTTACCTAATGGTAATCTGGTTGTTCAGGGTGAAAAATGGTTTACCTTAAATCAGGGTAAAGAGTATATTCGCATTGCAGGTGTCGTAAGGCCTCAGGATGTATTTGCAGATAATACCCTGCCATCTTCTAAACTGGCAGATGCACAAATTGCGTATAGTGGTGAAGGTTTTCTGGCAGATGCCAATACTCAGGGCTGGTTTGGTCAGTTTATGAATGGTAAATGGTGGCCCTTCTAAAATAGTTATATTTTAAAGCGCATAAAAAACTATTGGATATTGTTAAGGTTTAATATAGACATAACCATTTTGTTGTAACTCTACCAGTTTGGCCACACCGCCATCTTCAAGATAGTTTACGCCATCAAATAACTGTTTTTTCTTAATGCGTTTATTTTTTAAAGCAAAGGAGCAGATATTGACGGTTACATTCTGTTTAAGGATTTCATCTAACTGAGAGCGAGATGAAAATACAGTAGAAAATCGTGCAACGGCAGGCCCGTTAACCACTATGGTTATGATTGCATCCTTATCTAGCATTTTTCTCAAATTCTTTACGTTGTTTACCAGCATTGTCATTTTTAATGGATTATTGATATGCAGGACAACTTTATCTGTTTGTTGTGCATAAGCCAGATGATGAGTAAACAAAGACATTACAAGAAATAAGATTATGCTCTTAGTCTCAGGTATAAAATCTCGCATATTTATCCAGCCTATTGAAAGAGGAGATTTAAATAATAGTCTTATTTGGTTTAATATGCATTAAGTGTACTTCGTATTACTGAAAAACACGATATTGGCCTTACTTTTGCAGTGATACAGATAGAGAGTTTATTTATCTGGAGAAAAGTCAATGCTCTGGCGCTGTGTTGTATTATTAACTACATTATCATTTTTTATATTTACTCCTGTTCGGGCCGAGCGTATTAAAGATATCGCTTCAATAGCAGGGGTTCGAGATAACCATCTGGTGGGATACGGGCTGGTTGTTGGCCTGGATGGCACGGGCGATCAGACATCACAAACCCCGTTTACCACGCAAAGTTTTAAAAGCATGTTAATGCAATACGGCATTGTTTTGCCGCAAGGGGTGACTCCGCAACTGAAAAATGTTGCCGCTGTGGCATTACATGCTAATTTACCGCCATTTAGTAAACCGGGTCAGAAAATTGATATTACGGTTTCATCTTTAGGTAATTCTAAAAGTTTACGTGGTGGCAGTTTATTAATGTCGCCGATGAAAGGTGCTGATGGAAAGATATATGCAGTTGCCCAGGGAAACTTAATTGTGGGTGGTTTTGGTATTGCCGGAAGTGATGGTTCTAAAGTAACAGTGAATATTCCCAGTGTTGGGCGCATTCCATCCGGTGCGACTATTGAACGTGAAGTGCCTAATCCTTTTTCTAATATGGATAAAATTGTACTTAATTTAAATCAGGGTGATTTTACGACTGCAAATCGTGTTGTTACTGCGATTAATAATGTATTGGGTCCAGATAGCGCTCAGGCATTAGATGCGGTTTCCATTCAAATTTTAACGCCACCTACAACAACGCAAAAAGTTGAGTTTGTTTCATTTTTAGAAAACTTAAAAGTGAACCCTGATAGCGCCCCCGCTCGTATAATTATTAATGCACGTACCGGTACCATTGTTATTACCGATGATGTGCGGGTAAAACTTGCGGCTGTTGCACATGGTAATTTAATTGTTAGCGTAACAGCAGACCCAATTGTCAGCCAGCCGGGTGGTGCCTTTAATGGAGGTACAACTGCGGTTGTTGGGCGTGATCGAATTGATGTGGAACAGCAGGATTCACGTATGTTTTTATTTAGCCCAGGTGTTAGTTTAAGAGAGCTGGTGGATGCAGTAAATCGAGTGGGCGCTGCGCCGGGTGATCTGGTCGCTATGCTTGAAGCGTTAAAACAGTCTGGTTCATTAACAGCAGAATTAATAGTGATATAACACGGGCTATCTGAATGATATCTAACGCCCCCATGTATACGGATTTTGCTGAATTAACACAGCTTAAAAAAGGTGCGCGAGAGAAAAGTCCAGAAGCAATTAAACAGGTTGCCAAACAGTTTGAATCCCTGTTTGTACAGATGATGCTTAAAAGTATGCGTGATACGTTACCTGAAAATGAATTGTTTGGTAGTAAAAATGAAAAAGTGTATCAGGATATGTATGACAAACAACTGAGTATGCAAATTTCAGATGGTAAGGGTATTGGTTTAGCGGATGTAATAGAAAGGCAGTTGGGCGGAACACCGGAAAGTGAATTAAATAATAAACAAATTAAGGATTATTTATCTAATCCGGTATTAATGAATCCAGAAATAGCGGCCACGCCTGAAGGTAATGCCGTGCTATCAAAATTACGTAAAGACTTTGTCGCGATTTCATCAGAAGTACAGTCTGTAGAATCGAAAAATAATTTAGCCGACAGATGGCAATCAACAAAAGAATTTATAAATGATATCTGGCCTTATGCTCAACGTGCTGCAAATACGCTAGGTGTAGATGCCGATGTGTTAGTTGCGCAATCGGCCCTGGAAACAGGCTGGGGAAAGCATACGCCCAAACATGCGGATGGGTCTAATAGTTTTAATCTGTTTGGTATTAAAGCCGATCATCGCTGGCAGGGAGATAAGGTAGAAATAACCACCCGTGAAGTTCGTCATGGTGTGATGCAACAGGAGCAGGCTGAATTTCGTTCCTATGAATCCGTTTCACAGGCATTTGAGGATTATACGGCTTTCATTCTTGAAAATCCGAGATATCAGAAGGCATTAGAGCATGGTTATGACGCCTCAGCTTATGCCCATGAATTACAAAAAGCAGGCTATGCCACTGATCCGCAATATGCCGATAAGATAAATCGGGTACGTGGCAATAAGATACTACAAAGTGAATTAAAGAAATTAAATGACGTGCCGCTAACCTGAGAATATCTCAACTTACAGGCTATCCAGGATGGAGCTTGAATTTGAGGTATGACTCAGGAAGACGGTTGTTTGATACTAACACCGTAAATAGGAAGTGAGGCACTATGCCTGATTTACTTAATATATCAGTAAGTGGTTTAAGAGCCTATCAAGGGGCACTGTCCACGACATCTCAAAATATTGCCAATGTTGGTAATGACAGTTATACACGTCAGCGAGCAGAACTTAATGCACGCACACCATTACGTGAAGGGCCTGCTTTTTTTGGTCAGGGTGTCGATCTAACGGCTGTTAATCGAATTATCGATCAGTTCAATACGATCGGTTTACGAGATGCTGCATCTAATGTTGCACGTTTAGAGACCTTTGAGTCTCATGCGGTACGTGTAGAAACAATTGTTGCAGATCAGCAATCCAGTTTGATGCCTGCATTAGATACTTTTTTTGATGCGTTAAATGATGTCGCTAACGACCCTTCAGCAAATGCACCAAGAATTGCTTTACTGGGTTCGATGGAAATTTTGCAGCAGAGCTTTAATTCAATTGGAAATGAATTACAGGCGCTAGAGTCTGAAATTAATCTCACAATACGTTCAGAAGTGAGTGAAATTAATTCTATTGCAACCGAACTGGCAAGTCTTAATGAGAGGCTTAGTAGTATTAGTACGGTTAGTGATCGACCTAGTGATTTGCTTGATCAACGTGATGCATTATTAAAAAAACTATCTGAAAAAATATCCGTTACCGTTGTAGAGCAGGCCGATGGTAATTTAAATGTACTTGTTGGTACTGGGCAGTTACTGGTTTCTGGTTCAATAACATCAACACTGGTCGCGCAACAGGATGCAGCACAGCCCGACAGAGTTTCTGTTGCCATGCAAAGTAGTGGTGGCACAGTTAATGTAACTGATTCACTGGTTGGTGGTTCTCTGGGCGGTTTGCTGGATGTAAGGGATAACTTTTTAAATGATACGCAAAACCGAATGGGACGTTTAGCGATTGGTTTATCAGAGGCAATAAATGCTCAGCATATTCAGGGCTATGATCTAAATGGTAACCAGGGTACTAATCAGTTTAGTACGGTAAGTACCGGTCATCTACAGGCGCAGTTTGGTGGTGATTATCTTAATAATGGCTTTGCTGTAGGCGAAACAGTGAGTTTTGATTTGCAGTTTGATGGTCGTACGGTAGCCACATCTTATACAGTGCAGGCAGGGGATACTAATCAGGATATAGCCAATGGATTATTGTTTGGTGCAACGGGTATTAATAATGATGCCAATGTAACAGATAATGGGGATGGTACTTATACTTTAGCGGGAACTACTGCCGGAGTGAGTATGACGTTTGAACTTTATGGTACTAATATAAAGTTTGAAACGGCTGGCGGACCTAGTCCATTAGGTAATAATTTAGTGATTACAAATTTAACTGATGGTGTAACTGATAATGCAACACTGGCTTTAGCGTCATTAGGTTCAAGCAGTACAGAAATATCAGCAGGTGTCGTATCAACGGGTAACCCTGCAACTTTTGTAGGGCCAGGTACCGTTGCCTTACCTAACCAGAATAACACAGGAACCGGTGTTGTAAATTTTTCAATTACTGATGTGTCAGCTCTGACCGTTTCAGATTATGAAGTGGGTTTTGATGGTGTAAATTATAATGTTGTCAGACTGACTGATAATGTAACAGTGGCATCAGGAGCAGGACCATTTTCGGTGGATGGTCTTGAAATTACACCAGGGGGCACACCCGTAGCAGGAGATTCATTTTTTGTGCGCCCAACAGATTCAGGTGCCGTGAGTTTTAAGACGCTATTGACTGATCCGGCACAGATAGCAGTAGCTTCGCCTGTTCGCGCAACGACGAATACCAATAATATTGGTTCAGTTGAAATATCTTCACCAACAGTTACAGATATTTTAGATGGTGATTTAACCCGAACAGTTGATGTTTTTTTTGATCCAACTAATCCATCTGGTACGTTTGATGTTGTTGATCGAGCAACCGGAACCGTATTACAGAATGATGTGGTTTATTTTACCGGCATAAATGTAAGTCAGAATGGATGGCAGGTGCAGTTAACAGGTAACCCCCAGTCGGGAGACACTGTTACTATACAGAATAATGCAGGAGCGGTATCAGATAACCGAAATGGTTTATCGCTGGCGGCACTACAGTCCACAGGTATACTGGATGGAGGAAATACCACCTTCGAACAATCGTATACTGTACTTACTTCTAATGTGGGCGTGGTGACACAGCAGGTTAAAATAAGCCTGGAAGTTGAAGAGAGTCTGCTAGATAGTGCAATTGAAAGGCGAGAAAGTGTTTCCGGTGTTAATTTAGATGAAGAAGCAGCGAATCTAGTTCGTTATCAACAGGCATATCAAGCTCTATCCCGTGTGATTCAGGTATCACAGGAATTGTTTGATTCTATATTGAGTGCGGTGTAATTATGCGAGTCTCTACAGCTCTTATTCATAATCAGGGTCTGCAAAATATTCTTAGACAGCAGGAAGATTTAGTAAGGCTGCAAAATGAGTTGTCAGCAGAGAAAAAAATATTATCACCCTCAGATGATCCCAATGGTGCTGCTCGGGTTATTGATATAAATGAAGCACTGAGTCAGATTAAACAGTTTGGTGAAAATGCCAGTTACGCAACACAGCAATTAAATTTAGAAGAGACTACGCTTACCAGTGCAAATCTTGTTTTGCAGCGGGTACGTGAATTAGCGATACAGGCAGCGAATACAGGTGTAAATGATTTACAAAGTAACAAGGCAACTGCCAGTGAAATAAAAGAAAAATTGCAGGAGCTGTTTGATTATTCAAATGCAAAAGATGAAAATGGCGATTATATTTTTTCCGGTTTTCAGTCTAAAACACAGACCTTTACTACTGATGGTGCAGGAAACTATACCTATAATGGTGATGAGGGTCAGACAGCTATTCAAATTGGTTCCAGCCGCCAGGTAACATCAAATAATTCAGGTGCAGAAATTTTTCAGATGATTCGTGCAGGTAATGGTGATTTTTCTGTGGATGCTACTCGAACAAATGCGGGGACAGGAAAAATCTCCACGGGTTCAGTTGTTGATAGAACCGCTTTTCAAAATCATGATTATACTGTGCGCTTTATTGATGCAAGTAGTTATGAAGTATTTGATAACACCGCGGGCGCTGTCGTAGGCGTAACACCCAGGCCTTATAATGACGGTAGCTCAATTACATTTGATGGTATTGAAGTGAAGGTTTCAGGTGATCCAGTAGCAGGTGATGAGTTTACCGTTGAAGCCAGTCGCTTTCAGGATATATTTACTACATTAAATAACCTGGTGAGAGAGCTTGAAACACCGGGAACCGGTGACATAACCGGTAGTTTTGGAGGCGCTTATCTGGCTAATGGTTTTGCCAGTGCAGATGCGATTAGTTTTGATCTGGATTTTGATGGCGTCACACTTAATGTTGCTGCGGTAGCTGGAGCAACGGATGCACTGACAGCAGGTAATTTGACAGGCGCTCTGGTTGCAGCAGGTGTTAATGATAACCTTGATGGTACTTTTACATTAAATGGAACAACACCTGGCCTGAGTGTTACTTTTTCAGTTAACCCGACTACCAGTGCAATAGAATTCAGAACAGATGGCGGTAATGGTGAAGTTTTTAGTAATCTTAATTTAAGTAATCTGGCGGATACGGGTAATGACGGTATTATGTTATTAAATAATAATGGCAGTAACACCGTAGCATCTGTTGCTTCCATAACATCCGCTATAGTGGGAGACACAGGTTTTTTTGCCGCAGGTGCACCCTCGAATTCTTTTTTATCTCAACAAATTGATAATGCGCTGAATAATATTGATCAGTCGATGGAGAATATTATTAATGTGCAAACCAGTATTGGTGGGCGATTAAATTCTATTGATAGTCAGCTTGATGATAACGAAGTTAAATCTGTTCATTTGCAGGGAGTGAGGTCAGATATTCAGGACCTGGATTTTGCCGAAGCGATTAGTAATTTAACATTTCAAACAACAGCGCTACAAATAGCGCAGCAAACGTTTGTACGTGTTCAGGCATTGAGTTTATTTGAATTTATTTAAACTTGTCATTTATTCAGTCTTCATAGGGGAAAAGTCCTGTTTTTTAAGTTCTGTTCTTTTAATCTATACCACCAAGAATTAACAAGTGATACCGTTTCGTAAGTCTCCTGATAGCATCATAGCAGGGGACGGTGCTTAAAAAGCGAAGTCCCTCCTCAGGTTTCATATTCATACGCGTTATCTTCCAGCCATTCTCCAGGTTCCAGCTCATCCGAACCTCCATTTTTCTTTAATATTTCTAACTAAACTCCTTGATGTGAATGAAAATAAATCTTTTTTTGTTTATTAGTGGTTAATTATATTTCGTAAATATTTATACATAACAACAACTTAAGGTTTTTTTAGTGTATATAAATAAAAGTAAATAAAACCTAAAGGTATCTGCAAAGTGGACGATACATTCATTGAGAACGAATTAAACATAATTCGCTGCAACCAGTTTTAGACCTTTAGTCGCCTGGTAAGGCGACTGAAGCTTAGGAGATAACCATGCCTCAAGTCATTAATACCAACTTTTCATCATTGAATGCTCAGCGTAATCTGAATACGTCGCAGGGCAGTCTGCAAACATCATTACAACGTCTTTCATCTGGTTTACGTATTAACAGTGCAAAAGACGATGCTGCGGGTCTTGCGATTTCAAATCGTTTTACTTCACAGATTAGAGGTCTGACTCAGGCATCACGTAATGCAAATGATGGTATTTCCTTAGCGCAAACGGCTGAAGGTGCATTAGCTGAATCTACAAATATTTTACAACGTGTTCGTGAGCTGGCGATTCAGTCTGCTAACTCAACTAACTCATCACAGGATAGATTAAGCTTACAGTCTGAAGTAAATCAGTTAGTTTCAGAGCTTGATCGTATTGCAAACACAACCACATTTAATGGCCTGAAATTACTCGATGGCTCATTTACTGCACAGAGCTTCCAGATTGGTGCTGAAGCAAACCAGACCATTAATGTGAATGTATCAGGTGCAACCGCAGATACTATCGGTATTAACAAGGTAAGTAGTGATAATGCACAGGTTGGTCTTGAAGTGGCTACATCTGGTTTCTCGGTAGCAACTTCCGGTACAGCATTTAATGCATCATCAACAGGTGCGACGCTAACCGCCTCAACGGGTACTCTGATTGCTGATCAGACTATTGCAGTAACAGGTCCAGCCGGTACTACAAATGTCACTATCTCGGCAGCTAATAATAACCGCGATGCTTCTGATATCGCGTCAGCGTTAAATAATATTGCAGGTGTACGAGCTACGGCTGATGCAAATAGTGCTTCATTTGCACTGACTGCTGCACCTACTAATGCACAGGATAATGATGTTGTTTCATTTAGCTTGATTACGGGTGATGGTGCACAGACTCAGGCTATCAGTCTGACTGTTGATACCGCAACTTATGAAACTGATTTTAATAATGCTATTCAAACAGCAGTGGGTAATATCAACACAGCAAATAGTGATAATGATCTTAGCTACAACACAACAACAAAAACAATTACCAGTGCAAAAGGTGCCAATATTGGTATTGAAGCATTTGATGTGGCAGACAATGCAACCACAACGCTGGATAATTTCGTTGATGATACAACAGGTGATGGTACCGGTTTCAACTTCACATTAGCGGGTACAGCATTAACAGTTGATCTGTCTGGCTCAGGCAATATTGCCGGTAACAGCCAGGCACAGATTGCAACTGCAATTGCTGGGGTGATAAATGGTAATGGTGCTTTAACCACAGCAGGCGTTTCAGCTACCGTTGTTGGTGGTGGTGTAGAAATTACGCGAACAGGTGAAGCGAATGTAGATATTACCGTAATGTCAGTTGCTGGTGGTACCACAGGTGATGGTGGTTTCAGTGTTAATCGTAATGATGCAGGAACATTAATAGCAGGTGGTGCAGGTCCCGTTGTATTAACTGAAGGTGGTACAGTTGCTGCTACAGTTGCATCGGTTGTTGTTGAAACAGATACCATTAACTTTGCAGGTAACACGGTTACAGAAACAGGTGGTGCGGGTGATGAAGCTGCTGTGCAGGTTGGTACACTGACATTACTAATGGAAGATGCAGGTGTTAATGCTCAGTCCAGTGTTGCGGTAGGTGCAGCAAGTATTTTAAATGCAGCGGCAAATACAAATGCGACCCTGACAGCAGGTTCAGCCTTAAGTGATGTGGGCAGTGGTAACTTTACTTCTTCGCAAACATTGACCGTTACAGGTGATGGTGTAGCAACAGTCGATGTTGCCGCAGATAGTACAGCAGCCCAGATCGTTTCTTCTATTAATAAGGTGGCTGATACTACGGGTGTAACTGCCTCTGCAACAACAACAGCGACTATTAGTAACCTGGATACAGATGGTATTGTTACTTTAACTCTGAATGGTTCAACTGTTTCCGCTAATGTAACAACAACGGACTTAAGTGAACTATCAACGGCTATTAATGATAAATCAGGTGCTACGGGTATCAGTGCAGCAATAAGCGTAGATGGTTCATCTATCGAACTGACTCACTCAACTGGTGATGACATTGATTTCCTTAACTTCTCACACTCTGCGGCAAATGTAGCAACAAGTACAGTTACTAATTTACGCATAACAGGTAGCGAAGGGGGCTCAGTTAATCTACAGGATGGTACTGCGATAGACTTAGACTCTACAGTAGTTGGTGGTAATGTTGAAATTCAGTCGAATGGTTCATTTACTGTTTCATCTAATGTGGATGAGTCAAGTGGTGGTTTATTTGCCGGTAATGCCAATGATACTAAAGCGAGTGCGCTACAAACTGTAAATAACATTGATATCAGTACTAAATCAGGTGCTAACCTGGCTATTGATATCGCTGATGGAGCACTGGCTAAAGTGGATAGTATTCGGGCAGACCTGGGTGCGATTCAAAACAGATTTAGTTCAACTATTTCTAATCTTAATACAGCCGTTGAAAACTTCAGTGCAGCGCGTAGTCGAATTCAGGATACAGACTTTGCTTCTGAAACAGCTAACCTGACACGATCTCAGGTACTGCAACAGGCAGGTGTAGCGATGTTAGCTCAGGCAAACTCACTACCACAGTTAGTATTAAGTCTACTTCAGTAATAAGAGTAGTCAGGTGACAATCGTCAGAACAACTTTTGGTAAAGCGGTCGGTGAGTTTCTCGCCGCCGTGTTCTGGCGTTTGTTTAATAATACATTTAATACTGTGAATAGGTGTGAACATGTCTAGTGATATCATGACCAGTCAGATTTCAAAAGATGTTCTGAGTTCATCATCTGTAGTTAAATCCAATTCTGCAAATGCTAATCAGATTGAAAATAGGCAGAAAATGGCTACTCAAGATGCCACCCTGGAAGGCAAGTCTTTACCGCCTGAAGCAAGAGAAGCGGAAATAAGTAGTGATGATTTAAAGCAGGCAGTGACTGAACTGAATCAACATATTCAAAATATAGAACGTGATTTATTTTTTAGTGTTGATGATAGTAGCGGTCGTACCGTCGTTAAAGTGGTGAATTCAGAGACGGAAGAAGTTATTCGACAGATACCCTCGGAAGAAGTATTGCGTATTTCGCGTAGTATTCATGAGCAGATGGGTGATATCTCCGGTTTAATTTTTGAAACATCGGCATAATTGGCCTTTTAATTGCAGTTAGTTCTTCTGGCAGATTTGTAATTAATCATAAATAATGGTGGTTATTTAGCAACAGGTTAAGTAGCCACATATTATCGAGGTTTTCATGGCAACAATTTCGGCAGCAGGTATTGGTTCTGGACTCGATGTCAGTAGCATTCTGGAGCAGATTGTAGAAGCTGAGAGTGCGCCCACTGAAAATCGTCTCAATTTAAAAGAAGCAACCCTTCAGGCAGAACTCAGTGCCTTTGGCACATTGAAAGGTGCAGTTAGTTCTTTTCAGTCTTCTTTTGGAAAACTCACTTCGGCGTCATTATTTAATAGTAATAGTGTATCAGTGAGTGACTCCGATGTACTAAGTGCATCATCATCCTCTATTGCTAAACCAGGTAGTTATTCTGTTGAGGTTAAAAGTCTGGCGCAATCTCATACATTGGCATCAATTGCCTTTGACAGTGTAGAGGATGTTATAGGTAGTGGTACATTAACATTTAATTTTGGTACAACGGTTTATGATCCCGGAACTGATTATGCAACCGCTGATGATACGTATACCAGCTTTACTAATAACACAGAACGCTCCAGTGAATCTGTGGTAATTGATAGTACGAATAATACGATTAGCGGTGTTCGTGATGCGATTAATAATGCAGATGTCGGTGTAACGGCTTCGATTGTTGATGATGGTAATGGGTTTCGTTTATTAATCACTTCAGATGAACAGGGGCTGGATAATAGTCTGGGTATTACAGTTGATGAAGGCGGGGGTGTTGCCGATACGGATATGAGTGGATTATCTGTGTTAGCTTTTAACGGTGTTGCTACCAATGCAGAGCAAACACAGGCGGCATCTGATGCACTGTTAACAATAAATGGTTTAACGGTAGTACGTGAAAGCAATACGGTAACTGGAGCCATCTCAGGCGTCACCTTTAATTTAAAAACGGCTGATCCAGGTAATCCGGTACAGGTCAATATTACCAGTAGTAATGCCAGTGAAGCAGAAAAAAATATTGGCGCCTTCGTTACTTCATTTAATGAAATGGCCGCTGTTTTTAATGGCCTTACCGCTTATGGTGGTGCAGATGGGCAAAATGGCGTTTTGCTGGGTGATACAACCACAAGAAATATAATGCAGCAGATACGTCGTGAGCTGGGTGGTTTTGTTGATAATGCAGGTAGCTTTAGTAGCCTTAGCTCTATCGGCATAACAACGAACAGAGATGGTACGCTAGCACTTGATAGTGATGCACTTAAAACCGCATTAAGTGATGATTTTGATTCAGTTGCACAATTATTTTATGCCAATGGCAATTCTTCAGATAGTGAGGTTATTGTTACCGGTAATAGTGTTGCAACACAGGAAGGGCGTTATAGTGTTTCAATTGCTGATCTTGCAACTAAGGGAGCATTTAGCGCAACAACAGTAGCCGGGCCGATTACTATTGATTCAAATAACAATAAATTTTCATTTATTGTTGATGGAAAATCAACAAGTACAGTGGCTATTAGTCAGGCAACGTATACGGATATGGATGTTCTGGCTCAGGAAATAGAAAATCGTATTAACAATACCAATTCTTTGCAGAGTAACAGTTTGGGTGTTTCTGTTTCTTATGAATCGGGTGCTTTTCAGATTACTTCAAATTCATATGGTTCTGACTCCAGTATTTCAGTTTCTTCACAAAACAGCAGCCTGGGTTTTGTTAGCGCAGGTGTTTCCACTGAGGGTACCGATGTAACGGGTTCTATTGGAGGGTTGCCGACAACGGGGTCAGGGCGTTTTTTAACAGGGACAGGCGCAGCATCGGGTCTGGTATTAGAAATCACCGGTAGTGGCACAGGAAGCCGTGGGAGCATTACTTTTTCACGGGGGCTGGCATCTAAATTAAATTCATTATTGTCTGAATTTCAAACAGAAAATGGTCAACTAACAGCAAAAACAGATAGCATTAATGACCAGATAGAAAGTATTTCGCAGGAGCGTATTGATTTAATAGAACGCGTAACGGTAATAGAAGAGCGCTATAGAAAACAGTTTTCCGCTCTGGATGTATTAATTAGTCAGTTAAATACAACAAGTGATTTTTTACAGCAACAACTCGACTCTTTACCAGGTGTTACTTCTAATAACAGTTAGTCTTCATTTATTGTAAGCAGCTCACTATTTAGTCAGCTATAACCAGTAGATGGATAAAGATAAGCCTGAAAAAAGGCCCCAAAATAGGAAAGTGCGAATGCAAAACTCAGCAGCTATGAATCAATATAAGCAGGTAGGTGTACAGGCAGCAGTCGGTAATGCTGATCCGCATACCTTAATCCAGATGCTTATTGATGGTGCGATACAGCGCTTAAATACAGCTAAAATGCATATGAAGCAAAATAATATAGCACTTAAAGGTGAGAGCATTAGTAAGGCTATTTCTATTCTTGATGGTTTACGAACATCACTGGATATGGAAAAAGGAGGTGAAATAGCTAAAAACCTTGAGTCCCTATATGATTATATGCAGCGTCAGTTACTGGCGTCTAATCTTGAAAATAAAATTGAAAATATTGATGAAGTACTTTCATTAATGAATGAAATTCGTGCAGGTTGGGTGAGTATTCCTCAGGATGTCAGGAACAGTAAGGCTCAGGAAAGCTAAGCTGACATGCTACAGCACAGACAACAGCAATGGGATAATATTTTACAGATGACGCAAATGCTACATCAGTTATCAGCCGATGAAAACTGGCAGGCAATGACTGAGCTTGAATCAGAGCGTTTTGGAATGCTGAAAGATTTTTTTTCAGAGCCTGTTGCGAAAATTGAAATCAATGTCGTTGAAGAGGGAATTCGTCAGATGATGAAAAGTGATGACATATTACTTCAACATAGTACACATCATCAGCAAAATATGTCTGAGGGCGTGAAAAAAATGTCCACCGGGCGTCAGGCTATTAAAGCGTATGGTCAGTTTTAAAAACAGATTATCCTTATTTACTTAAATAGCCTGTAGCTTATCAGGCAATATCGCTTTATATCAGTTATCGTATATATAACCCGGATAAATTATAAGCATTTTTAAATGACAATTTTTTGACATTCAGAAAATTCCTGCTTTACTTCGTTTATAGAAGTATTATTTGTAAAACAGGATTAATATGTCAGATACCTCGCTACAACCAGCCATTCTTCTGGTTGAAGACGATTCACAGTTATTTAATGAAATAAAGTCACTCATGGGCTTTATGGGTTTTGATACTTTTTACGTAAATGATCTTGATGCTTTAGCGGGTGCTTTAAATAATGGCGAGTTTATCTGCGTATTACTGGGGGCATTTAAGGGTGAGCGCTCCAGAGTCGAGGCGCTACAGAAAATACAGTTATCAAATTTATCTGTTTTACTGTTTAATCAGGATAAAAGTAATTTAGATAAATATCAGTCTCAGTTCAAACATGTTTTATCCCACCTGGAAATGCCCCTGAAATATGAGCCAGTGTCAGAAGCACTGAAAAAAGCCCGTGCTCCTGCTGCGGCTGTGGGCAAGCTAGTTAGTCGTATACCCAAACTGGGTGGTAATAGCGCCGCTATTCAATATGTACGAACCATGATTGAGCAGGTAGCAAAAACCAGCGCCAGTGTTTTAATTTTGGGTGAGTCTGGCACAGGAAAAGAAGTTGTCGCTCGAAATATTCATGCTTTATCTAATCGCTGTAAGGCGGGCTTTGTACCGGTAAACTGTGGTGCAATTCCAGCGGATCTTCTTGAAAGCGAATTGTTTGGTCATGAAAAAGGTGCTTTTACCGGGGCAATTAATTCACGTCAGGGGCGGTTTGAGTTAGCCGAAAAAGGTACCCTGTTTCTTGATGAAATAGGTGATATGAGTTTGCCGATGCAGGTGAAGTTATTGCGGGTTTTACAGGAGCGCACGTTTGAAAGAGTGGGTAGTAATAAAAGCATACAGTCTGATGTGCGTATTTTAGCGGCAACTCACCGTAATCTTGAATTTAATATTAAAGATGGAAAATTTCGTGAAGATCTATTCTATCGTTTAAATGTATTTCCCATAGAACTGCCTTCATTACGCGAACGTCTTGAAGATGTTCCCTTCTTATTGCAGGATCAGGTCGATAAATTAGAGGCAGATAACAGAGGAAGTGTTCGTTTAACTGCTGAGGCTACTGAAATGTTAAGTCAGTATTCATGGCCTGGAAATGTGCGTGAGTTATCGAATCTGGTTGAGCGTTTATCTATTTTATATCCCGATAGCATTGTTGATGCACAGCATTTACCACCTAAATATCAGCCAGTTTCAACATTTCAGCCAGTAGAAAAAACCTTTAAATCTGACCCGCCTTTTAATCCTGCGTTAATGTTTGCTGATCTGGATGAAAATGATGAAATAGAGAAAGGCTTACTTAGAAAGCTCCCAGATGACTTGCCTAAAAAAATATCTGATGGTTTTTCTGAAATGGCCATAACAGAGAATGGGTCAACAATAGATGATGACGGTCTGGATTTAAAAGAACACCTGGCCGGGCTGGAAGTGCTTTTGATTAGGCAGGCTTTAGGTAAAACAAAGGGCGTTGTTGCCCATGCAGCCAAACTACTTAAAATGCGTCGTACTACGCTGGTTGAGAAACTAAAAAAGTATGATATAAAAGCATAAAAAATAAGCATGAATAAAAAACAAACTAGATTCCTTATTTAAGACTGTTTTCCACGGCAAACCCCCTCCTCACTAGCCGAATAATTGACTTTTATTTGCCATCATATCTATAACTCTATGAAAAAAAAGGAAAAAATATTTTGGCATATTAAATGCAAGATTACTGCTAAGTCGAATAAGAGTGACATAAACACGACATGCAGCAGACAGCAAACATACCAACAGCCCCACAGGCGTTAAGTCTGGATTCCAGTTCCGCTTTGCAGGACCCTGTACAGTTAGTGGCTGCATTCGAGCAATTTGGTCGCTTATCCGATCAATTGCAACAATCATATCAGGAGCTTGATAATCGAGCGGCTGAATTAACTGAACAACTTGCATCTGCACAGGATGAACGATTAAAACAACTGGCTGAAAAAGAGCAGTTAGCGCATCGTTTACAGGCGCTTTTAAATGCATTGCCGGCAGGTGTTTTGTTGATTGATGATAAAGGCGTGATTACGACAGCCAATCCGGCAGCAGAATTATTTCTTGAACAAAGCCTTACAGGCAAGCAGTGGCGTAGAGTTTATGCGCACAGTGTTGCTCGACATACAGAACAGGATTTATATTTAAACTCGGGGCGTATTTTGAGTTTGAAAAAACAGTCTCTTGATGCACTAGCAGATGAAAATAATCAGGAAGAGATTATTTTATTAGACGATATTTCCGAACAACGAATGTTAGAAGGTTTAGCCGACAGGAAAAATCGTTTAGCTGCTATGGGACAAATGGCGGCGGGATTAGCCCATCAGTTACGTACACCCTTAGCATCAGCGGTATTATATGCATCTCAGTTAAATCAGTTTACTTCTGATAATCCACAACAGAATAAAGCAGTCGAAAAAGTGCGTACCTGTATGCGTTATCTGGAAAAATTAATTAATGATATGTTGATGTATGCAAAGGGTGGTGAATTTGCAGAACAAAAATTTCAGTTAAATGATTTACTGGTAACATTTAATACAAGAATTGAAACACGCCTTAAAGAAAGTAATACACAGTTAACTATTATTAGTCAGCTTAATGATATTCAATTAACGGGCAGTTTAGATGCGCTGGTTAGTGTGCTAATTAATCTGGTTGAAAATGCGATACAGGTTAATGAAGATAATGAAGACAGTAAGGTGGAACTAGAAGTTTATCAACAGGCAAATTATTTTATTTTAGCCGTGCGTGATAATGGTCCCGGTTTAAGTATGCTGCAACAAACAAAAATATTTGAACCATTTTTTACTCAACGTGAAGGTGGAACGGGACTTGGCCTGGCTGTTGCGCAATCTATAGTGCAGGCACATCATGGTGATTTACTGGTTCGATCACAACCCGCTAGTGGCGCAACTTTTTATATATGCCTGCCGCTAAACAGGGGTGAGCAATTTATGGCCAGCGGCCATAAAGTTAATATTGATCCTGAAAAAACAAAAAAAGACAGATCGGTTAGCAGTCAGAATATAAGCAATGAAAATGGAGAAAAGCATGAGTCAAACTAAGCAGCAATTTATTGATATATTAATTGTTGAAGATGATGAACAACTTCGTGAAGCTATTTGTGATACCTGTGAAATGTCAGGTTACTCTGTGGCATGTGCAGGGCATGGTCAGGCCGCTCTGGTTAAATTGAATGATTACCAGTTTAAACTGGTCATTAGTGATGTTCAGATGCAGCCAATGGATGGTACTGAACTATTACAACAGATTAAGAAAAAACACCCTGATTTACCCGTAGTGGTAATGACAGCTTATGCGAGCATAGAAAAAGCCGTCGATTTTATGCGTTTGGGCGCAGCCGATTACCTGGTAAAGCCGTTTGAAGTAGAGGCATTGCAACAGGTTATCAAAAAAATAATTAATAAGGAAGTTGTCGTAAAGCATGAAACTGAATTATTAGCAGAAGATGAAAAAATGCAGTCTTTGAAATTGCTTGCCAGTAAAGTAGCGCAAAGTGATGCAACTGTTTTATTGTATGGTGAAAGTGGCGTAGGTAAAGAAGTTTTTGCTCAATTTATACATAATCAATCAAAACGGGTAGATGAAGATTTTGTGGCGATAAATTGTGCTGCAATTCCTGAAAATATGCTTGAAGCTGTTTTATTTGGCTATGAAAAAGGTGCATTTACTGGTGCGGTTCAGGCAACGCCCGGTAAATTTGAGCAGGCACAGAATGGAACTTTGTTATTAGATGAAATATCTGAAATGGATGCCGCTTTACAGGCTAAATTATTACGTGTGCTACAGGAAAAAGAAGTAGAACGACTGGGTGGGCGTAAAATAATTAAATTAAATGTAAGAGTGCTGGCAACGACCAATCGAAACTTAAAAGAAGAAGTAAATAATGGTCGTTTTAGAGAAGATTTATTTTATCGTTTAAGTGTGTTTCCTATTCATATACCGCCTTTACGTGAACGTGTTGCAGACATAATTCCATTAGCAAAAAAATTGTTGAATAAACAAACAGGGAAGCAATCTGATGTTTCAACTTTAACTGCAGGTGCACAGCAAAAACTACTTAATTATTCATGGCATGGAAATGTACGAGAACTGGATAATGTAATGCAACGTGCCCTTATATTTAAAGAAGGCAATGAGGTTAGTGCATCTGATATACATCTTGGAACAGATGATTATGAATTAATGGGCATGCAACAAAAAACAGAGTTAGTACAGGATTCAGAATTAGTGAATGGTCTTAAAGATCGTGAGCAACAACTGATTCTTGAAGCTTTAAAAGCCGGTAATGGCAGTCGTAAATATGCAGCCGAAAGGTTAGGTATTAGCCCGAGAACATTAAGGTATAAATTAGCCAGAATGCGAGACTCTGGGATAACAATTTAAAGTTAAACAAATTTGTCATCCTGAGCATGAGTGAATGACTGGCGAGAGTGAGACACCAGGCGTGTCGGTTTTGTTCAGGATAAAAGATTAGAACTGGAGAAATATGATGAGTGATATGAATATACAACAGGTTCTGGCACAAATGCGAGTAATGGAAGCTCAGGCACAGTCTAAAGTTTCTGCGGATTCGCTTTCTGTTAATGAGCTGAAGGGAGATCAGAAAACAGAATTTTCTGAAGTCTTAAACAACTCGCTTAATTCAGTTAATGAAACATTAATGGCTTCTGGTGAAATGGCAAAAGCATTTGAAAAAGGTGATTCTGGTATTTCAATGGCTGAACTGATGATTAATATGGAAAAAGCCAGTGTCTCATTTCAGGCGATGACCAGTGTACGAAATAAATTATTAACGGCATATCAGGAAATTATGAATATGCCAGTTTAAATAATGAGTTTAACAATTACAGCTTATGGCTTTTTAAGGCATAAGAAAAATTTAATACGTTATAAAGGTTAAGGACATGGCAGAACAGCTTGCTCAGGCCCCAACAACAATGATGATTCCCGTACCTCGTTTTATAGGTGCAATTCTCGGTGTTGTCGTTACTGTATTAGTGAGTATTGGTATTTATACCTGGGGTACAGCGCCGAGTTTTTCTTCTTTATATACCGGGCTCGAGCCAGGTGATGCGGCTGAAGTTGTGGCGGCGTTACAGTCGGCTGCAATACCCTATGAATTAAATGCAGCATCTGGTTCAGTTATGGTTGAGTCGGGAAGGGTGCATGAGGCACGTTTAAATCTGGCTGCACAGGGGTTGCCTAAAGGTACAGCAATTGGTGTTGAGATGTTGCAGCAGGAGCAAAGTTTTGGAACCTCACAGTTTGTTGAAAGTGCGCGTTATCATCATGCTATGGAAACAGAGCTGGCGCGCACAATTAGTACGATGAGAAACGTAAAGTCAGCCAGGGTGCATCTGGCTATTCCAAAACATTCTGTATTTGTTCGTAAACGACAGAAACCGACAGCATCTGTTGCGCTCAATCTTTATGGCGGACGTGTAATAGAGCAGGGGCAGGTTAATGCGATTATTCATATGGTTGCTTCAGGCATTGCCAATTTAACAGCAGAAAATATTACCGTGGTTGACCAGAATGGGCATTTATTATCATCGGGTGATCTGGCAAACAATGTCGCGATGACAGCACGTGAATATGATTATTCACGCCAGGTTGAACGTGATTTTGAACAACGTATTGAACATTTGCTGGAACCCATTATGGGGCTGGGTAAAGTCCGTGCCACGGTTAATGCTAAAATTGATTTTAGCGAGCAGGAAAGTACGGAAGAATTATACAATAATGCTAATCAGACATTACGTAGTGAACAGTCATCACAGTCACAACGCTTTAGTAATAGAGAGGGTGGAGGCGTTCCAGGGGCGCTTTCTAATCAGCCACCAGAGGGTGGCCAGCTAGTAGAGGGTACGGGCGGTGTGGGTGAAGGAGTGGGTGCTAATCGGGTACCGTCTAACTCCAATCGTAATAGTGTTAAAAATTATGAGGTCGATCGTACTATTCGTCATTCGCGTAAGAATAGCGGTGATATTCAACGACTTACTGTTGCTGTTCTGGTAGATGATCGAATGGTGGTAGAAGATGGTGAAACAACTCGAACGCCATTAACAGAAGATGAATTAAAACGTATTACCACTCTGGTACAGCAAACTATTGGTTTTGATCAGCAAAGGGGTGATCTGGTCAATGTGATTAACGCTTCATTTACACCATTAGAGTCTATAGAGAACTTACCTGAGCCTTCAATTATGGATAATAAATGGATTCAGTTTGCACTAAAATGGATATGGCCGTTTATACTTATATTGATTGTTATATTTACGATATTAAAACCTTCTATTAAAGGCCTTACCTCTTATGTACCACCGACGCCTGTATTAGCATCATCAGAAGGCGGTGATGCTGCGACGGGAGGTGGTGCGGGAGGAGAAGGTGGCGTTGCACAACTTGAGCATCAGGACGAAGCGATACCATTGCCTACCGATTCAGATGAAAAAGTAGAATTTGCAAAATCAATGGTGCAACAGGATCCGAAAAAAGTGGCTAATGTAGTGAAAGACTGGGTCGGCGTGGAATCATAAAGATACGAAAATATGGCAGACGATACTAACTTATCATTAACTGGTGTACAACGAGCAGCTGTTCTATTAATGGCTATGGGCTCTGAAAATGCAGCAGAAGTCTTAAAGCACCTGAACCCTAAAGAAGTGCAGAGTCTGGGTGCGGCAATGGCTACCCTGGAAAATGTAAACAAGGTAACCATGTCTGGTGTTATGGATGATTTTATTGCTGAGGTCAGTAATCAGACGTCAGTTGGTATAGGTCAGGAAGATTATATTCGCGATATGATGGTAAATGCTTTAGGTCAGGATAAAGCGAATAATATGATTGACCGTATTTTATTAGGCAGTGGTAATAAAGGGCTGGAGTCATTAAAGTGGATGGATGCAAGATCTGTTGCCGAAGTCGTTCGTTTAGAGCATCCGCAAATTATTTCAATTGTTCTATCTTACCTTGAACCAGATCAGTCAGCAGAAGTATTAAAAATGCTGCCGGAGCGTGCACGCCCTGACATATTAATGCGCGTGGCAGCATTAGAAGGTATTCCTCCAGCGGCATTACAGGAGCTGGACAAAATTATGGAAAAACAGTTTTCTGGCAGTCAGAATGTGAGTCAGAACAGTATGGGTGGTTTTAAAACAGCAGCTAATATTCTTAACTTTATGGAATCTTCTATTGAAGGCGCCATAATGGAATCAATAGCTGAACATGATCAGGAAATGCAGGAAGGTATTTCAGAATTAATGTTTGTCTTTGATAACCTGAACGATGTTGATGATCGTGGTATTCAGGCACTGCTTAGAGAAGTGTCTACAGATAGTTTAACCCTTGCGCTTAAGGGTGCAGAAGAGGGGCTTAAAGAAAAAATACTTAAGAATATGTCTAAACGTGCGGCTGAAATGTTACGTGAAGATATGGAAGCCCGTGGTCCTGTTCGTTTAAGCGAAGTGGAAACAGCGCAAAAAGATATTATCAGTACGGCACGCCGGTTAGCAGATGAAGGCGATATTGTTCTGGGTGGTAGTGGTGCAGAGGAAATGGTTTAACAAAACCGGTATGGCTAAAGATAATTAAATTATGTCAAAACTATTTAATGTTTCTGAAAATGATGTCCAGCATTATGTATTGCCTGAATTAAAGGGCCATATTGTGGGAATGCAGGATGCAGCCATTCGCCCTCAAACGGTAGAAGAAATAGAAGCCCTGCAAAAGCAGGCATATGATGAAGCGGTTGTAGCGGGTCATGCTGAGGGCTTAAAGCAGGGTCTTCAACAGGCGAATAAATTACAGAATGTTTTTAACTTTTTGCAACAACCGTTACAGGAACTGGATAAACAGGTTGAGCATCAGTTAGCCGATCTGGCTATTTTGCTGGCAAAATTATTATTACAAAAAGAAAGCAGAGTAGACGAACAGCATATACAAAAATTGGTGCATGATTCACTGGAATATTTACCAATTAAATCACGTGATATACAGGTGCGCTTAAATGCAGCAGATATTGCATTACTAAATCAGGCAGAAATTAATACAGATGAGCAAAGTTGGGGTTGTATAACCGATAACACTATTACACCGGGTGGTTGTATTATTGAGTCCAGTACTTCACATATAGATGCAACGGTTGAAGCCAGGGTGCAGCAATTGGTTGATCAGCTTAATTTACATCAGGAAAGCGAAAGTAATGATCAAACAGAGTGATTACTTTCAGCGCTGGATAGATGATCTGGCAAAAAAACAGACACAGGTAAATGCACCGGAACCCGTTGTTGAAGGGCGCTTGACTCGTATGGTTGGTTTGACACTCGAAGCTATTGGTTGTGAAGCGGCAGTGGGCACCAGTTGTAAAATAATTGCGCCAGGTAACCACTGTATAGAGGCTGAAGTTGTCGGTTTTTCTGGAGATAAAACTTATTTAATGGCGATGGGCGAAAGTCGCGGATTGATTCCAAATGCCAAAGTTATACCGGTTGGACATTCAAGTTCCATTGAAATATCAGATGGTTTTCTGGGGCGAGTTATAGATGGCCGGGGCCGCCCATTAGATGGTAAGGGGGCAATTAAAATGAATCATGATTTATCTGCTCATATGCCATTAGCAGGTAAACCGATTAACCCATTAATGCGAGATCCTATCAAACAGCCTTTAGATGTAGGTGTACGCGCAATTAACTCTTTGCTTACTGTGGGGCGTGGTCAGCGAATGGGTCTGTTTGCAGGTACCGGAGTAGGTAAAAGTATTTTACTTGGCATGATGACAAAATACACGGAAGCAGATGTGATAGTGGTAGGGCTCATTGGTGAGCGGGGACGTGAAGTAAAAGAATTTGTGCAGGATATTTTAGGTAAAGATGGAATTAAACGAGCCTGTGTTGTTGCTGCTCCCGCGGATTCATCCCCACTTGTTAGAATTCATGGTGCCATGCTGGCAACCAGTGTTGCAGAATATTTTCGAGATCAGGGTAAAAAAGTTTTATTACTAATGGATTCATTATCACGTTTTGCTCAGGCACAACGTGAAATTGGCTTATCTATTTCTGAGCCCCCGGCAACAAAAGGTTATCCACCTTCCGTATTTGCGCGTATTCCCCAGTTAGTTGAGAGAGCCGGTAACGGTCAGGCAGGGCAGGGTTCTATTACGGCATTTTATACCGTGCTAACGGAAGGCGATGACAATAATGATCCGATTGCAGATGCGGCAAGGGGTATTCTGGACGGGCATATCGTACTGTCACGGCAACTGGCTGATATGGGTCAGTATCCAGCTATTGACCTTGAAGCTTCAGTCAGTCGTGTAATGCCGATGGTAACAACTGAAAATCAAATGGTGCAAAGTCAGCAAATAAAGCAACTATACTCAATATATGAACAAAATAGAGACCTGATTAATGTGGGTGCTTATCAACAGGGCACTAATTCAGTAATTGATCAGGCCATGACGATGCAGCCTCATATTCAGGCGTTTATGCGTCAGGGTATGAACGAAGCAGTTTCTTTTAGCCGGAGTCAGCAGATGCTCAATGAATTGCTCGCTCAGGTTGAAATTAAAGAAGCCTGAATAAGAAATTGTAAGTCCTAAATGTAATTAAAATTTGCAGGTTGTGTCCTTTGTTTTGATTTTTTATGTAACTTAAAACATAGGGCTTACAACTTATGATGGTATTTTAATGCGCTCAAAACGAATGCAACCCATAGCAAAGCATGCAGATCAGTTGCAGCAGCAAGCTGTGCAAATTTTTGTGGCCGCACAACAGGCAGTGGTTGACGCGCAATTGCAGTTAGAGCAATTGATTGGTTATCGTAGCGAATATAGTAATGGGCGTGTTAGTGATGGCTTAAGGGCCGCACAGTTAAAAGATTATCAGCTATTTTTAAATAAACTGAATAAAAGCATTGATCAGGCTCGTATTAATATTCTAAATAAAAAACAGGCTTGTGAACAGCAGAAGCTTAACTGGCTCAAAACACGTTCCCGTAGCAAAGCACTTGATGCCGTCATTATAAAATATCAAATACAGGAGGCGCAGATAGAAGCGAGGATTGAGCAGAAAGAGCAAGATGAATTTTCCAGTAGATTAAAGCGATTGTGATAAGTTGTGATGCAAAGGTAAACGAATAAAAATAGTCTTTTTCTATTGTGATCTGGGCCCCATCATTGCTATTAAATATTGGCCCATCAATTGCACCTGTATAGATAATATAATTAATCCTGATACAGGTGGTTTATGGAATTATTGCAGCAAACTGATATAAAAGCGCCTGTTAGCGCACAGAAAACACCTGATAATCAAGTGAAATCAAGGGATGCTGATGGGGTGGAATCAGGGGGGGATAACGCGTTTAAAGATCAGTTAAATGAGCAAATTGACCAGGTTAAAGCTCAGGCTGAGAATCATAATTCTGAGAATAATCAAGAAGATAACCTGGTAACTACTGAGTCTACCCAGGGGGAGGTTGAAGCTGCTGAAGCCACACCTGATGAACATGTGAGCGCGCTTGAAAATGAATCGACAAGTGCAAATTCGTTAAATGTTTTAAACGGGCAATATGGTGAAATTACCAATCCGTTAATTGCCTCTTTATTGCCGGAAACGGGCAGTACTTTGCCGCCTTCAAAAGTTTCCTCACAGGGGTATAGTCCAGCTCAGGCAGTCGTTACAGCGGGGCAATCTACAGTAGATGTAGAAATGGCTCAAAAATATATAAATGACCGTCTCAATGAAACATCGCTTACATCTGCTAATCAAAAAATGCCAACGGTAAGTTCAGAAGTGGCACTATCTAAAACACCTGATATTCCTTCTAATTTAACGGCCATTTTATCTGAAAAAGCAAACATACAGGATGCTCGTTATACAAAAGTTGTAAGTGAAATGCCGACAACAGATGTCATAACGCAAACAACCCGAATGCAGCAGGTACCGCTAACAACAGCATTATCAAGTAGTTTAATTTCTGCGCAAAATATTTCAACAGGCCCTGTTATAGAATCCAGCAATGCATTAAATCATGTAACACCGCTAAATAATTCATTAACATTGTCTATAACATCTAATATACAAAATGCAGACTGGTCACAACAAATGACACAACAGGTTGCGTACATGGTTAAAGGTGGTTTTCAGCAGGCTGAAATAAAATTGAATCCAGCTAATCTGGGGCCTATGGAAATTAAGTTATCCATGAGTGATGATAATGCGAATATTAATTTTGTGACGCAACATGTGCAGGTACGTGATGCTCTGGATGCGGCTTTACCAAGATTAAAAGAAATGCTTGAACAACAGGGTCTGAACTTATCTGATGTGAATGTATCCACCCAGTCAGAGCAACAACAGGCCAATGCAGAATCGCAGCAGGATGATCATGCTGATGGCTCTTTGGCTTCAAAAAGTAACCAGTCAGATCTGGATTCTCAAGGTGAGGTGCTAACGACTAATATGGATGTTAGTTCAGGTGTGAGTATATTTGCATAATATTCCAGCTGGCGGGTAGAACTGTAAGCAGGGGTATAAACTATTGAAAAAATGTATTGGTTTTTAATAAGGTTTAATGCCTGTTAAACGTCTGTAAGTAAATTAACAACAGTGTGAAGTAATTTAGCAGAATCAACTGGTTTTTGTAATAAAGCTTTTATATTTAAATCTTCAGCTTTTTCATTGTCTAATAAGCTGCTATGTCCAGTACAGATTATAATAGGCAGCTGGGGATTTATTTCAAGCATCTGGCTGGCTAAAATATCACCTGTAATAACAGGCATAGTCTGATCGCTGACAATTAAGTCATAATTGTCAGGGGTGTTTTTAAATGATTCCAGTGCCTCAACAGAATCACAAAAAACAGTGGTTTTAAAGCCCGCACCTTTAAATAGTTCTCCCATATAAGATGCAACACTGTTTTCATCATCAACAATCATTATATGCTTTTTTTGAATTTTTGAAAAATCAATATCATCTTTTTTCTGTTGTTTATCGGTAGAAGATTCTTTGGCTATTTCAAAAAGTAGCTTTATACAGGTTCCAGGTGTTTTCGTGTCGTTACCTAAGTGACTATCTGAAATGATGATGTGTCCCTGTGCTTTATGGGTAATCATATTTATAAATGGCAAGCCTGTATTTGTACTCCCTCTATTATCAGAAAAAATTTTATGAATTTTTTCTTCATTAATGCCCGGGCCATTATCATGAATAGAAAGAGCTACATATGATCCATTAATGTTAGTGTTACAGGCGCTGCAAGATGTGTTATGTATATCTTCTATTGAGAGGTTTATTTCAATTTTTCCTTTTCCATTTAGAGCATTGCGTGAGTTAGTTAGTATGTGCATAATCATTTGATTAAACTTTGGTGCATTAATTTTAACAGCAGGCAGGTTGTCGTTAATATTTAGTTGCATATCCATTGATGAGGGCAGTGCTGTGCGTAACATTTGCAGTGTGCCCTTTAATAAAGAAGGTAATAAAATTGCCTGATTAGGTGTGTCGTCCTGTAAGTTAATACTTTGTAACTGGGCGATAATGTTTTTTGCTTTAATTCCGGAATTTTGTATTTGCGTTAAATAATTATGCAATTTTGTGTCACTACTATCGAGTATTTCAAAGGCTAACTCAGAAAATCCTAAAATACTAGCGAGTATATTGTTGAAGTCATGTGCAATGCCACCAGCTAGCATACCAATAGCTTCAACTTTTTGTGCCTGATGTAATTGTTTTTCAAGATGTTTTTGTTCTTTTTCATGCTTTAATAACTCAGTAATATCTTCGCCTGCTGATAGAACAGCATCTATACCGCCCTGTTTGTTTAATAGTAATGAGTTTTTCCATCTGATGTATCGAGTTTTATTATGTTTGTTAATAATGGGCGTTACATTCCCATGTGCCCCCATGTCACTGTCAGGTACTTTTTCTTTATTAATTATTTTTTTAAAAGTTTTACTTGCTTTATCTTTAAGTATTTCTGGTATGAATGTGTTAATGAAGTTCATACCAGCAAGATCTTCCTGTGAAAACCCAAGAATTGAGGCGGCGTACCGATTAGCAAGTAAAATTTTTCCTTCTATGTTCAGTACAATAAATACAACTTTTGCAACATCCAGGTAGTTTCTGGATAGTTCCTGTTCATGCCTGAGCGCCTGTTCCATGTTTTGCCGATTAATTGCTTCAGCGAGTATATTACAGACTGATTGCAAGAAATGAACTTCATCAATGTTAAAATTTTTTGGAGTGTTTGAAAGTAGAGTGAAAATACCAAATGGGTGTTTTTTATCACCAATTAAGATACAGGTAGCCGAACAGGCTTTTTCCTGTAAATATTCGTCAGGTATAATAAAGCGAGTTTCATTTTTTAGAGATTCGCAAATAACAGGTCGCTCACTATTCAGTGTGTACTCTAAAAAATTATTTTCTATGATATCTATTATGGTTTTTTCAGGCTCTAAATGAGTAGTGTTGTAGCATGTGCGTACAAGTGCCTGTTTTCCATTTTCTGATATTTCCTGAATGAAACCAATGTTTATATTTAAAGATCCGCAAACAACCGATAAAGTCTGTTCAAGTAAGTCATGTATAGGGATATTGTTGAGTGATATCTGGCCAAGAATGGCAATGAGCCCTTGCCGGTGTGCTCTTTGTTTTAAGTTGTCGATAAGCTTTTTTCGAGGGCTTATATCTATGAAACTGCCAATGTAACGATTTTTATGTACACTGGAAATAACGGGTTTTATAGTTGTGTCTAACCAGATCAGATTTTTAGTTTTGTGATTAAGTTGTAGTTCTCCTTTCCATGTTTCATTTTTTTCCAGAGTTCTGATAAGAAAATCATATATGTTGTTTGATTGTTCCTGATGTTTTATCTGTAAAAGGCCTGTTCCATTAAGCTCGTTTTCAGTATAACCAGTTAAAGTATTAAAATTATTGTTTGAATAAATGACTTTAAAGTTTTCATCAAGTATACAAATAGTTGAGCAGTTGTATATCTGCTCTAAAAGATCTATGTCAAGCTTGTTTTCTTGCATTATGTGAAATTAATGTTTGGTTTCAAGTATTGTATTAATGCTTGATCTAAGTTCAGTTACTGTGAATGGTTTTTTGAGTGTGTCCTCTGCACCAACTAATTTTGCAATGGGCAGGTAATCAAAACGACCTGTAATACCACCGCCTCCTGATATAGCAAGTATTTTTATGTCTGGATGTATTTTTTTGAATTCCATAATCATATCAATTCCATTTTTTTTAGGCATAACAAGGTCTGCTATTAGTAGGTCAATAGTGTTGTTGTTTGATATTTCTTCAGCACAGGCGACAGTTTCAGAGGTAAAGATCTGGTGTGAATCTGTCAAGGCCTGTTCGATAAAAATCAAAATTGATTTGTCATCATCTACCACTAAAATATTGCTCATGTATAGTTCCAGATTAAGCGGCTATAAAAAATATTTATGGGCCTAATTTTTGAATAAGTAGGCGAGTAGGTTAAACTGATTTAGATTATTTGTCTGAATCGACATACAAATCTAGAATAATTCGACCTCGCCACCATCATTCATTGATTGCTGCTGTATAGGGCTATTGTTTGTTTCTTCTAACTCTGCCTTCGATAAAATATCCTGTATAGCCGGAATAAGTTTCAGGTTGTTGGGTGTGATTTCAGAGAGATTATTAAGTGATTCTGAAATAACCTCATTTGCATTACATAAAGTGCTAAGGCGATTTAGTCGTTTATTTATATGATCGGTTAGTTGTGTAATCATATCTTCAAACTGCAAAGACTGGATGGCATTACCGACATGTTTGTTCAATAATTCAGATACATCAGAAATAGCTGAGAGCTGACGGGCGGTATCTTCATTTCTGGATTCTATTTCACCCATTAGTTCATTGAAATGGTCTTTATTGTTCATGGTCATATTCATATCAGAGGAAGCCATTTTTCCCACCTGATTATTTGCTATTTCAATCGTGGTTACGGTGCTACCAAACTGAGTTCGTATTTGATCACTGAAACTTTGGCTGCGTTGTGATAGTGATCGCACTTCATCGGCGACTACAGCAAAACCACGCCCCTGCTCACCAGCACGGGCGGCTTCAATAGCTGCATTGAGTGCTAATAAATTAGTTTGTGAACTAATTGAATCCATTTCATCTAGTAATTTAAGCACCTGATTATAGTCGTCTTTAATCAGGTTTAATGATTTAACCAGCTCCATGCTTTGAGCACTCATCTGAGTAATATTATCCATCATTTGCTTTAAAGAATCAGCGGCTTCTACGGCTATACTTTTTATAGAGTGGTGCTCATCAGAATTATTTGATGTTTCTTCTACCAGAGCATAAACCATATTTTTCTGTTGTGATGACTCATTTTCAAGGCCGTGAAAACTGGCCACCAGTCCACATATGGCTCCGTGTAAGAGGCTTTGAATCTGTGTGTTTTCATCCTGTAATGTGGTGATTTCTTCACGTGTTGCCTGATGAAGTTTATTGAAAAGAGAATTAAGTTGTTGTATTTGAGAGCTATTCTGGTTATCGGCTTCTGCTGTCTGTTTAGTTAAAGTGCCTCCCGTAGTTTGTTTAATAGCAATGGCACTGGTTATTATCAAACTGATAAATAAGATATAAATTAGCCATTTTTCTGGGTAAACACTAAAAATAGTAATGCAAAATAAAGAAATTATTATATTAATAAAGTGGTATTTGGTGTTACTCATAGTTAATTTTCAGTTCCATCAAGCCTAAATTTAATCATTATATTTACATTAGACAACAGTAACGTTATCAGGTGTTTTATGTTGAAGTTTAATACCATGGCGAAATCCTGTGGCCACTATTGATTCCATTCAATGATTTTTAGCTTATATCTAAATACCGGAAACCCAATAAGAGTAATTTGTTTTTGCTTAAGCCTGAACAGAGTCTAGTCATAAGTTGTGAATTTGCAAGTTTATATAATAGGTAGTTAATTAAGGCATGCCAGGAATGATCTTATAGTTAATTCAGCCAGATAATGGAAAAAACCTGTACCTGCCTGTATCTATAAAAACATAAATTCAAGATGTGATCTGGTTTCCCCTGATGTACCTGAAATCATTTTTATTTTAATTAATTGGTAGAAGTCTGGAACATAGTCTATACATATATCATTGGTAAAATTTACAAGATTTAATGATGAAAATATAGCTACCTGATATCGTATATTTATTAAGCGGGTAACTGGGGGAATATAACAAAATGGCAACAATTTTAGCGGTTGATGATTCGGCGTCGATGAGACAGATGGTGACATTTACACTTAAAGGTGCAGGTTATCAGGTTACTGAAGCAGCAGATGGCCAGGAAGCACTGACTAAAGCAAAATCACAGCAGTTCGATTTAATTATTACTGATGTAAATATGCCGGTGATGGATGGTATTACCTTTATCAGAAATTTGCGTGGTGAAGCTAATTATAAGTTTATTCCCATGTTGATGCTGACAACTGAGTCAGGTATGGATAAAAAACAGGAGGGTAAGGCGGCTGGTGCTACGGGCTGGATCGTTAAGCCATTTAATCCAGATCAATTATTAAATACAGTTAAAAAAGTACTGGGTTAAAACACAGGCAGGAGCACAAAATGTCAATTGATCTAGAACAGTTTCACGAAACCTTTTATGAAGAAAGCTTTGAAGGCCTGGATATTATGGAGTCGGGTTTATTAGAGCTGGAGCAGGGTGAAGTTGATCTGGAAAATATAAATACTATCTTTCGCTCGGCTCACTCTATAAAAGGTGGCAGTGGTACTTTCGGTTTTACTGCGGTTGCTGAATTTACCCATGATATGGAAACGCTGCTTGATCAGATGCGCAATGGAGAGCGTAGTGTTTCAGTGCCTGTGGTAAATACCCTGTTATCCAGTGTTGATGTTTTACGAAATATGCTTAATGCCATCAGAGATGGTTCTGAAATTGATGCCGATAATGTAGCAGAAATGACATCTGCAATTAAAAGTATCCTGGGTGAAGAGGATAATGCTCCTGTGTCATCTGAGGTAGAAAAATCAGAGCTTGTAGCAAAAGGCTGGATTGTTCATTTTACACCTCATTTAGATATTATGAAAACAGGCAATGATACGGTACGTCTGTTACGAGAATTGAATTCCCTGGCTGAATCAGCTGAGGTGGTCGTAGATAATAGTTCGCTTCCCCCTTTAAGTGAGCTTGATCCTGAAGATTGCCATCAATCATGGTGTATCAACTTAACAGGTAACGATGTTAATGAGGAGAGTATTCGTGAGGTTTTTGCCTGGGTTGATGATGAATGTGACTTAAAAATTGAGCCTCTTGTAGATGAAAATAGTTATGCCGGCCCCGAGCGTCGTGATGTTGAAGATACTGATCGTCGTACAAAAGTTCCGGAAAGGCGTGCAACCGAAAGAAGGACAGGTAAAACAACAGAGTCGTCCTCTATTCGGGTTAATATCAGTAAGGTTGATGAACTGATTAATATGGTAGGTGAGCTGGTAATAACTCAGTCTATGTTAAGTCGTTTTGGTGAGCTTGATGAGTTTAATGATAATACCTTAGATCGTTTGAAAGACGGGCTGGCACAACTGGAAGGTCACACCCGTGAATTGCAGGAAAGTGTTATGCGTATTCGTATGATGCCCATCAGTTTTGCATTTCAGCGTTTTCCACGTCTGGTACATGACCTTAGTGCAACTTTTGATAAAAAAATAGAATTAATAGTAACCGGTGAAACAACTGAGTTAGATAAAACAGTGCTTGAAAAAATTGGTGACCCCTTGGTTCACCTGGTGCGAAACTCTCTTGATCATGGTATTGAATCGCCTGCGGATAGAGTGAAGGCCGGTAAATCTGAAACTGGGGTGATTGAACTCAGTGCGTTCCATCAGGGTGGCAATATTATTATTCAGATTAAAGATGATGGTGCTGGATTAAATACACAGAAAATTCTTTCAAAAGCTAAAGAAAAAGGTCTGGTTGCCAGTGATGAGCGTCTTATGGATGAAAGTATTCATGATTTAATTTTTCGTCCCGGATTTTCCACTGCTGATGTTGTAAGTGATGTTTCTGGGCGTGGTGTAGGCATGGATGTCGTACGACGAAATATTCGTGAGCTAGGTGGTGCAGTTGAGGTTAAATCGACACCGGGCAAAGGCTCTGTCTTTACTATTCGTTTACCACTTACGCTGGCAATACTTGATGGTCAGTTAGTGGGTATAGGGGAGGAAACCTATATCTTACCTGTTATCTCTATTATTGAATCATTGCAGGTGAAAACAGAAAATATTAATGCTGTAGCAGGAAATGCTGAAGTTTATCGCTTACGTGACGAATACATACCTATAGTGCGTTTATATCAGGTATTTGGAATTAAGCCAATTTCAACTGATCTGGAAAGCGGGTTACTGGTGGTCGTGGAGGCCGAAGGCAAAAAAATTGCCATATATGTTGATGATTTGCTTGGTCAGCAACAGGTAGTAATAAAAAGCCTGGAAACTAATTTTAGAAAAATAGAAGGTTTATCTGGAGCCACAATACTGGGTGATGGCACTGTCGCACTTATTATTGATATTGCTGGTTTGATAGATTTATACCAGAAAGATATGGCAAGTATTGTCGTTCCAATAAAAGGTGCAGCGGCATAGCTGCGTTAGGAGAAAAGTATGTCGGAAACAGCAGATGATCTAAATAGTGATGCACCAGTAAAAGAATTTAAAGAGCTGTTAACTTTTTTTCTGGCAGGAGAAGAATATGGTGTTGATATTCTCCGTGTACAGGAAATAAAAGGCTGGGATTCCGTTACCAACATCCCAAATACACCTGAATATATTCGTGGTGTAATCAATATACGTGGTGCCATTGTACCTATTATTGATATGCGATTACGTTTTATGCTGGAAAAGAAAGAATATGATGCAACAACCGTAGTAATTATATTGAATGTGGTTAATAAAGGAAGTACCGATAGAGTAATGGGTGTTGTGGTAGATGCTGTATCAGATGTATATAACGTGCCAGTTAATGATGTTAAAGCATCACCTGATTTTGGCACAGCGGTAGATACTGAATTTGTTACTGGGCTTGCGACCATTGATGAAAAAATGATTATTGTACTGGATATAGATCATATGTTGAATGCGGCTGAACTCGCTGTTGTAGATCAGATGTCGGAATAAAAGGAAATATTTCAGGATGACCAGAAAGGTTGCTGTTATTAATCAGAAAGGAGGTGTGGGTAAAACAACCACAACAGCGAATCTGGGCTATATGCTTGCACAACAGGGTTATAAAGTAACATTAATAGATCTGGATCCCCAGGGTAGTTTAACGATTAGTCTGGGTGTTAACTGGCAGGAAAAACGGGGTATAGAAGACTTATTATTGCATGATGATATTTTAGAAAATGTAATTATTGAAAGTAGGAAAAATTTACGTCTAATTCCCTGCGGTAATAACCTGGGACAGGCGGAGCACATTGATAAAAAATCTTCATCAGTGATTGCGAAAAAGTTAAAAGATGTAATGGGTCAGTTGGATGATGATTACGTATTAATTGATTGCCCACCTTCATCAGGGCTTTTAATTATATGTGCGCTTTATGCCATAGATGAGGTGTTAATACCCATATCAAGTGACTATTTAACCTTGCATGGTTTGTCGCATTTATTGGGTACATTAAAAGGCTTTGAAGAGCGCCTCAAACATGAAATTAAAAAATGGTTTGTGGTCACGAGATTTCATCCGAGGAGGCGATTGTCTCAGGATGTAAAAGAAAAATTGATTTCTTATTTTCCGGACAGAGTTTTAAAAACATCTATTCGTGAAAGTACGGCACTGGCGGAAAGCCCAAGTTTTGGTTTAACCGTTGAAGAGCACCAGAAAGGGGGTAATGGTTCAACTGATTACCGTGATCTGGCTGAAGATTTTTGTATAGGAAGGACTTGTTAATGGCACGTGAAAAAAAATCAATGATTGGCTTTGATCCTCTGGCCTGGCTTGATGACGGTGCAGATACAAATGAAAAAGAGACATCTCAGGAAGATAAAAAAGCAGTTGTAAAAACTAAAAAAAAGCCGACTGAAAAGAAGAAAAAAGATAGTGCAAAAATGCTCAAGGTGCTGGGGCATTCAATAGATGAAACAGCATTGTTAAAAGGATATGAGTTAGCAGAAAGCGTTTTAGATGAGGTAACTGTTCATTTTTATAATGAATTGTTTACCCAGCATTCAGAGCTGACGTCTTTATTTGAAAATACCAGTGAAACAGCGCAGGCAGGAAAATTTTCAGCAGCGCTCAAATTATTGATTGATAATTTACACAATGAAGAAGCACTAAAAACAGTATTAACCGCTATGGGTGAACGCCACCAGAAATACGCGGCATTACCCGAACATTATCCTGTAGTGGCAGAATTACTGATCGCCAGTTTTAAAAAAATAATTGGTCGATCATGGACAAAAAATATTAGTGCAGCATGGATGAAACTACTGGTTGCAGCAGCAGAAACAATGTGTGCAGCCTATCAAGAAGAAGTTACTGAAGTTGAAACAATTGAGCCTGGAAAAGACATGAAATCAGAACCAGAGGAAAAAGAATCGGAACATCCTGTTCTTCAGTTAAATAGCATTCAGGATATCAGTAAATCACAGGTGTTGAAGCACGATATGCTGGCACTGGTTAATGATAATGATGTTATCGATATACAGGCTTCAGAGGTTGAGAGAATTGATGGTTCAGCATTGCAGTTATTATGTGCGTTATTTGGTTATGCAGAGCAAAACAATCTAGTGATTAACTGGATAAATCCATCGGATGCATTAAAAGAATCTGCCCAGACATTGGGTGTACAGGCAATTTTAGAGTTAAGTGATTAATAACTTAAAAATAAAATTAGCCTGTCACTCTAAACGAAATAAAGAACAAGATGAAAATTAAGTACAAAATAGAATATAAAAAGGATACATAGAATGAGTCCAGATGATTACGTATCGCCATTAGGACTGGATGTGGAAACACTGGAAACCAGTTTTAATTTACTGGCTCCTCGGGGTGAGGAGCTGGTAAGGCGCTTTTATGATGAGTTGTTTATACGTGCACCTGCTGTTAGACCTATGTTTGATAATACAACGCCTGTGGAGCAACAGAAAAAACTACTTGCTGCATTAAAACTGGTTATTGAAAACGTACGTAACCCCGAAGCACTTGCTCCGGTTTTAACTGCCATGGGCGTGCGTCATCAGGGTTATGGTGCGTTAGCTGAGCATTATCCTGTGGTTGCCAGTGCACTCATTGATACCATGAAAGAAATGGCTGGAGATGGGTGGAACGATACAACCGATATAGCCTGGAATAAAGCGTTAGACGTTATTGGAAAAGTGATGCTCGATGCTTATACGGATGTCACAACTAATACAACAAATGAAACAATTGAAACAATGAGTTCCCCACGAGGAGTCAGCACAATGAATGATACAGATGTAGCAGAGCTATCTAGCTTACGCTCAGCAATGACGGCAATAAGTAAAGCACAGGCTATGATTGAGTTTAATCTGGACGGTACTATTATTACTGCCAATGAAAATTTTCTCAATGCAATGGGGTATACGCTAGAAGAGGTTAAAGGCAAACATCATAGTATGTTTGTTGAGCCAGCTTATAAAGATAGTGTTGAGTACTCTCAGTTTTGGGAAAAGTTAAATCGAGGTGAATTCCAGTCGGCAGAGTACAAACGTATCGGTAAAGGTGGAAAAGAAGTCTGGATTCAGGCGTCTTATAACCCTATTTTTGATGCCAGTGGTAAACCGTTTAAAGTGGTGAAGTTTGCAACAGATGTAACGGCACAAAAACTGGAGTCTGCTGAAAATACTGGAAAAATAGATGCAATCAGTAAAGCGCAGGCTATGATTGAATTTAATCTAGATGGCACCATTATTATTGCTAATGACAATTTTCTCAATGCAATGGAGTACACACTAGAAGAAGTTAAAGGCAAGCATCATAGTATGTTTGTTGAGCCAGGGTATAAGGAAAGTGCTGAGTACTCTGAGTTTTGGGAAAAATTAAATCGCGGTGAGTTCCAGTCGGCAGAGTACAAACGCATCGGTAAAGGGGGAAAAGAAGTCTGGATTCAGGCATCTTATAATCCTATTTTTGATATGAATGGTAAGCCGTTTAAAGTGGTGAAGTTTGCATCAGATATAACCAGGCAAAGAATTGAAGCAGAATTTAATCAACGACTACAAGGTGCAGTCGTGTCCTCAAGGCAGGCCACTATTTTAGTCGATCGTGATTTTATAGTGACCTATGCCAATGATGCAACGATGAACTTATTGGATAAATATAAGGCAGAATTATCCCTGGCTTTTCCTGGCTTTGACTCTGGTAAATTGATGGGTATTTGTATTGATGTGTTCCATAAAGATCCATCTCATCAACGTAAGTTATTAGATAATCCAGACAATTGTCCTTACCAAACGGATATATCCATTGGTCATTTAATATTTTCCTTAAATGTTACAGCTACCATGGATGCAGAGGGAAATTACGTAGGTAACGCCCTGGAATGGTCTGATGTAACAGATACCAGAAAGAAGGAGCTGGAAGTAGCACGATTACAGTCTGCAGTGGATGGTGCACAGGCTAATTTAATGATTTGTGATACAGACCTGGTGATCACTTATGCCAATCCATCAGTAATAGATATGATGGCAAAACGTGCAGATGCTTTACGTGTAATCTTCCCGGGTTTTGATGCGCATAATTTAGTCGGTCAATGTATTGATCAGTTTCATAAAAATCCAGCACACCAGCGTCAGTTATTAGGTAATGCAGCAAATTTGCCAGCACAGGCTGAAATTAGTGTGGCAGGTTTAGAGTTTTCTGTGAATGCCACGGCTATTGTTGATCATGAGGGTAATCTTATGGGTAATATGGTGGAGTGGGGTGATATTACTGAACAGAAAGATGCAGAGGGGCAAATACAGTCTCTTATCAGTAATGCGGTTCAGGGTGAGTTAGATACCCGAATTGATGCCGCAACCTATTCCGGTTTTATGAAGAGCCTGGGTGAGGGTATAAATGAATTAATGGATGCGGTGGTGGTCCCTATGCAGGAAGCGCAACGAGTCATTAAAGCTTTGTCTACAGGGGACTTAACCGAAGTAATGGAGGGAGAATATTCTGGAGAGTTTGCTGAATTACGTGATGCTATTAGTGAAACTAATACGGTGCTTTCAGATATGGTTGAGCAAATTATGAATGGTTCAGAAACCATTCTAACTTCATCGGATGAAATAGCGCGAGGTAATGCTGATTTAAGTCAGCGAACAGAAGAGCAGGCTTCCAGTCTTGAAGAAACAGCTTCAAGTATGGAGGAAATGACCTCAACCGTAAAACAGAATGCAGATAATGCGCGTGAAGCCAATCAGTTAGCTGCTGCAGCGAGAGAACAAGCTGAAAAAGGCGGTGACGTGGTGCAGAAAGCGGTTGATGCAATGGGGGAAATTAACACCAGTAGTAAGAAAATTGCAGATATTATCGGCGTGATTGATGAAATCGCTTTTCAGACCAATCTGCTTGCGTTGAATGCAGCGGTAGAAGCTGCTCGAGCAGGTGAGCAGGGAAAAGGCTTTGCGGTTGTGGCAGCTGAAGTACGTAACCTTGCACAAAGATCAGCAGGTGCTGCGAAAGAAATTAAAGGCCTGATTAATGACAGTGTAGAACGTGTAGATGAAGGATCTAAGCTGGTTGATGAATCAGGAAAAACACTAGAAGAAATTGTTAACGGTGTAAAAAAAGTGAGTGACATTATTGCAGAAATAGCTGCTGCAGCGCAGGAGCAGTCAGCAGGTATTGAAGAAGTCAATAAAGCCATTACTCAGATGGATGAAATGACCCAACAAAATGCAGCATTAGTTGAAGAGGCAACTGCAGCCAGTGAGTCAATGAATGAAGAAGCTAAAGAGATGAATGAATTAATGGACTTCTTTGATCTGGGTGATGAAGAACCAGAACCTGTAAAAGTTGCGCCAAAACGTAAACGCAGAAAAGCCAGAGTAGTAGAGGATGATGAGAGCGAAGCACCCGCTGCAAGAAGAAAGAAGGTGCCTAAGCGAGCGACTAAAAGAGCATCAACACCTGTAGCAGACGATGATGATGAGTGGGAAGAGTTTTAAAGCTGGAGTGTGAGCGTCCATTGTTAGTTAGTTGCATATAACATGGTTATGTAGATAAAAATTAACTAATAATGGAATTATAGTTTTCAAAATAAGCTCATAGCAGAATATATTTGTGATAGCCATGCTTGCTTATATGGTTAATAAACTCAAAAAAAGAAGGCATAACATTGAGCAAACATAACAGTTTAAATGGTGTTAATTTCGAAGAAAAAGAGTTTCCTTTTACGGATTCAGATTTTCAATTTATACAGACGTTGGTTGCTGAGCGTACAGGCATTGTTTTAAGTGATATAAAACGCACCATGGTATACAGCCGAATTGCACGACGTATTCGTCAGTGCGGAGTAAGTGATTTCACTGAGTATTGCAATTTATTAAAAGCAGGGGATGAATCAGAGCTGGTTTCATTTACCAATGCAATTACGACTAATCTTACGTCGTTTTTTCGTGAGCCCCATCACTTTGAGTATTTAGCTAAAACTGTTTTGCCTGAGTTAGAAAAAAATAAAAAAAATAAGCGCATCCGTATCTGGTCTGCAGGTTGTTCTTCTGGTGAAGAACCCTATTCGATTGCCATGACAGTGATGGATCATTTTAAGAATAAATCTGACTGGGATATTAAAATACTCGCTTCAGACCTTGATTTTGAAATGGTTGAACGTGCATCGAAAGGTGTTTATAAAGAAGAGCGAGTTACCGGGCTGGATAAAAAACATTTGCGTAATTATGTAAAAAAGGGAAAAGGAAAGACGGAAGGCATGGTGAAAATAGACCAGAGCCTGATTGATATGATTACGTTTAAACAATTAAACCTGTTGCATGAGTGGCCATTTAAAGGGCCATTTGATTTTATGTTTTGCCGTAATGTTGTTATATATTTTAATAAAGATACACAAAGAGAATTATTTGATCGTTATGCTGAAGTTTTACCCGAAAACGCCCCCCTGTTTATCGGTCATTCCGAGTCACTTTTTAAAGTGACAGATAGATTTAAGTCTATGGGGCAGACTATTTATAGAAAGGTAAAATAATGTGGTGATTTCAAGGATGCAAAAAAAAGCAGAGATGGAAGCATCGATGCCAAAGTGCCTGACAGGTCTGGAACATATTAGTCGGTTCTGGGATAAAAAACATAATATATTTTCCGCAAAAATATTGCCGGGTGAATATTATGTAAGTATGCATGGTGAGTTAATCAGTACCGTATTGGGTTCCTGTATATCTGCCTGTATTCGGGATGTTAAAATGGGAATAGGAGGTATGAATCACTTCATGCTACCCATGGGGTGCGAAGATGAACATGCGGGTAAAATTCACCTGACCAGTGCTACAAGATATGGCAACTTTGCTATGGAAATGCTAATAAATGAAATATTAAAATCAGGAGGTAGTAAAAAAAATCTTGAAGTGAAATTATTTGGAGGTGGTCGAGTACTTTCCAATATGACAAAGATAGATATTGGTAATAAAAATATAAAATTTGTGCATGAATATTTGCAGGAAGAAGACCTGGATGTAATAGCAGAAGATACGGGTGATGTGTTTCCCAGGAAAGTACTTTTTTTTGCAGATACAGGTAAGGTGAGAGTAAAACGATTACAGAAAATGCACAATGATACAATTAAACAACGTGAGGAAAAATACCAGAAAAGCATTGATGAAAAACCAGTGCAAAGTGATATTGAACTATTTTAAATGGTGGAATGATGTCAAAAAAAATAACAGTATTAATAATTGATGATTCTGCAGTAGTACGACAGGTTTTAACGACAGTAATCAATTCATCGAAAACGTTAAAAGTAATTGGCGTGGCCAGAGATCCAATAGATGCCCGTGAAAAAATAAAGCAGTTAAATCCGGATATTTTAACTCTGGATATTGAAATGCCAAAAATGGATGGCGTGACTTTCCTTAAAAACTTAATGCGTTTACGCCCAATGCCAGTCGTTATGATCTCTACATTAACTGAATCTGGTGCTGATATTACACTGGAGGCACTTGAGGTTGGAGCAGTTGATTTTATTGCTAAACCTAAAATAGATGTACAGGGTGCATTAAAAGAATACAGTGCTGAAATTATCGAAAAGTTAGAAATAGCCGGTAGAGCTAAAGTCAGGGAATATAAGCCACCGACAAGTTCTTTTCAGATAAGTAAAAAACTAGATGCTGGTGCAGTGCTGGAGAAAAAGCAGGGTAAGTTACGTTTTAAAACAACGGATAAAATTGTTGCGCTTGGTGCTTCTACTGGTGGTACTGAGGCGATTAAAGAAGTATTAGAAAGTCTTCCGGCTAATGCACCGGGTATCGTAATTTCACAACATATACCGATTACGTTTAGTAAAGCATTTACTGAACGGGTGAATAAAACATGCCAGATAGTTGTCTGTGAACCTGTTGATGGGCAAAAAATTGTACCTGGGCATGCATATATAGCACCGGGAGATAAACACCTTTTAGTTGTTCGCAGTGGCGCAGAATATATTTGTCGATTAAATGATGGGCCACCAGTAAGTCGTCACAAACCCAGTGTTGATGTTATGTTCAGGTCTGTTGCTCAGAATGTTGGGCCTAATGCTATGGGTGTCATGTTAACTGGTATGGGTGCAGACGGAGCTGAAGGCATGTTAGAAATGAAACAACAGGGTGCCTATAATATTTCACAGGATGAAGATAGTTGTGTTGTATGGGGTATGCCTGGCGCGGCAGTTAAACTGGGAGCTGTAGATGAGGAAATGACATTGAGTAAAATTGGTAAAGAAATAATTAAGTATTGTATTGAAAGTTAAGTAACGGGGCTGGATGTGAAATTTATAATTGTTGCAACTGTACTATCCGTATGTATTCTTTTTTTCGAACAGTTTTTTTCTAATGGGAACTATGCACTGATTGAAATTTTACTGGTTACTTTTATCTGGGGTATTAGTAGTTATCTATTGTTAAAAAACTTTAATAAAAAAAATATAGATAAAAAAGATTCATATGATAATGAGTCTATTCAGGAAACTATAGACTTGCTGGGAAATTCAAAGGATCAGTATGAAAAATTATCAGAAGAATTAAAAGTTATAGTATCTAAAATAGATGTAATGAAGTCAATTGTTTCAGAAGCGGTATATGGTCTATCAAACAGTTTTACCAGTTTGTCAGACCAATCATCATTACAAAATTCTTTATTGCATGAAATAATTGATGCACTACATGATGGTGATGGAGACGGAGATCATAAAGGATTTATAGATGAAACCAAGGAGGTACTGGAGTATTTTGTTGAAAATATAACAGAAGTGAGTCGTGGTGGTATGACGATGGTTTATACCGTAGATGATATAGAAGTACAGATGGATGAAGTTAATAAATTATTAAGTGAAATTAGTGGTATTGCTGATCAGACAAATTTACTGGCACTCAATGCAGCAATTGAAGCTGCACGAGCGGGCGAAGCTGGAAGGGGCTTTGCTGTGGTTGCAGATGAAGTAAGGGCTTTATCCAGAAATTCAAATAACCTGAATGATAAAATTCGTGATGTGGTTGACAAGTCAAAATCAAATATAGCTAAAGCAAAAAAAATAGTGGGTGAAATTGCAGGAAAGGATATGAGTGTGGCGATGCAGCATAAAGCCAGAGTAGATGAAGTGCTGGTTTTAATGCATGAAAAAAATCACTTTGTGAATGGAAAAATACTGGAAGCTCAGGATATTGCATCTAATGTACAGCAAGGTGTTATTACGGCGGTAAGGTCCTTGCAGTTTGAAGATATAGCCAGGCAGCAATGTGAACAATTAAGTGCACATATTGGTCTGGTTGATCGTTTGTTTGTGGATATAAAACAGGCCTTATCATCTATTGAATCAAATGAAATTTCTATGCCTGCTATCAGTGACTTGATACATGATCTAAATATAGAGTTAAAACAGGTAACTGAAAAAGCTAGAGAGATACACTCTATAACAGAAAGTCAGAGTGATATGGAAGAAGGTGAAGTTGAATTGTTTTAAGGCTGTATTTAGAAAATTATATAATCCCTATATAACAGGAGTGAAGTATGAGTATATCAATGACTGTAAACAGTGATAATAAAGCTGCTACCATGAAGGTAATTGGTCGATTTGATTTTAGTTTACATAATGATTTTAGAAAGGCATATAAAGATATCAGTATTAATGCGGGGCAGTATGTTGTTGATCTTTCAGGTACAGAGTATCTTGATAGCTCGGCATTGGGAATGCTTTTGTTATTAAAAGAGCATGCTGAATCACACAGTAGTCAGGTCAAGTTAACGGGGTATAGTGATGAAATTAAAGAAATTCTTACTATTGCCAGTTTCGATAAAATATTTACTCTAGGTTGATTTGTGTCTTTTGATTTAAATGAAGTAAAAAACGTTCTTGTTGTTGATGATGATCTTACAAATCGTATCGTACTCTGTGCCTTGCTGAAAGAGTCAGGATATGATTTTATAGAAGCAAAGAATGGCGAAGAAGCGGTGCAGGTGGTTGAAAATAATCATATAGACATTATTTTACTCGATGTAATGATGCCAGTGATGGATGGTTATCAGGCAGCTAAAGCGATTAAAAGTCGTCAGTCACGGTTTATTCCTATTATTTTTCTTACAGCGATGACGGATGAGGCTGCATTGGCTAAATGTATTGACTCAGGCGGTGATGATTTTTTGACCAAGCCGTTCAACCATATTTTGTTAAACTCAAAAATTGATGCAATGTTGAGAATAGCAAGACTGTATAAAAATATTGAAGAAAAGAATGCAGTAATAAAAGAAAAAAACTTGCAAGTACAGCAAGAAATGATTTTAACGAAAAAACTGTTTGAAAAGATAGTACGTAATGATCTGCGTGGTGATAGCACGGGTTTGCAATATTCAATGTCACCCATGTCTATGTTTAATGGCGATTTAATCCTGGCCGAGAGAAATCAGACATCAGGCCTGGATGTGATACTTGGTGATTTTACCGGGCATGGGCTTTCAGCGGCAATTGGTGCTTTACCCGTTTCAGATGTTTTTCATAGTATGACCCAGAAATGTTTTTCTTTTGTTGATATGTTGACTGAAGCGAATTCAAAATTAATCGAACTTTTGCCAACCCATATGTTTATGGCTATGGGTTTAATTAGTGTCGATAGAAGTAATAATGTACTCAGTGTTATTAATGCCGGTTTACCTGATATGTATTTATATCGTAATGGTGAAATTATACATACGTTTAAATCTAAAAATATACCATTGGGAATTAGTAAGTTAACGTCATCTCAGTTCGAGATTGAAATGCATACACTTGAGTATGGTGATCGTCTAATTGGGGCAACAGATGGCATTATGGAAGCAAATAATCCAGAAGGTGAAATGTATGGTCTGGATCGGATGTTAAAAATATTTGAAAGCACTGATAAGGGGGAGGACCTGTTTGATTCAATTCTTTCGAGTTGCAGTTATTTTTGTCGGGGTGCTGAACAGACAGATGATATTACCTTACTTGAGATATGCCATCTGGAAAATATTGAATTTGCATCTGATAAAGAGTTTAGTAATGAACAGAGAGTCGCGTCAGACTGGGCACTACAGTTTAGTCTGGATATAAAGAGCTTACGCCAGTTCGATGTGTTGCCCTATATTATGCAGGCAGTGAATCAACTACAACCACTGGAAAGTGGCCGAACCAGTTTGCACACCGTTTTAACTGAGATGTTTGCTAATGCCCTGGATCACGGTATTTTAAAATTAGATTCTTCTATGAAAGATACACCACAAGGGTATATGGATTTTTATCAGGAAAAACAGAGGCGTCTGGAATCCATGCAAGATGGAAGTATTCAGATTTCATTAAATCATGAGCTGAATGAAGAAGGAGGAGGGCGTTTAAGTTTACACCTTATGGACAGTGGTGAAGGTTATGACTTTAAGAACACGAATACAAATAAAAATCAGTATTCAGGTCGAGGATTGAAGTTGGTATCTTCACTTTGTACTGAAATGAAAGTGTTGGGCAAGGGAAATGCTGTTGCAGCTTATTATAACTGGAATAAAAAATAATCATTTATTGTGCAGGTTATTACTGCAGTAACTGAGAGTCTGATTATTCTATTTTTTAGTTTTTCTTCGGGGTATAAAATTATTTCATGATCATAACTCATTGATAAATATGTTTATATTTTTATTGATGTAAAAATAGCTTGCTTTTATGCTAATGCAAACTAAAGTGTCTACCAGGTATATTAATCATTGGCTTATATAGATGCCAGAGCGTCCTGGAGGAAACCATGTCGACACCGATTCAAGATCAGGCTAATCTTCATAAAGATTTAGATCCATTAGAAACCCATGAATGGCTTGATGCTATAGAAGGGGTACTTAAGTCTGATGGCGCAGATCGTGCCCATTTTTTATTAGAGCAGATGATTGATAAGTTACGTCGTTCAGGCGCTAACTTACCCCATAAAGCCACCACGGCTTATGTCAATACGATACCAACTCATTTACAGCCAAATCTGCCGGGTGATAGTAGTCTGGAGCGGCGAATTCGTGCGTTAATTCGCTGGAATGCGGCTGCAATGGTTGTTAAAGCGAATAGAAAGTCCTCAGAACTGGGGGGGCATATTGCCAGTTTTGCATCTGCAGCTACATTATACGATATTGGTTTTAATCATTTCTGGCATGCACCCAGCCATGAGCATGGTGGTGATCTGATTTTCTTTCAGGGGCACTCTGCACCGGGTATGTATTCAAGAGCATACCTGGAAGGGCGTTTAGAGGACGCTCAATTAGATAATTTTCGCCAGGAAGTTGATGGTAATGGTTTATCGTCTTATCCCCATCCCTGGTTAATGCCTGATTTCTGGCAATTTCCCACCGTATCAATGGGCTTAGGGCCTATCAGTGCGATTTATCAGGCACGATTCATGAAATATTTGCAGGATCGTAGTCTGGCGGATACGCGTAATCGTAATGTCTGGTGCTTTATGGGTGATGGTGAAACAGATGAGCCTGAATCATTAGGTGCTATTTCATTAGCGTCACGTGAAAAGCTGGATAATCTGACTTTCGTTATTAACTGTAACCTGCAACGCCTTGATGGCCCGGTTCGGGGTAATGGCAAAATTATTCAGGAGCTGGAAGCGGTATTCCGCGGTGCTGGCTGGAAAGTGATTAAAGTATTATGGGGAGGCTACTGGGATCCATTACTGGCTAAAGATCACGATGGTCTGTTGCAAAAGCGTATGCTTGAAGCCGTTGATGGTGACTTCATGAATTATAAATCCAAAGATGGTGCTTATGTACGTGAGCATTTCTTTGGAAAATACCCTGAATTAAAAGCCATGGTTGCAGATATGTCAGATGATGATATCTGGCGTTTAAATCGTGGCGGTCATGATCCTTATAAAGTATTTGCTGCTTATGCAGAAGCTGCTAAGCGCGATGGTGAACCGACTGTTATTCTTGCACATTCGGTTAAAGGTTATGGCATGGGTTCAGCGGGTGAAGGCCAGATGCGCACTCACTCACAGAAGAAATTAGATGAAGAGGAAATGATTGCCTATAAAAATCGTTTCAATATTCCCATTACGGATGAGCAGGCAGCGAAAGCAGAATATTACCGGCCGGATGAAAATTCAGCAGAAATTAAATACATGAAGGCACAGCGTGAAAAGCTGGGTGGGCCAATGCCTGCCCGACAACGTTTAGCCGCACCGTTAGAAGTTCCTGAGCTTTCAGTTTTTGAGCCGATTACTAAAGGTTCGGGTGAGCGTGAAATGTCGACAACTATGGCATTTGTTCGTTTATTAACATTAATTACCCGTGATAAAAAAATGGGTAAGTATGTTGTGCCCATTGTGCCAGATGAAGCGCGTACGTTTGGTATGGAAGGCATGTTCCGTCAGTTAGGTATTTATTCTTCAGTTGGTCAGCTGTATACGCCACAGGATAAAGATCAGGTGATGTTTTATAAAGAAGATAAAACCGGCCAGATTTTAGAAGAAGGCATTAACGAAGCAGGTGCTATGTCATCATGGATAGCAGCGGCTACGTCTTACAGTACCCATCATGTAAATATGGTTCCATTTTATATTTACTATTCCATGTTTGGTTTTCAGCGTATTGGTGATCTGGCCTGGATGGCAGGTGATATGCAGGCGCGTGGATTCTTACTGGGTGGCACTGCGGGTAGAACAACACTGGCGGGTGAAGGTTTGCAGCATCAGGATGGTCATAGCTTCCTGGTCTCTGGCACTATTCCAAACTGTGTTTCTTATGATCCAACATTCGCATATGAGCTAGCCGTGATTATTCAGGATGGTATGCGTCGCATGTATAAAGAGCAGGAAAATGTTTTTTATTACATCGCTGTGATGAATGAAAATTATGTTCAGCCTGCAATGCCTAAAGGTGTTGAAGAAGGCATTATTAAAGGTATGTATCTATTACAGGGTGGCGGTAAACGGCGTAAGAAAGTACAGCTTATGGGTGCGGGTACTATTTTACGTGAAGTGATTGCCGCGGCAGAACTGCTGGATAAAGACTGGTCTATCGATGCGGATATATGGAGTGTTACCAGCTTCAATGAATTAAAACGAGAAGGTGAAGCGGTTGATCGCTGGAACATGTTACATCCATTAGAAGACAAACGTATCAGTTATGTTGAAAAATGCATGAAAGATAAACGAGGTCCTATTGTTGCGGCAACAGATTATGTTAGAACCTATGCTGAGCAAATTCGTAAATGGGTTCCGGCGCAATATGATGTGTTGGGCACAGATGGTTTTGGTCGCTCTGATACCCGTGCGCAGTTACGTAAACATTTTGAAGTTAATGCACAATATGTAACCGTAGCAGCACTGATGGCACTGGCAGATGACGGTCAGTTCCCAGCGGGTAAAGTTCAGGAAGCGATAGAGAAGTACGGTATTAATCCTGAAAAGCCGAATCCTGCTACGGCGTAATGATAAAAGAATAAAGAAACGCAAATGAATGCAGGTAAACACGATTAAAAGCGAATTAATTGGCTTGAGTGTTTTTATGCGATTTAAGTTACGAAAAAATAAAGAGTCTCAGGGCGTTCCTGCGAAGGCAGGAGTCCAGAGACTCTATAAAACAGTGAAATAACTGGAGTAAACCATGAGTGAAATGGTCGAAGTAAAAGTTCCTGATATTGGTGATATTGATTCTGTTGAAATCATCGAAGTCCTGGTTTCTATTGGTGATCAAATTGCCGAAGAAGATTCATTAATTACGGTTGAGTCGGATAAGGCCTCAATGGAAATTCCTAGCAGTCATGCGGGAGTTGTTAAAGAAATTAGAGTTTCTGTTGGTGATTCAATTGCTGAGGGTGGGCTGGTTGCGGTGATTGAGGTTTCTGCAGAAACCGTTGCTGAAGAGCCAGCGAAAGTAGAAGCGCCCGTACAGCAAACAGAAGTTGTAAAAACAGATGAAAAACCTCAGTTAGCACCTGTTGCGTCAGCACCTGCAACAAAACCTTCACCTACAGCAAGTATGAGTACAGCTAGCCTTAAAAATGCACATGCATCACCGGCAGTACGAAAATTTGCCCGTGAACTGGGTGTCGATTTAGTTAAGGTTGCGGGTTCGGGTAGAAATAAGCGTATTGTAAAAGATGATGTGCAAACCTTTGTTAAAAAATTGATGTCATCAGGTGGTGCTTCGATAAATGGTGCTGCGGCATTAGGTGTAGAGCCTATGCCTGAAATTGATTTTAGCCAGTTTGGTGAAATTGAAGTTCAGGCGCTAAGTAAAATAAATAAACTTACGGGTAAATTTTTACACCGCAACTGGGTAACGATTCCACATATTACGCAATTTGATGAGGCCGATATCACGTCATTAGAAGCTTTTCGTAAACAGTCAAATTTAGAATATGCGGATCAGGGCGTAAAGTTCACTATGCTGTCTTTTATTATGAAAGCAGTTGCTGTCGGTCTTAAAAAATATCCACGTTTTAATTCATCACTTGAACCCAGCGGTGAAAATTTAATTCTGAAAAATTATTTTAATATCGGTGTTGCAGTTGATACACCTGATGGATTAGTTGTACCGGTGGTGCGTGATGTAGATAAAAAATCACTGGTAGAAATCTCCATAGAGTTACGTGAAATTTCTGGTAAGGCACGTAATAAAAAATTAAAACCATCTGATATGCAGGGTGGTTGTATATCTATCTCAAGCCTGGGCGGTATTGGTGGTACTAAATTTACACCCATTGTAAATGCACCTGAAGTTGCTATTTTAGGCGTATCAAAAGCAGAAATGAAACCAGTATGGAATGGTTCTGAGTTTGAAGCAAAATTAATGTGTCCATTATGTTTGTCATATGACCATCGTGTTATTGATGGTGCGGATGGCGCCAGATTTATAACGTATGTTAGCCACTTATTGGCAGATGCGCGACGTTTACTGTTATAACGTAAACCATTGTCAGCCTGTGTCTAGTTATCATGAGCTGATAATCAGGTGTACCAGTAAAAATAAAATATTTTCAAAGGCTTAAGTTATGAGCACAATAGAAGTTAATGTACCTGATATTGGTGATTTTGATTCAGTAGAAATCATCGAAGTTTTAGTTGCAGTAGGCGATAAAATTGCCGAAGAAGATTCACTTATTACCGTTGAGTCTGATAAAGCATCAATGGAAATTCCATCCCCTGCTGCTGGCACAGTGACTTCAATCAAAGTTTCAGTTGGTGATTCTATTGCTCAGGGTACTTTGATCCTGATGATGGAAACCAGTGGTGAAGCTGCGGCATCATCTGAAACACAGCAACAGGAAACACCATCTGCAGCAGTAGAAAAAACTCAAAAATCAGCTGAAGTAGCCGTATCAGCACCTTTGGCAAAAAGTTTTGCAGGTGATGTGGATGTTCAGGCAGAAGTAGTCGTGCTTGGCTCGGGTCCCGGTGGTTATACCGCAGCATTTCGTGCCGCAGATTTAGGTAAAAAGGTTATTCTAATTGAAAAAGATCCATACCTTGGTGGCGTCTGTCTTAATGTCGGCTGCATTCCATCTAAGGCCTTACTGCATGTTGCCGAAGTGGTAAGTGAAGCTGAAGAATTTTCCCATGAAGATCTGGGTGTTAAATTTAGCAAGCCTAAAATTGATAATGTAAAACTACGTGCTTATAAAAACGGTGTTATTAGTAAATTAACAAGTGGCTTAAAATCCATGGCCAAGCAGCGCAAGGTAACCACTGTGCATGGCTTTGGTAAATTCACATCGGCAAATACAATAGAAGTTGAAGCAGCCGATGGAACAAAGCAGGTTGTGGGGTTTGAGAATTGTGTGATTGCCGCAGGTTCGTCAGTAACTAAACTACCCTTTATTCCCTGGGAAGATGAGCGTGTATGGGATTCAACCGATGCACTGGAATTACATAATATCCCTAAGCGTTTATTAGTTGTGGGTGGTGGTATTATTGGTCTGGAAATGGCCACCGTATACTCTGCACTGGGTGCTAAAGTGACCGTTGTCGAATTAAGTCCGGGGTTAATACCTGGAGCTGATCGTGATTTGATTCGTCCATTTGAAAAGTCACTTAAAAAGAAATATGAAAATATTTATACCAGCACAAAGGTAACTGAGTTAATACCAGGTAAAAAAGGCATAAGCTGTAAATTTGAAGGTGCCAAAGCGCCGGCAGAAGATACATTTGACAATGTACTGGTGGCTATTGGTCGCTCACCTAATGGTAAATTAATTGATGCGGATAAAGCAGGCGTAATTGTTAATGAGCAGGGCTTTATTCCGGTAGATAATCAAATGCGCACTAATGTAAATAATATTTTTGCTATTGGTGATGTTGTCGGCCAGCCAATGCTGGCACACAAAGCCACCCATGAAGCAAAAATTGCCGCAGAAGTGATTGATGGTCAAAAACGCTTTTTTGATGTACGTACCATCCCTTCAGTCGCTTATACAGCACCTGAAGTTGCATGGTGTGGGCAGACAGAAGATGAACTTAAAGCCGCAGGTGTTGAATACATTAAAGGCGCCTTTCCATGGGCTGCCAGTGGTCGCGCTTTATCGGTTGGTGCAACCAATGGGGTTACCAAGGTGCTTTATGATAAGAGTACACACCGTATGCTGGGTGCAGGTATTCTGGGTAAAAATGCTGGTGAGTTAATTGCAGAAGCGGCACTGGCAATTGAAATGGGTGCAGAGATGGATGATGTCGCAATGACAATACATCCGCATCCGACCCTGTCCGAAACATTAAATTTTGCTACCGAAGTGGCAGAAGGCACCTGTACAGATATTTATATGCCAAAGAGAAAGTAATAATTTAATAGATTATAAATTATCCTGTTAAGGCATATCTCCATCGGGGGCCGATCCGGCTTTTTACGGCTCTGACCTCTGGTGGCAATTCCGATCAGGTTGGCAGAGCGATGAACGACTCTGCACAACTCTCGGTGGTATCAATAAGGGGACGGAGTTTAAAAAGCGAGCTCCATCCCCGATAGATATGTACCTAAGCAGTGTATAGTCTTCGATAGTGTAATGCCCTAACAGGGTGTAAGCCAAAACATTCCCCACACAGTAAAAACAATTTCCTCAATTCCCAGCTAGACTCATTGTAATACCATTTTCTAACGAGTCGTATGTAAAGAGTGTCTGTAGATTCTGTCATCCTGAGCGAAGCCGAAGGACCTGTTGTAATACTCTATATTGTTACTTTGTTACAGCAGATTCTTCACTTCGTTCAGAATGACAGGCCAGAAAGGTATTCTTTAGTCATGACTCTGTAATAACAGGCCGTTATGATGGAAGCAAGGGATGTAAAAAATAAAAAACAGGCGCGTCAGATTGTAGAGCAGCGAGGGCTGAGTCATGTCAAAGTAGGTGTATTTGATATTGATGGGGTGATGCGTGGAAAATATATGTCCAGAGAGAAATTCTTCTCAGCACTGGATAATGGTTTTGGTTTTTGTGATGTTGTTCTGGGCTGGGATGTTAAGGACCAGCTTTATGATAATGTGAAATATACTGGATGGCATACGGGCTACCCGGATGCATCAGTCAGAATCTTACCTGATAGCTGTCGAGAGCTTCCATTAGAAGACAATATGTTATTTTTTCTGGCTGAATTTAGTAATGAAGCAGAGGATATTTGTCCAAGATCCGTTTTACGCAGGGTTATTAAAAAAGCCCATGATATGGGGCTGGAAATATTTTCAGGTTTTGAGTATGAATTTTTTGTTTTTAATGAAACAGCACAAAGTGTTCGTGAAAAAAACTATCAAAATTTACAGCCTTTAACGCCAGGTGAATTTGGTTATTCTGTCATAAGAAATACAGTAGAGTCCGATACTTATAATGATATTTTAACTTTATCTGAAAAAATGGATTTTAATATAGAAGGTTTGCATGAGGAGACAGGCCCGGGTGTTTTAGAGGCCGCTATTACCTATAGTGATGCTCTGGCATCTGCAGATAACGCATCTTTATTTAAAACATTCACGAAAATTGCGTTACAGAAAAAAGCTAAAATAGCGACTTTTATGGCCAGATGGTCAGAGGATTATCCCGGACAAAGTGGTCATATTCATGTGTCGATTAAAGACAGTAATGGAAATGCTCTATTTTATGATCATAATCAGAAACATAATATGAGTGAAGAGATGACGCATTTTATTGCTGGGCAACAAAAGCTAATGCCTGAATTTCTGGCAATGATTGCACCGACAATTAATTCATACCGCAGATTGATTCCAGGTTTCTGGGCACCGACTGAAGCCAGTGTGGGTATAGATAACAGAACCTGTGCGATAAGAATTATTCCCGGAAATGAAAAATCACAACGCCTTGAATATCGAATTGCCGCCGCAGATGCGAATCCGTATATTATTCTTGCAGCGGTAATTGCGTCAGGTTTATGGGGGCTGGAAAATAAACTGGCTATTGATTCAATGGTTAAAGGCAATGCATATGATCAGACATTGCCTGATTATTTAAAATTATCATCCAATTTATGGGATGCCACACAGAAACTTAAATCATCTGATGTAGCAAGGGCGTATTTTGGTAATGAGTTTGTTGATCATTATGTAGCAAGCAGGGAGTGGGAAGACCGGGAGTTTAGAAAGCATATTTCTCAATGGGAACTGGATCGATATTTTGAGATTATATAATGACAATTAAAATAATTTCACCTGTTGATGGTTCAATTGTTGCTGAAAGGCAAACGGCCTCATCAGCACAAATAAAATCGGTGTTACAAAATGCATTGGCAGCAAAAAATAGCTGGAAATCAATAGCGGTATCAGAACGCGCAAAACTCTGTCATAAAGCAATAGATAACCTGCTGAAAGATAGCGAAGACATAGCAAGAGAAATTACCTGGCAAATGGGTCGGCCTGTTCAGTATGCTTCAGGTGAATTGCATGGCTTAGAAGAACGTGCCCGTTATATGATCGATATAGCGATTCAGGAGCTCGATGATATAAAAATAGAAGATAGTGAGGCTTTCAATTGTTATATTAAAAGAGAGGCATTAGGCGTAGTACTAACCATAGCACCGTGGAATTATCCGTATTTAACGGCAATCAACTCTATAGTGCCGGCATTAATGGCCGGCAACTGTGTAATATTAAAGCACTCTTCTCAGACGTTACTATGTTCAGAAAGATTTTATCAGGCATTTGAACAGGCTGGATTTAATCAGGGTGTTTTTCAGTATTTACATCTGGATCACCAGAAAACGACAGCGTTAGTTAAAAATGAAATTATAAATTTTGTATCATTTACCGGCTCAGTATCGGGTGGTGAAATGATTGAAAAATCAATAGCTGGTTCATTTAAAGGTGCCGGGCTTGAGCTGGGAGGTAAAGATCCTGCCTATGTAAGGCGTGACGTTGATATAGATTCAGCCGTTAAAAATCTTGTGGATGGTGCATTTTTTAATTCAGGTCAGTCATGCTGTGGTATTGAGCGTATCTATTTACATAAAGATATTTATGATGAATTTATTAAAAAATATATAAATACGGTTAATCAGTATGTATTAGGTGATCCGCTTGATCCGACAATTACATTAGGACCAGTGGTGAATAGTAAGTCCGCAGATTATGTACGAGAACAGATAAAGCAAGCCTGCAATGCGGGAGCCGTAGCCTGTATTGATGAAAAAAAATTTCCACTCAGTAAAAAAGGGTCGGCTTATTTAGCTCCACAGGTATTAACGAATGTTGATCATAGTATGTCAGTTATGCAAGATGAAAGTTTTGGCCCGGTCGTTGGCATTATGAAAGTTAATAATGATGATGAAGCCATTAAGCTAATGAATGACAGTGCTTTTGGACTAACTGCCTCTGTCTGGACAAAGGATAAAGAAGCAGCAATAAATATTGGCGATCAGTTACAGACAGGTACGGTTTTTATGAATCGCTGTGATTATCTTGATCCATCGCTTTCCTGGGTCGGCATTAAAAAATCAGGCAGAGGTTGTTCATTGTCAGCGTTAGGGTATCAACAACTAACAAGACCAAAATCTTTTCATCTTAAGACGAGTTAAGTAATGGAAAATAATATCGACATGGCGAGTGAAACAGATTTAAAAGGAAGCTGGAATTATCCGACTTCAATTAATTTTGCTACAGGAAGTATAGCGTCAGTATATGAATCATGCCGACAGTTAAAAATATTTAAACCTTTACTGGTGACGGATTCGGGCCTGATAAAGTTGAATATTGTTATTGATTTAATTAAATCAATTAAAGTTAAAGGCTTAGATGTTCAAGTGTATAGCAATGTTAAACCTAACCCCACAGGTGAAAATGTTATACAGGGTGTTAAGGAATATCATGTGCATCACTGTGATGGTGTCATTGCTATAGGTGGAGGTAGTGCACTGGATGCGGGTAAAACAATTGCGTTAATGGCCAGACAAAAATATTCGTTATGGGATTTTGAAGATGTGGGTGATAACTGGTTACGGGTTAATCCGGAAGGCATAGCACCCTGTATCGCTATACCAACAACTGCGGGTACCGGCTCTGAGGTGGGGCGTGCATCGGTTATTGTGGATGAGGTAACCCAGACAAAAAAAATTATTTTTCACCCGAATATGCTGCCTGACAGGGTAATTGCAGATGCACAGCTTACACAGGGGTTACCGGCGAATATCACTGCTGCAACGGGCATGGACGCATTTGTACATAATCTGGAAGCCTATTGCGTGAATAGTTACCACCCGATGGCGGATGGTATTGCACTGGAAGGTATGCGATTAATTAAAGAATGGTTGCCTGAAGCGTATTTACATGGTGATAATCTCATCGCACGTAGTCATATGCTGGCTGCATCTACAATGGGAGCAACGGCTTTTCAGAAAGGTCTGGGAGGGGTGCATGCATTAGCCCATCCTTTAGGCGCAATATACGATAAGCATCATGGTTTATTAAATGCCATTTTATTGCCCTATGTATTAGTTAGAAATAAATCGTTAATAAGTGATAAGTTGAGTCATATAGCCCGTTGTCTAAATCTGAAAAATAATAATTTTGATAGTTTCTTAAACTGGTTGCTTGAGTTTAGGAGTTCGTTAGGCATTCCTGATGATCTTAATTCTATTGGTATAAATACGGATAAGAGAAAATTAATAGGTCAGCTTGCCAGTATTGACCCAACGGCATCTGGTAACCCGATTAGCTTTACTGCGGAGCAATATCGTGAGATATTTATTAATGCCGTTAATGGGAAGTTATAAGTTCAGGTTAAAAAATGAAAATAGGAATATTAGAGACCGATATAGTTGATGAAAATGTAATTGGTAAGTATGGCAGTTATCCTGATATGTTCAGTAATTTATTGTTAGCAATTGATAACAGCTTATGTTTCCAGACGTATCAGGTTATAAATTTTGAATATCCATCAGCTATAGATGAGTGTGATGCTTATTTGATTACCGGTAGTAAATTTAGTGCTTATGATAATGAGCCGTGGATCAACAGACTTAAAAAGTTCATTGTTGAACTGGTCGCTCATAGAAAGAAACTAATTGGTATCTGTTTTGGGCATCAGGTTATTGCCCAGGCATTAAACGGCCTGGTAGAAAAAAGTGAAAAAGGCTGGGGTGTTGGTATTTATTCAAGTGATGTAAATGGCCATAAAAAATGGATGTTACCTGATATAAATAATTTCTCACTACTGGTTAGTCACCAGGACCAGGTGGTGACATTACCCGATTCAGCTGAATTGATCGCGATTAATGATTTTTGTCCAAATGCCAGTTTCATGATTGCAGATCATGTATTAACTTTTCAGGGACATCCTGAATTTTCCTCTGACTATCTGAAGTATATAATGAATAAAAGAAGAAAGCGTATTGGTGAGCATGCGTATCAAGAGGGCATGAGGTCTTTGAGTGAATCTGTAGATAATAAAGAAGTGGCTCAATGGATTGTGAATTTTGTCAGAAACTCTTCTGATTTCCAGACACTGTCAGAGTGTTTATGAAAACAAACTATGCTCTAAATCCAGTAACTTTTTCTTTGCAGGTAAACCACCAGCATAACCAGTAAGGCTACCATTTTTACCTATGATTCGATGGCAGGGGACTATAATTGAAATTGCATTTGCACCATTAGCGTTAGCTACCGCTCTAACTGCTTTTATATTTGAAATGCTGGCTGCAAGTTCCAGATAACTAGAAGTTGTTCCATAAGGAATTGTCATTAAACCGTTCCAGACGCTTTTCTGAAAATCTGTGCCAACAAAATTTATAGGTAAATCAAATTTTTTTCGTTTATATTCAAAATACTCATTGAGTTGCTGACGAGTTGTATCCAGTACTTCGCTACTTTTTTCTTTATAAGCCGCCTTGAGTTTTGTCTGTAGACGCCTGTCAATGTTATCCCTCATTTTACGATAACGCCAGTCAGCCATGACCAGCTTATTGTCATAAGAGCCCAGAATCATTTCACCATAGGCTGTTTTAAAATACTGAATGTTAATTTCGTTCATAATATTATTCATTTGTTAGAAGAGGTACTCTGGAAATTAAAAATAATAAGCGATATCAATTTGAATAAAATCATCATCCTCTATGCCTTTTAAGCGACTAAGTCTATCTATTTTGTTGAACCCGCGAACCTCTAATGTACCGGTCCAGTTCTCAGCAAATCGTTTACTGGCTTCCAGGCTGATTAAGCGTTCCTGATTATCCAGATCGTATATAACACCCAATAGGGCTTCGCTTGAATCTGCATCATTCATGGCCAGTCGTAGTCCCAGCATAATATCATTTTGAAAAATAGCGGTTGCTTCAATACCCCTGTCATCATATAAATATTCCATTACCAGTCCCAGGTCTGCATCTGATTCATAAACACCAACAAAGGTATATTCAAACCCACCGGTCAAAGCAAAGAAGCTTTCATCAATCAGCTGTGCAGTATTGATGTCTATATTCTGCCAGTCACGCACTATGGCTTCTAATTTCCATAGCCATTCTTCCGTGGTGAGCTGGGCATCAAGGCTGGCCTGTTGCATCTGGGGATAATAAGGTGTTAATACGGTTTGGCCATTACGGTTTCCAGGAGTAAATAAAGCTTCACGGCTGGTGCCGTTAAAGTAGCCCAGGCCAAGCTCAAGATCACCAAAATATTGAAACCAGCGTAATGCATAATCAATATGCTGTTCTTCATCGGATGATTCGTAATTTGCCTGGTTGCTATCCACAACAGGGAATGCACGGGGCCTGCCTTCAATATCCTGAAATGTGCGTTCTCTGAAATAGGCAAGAATAAACAGATCAACCACCCCCCAGTCTTTTTCAAAACTGGCTTTAATCATGGGCTGACCTAATTTGTCTTCACCATCTGTATTTTCCACATTATCGGTTTGATTAATAACATCAACCAGATGCTGTGATTCCGTTACACCCCAGTAGACTTTGCTGATGCCTAAACGTAGCTCCCAACCGTCATATACCTGTTCATAAAACAGTTCTCGAATATCTCCGTGACTGCGTTCTTTATCATATTGATCAAACCGTACAAATGGAGTGAAGGTAACGCTTTTATCATCACTGTCAAAGTTATTGTAATATTCAATTTCTGAAGATATTGAGAGATAGTTATTATGCTGTTCGGGATTTTGTGCAAGGGGATCATGCAAAAAATATCGATTTTGAAAACTGATATCGCCAGACCATTCTGCCAGACTTTGAAATGATACTAGCATTAACGTCAGAGCAGTGAGGGCATAAAGACTAATGCCGGATGGAGCAGGTGAGTTCAGGTTTATATTCATTCTAGCGGCTCAAATTTTTCCAGGTGTTTTATTTCTTTCGTGGTTTCAGGTGACAGGTGTTTATAATTCATTAACTTCATAAGCTCAGGTGTGGGTACATTTTCACCCTTTCGGCGGATTAATGTCTGTACTAATGCGCTGGAAACTAGTTTTTTTCTGCTATACATTTTATGTTCTACCCATGTCCATTTATTATCCCAGTAAATAATCTGACTATGTAGTTCATAGGCCTGAAACAGTTTTAAAGGGCGTCGAAAGCGGGTATGTATTGAGCCGACAACACCAAACCATTTTTTTTTATAAATCATCTGTAATAAACCGGTTCTTAACATAATATCAGCACGGCCTAAGTCCATTATGCTATTAAATCGTCCATTGTTCATATGCATATTTATATCAAGGTCATTGGGTAATACATAAAATTTTAAAATAGACTTATCCATTAAATCCAGTGGCGGTTTCCAGCGAAACTTAATAAACAGGATTAACATTCTCAGGTATAGATTCATAATATTAACTGATTAAATTAGTGTTACTTAATATAGCAGCAGAAAAAGGTGTTTGTAATAAACTGTCATGCTCAACGTAGTGAATGGCCCGAGCATGGTATCGGATGCTTCACTACGTTCAGAATGATATAGAATACAGGTATTTAATGCTATTTACTTAGCTCGCTTCAAACTGTTGCGATTAAAGTCTTTATCCGTTAGCCCTGTTTTGAATTTGTAATCTTTCCAGCTAAGGGTTGTTGATTTTCCGGTCTGGTGATTAACCATATGCATTGCATCCGCACGCCAGAATTTATTCAAATATTGTTGATAATCCGTATAGGTTAATGTTTTTAGCAGTGTGTTTTTACGGTCATAAAAAACAATTTTCTCTGGACGGTATTCCTGCTGGTTAATCCAGGCAATCTGTCGTGTATAGCCCGAGTGTTTATAGGCAGGGTAACGCTCTACGACAAAACAGTTTATGCCGTCTAATACATCATCTTTAATATATTTATAAGTATATTTATCGACTTCCTGAGATGAAATGTCTTCATAGGCAAATTCACTTCCCATAAAAGGGCCTGATTTGTTTTTAGAGCTGATGCGTTTAACTCGTTTTAGAGCCGGCAAATATAGCCATTGCTCATCCGGTTTGAGTGCATGTGAATAGGTAAGGGAAGCTGTGCCTTTTATGTCTTTTGGTGTGTTAAATATAGACAGGCCCTTGTCACCATCGCCGATAACCTCCAGTGTTTTTACTTTAACTTCCCGGGTATTGGTCTGATTCTGTTTGTTTTTTAAAATCATTTTCATTTTAGCTGTTGAATCAACAAATCCGGTGTCGCGTTTGTCTGCTTCTTTCGCTATTTCAAGCCCCTTGCTTATATCGTCTGCATAGCCTGTAGTGATGCTACTTAGAAGCAGGAATGAGCTGGCTATTATTTTTACAAATTTATTTTTTTTCATGTTTATTCCTTAAGCAGTTTTATTTTTTTTGTCGGAGTCAATTGCCATTAACAAGGGAGGCAGTAATAAAAAGTCCAGAATGAGTGCAACAGCAATAATAATGCTGGTCATTAATCCCATGCCTGAGTTCAGTTCAAAGTTGGACTGTGAAAGTACCATAAAGCCTGAAATTAAAACGGCTGAGGTGACCCATAAAGCAACTCCTACATTTTTGAAGGCATAACGAACAGCCTGTTGGCTATCAAGGCCTTTTTCTTTTCTGGCGCGTATATATTTACTCATAAAGTGAATGGTATCATCTACGACTATACCCAGCGTCATAGCGGTTACGATTGATAGAGCAAGCCCAACTTCACCAACAGCCAGGCCCCATATACCAAAAGCAACACCGGCTGGAAACAGATTAGGAATCAGGCTGATTAAGCCGTATTTTACTGATTTCAGGGCAATAATTAAAACCAGTGAAATTAAAGCCAGTGCTATTGTGGTACCCGTTAACATACTTATAATATTACGCCTGCCAATGTGTGCAAACATAATAGAAGGGCTGGCACCATTAGCCATAATGTCGGGTGTATTTTGTTGCATCCAGTCATTAGCTCTTTGCTCAAGTGCAAGTAGCTCATTTGATGAAATAGTTTTTAATACCACATTGACTTTAGTTGACTGTTTGGCAACGTCAATCTGATTATTTAAATCCAGGCCATAGGGTAAGGACATTTCATAAAGTAAAAGGTACTGTGCAGCCAGTTCCTTACTCTCAGGTAATTTATAATAACTTTCATCATCTCCATGCATGTTTTTATTTAAACGCTTGAAGGTATCAGTGATTGTACTTACATGCAGCGCTTCATCCTGCATTTCATACCAGTCAGTAAATTTTTCAACCTGAGCTAAAAATTCAGGTCTGCTAACACCTTCTTTTTCACCACTGTTTAATGAATAGGCTATTGTATAAGTGCCAGTAAGATTTTCGGTTGTAAAGTCAGTGTCGCGTCTGAACTCTATTGATTCATCGAAGTACTTTACAAATACATCATTTAAATCATTTTGAGGAATCATCGCAATAAAAATAAGTACGATAGTGGTGAATAACATAAGCAATGCATTACGTTTTTCTACTACAAAATTCCCTAGCTTATCCATCATACCGGTACCGGCAATAAAATGTTTTGCATGAATAGGTAGAATAAACATGATAGCGGGTAAAAATGTAATGGTTAATAAAAAAGCGCCCAGTACGCCAAAAGTAGACATATTTCCCAGGTCACCAAATGGAGGGGCATCACTTGAATTCAGGCTTAGAAAGCCCATAGCTGTTGTGATAGTGGTTAAAAATATAGGCATAAAGTTAACACGCATACTCTCTACAATGGCGTCGTGTTTACTCATACCTTTATGTATTTCCTGTAGCATGGTTACCAGTAGGTGAACTGCTCCAGCGATAGCAATGGTTAAAATGATAATAGGCGCGGATGCTGATGGTGGTGTTAATTTAATACCAAAATGCCCGCCAGCTCCCATGCCGATAATAATAGAACAAAGTACCAGTATGATGGTTGCTACCGTGGCACTAAAACCCTTAAGTAATAATAAAAGAACAATTGCAATGAGACCAAATGCCATGGGGATTAATGTCTGTCCATCAGCCTGACTGGCTTCAGGAAAAGCATTGTTCATCATGACCATACCGGCTAAACGAAAATCAATATCGGGGTATTTGACTTTTGCTTCAGCTAACATTTTTCGTGCATAGGCAACAGTTGCCGGGTTTTCTATCATTTGATCTATACCAGGTAACTGTACGGTGACATTTATACCGGTATGTGCTGAATTAAGAGAAAGTAGTCTTGCTGCCAGTGCGGGTTCTTTTAGTGCAACTTTTTGAGCATAGTCCAGTTGTTCTTTTGTCATGCTTGTGGGTTCTAATATAAGATCATCAACGATCAAATCATCTTCTTCAGCATAGGTGTGTTGAAAATTGGTAATGGAATCGACCCGTATGGAATGAGGTATTTGCCAGGCTTCTTTGGTTATTGCCTGGATAGCAGATAAGTTTTCAGGTGTAAATATATTGCCATTCTTAGGTGAGATAACAAACATAACATTGTCATCTTTTGTATAGGTACCCTGTAAGTCTTCAAATGCATTCAGCTGCGGATTATCTTTACTAAAGAAGACACGGTAATCGTTGGAGAAGGGCATTAATTTTGGAGCCCCACTACCTATAACACCCACCATTATTAATGAGAGTAATATTACAAGATAGCGCCACTTTAATATCCATTCGGTATATCTAACAAGCATAGGGGGTCTCCAGGTTATTGTGGTTTATTCAAATTTTTATTTTTAATTTATTAAGTTGTTTTATTTCTTCAGGAAATAGTTCTTTGTAGAGTTTTTCTCGAAGTTCATAAATATCAAATTCTGAACTTAGTGGTTGCCACTGATAACTATCTAATAATTTGTGGCTATTTACCCAGGCCATTTCAAGTGGGTCCTGCATGCCTAATTTTTCAAACGGTATGGCTGTCATACTCAACAGGTTAGAGCCATAGCCCATAGTCCATAATCCAAGCATAATACTGTGGGGGATATGTGGCTGGTCTTTGGGGATATCATTATCGTTAATAGCATCACGAACAATTTCTAAAACAATACTGGTGATATTCTGTTCTTGCTGGAACAGGCGTAACTGTTTTTCTTCAGACACTTTTTCTCTAATAGCTGGAGATTTAATGATCTGCATATTTTGCGTTTCAAGTGGGTGTAGCTGAGCATATAAACTCTGTGCTATACCGATTGCCGCTATACGTTCACGATGGCTACCTGAATAGTCACGCGCTCGACCGAACATTTCGGTTAGCGAGCTCATACAGCGGCAACTAATTCCACTAATAATCTCTTCTTTGCTGGAAAAATGGTTATAAACCGTTCCTTTAGAGTATTCAATATCAGCAGCTATTCGTTCCATGGTCAGCCCCTGCATGCCTTCTTTTTGTAATATTTTTTGAGCACTGTCGAGAATAAGTTGCTCTCGTTCAAATAGTTCTCGTTGTTTACGAGTCATTTGAGCGGCGCTTTGTGAGGAGAATGAATTTGTCATTGCGTATAATATGACGAAGCGTCAAAAAATGTCAACATGAATATTAGTTGGACATATGTATGATAATCATCTTGTTGGTTTAAGCAGGCTAAAGTATCAAAAATGCGTATTGGTTCCGTATGAACAACGTTGGGTGATGTTTTTCTTATGTCTGGTGTGAAACACAACCTGTAATGAGTATGGGGGACTTTATTAACAGACAGAGCAGATCGACCTGTGGAGGTAGTGCCTGTTAGAAATAATATTATTTTCATGGTTGTTTTGATAGCTTTACACCGTGTAAATTGATTTCATGTTGATTTGACTCTATACTTTACATCATGTCAAGTAAAAATATTAAAACCAGAGATCGTATACTGGATGCAGCCTGGAATTTGTTAGAGGAAAACCAGGGGCAGGGCGTACGCATGTCGGATATTGCAATGAAGGCGGGTGTTAGCCGACAGGCGCTTTATCTTCATTTCAGTAAGCGTTCAGAGCTGCTTATTGCAACAACCCGGTATATTGATGAGGTGAAGGGAGTTGATGCACGGCTGGAATTGAGCCGCAGTGCCAGAACCGGTATTAGTCGCATTGAAGCTTATATCGATGCATGGGGGCATTACATTCCAGAGGTGTATGGTGTTGCAAAGGCGCTTCTTTTAATGAAAGAAACCGATGAGGCAGCGGCCATGGCATGGGATGATCGAATGCAGGCATTGCGTCAGGGTTGTGAGGCTGCAATAGTGGCATTAAGTAAGGATGGTGAATTGTCAGGTGAGTATACCGTTCAGCAGGCAACAGATATTTTCTGGACAATGTTATCGGTTAGAAACTGGGAGCAGTTTACGAATGACTGTGGCTGGTCACGAGAGATGTATATTGAAATGACGAAGTTATTAGCTCATCGTATATTTGTAGTAGATGCAGCATCCCGTTAAATTGAAAGATTAAATGCGATAAAATCCTCTGTATTTGATATTATCGCATCCGTTTTGATAGTGCGAAGAATAATAAATTACCTGTAGAAAAAATAATGATTATAACGTTTTTAATTAAAAAGAAAGTATATGCAATACAGTTTTAATGATCTGGCTTATGCCTATGAAAAGCCAGTTATAAAAGGCCGTTTAAAAGCACAGAATTCAGATTTTCGTGTTGACGAAATTATGCCAATAGAAGTATCAGGTGACGGTGAGCACTTATGGCTAAAGATTGAAAAAAATGGTTCTAATACAGACTGGGTTGCACAGCAACTGGCAAAGTATGCGGATATTAAATCAATGGGCGTAAGCTATGCTGGAATGAAAGATCGCCATGCGGTAACAACGCAATGGTTTAGCCTTCATTTACCAGGTATGGATGATCCAGATTTTTCTGATTTGCAGACAGATGAATTTAAAATTTTACAGAAATCACGGCATAATAGAAAACTTAAACGCGGGGCTTTATCGGGCAATCGTTTTCAGATACGTATTACAGAATTAGACGGTGATATTCAGTTACTGGAGAAAAAATTACAGATAATAAAACAAAATGGTGTTCCCAATTATTTTGGAGAGCAGCGTTTTGGTCGAGATATGGGGAATTTATTAAAAGCTGAAAAGTTATTTAATCGAGAATTAAAAAAAGTAAAAAAGCAACAGCGAGGTTTATATTTGTCGTCGGCTCGTTCGTGGATTTTTAACCAGATTTTATCAATGCGTATAGAGCAGAAAAACTGGTTAACACCTGTTTTGGGTGAAGTCTTTATGTTGAATGGTAAATCAGCCTGTTTTTCCAGCGAAGGTGAAAATAGCGAAGCATTAAGTCAGCGTTTACAGGATAAAGAAATAAATTTAACCGCCTGTTTATGGGGTGAAGGTGAAAGTATGGCAACGCAGGACGTGTTGCAACTGGAAAATGTGATTGCAGAAGAATTTAAAATTTTAGCCGCTGGGCTGGAGTCGGCAAGGCTAAAGCAGGAAAGGCGTGCATTAAGGTTAGTGCCGGGTAATTTAAGCTGGAATATTAAAGATGATTTTCTGGAAATTAGCTTTGATTTGCCGCCAGGCACCTATGCAACCATGTTGTTGCGTGAATGCGTGAATGCGTGAATGTGTTTAATTAATGTGTAGTAGATAAACTGATGGCTTTGTTTTCTTATGAAAAAAATTATGCCAGAAAATATTTCCCTTACTGAAAGCCCACTATTTATAGTGTTTTTTCATCTGATTTAAATCATCAGTGGTTTTGAAGGGAGGTTTATGTCTGAAAAACAGATATATTTAAATTCCACTTAAAAATCATTTTAAACTTTCAAGTAATTCTATATATTGGTCGGCTGCCCGAGGCGGACTCCAGAAATAACCCTGTCCATAATCTACTCCCAGTTCTTTTATTTTATTGAGTTGCTCTTTAGTTTCAATGCCCTCAGCAACCAGTTTTAATCCTAAGCCCTTAGCCAGTCCATATATTGCATTTACAATAGCGATGTCATCTTGATCATGTAGTATTCCATCAGTAAATGATTTGTCTATTTTTAATATATCTATTGGCAGGCGCTTCAGGTATGAGAGTGAAGCATAACCGGTTCCAAAATCGTCAATAGATATTTTAATGCCCATATTGTGTAACTCATTTAGTATTGCCTCTGCCTGATTTTCATTTTTTAACAAAGTGCTTTCAGTCAGTTCAAGTTCAATATGAGAGGCATCTAGCTGGTGTTCATCTAATGTTTTTTGCAGCAGGCTAACCAGGTCCTGTTCTTTAAACTGGCGTCCAGAAACATTTATGGATATATTAGTTACAGGAATGTTTTCACTTTGCCATGATTTAAACTGTTTGCAGGCTTTTTCGATCACCTGCTGCCCAAGCGGAATAATTAATCCGGTTTCTTCGGCAATGGGAATAAATTCATCAGGTGGAATGATGCCTTGTTCAGGGTGGTTCCAGCGCACCAGCGCCTCCATTCCATTTGCTATACCTGTTGTTAAGTCTATTTTAGGCTGGTAATGAACAATGAGTTCGTCATTTTCTAATGCGTGGCGTAAATTGTTTTCAAGCTCTAATCGGCGGCGTGCCTGTTTGCCGAGGTCAGGCGAATAGAATTCATATATATTGCCGCCATGTTCTTTTGCTCGATAAAGTGCTGCATCTGAATGACTTAACAGGCTGCCAATGTCGGTGCCATCCTGAGGATACATGCTAATACCAATACTGGCTTTTACATGTATATTTTGATCCATAATTGTCATGCTGTGTTCAATTGTACGGGAAAATTTAGCCGCCATTAAACCAACATCTTCTAGTTGCTGTATATTTTCAATAATTAAAATAAATTCATCACCACCACTACGAGAAAGGGTGTCTGTGTCACGTATTTTTTTGCCTAAACGGCTGGCAACAGACATTATTACTTTGTCACCGTTATTGTGCCCGAGTGTTTCATTAATTAATTTCAGGTTATCGATATCAATCATTAATAATGCGAGCATTGTTTTGTTGCGTTGGGCACGTAGAGTTGCCGATTCCAAACGATCGAGAAGTAAGGTTCGATTGGGTAGCCCCGTGAGTGAATCATGGAATTCGAGGCGCTTTACTTTTTGCTTATTATGCTCGCCTTCAACAATGCGTTTAACGCGTTGCTTGAATACAGACCAGTTAATAGGTTTGGTAATATAGTCAATTGCACCTGCATCAAATGCGTTATTAACGGAGGTGTCATCATCTAAAGATGTGATGATAAGTACAGGGGGAGGGTTGGATACCTGTAATGTGATTTCTTTGCAGGCTGTTATGCCATCTACATCCGGCATGACCAGATCAAAAATAGCCAGATCATAAGTAAATTCCCGACATAGGCCGATAGCTTCCATACCAGATCGGGCCTCAGTTACATCATAATTATCTTCTGATAATATATGGCGTAGTAATAGTAGTATTGATGGGTCATCATCAGCAATTATGATGTTACCGGCTTTGTTGGCTGATGCATCCATAAGGTATCATTTTTCCTGTAATTTAAAGGACTTATAGGGAGATTAGCACAAGAATTTTAAATTGCTGCTGGGAGTGTATATCTATACCAAATCCGCTTAAAAAAGTGTTTTTTTACTATTATGGGAAAGCTTTTTTGCATTTTAATCAAAGTTCTTTTTATATGCTTCGTAAATTACCTTTAAATGCCAATGGTTATTAGGTTTAATGTTTGTTAGTAAGTAGCACTACAGAGAAAGAAAAACAGAAGGTCAGTTGAAACTGCTATTTAGTAAGCTAAGTTCCAGCTTTTTGATTATGTTATTATCAGTATCGTGAAAAACATTATAAATATCAGCTTTAAACAGAGGCAGAAATGAACAGAATATTATTAGTATTATTTTGCGGGCTGACGACGACTTCAGCTTTTTCTGCTCCTGAGTTAAAAGGAAGCCCTCAGGAGCTTCGAGGGTTTCTTTATCCAACAGATAAAGTGGTAACGATTAGTGCTGAGGCAGAGGAGAAGGCATACTCAGATAAGGCCATTGTCAGTTTGGTGGTAACGACAGAGAACGAATTATTGTCTTTGGCCATTTCAGGTAATAGTTCACTGCGTGAAAAGGTTAGCCGATTACTTGTGAAAGCCGGAGTTAATCAGGATGATATTAAAAGTTCTAAATTTTCATCTTCGCCTGAGTATGGCTGGTTTGGTAGTAAGCCGTCGAGTTACAAAGTCGTTAATCGTATGGCTGTATCCATTTTACAGGAAGAGCAGTTAAAAGAGATTGCTGCTGTAGCTGATAAGCACGAAGAAGTTGAGCTTTCTAATATTGCTTTTGAGCATACAAAAAAAGATGAATATAACGCAAAAGTAAAAGCAAAGGCTTTAAAAAAAGTGATTAAGCAAAAAAAGTTTTATGAGAAATCGCTTGGTCTTAAGCTTAGTCCTATTGGAATACGGGATTCTAATATTCGTCAGAGGGCTACTCGTGGAGCAAGCGTATTAAAAGACGTTGTGGTTTCAGCCAGGCGAGCGAAAGAGAGTTATTCGTCGATAGCTAAATACCGTGAACCAGTACAGGACTCTTCTTTTGACGAGATTAAGTATGAAGCTAACCTGTCGGTTGATTTTAAAATTAAATAATAGCTACATAATAATTCAGGATTTAGATCGTTGATAGTTGCTTCTGGCGAGGTATTTTAATACATACGAAGCATCTAAAATGGATTGTCTCCCACCCTGATTCATAAGTGTTTCTACGTCCGTTTTTTCTTTTTTCCCGGCATAATTTTTGTTTTACATACAATACAATTATCCTGATGGTTAATTATTAACCAGTGAACGGGTTTATACTTGCTGTGAATTTGTCGCCATTATCAGTAAAAATGCCTCAAAATGTCTGAATCTGACTTGGTTACTGGGGGATTGCAGGTTATCATTGCAAATTAGATTTTTCCATTGTCATGCTCTTACCTGAGGAAATCAGTTGGAAGTACTTTTAGCTAGTCTTTCCAGGTTTAATGGGCAACTTATTATAAGATTTAAGAATGAATCCAAATTTTCTGGAATTTGAACAACCGATTGCTGAATTAGAAGCCAAAATTGAAGAGCTTCGCTATGTCGGTGATGATACTGAAATAAATATTGGTGAGGAAATCACCCGTCTGCAATCAAAATGCAAGGGGCTGACAGAGTCAATATTTGGCAAGTTAACGTCCTGGCAGACATCTCAGTTGGCTCGACATCCTCAACGTCCCCATATGCTTGATTATATAGGTCGTATTTTCACTGATTTTGAAGAATTACATGGTGATCGTGCCTATGCTGATGATAAAGCGCTGGTGGGAGGGATCGCGAGACTCGAAGGTAAGCCGGTAATGGTTATCGGACAGCAAAAAGGCCGTGATACTAAAGAAAAAATACGTCGTAACTTCGGTATGCCTCGCCCTGAAGGGTATCGTAAGGCCCTGCGCTTAATGAAGTTAGCAGAGCGTTTTAAAATGCCGGTTATTACCTTTATTGATACACCTGGGGCGTACCCGGGAATTGGTGCTGAAGAGCGTGGCCAGTCAGAAGCCATTGCGCGTAATCTATTTGAAATGGCCGCCCTTAAGGTGCCTGTTATCTGCACGGTGATTGGAGAAGGCGGTTCTGGTGGTGCATTAGCGATTGGTGTTGGCGATAAGGTGATGATGCTGAAATACAGCACTTACTCTGTTATTTCACCAGAAGGCTGTGCATCTATTCTCTGGAAAAGTGCAGAGCGTGCGCAGGATGCGGCAGAAGCATTGGGTATTACATCGGATCGCCTACTGGAGCTGGGATTGATCGATCAAATCATTGATGAACCGCTGGGTAGTGCTTATCGTGATGTAGATACAACCGCGCGTAATATTCGTCAGGCACTTAAAGATAGCCTTGATAACTTAAATCAGATGGGAACAGATAAACTACTTGATGCCCGATATCAACGTCTGATGAGTTATGGCCAGTATTCCGAGTAGTGCTCTGAATCGTAAACTGAATACTGAGTTTTTAGTTCAGCAATTAGGCGAATTTGCAAAACGACATAAAATAAAAACCTGGTGTCTGGCCTACAGTGGAGGCGTGGACTCACAGGTTTTATTGCATTTACTATATCAAACAAAATTTAAAGTCAGCGCCGTGTATATCGACCACGGTCTACAGCCACAGTCGACTGGCTGGGGTGAGCATTGCAGAGGGCAATGTAATCAGTTATCCATTCCTTTTCAGCTTATTAAAGTTAATGCTGGTGCGCTCAAAGGTGAAAGCCCGGAGGCAGCCGCTCGAACGGCTCGCTACGCAGCACTGAAAGAGCTTATTCAAAATGATGCCTGTTTGTTAACGGCGCAGCATCAGGATGATCAGACTGAAACTATTTTGTTACAGCTATTAAGAGGCGCGGGTGCGGCAGGCCTTGCGGGCATGCCAGAAATAATAAAATTTGCTGATGGCTGGCATGCTCGACCATTATTGAATATTTCACAGAATGCTATTTTAGATTATGCTCATAAAAATGAACTCGACTGGGTAGAAGATCCGAGTAATCAGCAGGTAAATTATGACCGAAACTACTTACGTCATTCAGTTATGCCGCAAATTCAACAACGCTGGCCTGCAATTAATAAAACACTATCCTTATTTGCAAAACAACAGGCAGAAAATGCGCAGTTGCTGGATGTACTGGCAGAAAAGGATTTAATAGCATCATTGATAGAAAGAAATTGTTTAAATATTGAGCAATTAAATAAACTGGAAAATGCACGTTTAAGAAATGCATTACGCTTCTGGTTTAAATCGCTTCAGAAACCCATGCCTTCAAGAGCTGTATTGCAGCAGGTAGTGCAGCAAATAAAAAACACATCCCATGATACCGCCGTGTTGGTTAGCTGGGCAAACGTAGAAGTCAGGCGTTTTAGAGATAAATTATATTGCTTGAAACAGCTTGTTCATGATGCGACACAGGTTTATAGCTGGAGTATAAAAGATGATTTGGTGCTGGATTCAATTGACAGAAAACTGTTATTAAAAAAATATAAAACTGACAATGATATTACATACGTTCTTAATAAATTATTATTAACAAAGGCGGTGACTGTTCGTTTCAGACAGGGTGGTGAAAGAATTAAACCCGTGGGTAGAAATGGCTCTCATGATTTGAAATCTTTATTTCAGGAAGCCGCTGTACCAACATGGCAGCGGGATCGAATTCCTTTGCTATTTTCAGGGGATGATCTGGTTGCTGTTATTGGTTATTGGCTGGCAGATGATTTTGCTATTAAAGGTGAGGGCGTATTACCTGTTCTGATTTGATGCTCAATAACTCAAAAAAAATTAAAATTAGTTTTTAAGTTGGTAATAGAGTGAAAATCATTGTTTGTTTCAAACGGTTTATTATTTTTAATCAGGCTCAATCTGTACGGCATCAAGTTGAACCCCTAAAGTACCTCTGGGGACCATTAAGCTCATTTGTGCACCATCACGCATAATCTCAACACTGGTATAACTGCCGATATCACCCTGTACCGTTGCTGTTCTAATATCAGGCCAGCCCAATATTTTCTGGTTGTCATAATATAAAATGATATCGTTGGTTTGAAAGCCAGAAGACTCAGCGGGTGAACCCGCCATTACAGAGCTTACTTTTACACGATTATTTTGCCCGCTAATAAATAAATACTGGTCATATGCATCATCACCCATTTCGGAGCGTAATAAAATTTTATTGTTATTTAGTTCGCGTAATTCCTTTCTATACTGTCTTCTTGTTATGGAATTAGAGCGCTGTATCAAGTTTTGTAATTCCAGTCGTTTGTAATCTTGCTGGCTCATACGGCGTAAAATATCTTCTGCAATATCTGCATTAATACCCGACGCTATCAGGTTTTCAGTATTGGGTGTTATACGGCCGGTTGGTTTTTTTCTGTTATTCTTTTGCGTAACAACAGTGTCGTTTTGGGATGTTTTCAGTGCATTGACCTGATTCTGCAATTCTTCAATTTTAAATTGAAAAAACTCAAATTGATCTTTTAAGTCATCAGGCTCAGCTTGTGTCTGAAATGGATTTTGACTGTTTCTGGATTGACTATTAACTTTATTTGATGCTTGTTTGGCATCAAATAAAGTAGTGTTAAATATATAGCTACCAGAATAACCAGCTACTAAAGCAATCATTAATGTTATCAAGTGTGATTTCATCAGGGATAAACGGGTTACTTATTCACAGTATAAATACTTAGATATGACTATTTAGTCATTATTCTTTAAAGCGCACTCAGCTGCAGATTTAAGGCCAAATTTTTTCATTAAAAAAGCAGGTGGACAAAATCCGGTGAACGAACTTTGAAAGCAGTTGAAGCCGATAAACAGAGTAACCCAGGTCCAGTTAGGGTGGTGAAATATAGCTAACAAAGAGGTCAGCATAACCATGCTGCCGCCTAAGGCAAAAAGTGCTCGTTCTATAGTCATTAATTATATCTCCAGGTGTGGTTTGTTTAATTGACTGACGATTTCATCGTGTTAAATAGCAGGATTTTTTGAGAAGAATACTTTTCTTCGATTCATAGTGTTAGTGCTTTGTTTTATTTCTATTAGTCCACATATTCTGTGCCAGTTCCAGTGCCTGATCCGGTGTTTCTGCTTTACTTAATAAGCGCAGAGCAATGGCAGTGGTACCAATAATAGCGGCTTGCGCATATTCATCAGTGTCTTCTCCACGCCAGAAAGGGCCTAACCTGTTTTCATCCAGGCTGCTTTCTTTTACATGGCGTTTTGTAAACATGGGCGGCCATTCTTCATCCCATGTTTCACCATTAACGGCATAAGATACTGTGCATTTTGTATCCGGGTTACGTTCAACCTCACCCGCTTCACCTTTAAAAACGGCGATCTGTTCCTCACCCATAATATTAGCTGCATGTTGATGTACAGACTGATAACCCGGGTGGAAAATGGCCTGAATAGAGTGGGGTGCTTTTAATGGGTTGATCATTCGGCCAACAGTATGAATGGGTGAACGTAAACCTAAAAATGGGCGCAGTTCTATAATGTCTTTTAAGCGATCACTGATCGTCTGTATTGGCATATAACAGAAATTATTTTTTTCTATTTGTTGTTTTGCATGGTCAAGAGTTAAGCTAGTTTCTATGCCAAGCGGCGTTAATACTTCAGATGTATACATACGTCCAGGTGTATGCCCTTCAGCACCGTGCATGCATACTTTAATGCCATTATCTGCAAGTAATAATGCACTGAGAACATACCAGGGTGAATGACGGCGTTTGCCTGCGTAGGAAGACCAGTCCAGATCGGCGTAAACCTGTTCATCCTGTTTCAGGAAGTGACGAATGGCTCGAACGAAGCCGGCTACCTCTTCTGGGGTTTCTTCTTTAACCCGTAATAGCATTAAAAAGGCACCCAGTTGCTCCGCCGTTATTTTATCTTCTAAAACCATGCTCATAGATTCATAGGCTTCTTCACAGGTTAAGCCGCGGGAGCCGTTTTTTCCTTTACCTAATATACGAATAAAAGGAGCAAATGGGTGTTCTTCTTGCATAGGTATCTCAAATAATCAGTGTTTGGGGAAGCTATATTAAAGGTTAATTATAAATTATAAACCTATTAAAGAATGGGATATATCGGGTTTAAACTGTAAAAAACAACCATCAGGCTGATGTGATCAGCTTCTGTCTGGTCTTATGGTTCAGGTTCAAACCATTTTTATCAACAGAATAACAAATCCAATGACTGCTGCTAAGGGTAAAATATAGCCCATCCAGTCATTCATCGTACCCTTTGGGGAGTTAGCAACCGCGTGTTTCATGCGTGGCCACATAAAAACGATCATGGCGATAAGGAATACCGCGCTACCTATTTTCAACCAGTCCATATTATTCTCTGTAAAAATTTAATGAGTAGAAACAACACGCCCCGGATAAACCGGGGCGTGAAGGTAAAGCTATTGAGATGAGTTATTAGTCATCGCCACCAAATGCGCCTAGAAGGTGCATAAGAGCCTGGAACATGTTCAATAACGACAGGAACAGGCTTGCTGTTGCCATAATATAGTTAGTTTCACCACCGTGAATGATTGAAGATGTTTCATAAAGAATCAGACCACTCATTAGCATAACAATAGCACCGCTAACAACAAGGCCCATAACAGGCATTTGCAGGAAGATATTCGCAAGTGCGGCAACAATCACAACCAGCATACCAACCATAAGGAAACCACCCATAAAGCTGAAATCTTTACGTGTTGTTAGTGCATAGCCTGAAAGGCCAAGGAAGATCACGCCCGTGCCACCCAGAGCTGTTGATACAATGCTGGGATTAACCGCCAAGTAGTGATTAAGCATAGGTGCCAGACCCAGACCAAGAAGCCCGGTAAAGGCAAATATAACAGGTATACCCGCAGCAGAATTAGCAGTACGAGGAAGTACGAACCACAGTAGGCCAATAGCTCCAAAGCTTGCAATCATTGCAACGCCATGCCCAATGTTGAGTGACATACCAATAAAAGCCATTACTCCACTGAAAACCAGTGTAATAGATAGCAGCATATAAGTATTTTTCAATACCTTATTAGTTGCAAGAATTGACTCTTGAGAGCGGCCAATGGAGATATTTGGATTATTCATTAAATTCCCGTACATTTAGTTATTTAGGTAAGTATTAAGGTTAACACTGAGGTTATGACAAGGTAAAGCAAATATTAGTTCCAATAAATCATTCCGGAGGGCTAGTTTTACAGATAATATTCATGTATTCTACCGCCCCTCGACGCACTACCCATTTACCTGTTGGTATTTATTGGGCGCTTGAACCTGGAGAGGTGGCAGAGTGGTCGAATGCACCGGTCTTGAAAACCGGCGTCGGTTTATCCCGACCCAGGGTTCGAATCCCTGCCTCTCCGCCATACAAACCTTAAGTATTTGATACTTAAGGTTTTTTTATGTCTGTATGATATTGATTTCATATATGTATCCATATTCGAACTCATAAAGCCTGTAATATATTTTTAGTTTTTATGCTATCTATATGATTAATAACAGAAAATTTTTATTATTTAAGTCCTTTAGCTGTATGAATAAAGCTGTCTTAATTTCGTAATAGAGTGGTGAGGACGGGGTGGCTATTAAGCGCATGATTATGTGCTTATGTCGTTATATATGGAGCATTGTGTAGATATGTATCACATAAAAATGTAGTTTTCATAAAATAGTATGATAATAAAATCTTTATAATTCAAGGTATTAAATTATTTTTGTGTAGATGTGTGTTATTTGGTAATGTAGATATCATTGCGCATATATGTAGATATACAGGATGATGACATAATGAGTTACGATTTAAGGTTAGTTAGCCCTGAATTTGGTTCTGATCTAACCACTACTATTATTAAATTAGATCACCTACGTAAACGAACCTTAAAAGGTACGGCGGCTCCATGGTATTTCTTTCAGCTAAAACATATTTTTCACTGGCTGGAAAGTTTAGGTTCTGCGCGGATAGAAGGTAATCATACAACTATTGCGGATTATGTCGAACATCAAATCGAAGGGGAAGATGATGGCACTGAGAGTTTGCGTGAAATTAAAAATATATCAGAAGCCATAAAGTATGTTGAGGATAATATTGCAAAAGGCTCAGAAATAACAGCACGTTTTATTTTTGATTTGCATTCCATCATTGTTAAAGACTTAACAAGAGAAGGTGATAAAAATGCAGGTGCTTATCGTATAGGCGAAGTAACTATTACTGATTCAAAGCATGTGCCTCCAGATCATTTACATGTTAGAGACTTAATGAATGAATTATTAGACTTCATAAAAAAAGATGATATCGAACAGTATGATTTGGTCAAAATAGCATTATTCCATCATAGATTTACCTGGATACATCCATTTGGCAATGGTAACGGGCGTGTAGTCAGAATGCTTAACTATGCACTATTAATAAAATATGGTTTTAATGTGAAAGAAGGCAGGATACTAAATCCATCATGTGTTTTTTTTAGTGATAGAGACCTTTATTATTCATCTTTGAGTGTTGCTGATAGAGGTACAGATGATGCCTTACTGAGGTGGTGTAGATATGTGCTTATGGGGGGTTTAGATGAAATTATAAAAATTGATGCCCTGTTAGATAGAAAGTTTTTGCTGGAAAAAATACTTAAACCAGCTATCGATAATGCAGTAAATAGAAAAGCAATTACTCCAGACGAAGCTGATATTTTAAGGTTAGGTTTAAATACCAAAACTCAGTCATTCAAAGCCAGTGATATATCAGATAAGTACACGCCTAGACAAAAAACATATGCATTAAAAAAATTAAAAGAAGCCGGTTTTATAAAGCCAGTAAAAGAAAATTCTCATACATACTATGTTAATTTTTCACGTAGTTTCTTATTACGTGGTGTCATGAATACTTTGGAAGAAAAAGAATTTATACCACCAATGGAATCACATGTTAAGAAAAATTAGATTTGATGATTAGACGTATATATTACTAGCATTATTCAAAATTTAGCAGGTCTTGCTGCTATAGTCGCACATGTTCCATATGAGAGATATCCCATTGAAATAGCTATTTATCTGATGATTACCTCATATCATTTACCATACATGTCACACCCAATATTTGGGCAATATATAGACAATAGATAGTATTATCAGATTTTCTCTATGTGCAAATAAGAATTGTTATTATTTATTTAACTGGCTTGCGGTAAAAAATATAAAATCTTAACAAGCGAATTTAAGGGTGATGACAGGTCATTGTTCATTACATTTGCTTATGCCATTTTTTAGTTTTGCTGGAAAATATGTGCATTCCCACAGTTATCAGAAATTATTTTGTTTTTTTCTTTTTTATTTCTTAAATTTAAGTGTTTATATATTGCATATAAATAATAAATAGTGTAACTGATTTATCTCTTATTTCCCTACATTTGAAAGGTATATCATAAATAATATCTGTATAACAATCAGGAAAAATAATTATTTAATTATCTGAGTCTTAATACTGGATTATTAATAAATCTAGACTATAAAGTAGCAAGGATAATTTTAAAATATGACATGTGATATTTTAGGTTCTGTTGGGCTAAAGAGAATACTCAGGGCATTCAATTTTTGTGTTTTTAATAAAATCCATTTTTAATTCAAAGCGAATATTCAAATTAAGTATTTCAGTCATGGGCATAAATAGTGTTAATTAATTATGCCGCGTGTATAGCTGAGAGTTGAGAGATTATAGATATATGGATAAGGCCAAATTGATAAAAATTAATAATACATGGTGGCCAGCAGTAAAAATTGCGCTAATTTATGCATTTGTGGGTAGTGTATGGATTATGGCTTCGGATCAGTTGCTGGGTTTTTCTTTTAATGATAGCGAAATGTTAATGCAACTAGGGACAGTAAAGGGCTGGTTTTATATAGTAACAACCGCTGTATTGTTATTCTGGTTGATTCGTCGGCAGTTGCTCTATGTGAATGAAAAAGAGAAGTATAACCGTGTTCTTTTTGAAACGATAACAACCGGTCTGGTCTTATGCCGAATGAATGGAGAGTTGATTGATATAAATCGGGCTTATGCTCAGCTTTTAGGCTGCAGCGTGAAGGAGGCATTGCTCCTTAATTATTGGGATATTACGCCGCAAGAGTATGTTGAGCATGAGCAGCATCAGCTTAGTCGTCTTGGTGACACAGAACGTTATGGGCCCTATGAGAAAGAATATATCCATAAAGATGGTCATCGGATTTCAGTCTCGCTTTCTTCAACAATCCTGGAAAAAAATGGTGAGCGTTATATCTGGTCAAGTGTAGAGGATATTACTGACAGAAAGCATATGGAGCATGAGCTGCATGAAAATGCGGAGAGATTTAATAGCTGGAAGGAATCTAATTTTATTGGGATTATTCATTCCAGGGCGGATGGTGAAGTACTTGATGCCAATAATACTTTATTAAATATGCTGGGTTATTCTCATCAGGATTTACGTGATGGGGCGTTAGACTGGACCAAGTTTACACCGGCTGAATTCTTATACCTTGATGATAGGGCAATAAAAGAAGCTGGAGAAAAAGGCTATTGGACACCTTTTGAAAAGGAGTATTTTCATAAAGGAGGTAACCGGGTGCCTATTCTTATTGGTGGGTCGGCTTTTCATAAAGGTGGGGATGAATTTATTGTCTTTATTGTCGATTTAACGGAACAAAAACAGCAGGAAGAAAAGATTCGTCGCACTCAGAAAATGGATGCATTGGGCAAACTTACCGGAGGTGTTGCCCATGATTATAACAATATGCTAGGTGTCATTATGGGTTACTCCGACCTGTTAGAGGATGCGTTGAGTAACCAGCCTGTACTGGCTAAATATGCGCAGGAAATTCATCATGCCAGTGAGCGAGGAGCAAAATTAACTAAAAAATTATTATCATTCTCACGGCAAAGAGCACCTGAAGCTACTTGCCTGAACCTTAATGCATTACTGAAAAATCAGCAGCTTATGCTTGAAAAAACACTGACAGCACGTATTAAGCTGGTTTTTGAGTTACTGGATAATTTATGGTTAGTCTGGCTTGATGATGGCGATATGGAGGATGTTATCCTTAATATAAGCATTAATGCGATGCATGCTATAGAGGGTAATGGGCGGGTAACGATACAGACAGGTAATAAGGTAATAAATCAGATAGATGCACAACAACTAGGTATTGTTCCTGGTGATTATATTTTGTTCAGTGTGACTGATACAGGTTGCGGTATAGATGATGAAACTATGGAAAGAATTTTTGAGCCTTTCTTCTCGACTAAAGGAAAAGAGGGAACTGGGCTGGGGTTAAGTCAGGTGTATGGTTTTGTACGTAATAATGGTGGGGCAATTAATGCCTTTTCTGAATCGGGTCATGGTACTCGAATTACACTTTATTTTCCTCGATATATAAGTCAGTGCAATGAGCAATTAGCAGAAGATCGGCATATTATTGAGGTTAAAGGTAAGGAGACTATTCTCGTTGTAGATGATGAGCCGGTATTGCTTAATTTGAATAGTGAAATACTTGGTAATCATGGATTTAATGTAATCTGCACAGAAAGTGCTAAAAATGCGTTACATATTCTTGAAACTGAAACAGTTGATTTGCTGATATCAGATATTATTATGCCAGAGATGGACGGTTATCAGCTGGCAGCAATTGTTAAAGAAAAATATTCGGGTATAAAAATTCAGCTAATGAGTGGTTTCACAGGCGATCGTGTTATGCGTATAACAGATGAGGGATTACAGCAAAAATTATTGCTTAAACCCTTTAGTTCTCAAAACTTACTGCAACGTGTGCATGATTTATTGCATGAGGCATAGTTATACTTCAGGGCAGGTATGACTTTATTCCTGAAGCATTATATTAACCAGTACGCAGCATTTTAAAATAAAGCGATGTTTCAGATGATTAAACTGGTTATATAGCTTCAAAAGACCAATAAATCGTAATCAGGGTGTAACGCTCTGATTACGATAAAAGTTTAAGCTAACAGGCAATAAATACGGGTTAATAATTCATTAGGTGGTGTTTCTTTAGGGTCGTTTAAATACTCTTCAAATGGTGGGAAATCAGCTATTTCATAGTTGTTACTGGGTATCCAGTGTCCAAATAACCAGTCATAGGGCTTTTCCAGTTCAGGATAGGGGCCTTTGAATAAGATAGAAATGCATTTTCCAGCAGGAATCGTAATCTGCTCAAAAGTATTATCCAGCAACTCGGGGTCGTTAATTGTGAAGCAGGCCATTGAACGAAGCTCGTCCAGAGCCACAGATTTTAGGTCATCATAGTACAAACCAAAGGAGCGGGTATTATCATTTAATAAATTCTGGCTGGCTGCAGCTATAAATAATTTATCAAATGTACTGCTTATACCCATATAATCGCCTTTATGCGAGTAACCGGCTAAATATATTTTATCTTGCTGTATTGTTTCAACTTTAAACATGGCTTTATTCCTCTTTTTTTCAGGTGGTAACATTGCTACGAAGGGTTCGTCATGGATACAGTTCGATTGCCTGGCGCTACGATAAGCACCGGGAGATGTATTAAACTGTTTTGTAAAAGCACGGGTAAAGGCCTCGACGCTGCCGTATGAAAGCCCTTGCGCAATATTATGAATTGACTGATCTGTACGAATCAGGTGTATTGCGGCTTTCTGAAGCCGTAGACGTCTGACTGTTGCATTAACGGTTTCCTGCATCAATTCTCGATAAATTCGATGGAAGTGGTAGGGGGACATGCACGCAACATCGGCCAGGGTGTTAACACCTAAGTCTCCATTAATATTGTTATGGATATAATCAATAACAGAGGTCAGTCTTAGTCGGTAATTATCACCTGTGGTCTTTTTCATTTCCTGTCTCCAGATTCAGTGTGTTTATAATAGCCAGACATTATTGATAATGTTTGCGGTTTTTAAATATTTTAAATTAATACCAATCGATACTTTCATAAAATAAGTGAGCAGGATTAAATAGAAGTACCTCAAATACATTAATGCTACTGACAGTATGTTGTCAGTAGGCAGGTGGTATCCTGCAAATTTTCCATATATATAAAACCCGAATTACAGTATATTTATCTGCTGTCTAATCTAATTAATATTACTGAGTATTTATGAGCAAAGAGTCAATTGTTATTAAAGGCGCTCGCCAGAATAACCTGAAAAACCTGAATCTTGAATTACCAACTAATGAACTCATTGTGGTGACAGGAGTGAGTGGTTCGGGTAAATCGACATTGGCATTTGATACTATATACGCCGAAGGACAGCGGCGTTATGTGGAAACTTTTTCGGCTTATGCTCGTCAGTTTCTTGATCGTATGGATAAGCCTGCAGTAGACAGTATTCAGGGTATTCCCCCCGCAATAGCGATAGACCAGACAAATCCAGTGCGTACCTCTCGCTCTACTGTGGGGACGATGACTGAGCTAAATGATTATCTAAAATTATTATTTGCCCGCATGGCACAGTTATATTGTACTGATTGTGGTCGTGAAGTGCTTTGTGATTCAGCGCAGAGTATCGTTGATACGCTTTATAGAAATATGCCAGATAATCAGAGAATAATGATTTGTCTGCCTGTAAAAATACCGCATAATTTCACTGAAAATGAAATTGTGAAATTATTAAACCAGCAGGGCTACACCCGTATACATTCGCGTAATGGTGAATTATTAGAGGTCATCCAGGACCGATTTAAACTAACGGAAGAAAACAGAGATCGGTTAGTCGAAGCAGTTGAAACATCCTTAAAACATGCAAATGGCCGGGTACATGTATATCCATTAGATAAAAATAAAAAAGTGGGCAAATCAGTGCGTTTTTCAAGTCACCACCATTGTCCTGATTGTGATATTGATTATGATGAACCTAGTCCGGGCTTATTTTCTTTTAATTCACCTATTGGCGCATGTGAAAGTTGTAAAGGGTTTGGGCGTATTATTGGTGTTGATTATGGTCTGGTTATTCCAGATGAATCCAGATCATTAAAAGAGGGGGCAATAAAACCCATCCAGACACCCAGTTATATTGAAGTTCAGGATGAGCTGATTGCTTTTGCTAAAAAACGCAAAATTCCAATTGATATTCCCTGGAAAAAATTAACTAAAAAACAGCAACGTTGGGTTATTGAAGGTGAAGGCGACTGGGATGAAGGCGTGTGGTTTGGCATTCAGCGGTTTTTTAAATGGCTGGAAAGCAAATCTTATAAAATGCATATTCGCGTTTTACTTTCAAAATACCGTTCATATACACCCTGTGACACCTGTGGTGGTGCAAGGTTAAAAGCGTCTGCATTATGGTGGCGGTTGGGGAGCCTGGCGTTATCAAATAGCGTAATTGATAATGAGCAGCGTTTTGTTCCACGGGGATTACATTTATCTAAAAAAGAAATAACACAGTTACCTGGATTAACGGTGCATGATGTTATGCATTTGCCATTAAGTGAATGTGCAAACTTTTTTAAATTACTACAATTGCCAAAGGCCATTGATGAAGCTGTGCAGTTATTGTTGAGTGAAATTCGTTCGCGCTTAAATTATCTGTTAGAAGTGGGGTTGGGATATCTAACCCTCGATCGTCAGTCGCGTACTTTAAGTGGTGGAGAGGTTCAACGTATTAATTTGACAACAGCTCTGGGTACGTCTCTGGTTAATACATTGTTTGTGCTTGATGAACCCAGTATTGGTTTGCATCCACGGGATATTAACCGCCTGGTACAGGTGCTGCATAGATTGCGAGATGCGGGCAATACATTATTGGTTGTTGAGCATGATCCACAGGTTATGCTAGCGGCAGACCGTATATTAGATATTGGTCCAGGGCCAGGAAAGCAGGGAGGAGAGATTTGTTTTTATGGAACAGCTAAACAGTTGTTACGTGATAACAAATCGCTAACTGCAAAATATTTAACAGGTAAAAAGTCAGTAAGCCTGCCGCGTGATGAAAGTATTAAGAAAAATGATATTAATAAATATAATACGCATTCCAGTACTCAATATATTCAGATTATGGGTGCTAATGAAAATAATTTAAAAAGCATTGATGTTGATATTCCTTTGCATCAACTGGTTTGTATAACAGGTGTGAGTGGCTCAGGAAAATCAACGTTAATGCGTGATGTTCTTTATCCATGGCTATGTAAGCATAAAGGCCAGTCAGTTGAGACCCCTGGAGCCTGTAAAAAAATAAAAGGTCATCAGTATATTGATGATGTAGTACTGGTTGATCAAAGCCCGATTGGTAAAACCACACGTTCTATACCTGCAACTTATGTGGGTGCATTTGATGCAATCCGTAAATTATTTATTGCCGAGCCTTTATCTAAAGAACGTAAATATACACCGGGTACATTTAGTTTTAATTCGGGAAATGGCCGTTGCCCTACCTGTTCTGGTAATGGTTTTGAAATGGTTGAAATGCAGTTTTTGAGTGATGTATATATACGTTGCCCTGACTGCAATGGTAAACGTTATCGCTCTGAAATTTTACAGGTTAAATTATTGGGTGAAATTGATAAGGGCGGCGTTCAGGCAAGGTCAATTTCAGATGTTTTAGATATGACAGTGGCAGAAGCGCTGCTGTTTTTTTCGGATGAGCCAGATGTGCTCAGAACATTACAGCCCCTGGTTGATGTGGGATTGCATTATGTTCAGTTAGGGCAGGCCGTGCCAACTTTGAGCGGTGGGGAAGCACAACGACTAAAACTGGCGGGGCATTTAGCCAGGAATAAAATCAGGAAAAATAAGAGTAAAAAAGAAGCAGATAAAAAATTAACAAAAGGAACACTGTTTTTATTTGATGAGCCAACAACGGGTTTGCATTTTGATGATATTGCAACCTTAATGAAAGCATTTCGACAATTGATTGATGCGGGTAACTCTTTACTTGTAATAGAGCATAATCTGGATGTTATTCGCAGTGCTGACTGGCTTATTGATATTGGGCCAGAAGGCGGCAATGGCGGTGGTCAGTTAATAGCCCAGGGAGCACCTCTACAAATTATTAAAGAAAGCAATTCACATACGGCTGTTGCTTTATCTGAATATGAAGCAGCACTGAATTCCTCTGTGTCTCACAGGAAAAATGGAAAATTAAATAGAGTACCTGTTAAATCGCCAGTAGCTAAAGTAAATCAGTCCATTCAAATACATAATGCCAGAGAGCACAATTTAAAAAATATTGATATTGAAATACCGCGTAATAAATTTACCGTTATTTCAGGTGTTAGTGGTAGTGGTAAAAGTACTGTTGCATTTGATATTGTTTTTGCAGAAGGTCAACGGCGTTATCTGGAGTCATTAAATGCTTATGCCAGGCAATTTGTGCAACCGGCTTCACGTCCTGATGTTGATGCTATTCATGGTATTCCGCCTACCGTTGCTATTGAGCAGCGAACCAGCCGAGGCGGGCGTAAAAGTACGGTGGCAACCTTAACCGAAATTTATCATTTTCTACGTTTGCTTTATGTAAAGTTGGGTACTCAATATTGCCCTGAGTGTGATGAAGCAATAGAGCCGCAGTCTTTGGATGCGATTCTGGCAATGGTACAGAAAAATTACCGTGGACGTGAGGTGACTTTACTGGCGCCACTAGTTGTCGCACGCAAAGGTATTTACAATGAACTGGCGAAATGGGCAGCTACAAAAGGCTATCAACAGCTAAGGGTTGATGGTGAATATGTATTAACCGACCCCTGGCCCAGTTTAGCTCGTTATAAAGAGCATGATATTGAGCTGCCTCTTGGCAAGTTAAAAATTGCGGCTGATAAAGAGCAGGAATGTTCCGCATTATTACAAAGGGCACTAGATGTAGGTAATGGTATTGTTATTGTTGAACCCATTAAGAAAACAAAAAAACAAATGGGTGAAAGGTTATTTTCAACGGAGCGTGCCTGTCCGTCATGCGGTAAAGGTTTTGATGAGCTGGACCCTCGATTATTTTCCTATAACTCTAAACATGGTTGGTGTGAGTCGTGTTATGGCACAGGTGAAACGATTAGTGATTTTGATGAAGAGCAAACAGGTGAAGAAAGTGCATGGCTTGATAATGAAGAAGGTGTTTCTACACAATGTAGAAGCTGTGAGGGGCAACGATTAAATACAACGGCACTTGCTGTTCGATTTCGTGATTTGTCTATTGCTCAACTGGCTGCAATGTCAGTTGATGACTTGGAAAAATGGTTTGCTAAATTAAAGTTAAAAGTGAAAGAAAAAGCAATTGCCCATGATTTATTGCAGGAAATGTCGGGGCGATTAAATTTTTTGCAGCGTGTTGGTTTGAATTATTTAACACTGGACAGGTCAGCACCAACGCTAAGTGGTGGTGAGGCACAACGCATTCGCCTCGCATCACAACTAGGGTCTAATTTACAGGGCGTCTGTTACATATTAGACGAACCTACAATAGGCTTACATGCACGTGATAATCAACGCCTGATTAAAACTTTGCGCCAGATACAGCAGCAGGGTAATACTGTTTTAGTGGTTGAGCATGATGAAGATACGATTCAGGAAGCCGATTATTTAATTGATATGGGGCCAGGTGCTGGTGTTGAAGGAGGGGAAGTTGTTGCGCACGGTACGTTAAAACAGATGATGAAAAATAAAAAGTCGTTAACAGGGCAGTTTATTGCCAGCCCCTTACGTCACCCTATGGGTAGTTTACGTGATATAGATAAACGTTCACAGTGGAAAGATCAGGGCATAAAAATTACAGGGGCGCATCAAAATAACCTGGCAAATATTGACATAAGTTTACCATTAAGAAAACTGGTTAGTGTTTCAGGTGTAAGTGGTAGTGGTAAAAGTACACTTATTCGATCTGTTTTACACGGTAACTTAAGATCTGTTATTAATAGTCAATACGGTCGTTATAAAAAAAATGGAGTCGGCAAAAATAAAAAATTTAACTGGAAAGGCTGTAAAGACATTAAAGGCTGGGAATCAATTCAACGAATTTTAGAAGTAGACCAGACACCAATAGGCAAAACACCACGTTCCTGTCCGGCAACTTATATTGGTATCTGGGATACAATTCGAAAGTTGTTTGCCGATACAGTTGATGCACGTTTAAAAGGCTTCAAGCCGGGACGATTTTCATTCAATGCTGGAGATGGTCGATGTGATGCCTGTGGTGGACATGGTATGCGTAAAGTTGAAATGAATTTTCTTCCTGATGTTCGGGTGGAATGTGATGTTTGTCATGGCTGGCGTTTTAATGATGAGACATTATCAGTGCGTTATAAAGATAAACACATTGGTGAGGTACTTGGAATGAATGTAAAAACGGCAACTGAGTACTTCTCAGCTATTCCAAAGCTTCACCATGCATTACAGTTATTACAGGATGTTGGTCTGGGTTATTTAACCCTGGGGCAGCAAAGCCCAACATTGAGTGGTGGAGAGGCGCAACGCATTAAGCTTGTAGCCGAGTTGGCAAAGGCAAACACAAGTCCAACCGCAAAAATACAGCAACATAATTTATATGTTCTGGACGAACCTACAGTGGGCTTACATATGGCCGATGTAGAGAAATTGCTACGGGTGTTACACCGTCTGGTTGATGCAGGTAACTCTGTTATTGTAATAGAGCATAATCTGGATGTTATTGCAGAGTCAGACTGGGTTATTGATATGGGGCCGGAAGGGGGAAAACAGGGGGGTAAGGTGGTGGCTCAGGGAAGGCCACTGGATATCTGTAAACGTAAGCGCTCATTCACCGGGGCTTTTTTAAAGCCGTTAATTAATTAGTATTTAATAATATCTAATTATTTCAATATGTTACGGAAGGTGATCTAAATTTAGTCTGATTTTATGATAATAGAACTCATTCATATGGGTCATAGTTTTTCTGTAGGTAATCTTTACAATATGATGTAATAACGTATTGCTGTTACTTAAAAACATATAAAAATCAACTGATTACAGTTTTGGCGCGTATTTTGCTCTGTTACTAAATTATAAAGTTTAAGTCATCGCTATCTGTAAAATAAAGGAAGAACAATGAAAAAATCAATACTATCTATAGTGCTTTGCTTTTTATCTGTCCCTGTTGATGCTGTAGTAATTAATTTTGATACGCCTACTCTTGTTGGTGGTATTGAAAGAGTTGAACGTTATACTGAAAGTGGTGTTGTTTTTTCAGGTGCATTTAATCATGTGGATACAGGTATTTCTGGTACGCCTTTTAACGGCACAGCATTTATGCAATATGAATCTTTTAGTAGTTTGAACTTTGGCATGTCAGATGATTCTTTAATGAATCTGGTCAGTATTGACCTGTCCGAATTAAGTTCTGGCCCCGTGTCTGTTGAATTTATAGGCCAGCTTCCTGGTTCTATTATGGTTAGCCAGACATTTACAACCGATGGTATCTTTGGCACCGGAAATGATTTTGAAACTTTTTTCTTTGATGATGTTTTTCAGGGTGTTGATTACTTTTTTGTTTCTAATGCATTTCACGGAAACCACTTTGCATTTGATAATGTAAATATTGATTCTGTTCCCCTGCCAGCCTCAGTGTGGTTATTTGTATCAGGTCTTTTGGGTTTTATGGGGTTAGCAAGACGTAAGAATTAACTTAAACCTTGTTGAGCAGAAAAATAACCGCTTGTATTAAGCCGGTTATTTTTCTGTAGTAATCGTTTTTCTATATGAGTATCATCCCAGTTTCATATTGTAGAGTGCTTGTAAGCTTATCGGTTATTTTTCTAATGGAACATATTCAACCTGATAAACAATAGAATATATTGCCGGTATAACAATTAAAGTTAATATTGTGGCAAAACCTAAACCAAACATAATGGTGACTGCCATGGATGCGAAAAAAGCATCAAAGAGAAGGGGTATCATGCCGAGTATGGTTGTGGCTGCAGCCATAGATACAGGTCGAACACGGCTAACCGCTGAATCAAAAATAGCGTGATAAAGACTTTTTTCTTCGGTTAATTCTAAATTAATCTGATCAACTAAAACAATGCCATTTTTTAATAACATACCAACCAGGCTAATAAAACCGAGTAGAGCCATAAAAGTGAAAGGGGAGCCTGTTATTAATAAGCCAAAGGCGACACCAATTAAGGCCATAGGAGCCAGTGACCAGATTATTAAAGGTTGTTTCAAGGTATTAAATAGTAGAACTGTAATAATAAACATAATGATTATGCCAAGTGGAATGGAACCCATTAATGCACTGTTTGCATCAGCTGAACTTTCTACTTCTCCACCCCATACCAGGCTGTAATCTTTGGGTAACTCTATAGCTTCAATTTTATCTCTAACCTTTTTAAACAGGTCATTGGAGGTGTCATCTCCAAGAAGGTTTGCATTTGCAATAACAGTAATGGTGCGTTTTCTATCGCGCCGATTAATGATTGCATCCTCCCATTCAACAGTAAAATTCTGGACGACCTGTTCGATAGAAATATAACGATTATAAACCGGACTCCATATTTGCAGACTGTGTATTGTATCTATATTGGTACGTTCATCCTCGGGAGGGCGTGCAATAACAGGTAATAATGTTGTTCCATCACGGTAAAGTCCAATGGCTTTTCCTGAATAGCTCATCTGTAAAACATCATCAAGGTCCTGTTTACTAATACCCACTCGTCTGGCCTGCGCCTCAGAGAACTGAGGTCGAATAACCTTAGTGCGTTTCTTCCAGTCATCACGAATACCAACAATATTCGGCTGTTGATACAGTATATTTTTTGCCTGTGTTGACAGTGAGCGTAATATATCTGGGTCAGGGCCGGAGAAGCGAGCTTCAATTTTTCCGTCTTTACTGGGGCCTAATTCGAATTTTTTAAAATCATAATTAACATCGGGGTAGTTGCTGTCTAAATACTGACTAATTGAAGCGATGAAAGCATCAATCTGTTTGTAATTTTTTAGTTCAACCATAAACTGGCCATAACTGGAGAAAATCTTTTCAGGTGAGTAGGTCAGCATAAAACGCGTACCCCCTTTTCCGGTATTGGAACTAACCTTTACAACACCTTCCTGCTGCAAAATCCAGGGTTCTATAGCCTGTACTTCACTAAAAGTCTGTCGTATATCCGTACCGTGTTCTTTGCGAAAATCAACCAGTACCATTGGCGTTGTCATAGCAGGAAAGAAAACAACTTTAACCTGTTGAAAACCATAAAATGAAATAATCAGTAAACCAATTGTCGAGCCAGTTGTGACCCATTTATATTTTAAACAGATATCTAATGTTTTTCTAAAGGCGTTAAAAAATGCACCTTGATACGGAGCTGGATTATTGGCGTTTAGATCTTTGTCTTTTAAAATCATGTCGGCAAAGAAAGGCGTTAAGCTAATAGCTGTAAACCAGCTCAGGAGTAATGAGTAAAGTAGTACGTAGAAGAGTGAACCGAGCATTTCCCCCGTAGAGTCCTGGGATAAGCCAATCGGTGCAAAAGCGGTAACGGCAATAATTGTGGCTCCTAACAGGGGCCATATCGCCTGTTTAACAATCGCATTTGCCGCTTCAATTTTAGATTTTCCGCGTTGAATACCTATGAGTATACCTTCGGTAACTACAATTGCATTATCTACCAGCATACCGAGGGCGATAATAAGCGCACCAAGCGAAATGCGCTGTAAATCAATACCGTGTAATTTCATAAAAGTAAATGTGCCAATAACCGTAAGAAAAAGAATTAAGCCGATGAGTAACCCGCTGCGTATACCCATGAATATGAGCAGTACAATAATAACGATTGCAACGGCTTCAAGTAAGTTAATTGCAAAAGCTTTAATTGAGGCAGAAACTAATTTAGGCTGATCATATAGGGTTGATAGTTCTATACCTACGGGGCGTGCATATTCAAGCTCCTGAAGCTTGCTGTCAATTTTTTTACCTACATCCACAACATTAAACCCGGATGCAAATGAAATACCGAGTGATATTGCCTGTCGACCATTCAGTGAAATTAGATGAGTGGGAACATCCTGAAAACCACGGCTAACGCTTGCTACATCTTTTAAATAAATCAGGTTTTTATCACCGGAGCTGCTTATTAGCAGGTCTTCAAGTTCTTTTACATTTTGAAACTCACCGGTAGGGTGGAAGCGAATATTTTCAGTGGAAATTTTTATTGCACCGGCATTTGAAACAATATTCTGTGTAGCAAGAATTTCATAAATACGTTGGTAAGAAATGCCTAGTTGCGTCATACGGCTGAGAGATATTTCTACAAATACCTGCTCCTGTTGCCTGCCTGCAACGGTGACCTTACCTACCCCTTCAACCAGTACCAGTTCGCGACGTAGGTAATCGACATAATCATTTAATTCCTGGTAGCTATACCCATCCCCAATAACAGCAAATAACAGACCAAAAATATCACCAAAATCATCGTTAACAAGAGGTGGTTTTACACCGGGTGGAAGCTTCGGGCTTAAGTCGTTTACTTTGCGTCGTAACTCATCCCATATCTGGGGCAGGTCATCACTATTATACTGGCGCTTCATAGTAACGGTTATTTGTGAAAGACCATTGGTCGATACTGAACGAATATAATCTACATACTGTAGCTGTTGTAGTGCATTTTCTAGTGGATAGGTTACTTCTTCTTCGACTTGTTGCGGTGATGCGCCAGGATACTGAGTTACTATAACGGCATCTTTTATGGTGAATTCAGGGTCTTCCAGCCGGGATAGTTTATTGTATGAAAATGCGCCACCTATAAGAAAGATAATGGTGATTAACCAGCTAATTAATTTATTTCGTATGGAAAATTCTGCAATATTCATAGCATTAAATTACTTTAGGTTTAGGCATATAAAATATATTAGATATTACATGTTATATAT
>JADGFA010000035.1 GCA_016744065.1 Gammaproteobacteria bacterium
TGTTGATAATGCTGATAATAGTTTTGTCGCACAGACGAATGTTATCGGTACAAATGGTACCTTTAATATAGCAACAGACGGTACCTGGACGTATGTTGCGAACAGTGCATTTGATAATTTAAATGTGGGTGATAATGTTTCAGAAACCTTTACAGTTGCAAGTGTAGATGGAACCACTAGCTCAGTTACGGTTACGATTAACGGTACTGACGATGCAGCAGTAGTTAGTTCAGAAAGTGTCACTCTTATAGAGACCGATGTTGCTCTTTCAACTGGTGGCACTCTAACGAGTACCGATTTTGATAATGCAGATAATACCTTTGTAGCGCAAACCAATGTGGTTGGCACAAATGGTACCTTTAATATAGCAACCAATGGCACCTGGACCTATGTTGCAAATTCAGCGTTTGATAACTTAAACGTTGGCGACAATGTAAGTGAGACCTTTACGGTTGCAAGTGCGGATGGTACAACCAGTTCAGTTACCGTTACGATTAATGGAACAAACGATGCAGCTATTGTAAGCACTGACTCTGTTGCTTTAACCGAATCAGATGTCGCTCTTTCGACTGGAGGTACTTTAACCAGTGCCGATGTTGATAACGTCGATAATACTTTTGTAGCTCAAACCAATGTTATAGGTACAAACGGTACCTTCAATATTGCAACCAATGGCACCTGGACCTATGTTGCAAGTAGTGCATTTGATAATTTAAACGTGGGTGATAATGTTTCAGAAACCTTTACGGTTGCAAGTGTTGACGGAACGACCAGTTCAGTTACCGTTACCATTAACGGTACTGATGATGCAGCAGTAGTAAGTTCCGCAAATGTAAATCTTGTTGAGACCGATGTTGCTCTTTCAACTGGTGGCACTTTAACCAGCACCGATGTTGATAATGCAGATAATACCTTTGTAGCGCAAACCAATGTTATAGGTACAAATGGTACCTTTAATATTGCAATCGATGGTACCTGGACGTATGTTGCGAACTCAGCATTCGATAACTTAAATGTTGGCGATAATGTAAGTGAGACTTTTACAGTTTCAAGCATTGATGGCACGACCAGTTCAGTCACCGTTACCATTAACGGTACAAATGATGCAGCAGTAGTAAGCACTGACTCGGTTACTTTAACAGAAACGGATGTTGCTCTTTCAACGGGTGGAACCTTAACCAGTACCGATGTTGATAATGTCGATAATACCTTTGTAGCGCAAACCAATGTTGTTGGCACAAATGGTACCTTCAATATTGCAACCAATGGCACCTGGACCTATGTTGCGAACTCAGCATTTGATAACTTAAATGTTGGTGATAATGTAAGTGAGACTTTTACAGTTGCAAGTGTGGATGGAACCACTAGTTCAGTTACCGTTACGATTAACGGAACAAACGATGCGGCAGTGGTAAGTTCAGCAAATGTAAATCTTACAGAAACTGATGTTGCTTTAAGCACTGGCGGTACTTTAACCAGTACAGATGTTGATAACGCCGATAATACTTTTATAGCGCAAACCAATGTTGTCGGTACAAACGGTACTTTCAATATCGCAATAGATGGCACCTGGACTTATGTTGCGAATAGTGCATTTGATAATTTAGATGTGGGTGACAATGTTTCTGAAACTTTTACAGTTGTAAGTGTCGATGGCACGACCAGTACTGTTACGGTAACGATTAATGGCACTGATGATGCGCCAGTTATTGATCTTGATCAAAATGACAGTAGTGGTGCGACTGGTACAGCTTATGCGACTACGTTTACGGAAGGTGGAGCGGCTGTTTCTATCGCCGATGCAGATATTATTGTTTCTGATTTTGATTCTACTCAGTTACAAAATGCAACTATCACGATTACAGACTCTGAAGTTGGTGATCTTTTAAATGTAGGGGCTTTGCCTGCGGGGATTACTGCATCAGCTTATGATTCAAATACAGGCATTTTAACGCTTTCAGGCAGTGCTTCATTTGCAGATTATCAGGCAGCTATCCGTGCAATCCAGTTTACCAATGATGGTTCATCGGTTACAAATTCACGTAGTATTGAAGTTACAGTTTCTGATGGGGTGTCTACCAGTGATGCTGCTGTTACTACTGTTGATGTTGTTACAATTCCGACTATTTCAGTAAGCGATGTATCGGTTCAGGAGCCTGTATCAGGAACGACTGCTCTGGTTTTCACTGTTTCGCTTGATCAGGTTGCAGCAAGTAATCTGACATTTGATTATAGTACGGCCGATATTAGCGCATTAGCAGGTGCCGATTATGTTGGTATTAGCGCTACCACAGGTACCATTTTAGCAGGTGCAACGTCAACTACAGTAACTGTAACAATAAATAGCGATATAGATAATTTTGAAGGCGATGAAACTTTTGCATTAGATTTATCAAACTTTAATCAGGTGGTTAATTTTACGGCTGGCTCACATATTACTGCGAACGGTGTGCAGGGGATTGGTGAAATTGGCGCTAATAATGGTGCTCCAGATGCAGTTGATGATAATTATATTACACAGCAGGGTGCGCCCCTTGTTATAAATAGTTTACTTGATAATGATTCATTAGTTGATGGTGCCACTCTAACCAGTTTTACTCAGGGAGCAAATGGTACGGTTACTGATAACGGTGACGGCACGTATACCTATACACCAACAGATGGCGCATTTGTAGGAACAGATACTTTTACATATACATTAACTGATGCAGATGGTGAAACAGATACTGCAACTGTAGCCGTAACGGTAAGTAATAATACTGTAAATCCTCCTGTTGTAAGTTCAGTCCCAGATGTGATGTACACAGAAAATGATGCGCCAACGCAATTGTTATCAGGTGTTTCTGTAAGTGATGTTGATAGCTCTAATTTAAGTTCAGTCGTTGTGCGAATTGATGGTTATATTGGGGGGCAGGATGACCTTGATTATCTGACGGCAGGTACAAGTGTTAATGCTAGCGTTAATGTAACAGGCACGACCTGGGAATTAACCTTAACAGGTGGAACGAATATAAACGAGTATCAGCAGGTTTTAGGTAGTTTGAATTATCAAAATCTGTCAGATAATCCGAGTGCTGCCCCGCGTACAATTACTGTTGAAGCTTATGATGATGCATATAATAATCTGTTCGGATCAGATGTTGGTAGTTTAGTTATTACACCACAGAATGATGCGGCTACTGTTTTTGATAATGATGGTTTCTTTGTTGCTGGTGCACAGGATGGTGCATTAAATATAACAGCACCAACAGATATTGATACTGATAATGCAGCATTGGTAATAACAGTAACAGGTATACCGACAGGTGTTGGTATTGTTACATTGTCCGATGGCAGTGTGGTTAATGTAGGTGATACGCTGACATTATCTGAGTTAGCAGCTTTGCAGTTTGATGCGGGTGGTGCAGATGGCATTGCCAATTTTACTTACAGTGTATTTGATGGCGAGTTAACGACTAATGGTACGACTACGATTAATGTGGGTTCTACAGAAGCAGATGTAAACACAGTTTACGAAAGTGCAATGGATAATGGTTCGGGGCTTGATGTGGGTTCTAATATTGCAACAGGAAATCTGTTTGCAAATGATGCATCAGCTGATTCAGTAACAACGCTGGATAGTATTGATTTTGGTGCAACGAATAGCACACCGGATGGTAGTGGAATTATTACGATTGTAACAACATTGGGAACATTAACCGTATATGCTGATAATACGAATGCAGGGCATATTGCGGGTGATTATGAGTATGTTTTACAGACTAATGATACAAGCAGTACGGATGTAAGTGAGAGTTTTACTTATAACTTTAATAATGGAGTGGCACAACAGGATACCTTAACCATTACCGTAGTTGATGATGTTCCAGTTGCAAATGATCTTGTTGAAACTATTCCAGAATCAGAAGAACAGGTATTTAATATAATCTTTACTCTGGATGATTCGGGTAGTATGGGCTGGGGAGCTGTTTCTGGTGGTACTCCGCTTCAGGGAGGAGAATCCAGTCGTATGGCTATTGCACAGGATTCATTAGAGGCATTAGCTGCGGAATACTTTAATCAGTCAACGCAGGTAACGGTGACACTTGTAACCTTTAACTCCTCTGCTTCTTTTGTAGGAACCTATGCTAATTTTACAGACTTTGAAACGGCATTAAATGCGGTTACCCCAGGTGGTGGTACAAACTATGTTGATGCAACTGATGAAATAGAAACACAGTTTACTGCAGATATAGCGGCTCAAAATCCGGCTGATAATGTACAGAATATTTCATACTTTATATCAGATGGTGAAGCAAACTCAGGGACCTCACCAATAGGCAGTGGGTATATAGAATTTGTTAATGATAACTCGATTAATTCTTATTCGGTGGGTATAGGCTCAAGCCTGCCAAATGATTTAAGTGATTTAAATTATATACATAATATTGATTCATTAGGTCAGGGAAATGGTCATATTGATAATGCACTTATTGTTGCTGATGTTTCACAATTAGAATCAGAGTTACTAAGTACGGTGCCTACGGCATTTGGCGGTAATATTGTTGCTAATGGCAGTATTCAGAATCTGGCATTTGGTGCTGATGGTGGCTATGTGCAATCCATAGAAATGGATATAGGTTCACCGGCGACAACCCATACATTTAATTATGATGGCAATGCAATTACTATTTCACCCAATATTTCCAGTGTTGAAATTGATGGATCAAAATTGACGCTGGATTCTGCAGATGGTTTTACTTATGGAACATTTACATTCGATTTTTCAGATGGAACCTATTCATTTGTTGCACCGAATGGAACAGCAGGTGCTACATTTGATTTCGACTACACCATTATTGATGGTGATGGAGATACCGCATCTGCAACAGCAACAATCAATATCGTTGATGATGCACCCGATGCACGAGATGATTTACATTCAGTAGATGCGTATGAAATTGCAGAAGGAAATGTGATTACGGCAATAGGCACAGATGGTGGCCCATCATATGGTGGTGATTTTACACCGTTTGCAATACAGGGTGGTGGTGTAGATAAAATTGTTGATGATGCAGTGCTAACTGAATTCACATATCGTGATTCAACAATTGACCTTAATCTAACCTTATCTGCTCAGCCTACAGGTACATCAGATGATGTTGCAATAAACAGTTCAACTGATTTTAATGCGACTGATTTTACTTTAAGTAGTGCTAATGGTGTTGGCTTTGATAATAGTGGTGCAGGCATTTCAGGTGGAAGGTCTAATAGTCGACTGGATAACCTGGATGGTGGCGCTGCGCTTACCGTTACCTTTAGTAGTAGTGAGTTACTTTATGGTGTAGATAACCTTGTATTGACAATGAGTGACTATACATCCAATAGAGGTGATGCTGTTTTACTGACTGTTTATGATGTAGATGGTAATACTATTACAACATTAAATCATTTTGCATCCGATGGCACCAGCATAGATTTGTCTACTTATTCAGGTGTTGGTTCAGTTGATATTGTATATAGCGGTTCTGGACGTGATGCTCAGTTAAGTAATGTTGCATATGATCCGACACCGGCTTCTGGTGTAACAGAGACTGGCGGTGATAATGGAAGTAATTTGAGCTGGGTTTATAGTCATGAAACTGATATTGATGGTAATGATGTTTTTCAGGCGACAGTCACGGATTCTAATGATGGTTCTGTTTTTATTATGCGCAGTAATGGTTATTATAATTTCACACCGGATCAAAGTGGTATGCCAATTGATGCATCAGTTGATTCCATTTCCCAGGCGAATGTTGATGCTGCAGATTTAAGTATCGTTGCACGTACAGGTGGTAGCCTTGTATATAATTCAGATGGTGTGGGAATTTCAGGTGGCAATGGTGAGTTGTTAAGTTCAGGTGAAGCATTACTCGTGACATTTGATGCCTTAGTAGCACCCAATGGCGTTAATGATCTGGTGTTAACAATCAATGACTTTCAAAGTAATTTTGGTGATCAGGCAACTGTTATAGTAACGCATGATACAGATGGTAATGGGGTTTTAACTACTGATACAATTATTTTCTCTGCAAGTAATGCAAACTCTAGCACTCTTGATTTATCCCAGTTTGCTGGTATTACTCAGTTTGATATTGAATACACAGGAGCAGGTTTTGATTTAGGTTTAGGTAATATTAGTTACCGGGTACCTGCTGCTGTTCCAGTTTCAACATTAACACCGGGACTTATTAATTACACCCTGACAGATAGTGATGGTCAATCAGATACAGCTCAACTAGCACTTTATACAGTAGACCAGGTTATTGGTGGCACAGAAAATGCCGATAATATTATGGGCGGTAGTACAAATGATGCTATTGATGGCGGTGCGGCGGATGATATTCTTTCCGGTGGTGATGGGCACGACACTATATCCGGCGGTGAGGGTAGTGACACACTTTCAGGTAATGCAGGTAATGATTACCTTGCAGGTGGTGCTGCAAATGATACATTATCAGGTAATGCTGGAGATGATTATTTAACAGGTGATGCTGGTGATGATTTATTAGATGGTGGCGTTGGTGATGATATTGTCAGTGGTGGTGCAGGAGATGATCAGGTTTACGGCGGTGCTGATAACGATAAACTGGATGGTGGTGAAGGCGATGACCAGTTATATGGTGGTGCTGGTGATGACAGTTTACTCGGTGGCTCAGGTGTAGATATTTTAAGTGGTGGCATGGGTAATGATGTGCTCACGGGTGGAACTGATATTGATACATTTGTCTGGCGTAGTGGCGATGAAGGTACATCATTGTCACCAACCAGTGATGTGATTACTGATTTTACTATAGGTACTGGTGGTGATGTGCTTGATCTGGCCGATATGTTACAAGGTGAAGATGTAACAACATTGACTGATTATCTGCATTTTGAAAGTGATGGTAATGGAGGCACAGTCATCAATGTTGATGCAGAGGGTACAACTCCATTTGAGTCTGTACAGCAAATAACCTTAACAGATGTTGATTTAACCATAGGTGGAACCCTGACAGACCAGCAGATATTAGATGGTTTGCTAGCAGATGGAAACCTTGTTGTAGATTAAGTTGTGGTTATTGTTCAGGTGTTGCTCATCATTGAGTAACGCCTGAATAAAATTTTCAATATAAAAGCGCTGACTAGTGTTTTCAGTTAAACCTTATAAAAAATAATACATGAAGACAAAGGATAGACTGGCGTAAATCAGAATAGCCGTGCACATGCTTAAGGTTATTTTTGAGTTACTTGCTCTTTAATTTCCTGTGGAAGTTTCTCTATAATTGAATCTGCTATTTCACCTTTTGCGGCCATACTCAGCGCACTGGACTCCAGAAAAAAGTTAACCATAACCATTAATAGTGTGGGCATGATGGCTATTCTAATAAATACAGTACGTAGAATTTCCTGCATATTGGGGTCAGGCGATGTTGTGGAAACTAACCATCCAAGTAGCATCAAAGCCAAAGTTACGGTGTATGCAATCAATAAAAGACGATAATGATTTAAAGTAAGTCTCCAGTGTGCATGTATAAACCAGTGTTCGCCTGGTTGCAGGTTTTTACTTTTAGTCATGCTATAAAACATAATTAAAAGAGAAAATATTAAAGGGACTAATAAGCCTGAAATGCCTATGTCTAATATTAAAGTTGCAGGTGTCATGAGTAGGTGAACGAAAGCGAGGTTTAGTAAAAAAATATTGTGGGGTGTTTTTGATTTTTTAATGGTGTTATTATCTATTGAAGTTTTCATTGTTTTTTTAGTAATGTAATCCCTGTTTAAATTTAAATAAAAATATACTATAAATAAGCTGCTTATAATGTCATAAAAATATTATAATCTGTGACACAGGCGGCGGTCATTAGTAATACATTCCATAATCCTAAATATTTAATGTTTTTAGTTTTTGGCTTTGTTTTAATAAAACCAACAATACCCAAGCCGGATATGACCATGCTGAATTCTGCAAAGAATAAACCTAATAACATGGATACAGGTATCTGATTTTCTAATCCCCATTTAAATGTGTTCGCAGAATAAACAAGTATCAGGCCTGTTAAAATAACAAAATTAGGTAAAATGGTTAAATAAAACCAGATTTTTGATGGAGCATGAGTTTGCATGTTACTGATATTAACCTTTGTTCCGTGATTCAATTCGCATATCAAAATTTGGAATATTTGCATTTGTTATAAACATCAGTACGCCACCAACACAGATAAAGAAAAAAGTGGATGCTAAAAAAGCAACAGCAATGGGGTCGTTTATACTGTGTGTCTCAACTTTGAGATAAAGCCCTATTGCACAGACTATAGCGAGTAAGAAACTAGTAATTCCGACTACAAAAGATAATTTCTGAAAGATGCTTTTTGTTTTTTTCATGTTAGACCTTTATGGTGCGATGCCAGTGTTTTGCTATAAACAGGCGTCGTATTAAATTATTGACTGGTTAATTGAGCATACAGTAGAGGTAGGCGCCTGGGTAATTCAATCGGGTTTTTTATTACAACATAACTATTGCTACCAAACAGGTAAGGCAGGTATTCATTGCCTTTTGTATCGATAGTTACGCAGAAGGGTTGTAAGCCTGCACGCCTGGCTTCGAGTATTGCCTGCCGGGTATCTTCAACCCCGTAACGACCTTCATACTGATCAAGATCATTGGGCTTTCCGTCGGTTAGAATTAACAGTAAACGGTTAGCCTGAGGTTGCTCAACAAGTTGCAGCGTGGTGTAACGTATGGCAGCGCCTAAACGTGTGTAATAACCGGGCTTAATCGCATTAATTCTGCCACGTGTTATGCCATTATATTTTTCATTAAATTTTTTCAGTTGATGAATACGAACAGGATCACGCCTACGTGATGAGAAACCACAGATTGAAAACTCATCGCCGGTTGCCTGCAGGCTTTCACCAAACAGTAACAGGGTGTCTTTGATAACGTCAATAATGCGATAGTCGTTGTTCAACCAGCTATCGGTTGATAAAGATAAATCAGCAAGCAGGGTACAGCACATATCCCGTTTGCCACTGCGCATTTCCCGGTATAACTGATCTGCATTTGCCTGACCGGCTTTTTTATCACTGGCAAAGCGTATCCAGCGATCGATATCTATTTCCTGCCCGTCCTGTTGGCCATTACGCCATTCCCTTGCAGGTGCTAATGCCTGAAACTGGTTTTTTAGTTTTTTAGCGGTTGATTTTAAATGATCGGGTAGTTCGCTACTGCCCGGGTTTTTTATCTGAAGCTCCATAATTCGGCAGTGATTCTGTATCAGTTCTGATTTTTTGAAATCCCATTCTGGTAGTAGTATGCCGTCATTGATTACAATATCATCTTCCGATGCTGAGGGTAAATCCAGATCAAATTTTAAACGCGAGGATGAAGCCCGCTGGTTATTGGTTACCGCTATTTCATCCATTTCCCGCGCGGCATCTTCTGCGCTGTCTAAATCATCTTCATCATCAAGAGAGCGATCAACCGCTGCATGTTCTCCCCAACAAAAAATATTTTCCATTCTTACAGCAATTAAACCGGTAGTTTCTTCACTGGATTCAACTTCACGGGCTTTTTTCCGCGCCATGTCTTTTACTTCTTTGTGTTTTTTACTGTGCTGATTGTTATTATCATTATCCCTGTTAATCGATTTTTTACTCTGTTTTTGAGGCTGGTATAACCACAGGGGAACATGTGCAGGATCAAATTCTGTTTCTGGTAGTTGCTGTATATTTTCAGGGTTTAACAATGCTTTACGAATGGTTTCTTCTGCTAGTAGCTCATTACCTTCCAGTGTTTCCAGATCAGGGCGATTTTTAATATGTGCTTTAACCAGGCGTTGGTATTTTGTTTTCAGTCCACTGTGTTGTAAAAGTGTTTGCTGGCATAAAACCTGATTGTAGCTAATCCAGCTATCTATCTGGGATAATTTATCTTCAGGTATTTGAGCGCTTAAGCCCGCAAGCCAGAAGTAAAGCTCTTCATTTAATTTTGAGTCTTGATAAACTGCAATGTCTACTGGTAAATATAAAGAGTCTTCATTGCGCCAACAGGCAGTAATATAGCGGTGGTTGCCCGCCATTTTCTGTATCCAGCTACGTTTGTTGGCGTGTTTGCGCTTATCCGCCAGTTCTATGGATAAACCATTATCCATATTTAAGGCTCTTAAATAAATCAGTAAACGCCCTTTAATATTACTCAGTTCAACCTTCGCTTCAGGAAAGGTCTGATCGGTTACTTTATAAAGAATCTTGTGCCAGAGTTCGCCTATTTGCTCTTCCATTATTTATCCTTCTTTATCTTAAGGGGGATATACACCGGGCTGGTGCTACGTGCGTTCTCATGGGGCTGCTCCCAACTGAGTAATGAGTTTCCGTTTTGCACCTGTTCACAGGCTGATACACAGGCCAGGCATGTGGTACAGGTGAATTTTTTACGTTTACTCGTACGTGTTTTAAGGCGCATTGGGCAAACATTGTCACAGGCTTCATTACAGTCTTTGCATTCGTTGGCGCGTGAGCCATCAAATTGAATAGCCCTGGCACTGTTGTTGCTCATCCATGAGAGGCTTTGAAATAAACCGACTGCACAGGCAAAGCGACAAAAAAAATGTCGAGCAAACGCAAATTCAATACTGAGTAAAATAGTCGCTACACCAATAAATAACGACTGATTAAAAGTAAGTTGAAAATTAAATAAATTGTAGTAAATCATTTTTGGTGGTAATAAATAGGTCATAAAACTGACCGCCCATAAAAATGCAAACCCAATAATTGTTAAAAATGTAAATGCTTTATAGATGGGATTTGTTTTATGAATTGAACCATCAGCCTGTTTTTCTGGAAGTGACTTGTTTTCCCAGAGTGAGGGTTTACCAATAGCACGGGTCATTAATTTGTTAACTGTTTCTACAACCGTGTAGTGTGGGCATAACCAGCCACAATAAAGTCTGCCCCAATAATAACTGGCAATAATAAATGTGCCTGCAATAATAAATAGAGGGATAAATACTCTTATAAATATATTGAGTGCGGCTTCACCTGCGCTGGCATCACCCTGTTGCCACTCATTTAATCCAAGTGTCCAGTCAAAACCCAGTAAGATAAAATGTCCCTGTGTTAAATCCAGGCGAAATATATCTAACACTGGAGTAAATACAAATAGTGCGAAAAACGCTATTTGCCCTATGTTGCGATAAGTCTGCGTTCTGGTTTCAGGGGCTAGCATAGTCTTTTTTTTAAATTTGTCATTCCTGTGTTTGTTGACCCAGGAATGATGATGAGTTAATCAACAAAAGCATCAACAATATCGTGCAATGCTTTTAATGTGTCTTCATCATCGGTTAAAGGTTCAATAATGGCTGCTGTGCAGGCATCTCTAAATGGAAAACCATCTTTAACCAGAGTTGCGCAATAAATTAATAAACGGGTTGATGCGGCTTCGTCTAAATCATGATCTTTAAGTGAGCGCAGGGCGCTAGCAATAGCAACCAGTTTTTCTGCATGTTCTCTTTCAATTTTAGTTTCATTAACAATAATCTGGGTTTCTAGATCTGCATTTGGGTAGTCAAAACTAATTGCAACAAAGCGCTGTCGGGTAGAAGGTTTCATACCTTTCAGTAAATTCTGATACCCAGGATTGTAAGAAACAATCAGCATAAAATTATCCGGGGCATGCAATATTTCACCGGTTCTATCTAAAGGTAAAATACGTCTGTCATCGGTAAGAGGGTGTAGTACTACGGTGGTATCTTTACGTGCTTCTACCACTTCATCTAAATAGCAGATGGCGCCTTCACGCACTGCACGTGTCAGGGGACCATCATTCCAGTAGGTGCCGGTTTCGCTGATTAAATGGCGACCGGTCAAATCGGCGCTGGTTAAATCATCGTGGCATGCAACGGTATAAAGCTGTTGATTCATTCTAGCTGCCATGTGCTGAATAAAACGAGTTTTCCCGCAACCCGTCGGCCCCTTTATTAATAAAGGTAACTTGTTTTTAAAGGCGTATTCAAATAACACCATCTCATTACCCGTAGGCTGGTAGAAGGGTATTCCATCATGTGAATTTATTGATGTTGCTGCTTCGGTCATGATTGTGTCCTTTTATAATAAGAATGCGATGGCGATAAAGCTGCCGGTTAGTATTACCCACAGGGTAATAATCCAGCGCCAGAAACCTTTAACTGAGTTAAGGTGCATAAAAAAATCACCAATTAACTGTACTTTTATAACTGCAATAGTGAGTAATATAAGAAAAAAAATTTTTCCGTCTATTTTTTTAGTTATATCTCCAACTATATCGACCTGACCTAGTAGCCAGGTAAATAAAGTGAGTAATATTAAAGTGGTAAAAATAATATTATTAATGCGGTAACTTTTTTCCATATTTTATGTCGCTTAATTTGTCTCGGTTATCTCATGATGTAAATAAGTGGAAAAAGTATGAGCCATACCATATCAACCATATGCCAGTAAGCACCGCCTGATACCAGTCCATTATGTTCTTCGGTTGTGTAAGTACCCTTGCGAGTATTTATCCATAAAACAAGCAGAATCATTATGCCTAAAATGACATGCATAAAATGGAAAAAAGTAAGTGATAAATAAAACATATAAAAAAGGTTGGTGGTTAAGTTAATGCCTTCACTCATATGGTGTGAGTATTCCGTCATTTTAAAGATTAAAAAAGTGATGCCACCAAGTATGGCTAATAGTAAAAAACGTGATGATTTTTGTTGCTGGTTTTCTTTTATGGCAATAATGGCACTGACTACAAAATAACTACTGGTCAGTAGAGCAATAGTATTGATCAATGCAAGGTCAGTATTCAATGTAGCCTGATACTGATTAAATAATTCGATGTTGTTGGCCCGTGCAAACGCGTAGGCAGCAAAAAAAACGCCAAATACCAGAAGTTCGGCACAGATAAAAATCCACAGTGCGAGGTCGCCGGGTGGGTATTTTGTTTTGATGGTTTCCTGTATATACATGATTTTCTCGCTAAGGGTATATGAAAGAACATCGGCTAAGGCCGAATATCACAGAGGTCATAATTGAATTGTAAAACCTCTGTGATCTTTTCGAACGATTTACTTAGCCGATCTCTATACTCCTTTTATACTTTCTCTTCTACGGTTCTTTCTTCGCCTCCGATGAAGAAGCTATAAACATAGAGTAGTAGTCCGATCAGGAAGACAACACCTGCACCTTCACGCATCCAGTAGAACAGTTCGATCTTGTCCTGTACTACCATAAATGACATAGGCTCATCTGAGAAACGTTGCAGGTAAACCTGAAGGATTCCCGCACCTGTTAAGAACAGAGTGATGAATACCATAGAGATTGTCATTAACCAGAAAGACCACATTTCAGCAACCTGAGAGGCTGCACTGTTACAGGCTTTACGACCACGTAGTAATGGCATTGCATAAGAAATGATTGCCAGTACGATCATTACGTAAGCACCATAGAAGGCCATATGACCGTGTGCTGCTGTAATTTGCGTGCCGTGAGTGTAATAGTTAACCGGAGCCAGCGTGTGCATGAAACCCCATACACCTGCGCCGAGGAATGCCATTACCGCTGTGCCCAGTGCCCATAAAACTGCAGGCTGGTTGGGGTGGTTGATACGACGTTTGTTTACCATATTGAAAGCAAAAACAGTCATCATAAAGAAAGGTATCGGTTCGAGTGCGGAGAATATAGATCCCCACCATAACCAGTACTCCGGTGCACCTATCCAGAAGAAGTGATGTCCTGTACCAATTAAACCTGTGATCAGTGCCATAGCGATAATGATATATAACCATTTTTCGATAATTTCACGATCAACACCGGTGGTTTTGATTAATACAAAGGCCAGAATTGAAGCCATGATTAATTCCCATACGCCTTCTACCCACAGGTGAACAACAAACCACCAGTAGTATTTATCTTTAACCAGGTTATCCGGGTTGTAGAATGAGAACAGGAAGAAGATGGCTAAACCAGCCAGACCAATGAGCAGTACCAGAGTAATAACTGTTTTACGACCTTTCAGTACTGTAAAACCAACGTTATACAGAAAGGACAGGGCAACAATAACGATACCGATCTTGGTAATAGTGGGTTGTTCGAGGAATTCTCGTCCCATGGTGGGTAATAAACTATTACCAGTCATTTCCGCAAGGGTTGAGTAAGGTACCAGCAGGTAACCTAAAATAGTTAAAGCGCCTGCCACTAAAAATACCCAGAACATAAGTTTTGCCAACATCGGACTATGCAGTTCGGTTTCAGCCTCTTCAGGTATTAAATAATAAGCTGCTCCCATGAAACCAAACAGTAACCAGACGATTAACAGGTTGGTATGCACCATGCGGGCAACGTTAAAAGGGATCTCAGGAAACATAAAGTCCCCCATGACATATTGCAAGCCCATTACCAGACCAAATACGATCTGACCAACAAACAGGCCTATTGCAGCGATAAAGTACAGTTTTGCAACTGACTGTGATTCATATTTCATATTATCTCTACCTCTTAACCTTGAATATTAGGTGGCCAGTCGTTAGTGTTAATTCCGGATGCATATTTCAGGAACTGAGCAATTGCTTCCAGTTCTTCATCATCGAAGTTGAACTGGGGCATGCTACGACGCCCTGGAATACCTTCTTTTGGACGGCTCATAATGAATGCTTTGATTGCATCAGTGCTATTTCCATAACGCTGATAAACATTACCCAGTTCAGGTGCAAAATATGCGCCTTCACCCAGTAATGAATGACAACCAACACAGTTATTAACTTCCCATAGCTCTTTTCCATGCCTGACTGTGTCGGTCAGATTCTCGTGATTATCACGCTCAGGCCAGGCTTCATGAGTCTGGAATGTGAGTGCAAGCAAGAGTAAGAAGAAGAACACGCTTCCACCATAAAAGATGTTACGTGCCATTGATTTAGTAAAAACCTCAGACATAGCGTAGTATCCTCGCTGTTAATGTTATATATAAAGGTATATATATTTGTAAGCACATTAGATAATGACGGAGGCTAAGTGACCTTGATATTTATCAAGCATAAAACACAGACTTTCATCTGCTTATCAGGATAATATATACTGGCGAACTTCTTGACGTATAAAAGATTATATTTAGGAACTGATGTGCTAACCCTGTTACATAAAGACTTTATTAAAAATATTCATTTATTTGATAACCTGACCGATAGTCAGCTCTCTGGTATCTGGGAGCATGCACATATTCATAAACTGAAAAAAGAACAGTCTCTGTTTTCTCAGGGAGGGGATGTTGCCTGTTTTTACCTGGTGTTTAGTGGTCTGGTTAAATTGTTCCGTATTTCATCTGATGGGCAGGAAAAAGTGATAGAAGTGGTTAACCGTGGGGAAACATTCGCTGAAGCTTTAATGTTTTTAGAACAACCTCATTTTCCTGTTTCTGCATCCGCACTTAATGAAGCGGAAGTAATTGCTTTTGATGCAAAATACTTTTTACAAATGCTGAATAAAAGTCCAGAAACCTGCCTTGTATTACTGGGTAAAATGAGTCAGCGTATTCGAGGGCTGGTGCATGAAATTGATCACCTTAGCGTACAAACTGGACGAAATCGTCTGGCTGCCTATTTACTTGAACAGGCAGGAGACAGTGATAAATTACATTTGCAGATCCCTAAATCTGTACTTGCCTCACGTTTGTCAATTAAACCTGAGACTTTTTCCCGAATCATTAAACAGTTAAGAAACAGTGAAACAATTGTAGTCGATGGATCAGATATTATTATATTAGATAGAGAGCAAATGGAAGATTTTGCAATGGTATGATTGTCTGTAAATGTATCTGGATTTTTTACAATATAAAATTTTTAAATTGACCTTTGTTAAGGTTGTGTTGATTGTTGTTAGATATAATTTCCACTCTGAGTATATGCCGTAGGTGTTTTTCCCTGTTTGGATCATGTGTGATGTGTTTTCATCATGTGAGAATATGATTTAAAATATAGACTTTGACTCAGTGAGTTAGAGTTGGGAGAGACCGAAGATATAATATATTTTTAGACGTACTCATAAAGGAGAAGTATGATATCTATTCGAAAAGTGATGGCGACTGATCATAAAAGGTGTGATGAACTTTATGCCAAAGCTGAACTTTGTGTTTCTAATGATGACTGGGAAAGTGCACAGAAACATGTAAAAGATTTTGTCGAAAATATACTCTTCCATTTTCATCAGGAAGAAGATGTTCTTTTTCCTTCATTTGAAGAAATAACAGGGATGCGTCATGGGCCAACTGAAATGATGCGTCATGAGCATGAGCAAATGAGAGCGCTTATTACAGAGCTTGAAAAAACATTTGAAAATAAAAATAAGGATAGATATTTAGGTTTGTCAGAGACGTTGCTAATTTATATGCAACAACACAATATGAAAGAAGAGCAAATGCTTTATCCAATGATAGATGAGAAATGTGCAGATAGAGCAGAAGAATTAATAAATGGTATCAGTTGTAAAATCAACAATATGGCCTGATTATGTGTAAAGAAATTGTACTCGATGTTCATGAAATGCAATCGCCTGAGCCTATGGAAGTGGTTATGGATATGCTGGAAAAGTTAAATCAGGGCGAGTATATAAAAATGCTTCATCGTATGCAGCCATTTCCGTTGTATGATATTTTATTGGAAAATGGCTTTAGATATAAAGTTACTAATGGTGAGTTTGGTTTTGATATTTACGTCTGGTTTGCAAAGGATAAAAAATCAGGTGAGTTAATAAAATCCTTAATTTAAAATCCTTATAAAAATAGTGCTTTAGTTTTAATGGCGTTAACAGCTTGTTTATATTTAAAACATATTGAACTTCATTTGCTAATATTAATCTATATACCATGAATTATACCCAGCTATCTCTGGATCAGGCGCCGGAACTCTGGACGCCCCTTCGTTTTTTTATTAGTGCTCCTTTATTTGTTATTTCAGCTATTATTTTGCTGCTATTTTCAGGGCCTGATGTTTTGCAAAATCGTTGGCTACCTGAAACGTTAGCGATAACCCATTTAATAACGCTTGGGTTTATCAGCATGGTAATGATGGGTGCAATATTTCAATTATTACCTGTTTTAGCGGGTTGTGAAATATACAAGTCTAAAAACACCAGTAAAATAATACACTTTCTGGTGTTTTTCGGTGTTACTTTTTTTTGTTCAGGCCTTGCGGTTTCAGGGACGTTTTTGATGAAGCTGGGTCTGTTCTTTCTTGTTCCTGGGTTGTTGGTTTTTCTGATATTGGCATCCTATGGGCTATATAATGCCAGATCAAAGTTTGCCTCAACGATTGGAATACGTTTTTCAATTGGTTCTTTCTGGATTGCATTACTGTTGGGTGGGTTGTTAGCCATAGGAACGGCATGGGATTCTATATCTTTCTTAAAGCAATTAACAGATATACATGTTTTATGGGCGACACTGGGCTGGATTATGTTAATGGTAGTGGCAGTTACCTATCAGGTGATTCCTATGTTCCAGATAACTAATGAGTATCCTGATAAATTCAAACGTTTTTTTCCATTATTGTTATTTGTTTGTCTCTTAATATTGTCCATGCAAATGATTGAAAGTTATTCAAAAATAGTTCTAGTGTTAATTGTAAGCTCGTTAATTATTATGTTTTCAGTTATAAGTATTAAATTGTTATTGCAAAGAAAAAAACGTTTGAGTGATGCGAGTCTGTATTTCTGGTTAACGGGGCTGATTTCGCTGGTTGTATGTGTTTTTGTTTTTAATTATGGATTTTATTTTAATAAAGATATTGATGTTTTCATTGGATTTATTTTTTTTATGGGATTTTCTTTTTCAATTATTAATGGTATGTTATTCAAAATTGTACCGTTTCTTGTATGGCTTCAATTGAATAAAAAGCTGGCTTTTACTAAGAAGGGTCTGTCCTCTGTGCCTACGATAAATGAAATAATTAGTCGAAAAAAAATGTTGTTCCAGTATGTTATCCATATGCTGGCACTTTTATTCACTCTATTAAGTTTTTTAAATCCATATATTTTTTTCTATCCTGCAATGCTAGTCTGGTTATTAAGTGTTAGTTTATTATTTGTGTATTTGCTTCAATCAGTTCAGGTTTATTATATTTCTTTGAAGTGAAGCTAATGATTTATACTAGTTAAATAATAGGTCTGTTTTTTCTTATGACTGGGTAAATAAGTTATTTAATCACATTAATATCGACGTGACATCCAGTAAGCATCAAGCCAATAAGGGTTGTTTAATTTAGATTTTATCACACCGCGACTGCTTGAGGCGTGTATAAATTCACCTTTACCTACATATACACCTACATGTCGAGTTTTAAACCCGGTTTTAAAGAAAATCAGATCGCTGGGGCGAAGATTTTTTATATTAATCTGCTTGCCTGTTTCAGACTGTAACCGGGTAGAACGAGGTATATTTTTATGTAATTTCTGTTTATATGCAATATGTACAAAAGCTGAGCAGTCGATACCTTTTTTAGACATGCCGCCTTCCTGATATTTTACACCACGCCATTCGTTGTAATGGGTATACAGTTTTTTTACAGTAAGGGAGTCGCTTTTAGATATACTGGCGGGTGGGGTAATATCTTTCTTTTGACCACATCCGGTTATAAGGCTTAATAGTATTAAAGTGTATATGAGTCTTTTCATAATTTAAGCGTAAAAGAGGATTGAATTGGTAAAAGTATAGCAAAATTACTCTATTCTTTGTTTGAATTGAGGGGTAGATAAAAATTTTAGAAAGTATCAAGATGGCAGTTTTACATAAAGTACACCAGAGATGTAAATATAATTAGTGGCTTACCTGTTTCAAAATTTCGGCTAACTGTTTTGTTGCCGGGCCAACCTGATTGAGATTGGCATAAATCAGGTAGAGAATACTGGTGTGTCGTTTTCCTTCATTTAATGGCAGGTATTTTAATTTGTTGTCTTTAAGCTTCTGCTCAATCTCTTCTTCAAGTAACCAGCCATAACCCAGGCCATTGCAGATGATTTTTTGAGCGGACTCCAGGCTATTAACTGACCAGCGCTGTGCTCCGCTAAGCCAGCCCGCATCTATACCTTTACTACCAGAGTCGCTGACAATAACCTGAGTTTCACGGCTTAAATCATCGGTGGTTAATTCTCTACCCAGTTTAAATAGAGCATGATCTGGGTGAGCTACAGCAACAAAATTGACCTGAATTAATTCTTCCCCTAAAAAACCCTGTGGAACAAAAGGGCTGATAACCAGATCAGCACTGCCTTCCAGTAATACATCTTCAGCACCAGATAAAACAACTTCCTGTAAACGAATACGGGTTTTATTACTTAAGGGCTCAAACTGTTTTAGTGCTTTCATTAGTTGTTGAGTCGGGTAGGCCGTTTCTACCGCCAGGCGAATTTCTGCTTCCCAGCCCTGTTCAAGGTGATGTGCCTGTAACTCAATGGCACTGGCATCGGCAAGTAAACGGCTGGACCGTTGTAGAAGGATTTTACCGGTTTCACTCAAAACGGCTTTACGTCCTTCTATATGGAGTAGTTTTAATCCCAGTTGATTCTGAAGTTTGTTTACGGCGTAACTAACAGATGACTGGCTACGGTTCATTTTCACTGCCGCCTGGGCAAAACCGCCATAATCAACCACCGCATGCAATGCGCGCCACTGATCCAGAGTTACTTTAGGTGCTTTCATCTTAGGATTATATATCTAATTATTCGATGGTTAAAGTCAATTTTATGCGCTTTATTATCTAATTTATTGCTTCATAATGAATTTACAAATTAAAGAGACACTGGAGAAAAGGTATGAGTAATGTAATTGAGTTAGTAGGGCGACTGTTTTTAGGTCATATATTCTTATTAGCAGGTTTGAATAAACTGGGTGACGGCTATGCTGGAACCGCGGGTTATATGGATAGTATGGGTGTTCCCGGTGCTTTGCTACCTGTGGTAATCGCCCTGGAAGTTATAGGTGGTTTAATGGTTATTGTCGGTTTTAAAGTGAAATGGGCTGCCTGTGCACTCGCTGGTTTTACTGTAGTTACTGCACTGATATTTCATTCAAATCTGGTAGATCAGATGCAAATGATTTTATTTATGAAAAACATCAGTATTACCGGTGGTTTGTTACTGTTAACCGTTCATGGTGCAGGTGTAATAAGTGTTGATAATAAACTTAACAGGTAGAGAGGCTATTACATAAGGTATTTTTTGAAGAGACATCTGTAAATTTAAATATATTATTTTAAGGAGATGAAAATGGGTATGCTAATTAAAGGCAAGCTAGTTGATAACTGGTTAGAAAAAGAAATTGAAGAAGGTGAATTCAAACGCATGGAATCCACCTTTCGTCACTGGATAACGGCAGATGGGCGTTCGGATTTTGCAGCCGAAGCTAACCGTTATCATCTGTATGTATCTAATGCCTGTCCATGGGCTCATCGTACGGTTATTTTTAGAAAGCTTAAAAAACTTGAGCAGATAATTGGTTTATCTGTAGTAGAAGCCGATATGTTTGATGAAGGATGGACCTTTAAAAAAGAAGGGCAGTATTGTGATGAGCTGTATGGTTACAGGTATATGCATGAAATATATACCCGTGCAAATACCGAGTTTACTGGGCAAATTACCGTTCCTGTACTATGGGATAAAAAACTTAATACCATTGTTAATAATGAATCATCAGAAATTATCCGTATGTTGAATTCAGAATTTAATGAATTTACAGAGGTAAAAAAAGATTTTTATCCTGCTCACTTACGCGACGAAATTGAGCGTATTAATCAGCCAATTTATGACAACATTAATAACGGTGTTTATCGTTGTGGTTTTGCTACTTCACAGGTGGCATATGAAAAGGCATTTGATCGTCTCTTTAATGAGCTTGAAAATGTAGAGAAAATTCTGGCTAAACAGCGATACCTGGCAGGAAGTGATATCACTGAAGCAGACTGGCGTTTATTTACCACACTGATTCGATTTGATGCGGTTTATGTCGGACATTTTAAATGTAATTTAAAACGTATTACTGATTATCCCAATTTGTCTAATTATCTGAGAGAGCTTTATCAAATAGAAGATATTGCAGAAACGGTGGATTTTGAATATATAAAAAGACATTACTATTTTAGTCATAGCAGTGTGAATCCGACGCAACTGGTGCCTAAAGGGCCTGAGCTGAATGTTAATTTACCACATGATCGTGCTAGATTTATCTGAGTTGGAGTTAATAATGAAACAGTTTATTCGCGATGTAACAGTTGTTCCAGAAGGTGACGGAGTTGATGTTAAACGCCTGTTTCCCCTGAATGGTTTTATGAATTTCGACCCCTTTGTGTTATGGGATCACTTTGATATAGGTCCGGGTCGTGGATTTCCAGATCATCCCCATCGTGGTTTTGAAGCCATTACCTATATGTTCAAGGGGGGGATGAATCATAAAGATAATCTGGGTAATGAATCATTTGTTACTCCCGGTGGTGTACAGCGTTTTACCGCGGGTAAAGGCCTGGTTCACTCTGAAATGCCAGCTGAGGATAACCAGGGGCATGGTTCGAGTAATGGTATTCAGTTATGGATTAACCTGCCTAAAAAATTAAAACAGATTGAGCCTTCCTATCAGCAGGTGAATACAGAGGAATTTTCTGTGCTTGAAATAGAAGGTGGGCAGGTAAAAAAACTGGTTGGTGATGATTCATTAGTTAAGCTGAATACAGAAGTGATTTATCAACATATAAATCTGCAAAAATCATCAGGCTACTCCATTAATATAAAATCATCCATGCGTGGAATTGTCTATTTGATGAAAGGAGAGTTAATTATTGAAGGCCATAATTTAAAATCAGATCAGGCCATGTTCATAGAGGATGTGTTGCATCTGGAATTATCTGCAATAGAAAATTGTGAGTTTATGTTGTGTTTTGGTGTGCCTCATAATGAATCCATACATCAGTATGGTCCATTTGTTGATTAGAATGCATGACTTTGGAAAGATTATTTTACTTGCTAAAATGAATGCTCTATACGATGAGTCTTCTGATTAAGACTGACAACAGAATCTGTTATTGTTTGTTTACGCTAGAATGAAAATTTTCTGATGGCTGCTATTAAATATATTTAAATAATCAGTGCTGGATTTTATTTCGGCACTCTGGTTGTTATCAGGTTTAATCAAAAACATGGAAATGATTCATATCAAAATACAGGTTTGTTTATAAAATTGACATATATCAGTTTAACAAGGCTGAATATTAGTTAGTCTCTAAATTCAAACTCAACATAAAACCGAGGTTATGAATCATGTCGACTGTTACCAAGGGTATTAGCATGCTTATTGTATCGGTATTGATATTAGGCTTGTTGGTAATGATTGTACTGGGCTTTATGCTTGGCTTTTCACACCCATTGCCCTGGGTATTAATAGGTGTATTGATTATTATTCCCATTATACATGACAAGTTAATTGCCACTCGTTTTGTTAAATGGCAAGATTCATATAGTGTTGGTATTGACTCTATTGATAGTGACCATAAAAAGTTACTCGGCTTAATTAATCAATTACAGGCCGCTGCCCATTATAAAACAGATGATGTCATGATTGAAGACGTGCTGAATCAACTGATTGATTACACTAAGTATCATTTCTCCAGAGAAGAGGGGATGATGCAGGAGTGTGAGTATCCTGATTTTGATGCCCATAAATTACAGCACGATGATATGATAAAACAGGTTAGCAAGTATATTGATGAATATCGTATAGATAAAACGCGTACGATTGAAGAAGTTGCTGTTTATCTGAAAACATGGCTAGTGAATCATATCAATGGAACCGATCAAAAATATACTCCTTTTCTGAAAGGTAAGGTTCAGTAGCCCATCGTTATTTTTAAATTTAGAAGCTGTTTTTGATAAAGCTAAGATATAGTTTATTGCTTTGTTATGATTATCTCAATCGAGAAAATTTCTGTTTTCTCCTTTCTATTCAGTATGTTATTTTGCTTGAAAAGGCATCGATATAAATTGCCTGGAATAAGTTCTATAAAATAGCTCAGGCCAGTTTTAATACTGGTTCTGTCATGAGTTAAATCCATATATCTGTTTCTGATTTGTATGTTTTCCTGCTGATTATGTCATCAGACGGTGCAGTTCTACAGTGCATTTCAAGCTTGATTTAAGTATATATATTTGTCATATATCAAAATAACCCTATTTTTCAAGGTACAATTTTTTAGCTTGACGAAAGTCAAGGTTACTGAGGTGGTATTGGCTTCTACTCTACACCATCAGGAGGTGGTTTGCGCAAAGGTCAGGTGACTTTTGGCTTCTAATAAACTACCTGCTCAAGTATAGCTGAATAGTTGATTCTGGAAGCCAGATTAGAAAAATTAGCTTCTATGAATATCATCGGCAGAATAACTTTTTATCCATCAGGAGAGAAGAAAAATGCAACGAAGACTTTTATCTAAAATAATTACTGTAACTGTGCTGGCAGCCTCTGCCGTTGCCGTTACTCCCTTTGCTGCGGCAAAGGTTAAGCAGCCAACCATGAGTGATGCGGACTTTAAAAAGGCTGATTCCTTATATTTTCAACGCTGTGCTGGTTGTCACGGTGTTTTAAGAAAAGGTGCTACAGGAAAAAATCTGGAGCCTAAAAATACCATGAAAAAAGGCCAGAAGCGCCTTGAAAAGATTATTACTCTGGGTACTGAGGGTGGTATGAATAACTTCGATGATATTATGTCGAAAAAAGAAATTAGCCTGTTGGCAACGTATATTCAAATTACACCGCCAAAGCCACCTGAAATGTCACTTGATTTAATGAAGAAGCGTCATAAGGTTTTTGTTAAGCCAAAAGACTACCCAACTAAACCTCAACATAAACGTAATTGGCAAAATTTTTTCCTGGTTATCGAACGTGATGCAGGAAAGATTGCAATTGTTGATGGCGATAAACATGAAATCGTAACCCACATCGATACAGGTTACGCGGTGCATGTACTGAAGACAGTAGAGCATCATGATTTTTTACATTCAAAAAATCCGGGGCGCTTCTGGTACATCATGGGTCGCGATGGTCTGATGACTAAAGTTGACCTGTGGGCTAAGCCAGACAAGATGAAGGTTGCTTCAGTACAGGTTGGCTATGATGCACGTGATGTTGCCGTATCCGGTGATGGTAAATATGTAATAGGCGGTGTTTATTGGCCTCCTCATTTTGTTATTTTAGAAGCAGAAACCATGATGCCTATTAAGGTTGTTTCATCTCGTGGTGTAAACGTTGATGGTAACTATGTTGAAGAGTCTCGTGTTGCTGCAGTTTACGATACACCTATGGCATCTAGCTGGATGGTTTCAATGAAAGAGCTAGGTCAGATGTGGCAGGTAGATTATTCAGATATTGATAATCTGCGTATCGACAAAATTGATTCAGCTAAATTCCTGCATGATGGTTTTTATGATCCAACGGGTCGTTACTTCCAGATTGCTGCGAATGCATCTAACAAGATGGTTATTATCGATACTAAAGAACGTAAATTAGAAGCGATGATTGATGTTGATAAGCTTCCACATCCTGGTCCTGGTGCAAACTGGAAAGATGATAAGTGTGGTCAGGTTAGTGGTACTACTCACTTAGGTACTGGCCTGGTAACGGTTTGGGGTAATGATCCTAAAGGTAATAAGAAAGCGGCCTGGAAAGAATGTTACACCGTTGAAACAGATGGCCCAGGTGTATTCTTACGGACCCATCCAAAGTCCAAGTATGTATGGATAGATCAGACTAAAACGCCAGAACCAGAAGTTCAGCAATCTGTGCAGGTTCTTGATAAGAAAACCCGTGAGATTGTTAAGACAATTCAATTAACTACCAAGAAAGGTTATGCAGCCGTTCATTTTGAATTTAATGCTGATGGATCTGAAGTTTGGGTGTCTGTATGGAATCGTGCAGATTCTTTGAAACCAAATGGTGAAATTGTAATTTTTGATGCAAAAACGCTTAAAGAAAAAACACGTATCAAAGGCTTCTATGCACCAACGGGTAAGTTCAATGTTCATAATCGTGTTAATCACGTAACTTAAATGCAGGCATTTGGTGAGCGGGTAGAAATACCCGTTCATTATTAAGTTAATAACAATAATTAATTAATTTTGACGGGCATTAATATGTTTAATCTTTATGGCAAATTGCTTTCCAGAAAAATCATTTTAGGTACTACAGTTGGTGTGGCGTTATTTTTTATGATTATCGGCGTTATTTTCTGGGGTGGTTTTAATACGGCAATGGAAGTAACTAATACGCTTGAATTTTGCATATCATGTCATGAGATGGAAGAAAATGTTTATCAGGAATATAACAAAACGATTCATTACACTAACCGAGCGGGTGTAAGAGCGACCTGTTCAGATTGCCATGTACCCCGTCCATGGGTTCATAAAGTAGTACGTAAAATACAGGCCAGTAACGAAGTGTTACATAAAGTGTTAGGTACTATTGATACGCCTGAAAAGTTTGATAATAAACGATTACATCTTGCGCAAAATGTATGGCGCACAATGAAAGAAACCGATTCTCGCGAATGTCGTAACTGTCACGATTTCGCAACCATGAACCCTGAAAGTCAGAAGGGGCGTGCAAGAAAACAGCACATTAATGCAATGAAAGCGGGCAATACCTGTATTGATTGCCATAAAGGTATTGCGCATAAAAATGTGCATGATCAGCTAGATGAAGAATTGATGGAAGCATTAGAGGCACCGAATCCTGATTTTATTAAGCCAATGCCACCACAATGGTTGGCCTATTTAGAAAATAAAAATACAAAGAAAAAACCAGCAGTAGAGGAAGTAGTAACAGAAGCCGTTGTAGTCGCTGAAGACGTTAAACAGGAAACACCTGCTGCAATAGTTGAAAAAGCAGCACCCAAAGTGGTAGCTTCAGTAGATACAACATCTGCCAGTAAGAGTACAGGTGGCAGTGACGTTAACTGGGCCGGTGTGCCAGCAAGAGACGTTGTTCTTTTTTATCCAGGCCAGTCTTCAGTTGAATGGGTATTAGGTCGTCAGCATGGAGGTAAGAGGGCCTTTAAATCAGGTGATCGTTGTTTCGACTGCCATGAAGAAGAATTGGCTGATATGGGTGCAAAAATTGTAGCCGGCGAAAAAGAAATGAAAGTGCGTAAAGATAAAAAGCACGGTATGGAGCCCACTATTATCCCAGGTAAGCGCGGTAGCTTCCCGGTTAAGGTTCAGGCTACTCATGATGGTGAAAACCTGTACATGAGATTCGAATGGGCAGATTCAGAGCATACGCCAGCACCCTTTGTAGACGGTGGAAAAATGGACCCTGATAATAAAGTCAAGCTGGCGGTTATGTTTGCAACTGATGAAGTTGAGTATGCAGATAGAGCGGGTTGCTGGGGAACCTGTCATGCGGATTTACGTACTATGCCTTTTGCACCAGAGCAATCTGCTATAGATGGTACTTTGCTTAAAAATGCAACAGACGGTGTGACTAAATACCTAACAGAAAGCCGTACTAAACTTGAGTTTAAAGGCCGCGGCGGAAAAGCATTAGGTGGCTGGGACAAGTTTAAAGAAGAGGCTGAGATTAAAGCCGAGTTTGATGCGGGACATTATATGGATATCGTTCGTTATAAAGCCGGAGAGAAGGTATCTGAGAATGGTCATGTATTAACCGAACGTGTAGTTAATGATGGTCAGCAAACGGAATTTATAGCTAATTTGAATGCGGGTACCTGGACAGTTGAAATGATACGTAAGTTAAAGTCAGACAAACCGGGTGATATTAGTATGGATAACAGTGCAATCTATAATTTTGGTTTTGCAATACATGATGATTATACAACTGCACGTTATCATCATGTATCTATTGGTTATAAATTAGGCTTTGATAATGAAGAAGCTGAGATTAATGCGGTAAAGAAATAAGTTGCGTTATTCTGAATGAAGTAGAAGGTCAGGTTTAGTGGTTCATACCTGTAATGATCATGATATCAGGCCGTGTACTTTATTCAGCGTAATTTATTTTTATTTTGGAATATATAATAGAGGCATAAAATGAAATACAGTAGATATGCAGTAGAGATGTTTTTAACATTAACGCTAATAATCGGATTAGTATTTGTATTTCCAATTTATTTATATGCAAAAGATAATGTGGTGATAGTTGAAATAGTTAAATATAAATTTAGCCCACAAAAAATAAATATTACACCAGGTACAACGGTGCGTTGGGTTAATAAAGAAAAGCGTCAATACCATAGTGTCTGGTTTAAACAGTTAAATGAAGTTGAGCCAGACTATATTTTTCCCGATGAGTCTTATGAACGTAAATTTGAAACGGTGGGATTATTCCCTTATAGGTGTGGTCCTCACCCTGAGATGACAGGTAGTGTGAATGTTCAGTTCTAAAGCAATGGTTTCACTGGTTGGGGCAGGTCCAGGTGATCCTGATCTGTTAACGCTTAAGGCATATAAATTAATACAGCAGGCAGATGTTATTGTTTATGATCGGCTGGTATCTGAAGAAATTCAGCAATTAATACCTCATGGTGTGAAAAAAATCTATGTTGGTAAATCAACTGGAAAGCATCATATGAATCAGGATGAAATAAATGCATTGTTGGTAAGTCTGGCAAAAAAAGACAGAAAAATTGTCAGATTAAAAGGTGGAGATCCGTTTATTTTTGGTCGAGGTAGTGAAGAAGCTGTGTTTTTAGTTAAACATAATGTTGATTTTGAATACGTGCCTGGAATCACCGCAGCATCGGCCTGTAGTGCTTATGCAGGTATCCCGTTAACTCATAGAGGTGTTGCATCCAGTGTCAGATTAATTACTGGTCATTGTTGTGCAGATAAACCACTGGATTTAAACTGGAAAAGTCTGGCTGATGCAGATACTACTCTGGTATTTTATATGGGGCTTGCCAGTTTGCCTCAATTAAGAGAGCAACTCATTTCAGCGGGTTTGCCTGCCAGTACACCCGCTGCAGCAATAGAGAATGGTACAACAAATGTACAACGTCGATGTATTTCAACGCTGGATAAATTACCAGCAGATGTTATTGATATGTCAATTTGTTCACCTGCGTTAATTATTGTTGGTGATGTGGTTAATTTTTCTGAAGAATTAAATTGGTTTTCCCCTGCAATGGATAAAGAAGAAATAAATATTAAAGCCAGGAAGTATATTGCAGACGCTTAGCTTGGTTATACTGGTGTTTTTATCGCTGAGTGTTTTTGCAGATCGATTAACAGATAGACAGCAGGAATTGCGGTATCTAATAAAACATGATTGTGGTTCCTGTCATGGCATGACATTAAAAGGTGGGCTTGGGCCTTCTCTTCAGTCTCTGGCTTTAAAAAACAAACCAGATGAATTGCTTTTTATTACCATTAAAGAGGGACGCCCAGGTACACCTATGCCGCCCTGGAAGTCTCTGTTAACTAACGATGATATTAATATTATCATTAAGATTTTACGCAAAGGTATTAATTAAATATTTTATGTTTCTTGTCATCCTGAATGTAAGTTAATAATTTAATGTGTGAAATTACAGAATAAATCACAACATCAACTTTTCTCAGTGTGCAGGGTGTATAAAAAATATTTTTTAATTTTATCATGATAATTAAACGTGTATATATACTATGAAATTATTTTTTACTCTAACTGTTATTTTGTTTTTAACATCCTGTACTACGCAAAACCTGCGTGGCACGGGTGACCTTGGTCTGATTATTGAACGCGCAATAGGGCAGGTTAAACTAGTCGAGCATACAACGAATACGTCGTTGGCAACAATCAAAGGTCTGGGTGATCTGTCCCATGCTTCTATTGTTTATTCCCGTGATGAACGATATGGCTATGTTTTTGGAAGAGATGGCGGTTTAACTAAAATTGATATACTTGAACAAAAAATAGTTAAGCGAATTATGCAGTCGGGTAACAGTATTGGCGGCGCTATTTCGCAGGACGGAAAGTTGATTGCTGTTTCAAATTATAAACCGGGCGGAGTGAAAATATTTAATGCCGATACTCTCGATCTGGTGGCTAATATCCCGGCAGTTTATGCACAGGGTAAACAGTCTAAAACGGTTGGCCTGATAGATGCACCAGGCCAGTTGTTTGTTTTTAGTTTATATGATGCGGGAGAAATATGGGTTGTCGATATGAAAAATATATCAACACCTGTTATTACAAAATTTAAAAATATAGGGTCTTTACCCTACGATGGTTTAGTTACACCGGATGGTCGTTATTACATTGCCGGTTTATTTGGAGAAGATGGTCTGGCAATGCTGGATTTATGGCACCTTGAAAAAGGGGTAACCCGAGTAATGAATCATTACGGTAAAGGAAAACAAAAATTACCCGTTTATAAAATGCCACATCTGGAAGGTTGGGCCATGGCCGGCGATAAAATGTTATTACCGGCAGTTGGGCAGCATGAAGTTCTGGTAATGGATCAGAACTGGAAACAGGTAAAATCCATAAAGGTTCACGGACAACCTATCTTTGTCATGTCACGCCCTGATCATCGGCAAATGTGGGTGAATTTTGCTCATCCGAGAAATGATACGATACAGGTGATTGATACAGAAACGCTGAAAATAATTAAAACTCTGAAACCAGGTAAAGCGGTACTGCATATGGAGTTTAGCCCAAGAGGTGAGCATGTGTGGATGTCGGTAAGGGATGAAAGCAGGGTTGATGTATTGAATACAGAAACCTTTGAAGTAATTAAAAGCTTAAAGGCAGATAAACCCAGTGGTATTTTCTTTACTAATCGTGCTCATAAAATTGGCCTGTAGGTGTCATGATTAATATTAAAGCCCTTTTAATTAGTGTCAGTTCGATGATTTTTTTAGGTCTGACGTTTGAACTGGTCTTTTTGTTTATAGATATTGGATATAACATTCTAATGAAAAGTTATCCGATGACAAAAGTGGTCAGGCAACCTTTTTATTATTTATTGATTTTTTCAGGATTGTTTTTTGTTATGTTTACCGGTGGTTATCTGATATCAGTTTATGCAAAAAAATATGTAATCGCACATTCGGTTGTTGCTGCAGTTATCGTATGTGGTATTGCCCTGTATGCAACCAGTAGTGCTTATAATTTTACCTTACTAAGTGCCTTATTCGTTGTTATTGGTATTGCTTTTACATTGTATGGAAATATTGCTTATAAAAAAAACAATAAAGAAGAGCATGTAGAAATAACGAATTAAAACCTGAAATTATAATTTCATTTAGGACATGTGAGTGAGGTGGATCATCATTTGATGTAAATCAAGTAATGATATATGTCAAAAACTGAGTAATACTCATGTAAATCATGCGGTTATAAAAATGAGCTGAATAAGTTGTTCCCTGTACACGTTTCAACTTGTCTTAAGTCAAGGTTAAATCTTCTGATAACTGTAGTTTTGGTTCCATAGATAATGATTTCAGGGGATTCATTGCATCATGGCACTCGATCAGATTTATGATCATGAAGAAATTAAAAAAATGCAACTTATTCAAAAATTACTGAATGAGTTTCAGCATGATTTTCCCGTTACTAGCACACCTTATGTGGATATTGCCGAGCGCCTGGATGTTGATGAATCTACTATTCTTGAGTTACTTCAGGAACTTGATAAAAAAAGTATATTAAGCCGGGTAGGCCCTGTTTTTCGTCCGAACCGAATAGGTGTTAGCACGCTGGCTGCTATGGCTGTACCAGAACATAAATTAGAAAAAATTGCCGGTATAATCAGCGCCTATCCAGCAGTTAATCATAACTATGAACGTGAACATCATTTTAATTTGTGGTTTGTGGTGACGGCAGAAAACAAAAAAATATTAGACAGAACACTTGAGGATATGGAAGCAAAAACAGATATTCGTATTATGTCCCTGCCTATGGAAAAAGATTACCACATCGACCTCGGATTTCCATTGAAGCTTATAGATGGAGGGTGTAGTCATGATTGATGAAAGACGTTTAATTTCTGTTTTACAGAAAGGGCTGCCCCTTATCACTCATCCTTATGCAGCTATTGCCAGTGAAATAAACAGTACTGAGGATGAGGTAATAAATTATATTCAGTTAATGCAGGAAAAAGGCGATATAAAACGTTTTGGTCTGGTAGTGCGTCATCGAAAGCTGGGTTATAAATCTAACGCCATGGTGGTGTGGGATATTCCTGAGAAAAGTGTCGATGCATTAGGCCAGTGTTTTGGTCAGTTTGATTTCGTCACACTTAGTTATCGTCGACCACGTAATTTACCTGACTGGCCTTATAATCTATTTTGTATGATTCATGGTCAGGATAGAGATGATGTAAAAAAGAACCTTAGCCTGATGATAAAAAGTTGTCAGGTTGAGGGGGTAAATCATGAGCTATTATTCAGTACTCGTTGCTTTAAGCAGCGAGGTGCTATTTATATACATTGCCATGAAGATGAAAATAAGTCAGAAAGAGTAGAACTTTAGTGAATTTACACGAACATGATAAAAAAATCATTAACCAGTTACAGGGTGGTTTTCCAATCTGTGAAAATCCATGGAAGGAACTGGAAAAAACGCTTGAAATACCCGCAGATGAAATTATCAGTCGAATAAAAAAGATGAAATCAGAAGGTGTGATCAGCCGGTTTGGCCCCATGTATCATGCGGAAAAAATGGGTGGTGGTTTAACCCTTGCAGCGATGAAAGTGGATAAAGAGCGTTATGATGAAGTGACAGAAATAGTGAATAGTTTTTCTGAGGTGGCACATAATTATGAGCGAGAGCATGAACTAAGTATGTGGTTTGTTATTGCTACAGAATTACCTCAACAGGTTCAACAGGTGATTGATAAAATTGAACAGAAAACAGGTATTAACGTTTATAACATGCCCAAATTACAGGAGTTTTTTCTGGGTCTGAAATTTGAGATATGAATATATTAGCAACACAACAAAATTCTGAAAATTATATTCTTGATGAGAGTGATAGAAAGATCATCTCGGTGACTCAAACAGGTTTACCCTTAACGCTTCATCCATATAATGATGTAGCAGAACAAACAGGCCTGGATGTTAATGAAGTTATTAGCCGCATGAAAAATATGACTGATCAGGGGATTATTCGTCGTAGTGGGGTTGTGCCCAATCATTATAAATTAGGGTTTAAATCTAATGGTATGAGTGTATGGCATGTACAGGAAGAAAAGATTACTCAATCAGGCGAAAAAGTGGGCGCACTTGATTTTGTCAGTCATTGTTATCAGCGTCCACAATTTCTTCCCGAGTGGCCATATAACCTGTTTGCTATGGTGCATGGTAAAACGCATGATGAAGTTCATGAAAAAGTTAAAAAAATTGCAGATTTGCTGGCAGGTGACAACTTAGCTCATCAGGTTTTATTTAGTACTCGAATCCTTAAGAAAACAGGTTTAAGAATTTAAATTAAATTTTTCATCCTGAAAGAAGTAGAAGGTCTTTTATCGTGAAGCAGTATTGTAGAGTGCTACATTAGGTTCTTCACTTCGCTCAGGATGACAGGAAAAAATAAGTGTTTAAATAGTTAGTTTTTTAATTATTTAGATAAGGAAAATTATTATGTTCAGAATGACACAATTCATGAAAACACTGGCTGAAGATACCCCGTTAGGGCCAGCGAGAAAGCCCCCAGGACCGGTGGTTATCTGGAATCTGGTGCGCCGTTGCAATTTAACCTGTAAACATTGTTATTCAATTTCAGCCGATAAAGATTTTCCCGGCGAGTTAACTACTGATCAGGTATTTACCACGATGGACGATCTTAAGGAATTTAAGGTGCCGGTTTTAATTCTGTCTGGTGGTGAGCCCTTATTGCGCCCTGATATTTATGAAATTTCACACCGTGCTAAAGATATGGGGTTTTATGTGGGGCTTTCTACAAATGGAACATTAATTACAAAAGATAATATCAAACAGATTGCCGAAGTCGGCTATGACTATGTAGGTATCAGTATCGACGGTATGGAAAAAACCCATGATATGTTCCGATGTCGTGAAGGTGCATTTAAAGAGTCTATGCATGGTATCGATTTGTGTAAGGGAAATGGTATAAAAGTGGGTATGCGTTTTACCTTAACTCAGGATACAGTACATGAGTTACCTGATATTTTAACTTTAATGGATGAGAGAGATATCGATAAATTTTATCTTTCACACTTAAATTATGCAGGTAGGGGTAATAAAAATCGTAAAGATGATGTGTTTCATAAAATGACCCGTACAGCCATGGATTTATTGTTTGATACCTGCTGGGATCATATTCAAAGAGGCAATGAAAGAGAGTTTGTGACGGGTAATAATGATGCTGATGGAATTTACTTGATGTTATGGGCAAAGAAAAATATACCTGAATTATATTATGAAAAAGAAGCAGAGCTTATTACTCGACTTGAAAACTGGGGTGGTAATGCATCGGGTGTCAATATTTCCAACATTGATAATCTGGGTAATGTTCATCCAGATACCTTCTGGTGGAATTATAATCTGGGTAATGTAAAAGATCGTGCTTTCTCAAAAATCTGGCAGGATACGTCTGACCCTTTAATGGCTGGTTTTAAACAGGATCAAAGACCTTTAAAAGGTCGTTGTGCTGCATGTAAGCATAAAGCTATATGTGGAGGTAATACCCGGGTAAGAGCCTATCAGTTGACCGGTGACCCATGGGAAGAAGATCCAGCCTGTTATTTATCTGATGAAGAAATAGGTGTGGAAGCATCTGATAGAAGGGTCGAGAACAGGCCTTATGACGGTCGTTTGAAAGAAGTAAATATTACCAGAGTTTAACGGATGAAATTAAATTGTGCATAATGTTAAGCTTTAAAACATAAACTGAACCGTCATCCTGAAAGATAGTGAAGGAGCGTGACAGGAAAGAAAGTCATAGAGGTGGGTGTCAGATTCTTCGGCTTCGCTCAAGATGACAGCGGTTTTTATTCTGGACAGTAATGTGGCTACGTGAGTATAGCGAAGCCATAAATATTATTTAACTTAATTCAGCAGTAAAGAATCCTTACTTATGAAAATAATAACCACAATATTAATCTTATGGTTTTCAATATATACAGTTCAGGCAAACTCACAGTCTGAATCATCGTCTAAAACAAAAGAAAACTTCAAAAATCACTGTGCAAGTTGCCATGGTGAAAATCGACTGGGCTTAATGGGGCCAGCATTGTTACCTGAAAATCTCAAACGTCTGAGACAAAAAGCAGCACATAAAGTTATTAGTCAGGGGCGTGTAGCCAGCCAGATGCCTTCTTTCAAAGATAAATTAAATAAAGCTGAAATTCAGTCACTGGTTGATTATATTTATACTCCACTGGCAGAAGTACCCAGATGGGATTTAAGCGATATGTTAGCCAGCCAGGTTGTTTATCCTGAAGTAAAAAAACTGCCGGCTAAACCCGTATGGGATGCAGACCCGATGAATATTTTTCTCGTGGTTGAGTTAGGCGACCATCATATAACAGTACTCAATGGTGATACATTTGAGCCGATTCACCGTTTTGCATCCCGTTTCTCATTGCATGGAGGGCCTAAATATTCACCGGATGGTCATTTCGTTTATTTTGGTTCACGTGATGGCTGGGTTACAAAATACGATATTTATAACCTGGCAGTTGTAGCTGAAATTAGAGTGGGTATTAATATGCGTAATGTGGCGATATCCAGTGATGGTAAACATGTTATTGCGGGAAATTATCTACCTCATACATTAGTTATTATGTCTGCTGATGATTTACTACCAGTAAAGGTGATACCGGTTATAGATGGAGCAGGCAATAGCTCCAGAGTCAGTGCAGTGTATGATGCAGCCCCCAGAAAAACATTTATCGCTGCATTAAAAGATATTAAACAGGTCTGGGAAATTTCATATGAAGACAATCCACCCATGGGCTTTGGTAAATGGATGCATGATTATCGTGAGGATTCCGGTGAGAATGCAGGTCAGCCGAGGCATAAGGGTAAATTTCCGATAAGAAAAATTAAAACCGAAGATTATCTTGATGATTTCTTTTTTAACCAGTCATATGAATTAATTATCGGTTCTTCACGTGATAAAAAAGCCAAAGTGGTTGATCTGGATTTAGGTCGAACAATAAAAACCCTTGATTTACAAGGTATGCCTCATATGAGTTCAGGTATAACCTGGGATTATAAAGGCCGTACTGTTCTGGCCACGCCCAATCTTAAAGAAGGGGTGGTAACAATCATCGATATGGAAACCTGGAAAACAATTAAACGTATAAAAACACTGGGTCCTGGGTTCTTTATGCGAAGTCATGAAAACTCGGCCTATGCCTGGGTGGATGTGTTTTTTGGCCCGAATAAAGAAGCAGTTCATATTATTGATAAATCAACACTAAAAATTGTAAAAACCCTACGGCCATCTAAGGGAAAAACGGCAGCTCATGTTGAATTTGATAAAGGGGGTAAACACGCTTTATTAAGTATCTGGGATATGGAGGGTGAAGTTATTGTATATGATGCAAAAAGTCTTAAAGAGATAAAAAGATTGCCTATGAAAAAACCTTCTGGTAAATATAATGTTTACAATAAAATAACAAGATCTGCGGGAACCAGCCATTAATACATCAATTTTTACGTTAGAATTTAAGCTTACGGTATCTATATAGCGTTTTAACCTGTGCTAAGGCTAATTTTTACCTGGGTGGCTCCTGTTTAGTTTGATGTACCAGTATACGTATATTTAAGATTTTCTTAATATCATATTGATATAGTCCTGATAATTAAATATGACGAAGACTCAATGACTAAACAAATACTCATTTTACTATCCCTGGTATTCTTTTCATCAAGTGTTATTTCATTGGAGCTTAAACCTTTTAGCTCCGATGGCTGTAGTTTTTTTCCTGATGGTCGTTATTCACAGCGTGCGCTCTGGAGGCACTGTTGTTTTTTGCATGACCTTGCGTACTGGAAAGGTGGTAGTGAAGTACAGAAAAAAACAGCAGATAAAGCACTTGAGCAGTGTGTGATAAAAGTAGGTGAGGTGAATATAGCCAGATTAATGCTGGCTGGAGTCGAGGTGGGAGGTTCTGCTCATTTTAATACCTCGTATAGATGGGGCTATGGCTGGCCTTATGGGCGAGGTTATAAAAAATTGGATAAAAATGAAAAACTGGAAGTTAAGCAGAAACTTAATGACTATAAAGCGATGATTGATGAAATAATTAATCAGCTGTCGATAGAAAAAAATGAGGGCTAGTAAAATGTCGAGTGCAAATTTTGAAGAATATAAGGTTTGGGATGCATCTACTAGAGTATTTCACTGGGTGAATTTTATATGTGTCGTGTTACTTATTTTTGTTGGAATGGTGATGCTGTACAAAAAAGAGCTGGGTATTGTTAGTATCGATGCAAAAATAGCTTTAAAAACAGTACATGTCATCGTGGGGTATATTTTTTCTTTTAATGTGTTGTGGCGCCTGGTATGGGGGTTTATAGGTTCGAAATATGCTCGTTGGAAAAATATTTTTCCTGGCAAAGGCTTTATAAAACAGCTTGGTGATTACAGGGTGTCAATAAAGAGTAGCTCGCCTCAGCAGTACCTTGGGCATAACCCACTAGGGCGTTTAGCGGTATCATTGATGATATTACTGTTGATAACAATGATGGTGACGGGGTTAGTTCGTGCAGGTACTGATATTTATTATCCACCACTTGGATCGTTTGTTGCTGAATATATAGTAGATGCAAATACAAGCCCAGACGATATAGTTCCATATAACTCCGCTGGAACAGTTAAATCAAAAGTGAGCGAGCTAAAGTCATTTAAAAAACCTTTCGGTGTTATACACCTGTACTCTGCTTATATACTAATGTTTATAATCATCGTGCATATTTACTTTGTAATCAGAGCAGAAAGAAAAGAGGGAGGCTCGTTGATATCAGCGATGTTTACAGGTAAAAAACTATTTAAACAAAAACCAGTTGATATAGAAGATTAGACTGTAGAAGTATATTTGGCGTTTTTGGTTTAATTTATATATGCTATCTTGTTCCCGTACTTCGTTGGGGCAGCAGTATAAAACCAGTCATATTAGATTTATTCAGGCATGTATTTCTAGCCGTGAAAACGAGATTATATTGTTCTTGTGTTTAAGGTGTGGCCCAGTATAGAGCTTTATCGTAACGTCAGGGTTTTCAGGTTAGCTAAATTTTATGCGGTAGAAGCGTTTATTTAGTTCTATACTCTGACAAACTAGATCGGTATAGAAAAAACACAAGTATATTAGCCGGCGGTAATAGGCAAGTTAAAATCTAATTAAATCAGTGATATACAAATTTTTTGCATATCTGTAGGGTAAATAGTGATAGTAGTAAATGACCTTAAGCGTGTCATTCTAAGGATAGTTAAATTTTTTCTAGTAATCTTCAGTATTATTAGTTATAAGCAAGTTTGTGCCGAATCAGTTCAGTTAGCCGTTTTATACCCCGAAGCAAGTGGCAGTTATTCCAGAGTATTTAATAATATACTGGATGGAATTAATGAGCTCGAAGGCATCCATATTATTACCCGGCGTGTATCTAAAAAAACTAAAAGCGAAGATGTTGATGTCTGGTTAGCAGATAACAAGATACAAACGGTATTGGCGTTAGGGCAACGTAGTTATCGAATTTCTAAAAAACTTACAGGCAATCTACCATTAACGATTGGTGCACTTGTTGCAACGCCAAATGGTCATGGAGGTATTAGTATGGATGGAAGTCCAGAGGTATTTCTGCATCATCTTACAAGTTTAGCACCAAATGTTAAACGAGTTCATGTTGTTTACAGTGAAAAAAATACTGGCTGGTTAATTGATATTGCAGAAAAGGCCGCTATGAAAAGAAATATAGAGCTGGTTTCATATAAGGTAGATAACCTTAAGGACGGTATTAAATATTATAATGAAATATTAACAAAAGTTGAGAGTAATAAAGATGCAATCTGGATTCCATTAGACAGAGTCGTGCCTGATAAGGCAATATTACCTAAAGTATTACAGGCGGCATGGGAAAAAAATATTGTTGTTTTTTCAAATAATCCAATACATGCAAAAAAAGGAACTTTATTTGCTCTATTTCCAGATCATAAACTGATGGGAAAAAAACTTGCAGCTATTGCAGTTGAGCAAATTTCTTCAAATGGAAAATATCAGTTGTTTCCAACCTCTGATTTAAAATTAGCTATTAATAGAAGAACGGCTTCCCATCTAGGGTTAAGCTTTTCAAAAAGTAAACTACGTCAATTTGACATAGTTTTTCCTACAAGATAAACCAGGGATAATATATTGAACTGGTTTAAAAAAATATTTTTTACTCAGCCAAGCTTTAGAAAACAGCTGTTTTATATATTCACATTAAGTGTGCTAGGGCTTTCACTGGTCACCGCAATTACTTCTTCCTGGTTTGCAAGTAACCATATGCGTGAGCAAATAATCAGCGAAGGTGTTCAGGTAGCATCTAATTTTGCAGCACAAAGTATGCTGGCTTTATTGTATGCCAGTGCAGAAAATGCTGAAGATGCAGCGGTATCGGCATTATTATTTCCAGGTGTTATTTATGTTCAAATACTGGATAGTGACTTTAATGTTTTATTAAGTAAAGGTGATATCAAAAACGAACCGTATGCGGTGATACCTGACAAGTACTTGATTGATACAGCTCGTATGGTTAGTGAATCTGATAATGTATGGCATTTTTTTGCACCTGTATATACACCTGTTAATGATGAAAGCCCTCTTTATATTGATGATATAGGTGGAAAGGAGTTGATTGGTTCTGTTTACATTGTTGTTGATAAAGCCGCGTTAAATGAAATACAGAAAACAATATTTATAACTAATATTGGTATCGCCTTACTTGTCACCACAATTGTATTATTTTTACTTGGTTTTGTTTTAACACGGGTTACTAAACCGTTAGATAATTTATCACAAATTATGCAAAAAACAAAAATTGGTAATGTACAGGTTAAGGCTCAATTGAAAGGCCCTAAAGAGATAGTGCATATTGCAGGTGTATTTAATAGCATGATGGAAGTGTTAGAGGAAAGGCAGGAAGCACTTTATAAAGAAAAAGAATGTGCGATGATAACCCTGAATTCAATTGCTGATGGGGTTATTACTACTGATATTGAAGGAAAAGTGTTATACCTGAATCCGGTTGCGGAGCGTTTAACTGGATGGAAGCTGGGTGAAATTAATGAAACCGCTTTAGATGATATTTTCCAGATGTTTGATGAAAAAAATCATCGGAAAGAAGACAATCCAATTCTGAGGTGTATCAAGTATCGTCAGGTTATTGTTTCTGAGCAGCATTGTATGTTCAGGCCACGAATAGGAAATGAAATATTTGTTGAGGATTCAGTCGCTATTACACGGGATAAAAATAATAATATTACGGGTACGGTAATGGTGTTTCATGATGTTACAGAAACCCGGAATATGGCACAGAAACTGACTTATCAAGCGACCCATGACTCACTTACAGGTTTAATTAACCGAGCTGATTTTGAGCGCCATCTTGGTATAGTGCTAAATCAAGTGAAAGAGGATACAGAGCATGCATTATGCTATATGGATCTGGATCAGTTTAAGGTTATAAATGACACCTGCGGTCATATGGCGGGTGATCAGTTATTACAGAATATTTCTAAACTTCTTTTAAATAGAATTAGAAAGTCAGATGATACTTTAGCGCGTGTGGGAGGTGATGAGTTTGTATTACTGTTAGAAAACTGTCCTCTGGAGCAGGCCGAAAAAATAGCTAAATCGATGTGTGAAGCTGTGCAGGACTACAGGTATGTCTGGAATGATAATCCATTTACTATAGGGATTAGTATAGGGCTGGTGCCCATCAATAATACCAGTTATGAATTTCAGGATATATTAAGCAAAGCAGATTCTGCCTGTTATATGGCAAAAGAGAAGGGTCGTAATCGGGTGCATACTTATCTTGTAGATGATCAGGAATTAATGCAGCGCCAGGGTGAAATGAATGTAGTATCGAGTATAACTGAAGCCTATGAAAATGACCTGTTTCAATTATATTATCAACCTATCGTTTCAATGAACAACTTAGATGAAAAAACGCAACATTACGAAATATTAATTCGTATGTTTGATAGAGATGGCAATATTCTACCTCCAGGTTTTTTCCTGCCAGCGGCAGAACGTTATAATCTGGCTCATAAAGTAGATCGTTGGGTTATTCGTGCTTCGCTGAACTGGTTAGCTAGAAATCCAGTTCAACTTGAAAATTTAAAATGTTGTGCCATTAATCTTTCTGGTATGTCTCTTAATGATGAGAAGTTATTTGATTTTATAGAGTTACAATTAAGAAAAACAAAGGTACCTACGGAGAAAATTTGTTTTGAAATAACTGAAACAGCCGCAATTACAAACTTATCGAGGGCAACAGCTTTAATCGGACGGTTGAGAGATTTGGGTTGTAAAACAGCACTAGATGATTTTGGTAGTGGTATGTCTTCATTTGCATATTTGAAAAATTTTCCGATTGACTACTTAAAAATTGATGGAGTGTTTGTTAAAGATATCATTTCTGATCCAATTGATAATGCAATGGTAAAATCAATTAATGATATTGGTCATGTATTGGGTTTAAAAACGATTGCTGAATATGTAGAGGATGAGGAAATACTCAGTCGTTTAAAGGAACTAGGTATAGATGAAGCTCAGGGGTTTTATATTGCTAAGCCACAACCACTAGATATATTGGCTGATGCTAATATAGAGAAGCGAGATAAAGAAAAAAATAAGCGGATAACATTGATATCCAGATAAATTAGCCTACGCTATATATACTCAATGGGTATTTAAACTAGTAAATGATCTCTGTAGTTGTTCAATTATTATAAAAATAAGAGTCTGGTTTAGCTAACAGTTATATATATTATGGTTTTACAACTGTAGGTTTTTATCTGTATGGGATTTAATATTAAAAAATAAGTTATAGTATGAAAATACTATGGTAAATATATGCTGTAAATAGTATAAAGTTAGTTTTAAGTTAACTTTATTGAATGTAGTGTGTAAGAGTATAAGCCGCAGAAATGATATAGTTATAATTTTTACAATTAAAGTATGTCTACTCGAGGCAAATGAAATTACCTGGCCAGAAAGGATGCAAAGGCCAGTGGAGAGAATTAATGGAACGTAATTTGTTTAATGCATCCATCACAGTTTTTTTACTTATCATTGCATTATCTGTATCAGCTAAGGAGGACGGTGAAGAAGACGATCTTTACCTGCTTTATGGTAATGATGAGATGATAAGTATTGCTACAGGTTTTTCTCAACCTATATCCAAGGCTCCATCTACGGCGAGTGTCATTACTGCTGAAGATATTAAAGCAATGGGCGCACTGACTATTGAAGAGGCGCTTGAATCGGTGCCCGGGTTACACTATTCATTATCGACTTTAACATCTCTTGGGCAAATAAATATTAGAGGAATTAAAACAAGCATTACGCCTCAAGTGCTTATAATGTTAAATGGTTATCGTATTTCGTCTGATTTACTCAGTGGTGTATTTTCTGAGAGCAGTAAAATAAATGTACAAAATATTTCACGTATTGAAATTATTCGTGGTCCTGGTTCAGCTATTTATGGTGCAGATGCTTTTTCAGGTGTTATAAATATTGTTACTAAGAGTGCTAAAGAGCTTAATGGTTTCAGTACGGGTATTCGAGGAGGCTCAAATAGTACAAAAAATATATGGGCGCAGTATGGGGCAGTATTAGATAATGGCTGGAATATGGCTGTTAATCTTGAGTATGTAAATCAGGGTGCCGACAAAAGTAGAGTAATCAATAGTGACCTACAAACAACAATTGATGGTTTTGGCTTTGGTGCACCAGCTTCCCTTGCTCCAGGTCATCTGGATTATCGATATGAGTCAACAACATATAACTTACATCTGGATAATGAAAACTGGAAAATAGGTCTGGATGGTTGGCTGCAAAGAGATGTAGGGCAAGGTGCTGGTGTAGCCCTGGCTCTTGATCCAGAAGGTTATGGGGATTTTAATCAGTACCTGTTTTCAATGGAATATAATAATAAGAACTGGGTAAAAGACTGGGAGTTTAGTAGTAAATTAAGTTATCAGAGTGTTGATACCCAATATCATTTCAATATATTTCCTGCTGGAACCAGTTTGTTAATTGGTGCAGATGGTAATTCTTTTTCTGTTCCAGATACAAGCTGTCCGACACTGCCAGGTTTAGGGCCTGCCTGTATCGTTCAGTTTACGGATGGATACCTTGGGAACCCTGGACGGAAAAGTACTATTCCTCAATTAGATTTAATTGCTTTTTATGAAGGAATAAAAAAACATAACCTGCGTTTTAATATAGGTGCTAAACAGGAAAAGCTAGTAGCAAATGAATCGAAAAATTTTGGCCCAGGGATTATAGACGGATTAACGCCTGTAATAGATGGAGTGTTAACGGATGTAACAGAGAACCCTGATTCAATATATACCAGTGATGATAAAAGAACCATTAAGTATTTTTCTCTTCAGGATGTTTGGGATATAGCTGCAGACTGGACCTTTACTGTAGGTGTTCGTTATGATGATTATTCTGATTTTGGTGGAACTACAAATCCAAGGTTAGCTCTGGTCTGGAATACCTATGATAATTTATCGACTAAATTATTATTTGGTAGTGCATTCAGAGCACCTGCATTTTCGGAGTTAAATAATAAAAATAACCCTGTTGCTATTGGGAATAATAATTTATGCCCGGAAATAATAGATACAACTGAGCTTGCATTTTCATATCAACCAGTAAGTGAGCTATTTACAAATTTAAGTATATATCATTTTAAAACCAAAGATATGATTAGCTATACTGGAGCTGGAAATGTGGCTGAGAATGCAAATAGCCTAAAGGGAGAAGGTTTTGAGTTAGACACTGACTGGAAAATAAATAAACAGTGGCGCTTATTAGGTAATTTTTCATACCAAAGTACAAAAGATAGTATCACTGATGTGCAGGGTGCATTTACACCACAACGACAATTGTATGTTGATCTGCGTTGGAGTTTTTTATCTGACTGGGAGTTATCGAGCCAGCTTAACTGGGTTGCTGATAGAGAAAGGGAAACGACGGATACAAGAGACGCTATTGATGATTATACATTAGTTAATATGACATTTAGACGTAGAAATATTGCAGATAACCTGGAAGCAGCAATTGTAGTTAATAATGTTTTTAATAAAGATGCAAGAGAGCCAACAGGTGAAAATACAATAGCTGATGATTTTCCTTTGAATGAACAACAGATTTATTTTGAATTACGTTATCATATGAATTAACCGATAAATTATTTTAAGTAATTAGAATGATTAAAAAAACTCAAGTTTTTTCAGAGAAATCCACTACCAGTATCTGGCAGGAAGAGGCAGATAAAAATAACCCTTATTCAGCTCATAAATGTAGATTACATGGTTATGATATATATGAACTAATAAAATTCGGTAAATTTACGGATACACTGTTCTTGCTTTTTACCGGTGAATTACCTACTCCAGAACAATCGAACTTGCTAGAAAGTCTGATGGTTTTTCTTATAAATCCAGGCCCAAGGCATAATGCAACCAGGGCTGCAATGAGTGCAGGTGTTAGTAAATCTAATCATGCGCATATACTGCCTGTAGGGTTAATGGCAATGGGAGGTGAGCATCTGGGTTCAGCAGAAGTTGAAAATTCAATTAATTTTTTTAACAGTCATCTAAAACTAAGTCCTGAAGAGGTGAGCAAATCTTTATTAAGTACTTATAAACCTGTTGGAACTGGAGATAATCATATTGTTCCAGGATTCGGCTCAAGATTTAACAGTATAGATAATCTGGCGGTTAAAACGGTAAAATATTTATCTCAATTAGAAGGAGCAGGGCGCTCTTTGAAATGGGGTAGCTTATTTGCAAATGAAATTTCAAGTTGTGGAATGAGCTGGTTAAGTACAGGTGTTGCAGCGGCTGTTTTTAATGACCTGGGGATAGGAGCAAGGGAAGGAGCAGGGTTATTTCAACTGATGAGTGCTCCTGGATTACTTGCACATGGTTTAGAGCAAACGCACAAGCCCATCACCGCTATGCCTATGTTACCGGATGAAGACTATGTCATTGAAAAATAGTATGACAGATGTAAGTTACTGGGATAACCGCAGAGGGAAAATAGTGAGTTCTGCCGGTGGCTGGTTAGGTGGCCTGGATGCATATAGTCACGGCCATTCTATTATGAATGAGTTACTTGGTCATGTATCTTATATGCAGATGATCATATTAAATGCAACGGGTAAACTTGTAGATGAAAACCTGTCAAAATGGTTTGAAGGTAATTTTATTGGCATGAGTTATCCAGATTCACGTATCTGGTGTAATCAGATTGGTGCTTTGTGTGGCTCAGCACGTACAAGTGTTACAGCAGCAACAGTGGCCGGAACCCTGGCGGCTGATTCTCGTGCATATGGTGGTAGTAAAACGTCTTTACAGGGTATTCAGTTTATACAGAATGCTTTGAAAGAGTATCAAGAAGGCATGGTTGTTGAAAAAATAGTTTCAAATTGCAAAAAAAATAAAAATAATAAACCTGTCATTACAGGTTATGCTCGTCCTGTTGAAAAAAAAGATGAAAGATTAGAGCCTCATGAAAAAATGACATATAAACTCGGGTTTTCAATAGGTGAGCATTTATCGCTTGCGTATGAAATAGGTCAGTATCTTGAAAAAAAATATGGCCTGGGCATTAATATTGGGGGCTATACCTCTGCCTTTTTATCTGATCAGGGTTTTACTGGGGATGAAGTTTATCAAATAAAATCGATGGTTGTTGCCAGCGGTGTTACAGCCTGTTTTATTGATGCTAAAAATAAAAAGCCAGATTCGTTTTTGCCATTACGGTGTGATGATATTGATTATAGCGGTCACCCTCCACGCGATTTACCTTAATTTAACAACAGGTTCTATTAAAAAGAGATATTTAAATGTGTGGCATTTTTAGTGTTTTTTCTACCAGTCATATCATTAGTGAAACATCTGTTAGGGCGGGTCTGGATACGCTATATCATCGGGGGCCAGACCATCAAAGTATCTGGGTGTCTAAGGATAAAAAAGTAGCTTTAGGTCATACACGTCTTAGTATTATTGATTTGAGTACGGGTGATCAGCCTATTTCAAATGCCTCAGATACTGTTCATCTTGTGGCAAATGGTGAATTCTATGACTTTGAGGAAATACGTGACAATTTAATTAAAAAGGGACACTTCTTTAAAACCAGATCAGACAGTGAAATTGCCCTTCATCTTTACCATGAGTATGGCAGTGCCTGTTTAAAACATCTTCGAGGGGAATTTTCTTTTTGTATATGGGATGCTAATAATCAGCAGTTTTTTGCCGCTCGTGATCGTTTTGGTATAAAACCATTATTTTATGCTGAACATAATGGGAAAGTTTATTTTGCATCTGAAATTAAGGCGTTACTTGCGGCAGGTGTCCCCGCAATTTGGGATGAAGATGCGTATGTGAGTCGTGCTTTCTTTTTCAGGGACCGTACATTATTTAAAAATATTCATCAAATACCGCCAGGACATTTTTTAATTGCAACGCATGGAGGGGTTCGAATAATAAAATACTGGGACTTTGATTATTGTAAAAAAAATGCATATAGTCATGTTAATAATGAAGGTG
>JADGFA010000080.1 GCA_016744065.1 Gammaproteobacteria bacterium
TTACAACCTTGAGAGGCTGCATACTGCGAATGGTGATCAATCACCCGTTAACTATGAAAAATCTCTAAAGAAAGTGTCCGGTTGGACTTGACCAGAACAGGGCACTACAGCTTATGCCCTACAAAAAACATGTCGATACATGAATTTGTTTCACTACTTGAAAAAGTTGTAATACACTGTAAAAAATCATTTAAGAAAAAGGCATAGGTATAAAAATGAGATCATTCAATACCACAATTGATGAAAAGCTCTTTAATCTACTTTGGCGATCTATATCAGAACGAGAAAGCGAACTAGAGTGTAATATAGAACGATCAAGTGATGATGAGTCAGCTCTTATAGGTAATGACTTAGTCTATCTACGCTTATGCAAAAACGACTTAAAAGACAAGGCAAAAACTGCAAACTTTTCAGAAGGTGTTTTTTCACTTGAAGAAGACTATATTGATCTGTCCGAATTATAACAAACTAAATAGGACACCCATATTAAGAAACTTGTAAAAACAATGACTTATATGAAATCTAGTTGTTTTGTTATCGGCACTAATAAGACACCCATGTTAAGAAATTAGTAAAAACAATGACTTATATACAATCTAGTTTTTGTTATAGTTGGGTATCCTATAATAAGCTATAAAATTCAGGATCAGATCTTAGTTTTCACTAACTATAGTAAAATTTTAGAATCCCCCCCAGATTTTCAATGCAGAATTATAAGGGAACTCAATGGATAATAAAATAATACTCTTAACCAATCGTGGAATCAGGGAAAATAGAACTGGCGTTACACTATTTAAAAATAAGATGACCAATTTTACACATCGTTTAAGATGTGCCAGTGTTGAAGCAGGTAGCAACTACAAAGGATTTAAACTAGCTCTCGAAGATGAGGGGAATGAACAAGATTTTATTATAGAATCAATTACTTCAGGAAATAACAACCCTTGGGTTTTCTTTATTCATGGAAACAACCAAACTTTAGAAAAAAATTTAAAAAAATGCTTTAAATTAAAAGAATTGTACAATGTAAATGTACTAGCGTTCTCATGGCCATCTGTACACCACGGAAAAATACGTGGGTTCCTAAATTATATTCCTCGACAACCTAATATCGGAATGTATGCCACAAGGAAATTAAGAGGAAAGTTAAAGCAGTATGGGAAAGCTTTGATTAACGCTCAACTTTCAGCGCCAGATTTAGTTAATGCGCTAGAAATAACAAGTACTGCATTTAGTGGAGTAACGAATAAATTAACATTTATAAGCCATAGTTTAGGAAACTATGTAGTAGAGTTATCGAACCACTAATAAGACACCCATTATAAAAAGCACACAAAAACACTAATCACCAATTCAAGTACCTCAACTCCCAATAATTATTTTTTAACTAGATAGTTAAAACTTTAGCTTTAAACATAAAACATTGAAATTAAGAAATAAGAAAAAATCAATCGAAGATTGACTTAGATGACTAAAAATTAATACCGGTATAATTAGGTGAAGTACCTTTCACAATTACTCAGATAGCAGTTACGTTTGTACCCGAACACCTTATACGCTTCTTTTAGATGGAATGCTGTTCCAACCAGGCCTTTAAGTTTACTTTCAAAGTGCCTTGAAAGATAAATCCAGTTATCTGCTGCTATATTTAATCGCTTTAGTATGGGCGGTGTTTTGTTTGATATAAATCCCCGCTTATCTTCTCGCATGATTCTACCCGTAATATCGACAAGCTCCAGGTAATCCTCTAAACAAAACGGTAACCCCGCCGGTATATTTTGTCTCGGATTACCAACAAATGGGTAAAGATTATTAGGCTGTTTATTTGAATGGCTATTCCCCCTTTGATTTAAGCTATCGATTCTTAACTTAATTGATGTATGCATTGAATCCTCAGGTGAGTTCGCTAACTTTGATCTTATTGGGTTTAGATCAACATACGCCATACATGCAGCCAGAGCAGGTTCATCTAAAAGTGCCTGAGACTTAAATCGCCCCTCCCAGAACCGACCTGTACATTTATCTTCTTTATTAGATGATCGAGCGGTTGTTTCGTTTAATACCCGCATAAACCAGCTTATATCCATTAACTGTACGCGCCATTTCTCTACATCTTTTATAAGTAAATCATACTCTGCATCAAGTAATTTATCTTTTTTGATATAACGCCGTGAAAACAGTGTACCCGAAAAGAGCTTGTGCCATTGCTGTATAACTTCATCAGTCGTCCAGCTTTCAGCCTGTTCTTTATTAATATGTAACACCAGGTGGTAGTGGTTTGACATAACTGCATAAGCACAGACATCAATTGCAAATATATTACCTAATTCAAGTATTTTATTTTCTAATAACTGTCGCCTATATTCATAATTTTTACCTGTAAAATCATCAATCCCACAGAGAAATGCTCGACGAACACAACGAGAAACACAATGATAATAAGAAGTCGCTTCAAGCGACACCTGATTGCAACGGGGCTTTGGCATGATCATTTCCCTGATTTAACGTATTCCTTCTATTTATGAAAAACTACGCTTGATGATTGTACTTGTCAAATATATGATGGGTGTCTTAATAACATAATTCTGCTTATAAATTAGCATCATTGACAGTCCCCCTTTTTTACCGGTAAGGATATTAAGTATATGTATGAGGTTATAGAAACAACTTCCTATAAATTCGATGAAAAAATTAAAGGTAAAAAACGCAACAAACCCGTCGAAATCATCATTGAGACAATGGGCTGGTTTTATGCTCGTATCCCAGTGTTTGAACGCCCTATCTATGTAGAAGGTGTCATTGAAGTAACCGAGGCTGATATACACCCAAATACACCTGATCCTGTCAGCCAGTTTTCAGTTTCAGCATCTGTTAAAAGCCAAAATTTCATGAAAGGTAATGTAAAAAATTCAGGTCGTCCAGATATATATAAGGATTACATTATGACATTGGAACTAGGAGGGCCCGATGTTCCATTTAATATTATTCCCTTATGGGCAAATTTTAAAAATAATGCAAACTGGAAAAAATTTGAAACCAATGCAAAAAACCTTGCAATGAATACCCGGGAAGAACTAATATTCCAGGCATCTGTCATCTATCTCGACTCTGAATCCGCATTCGACAGAGCCTCTACACCTGTCGGCATCTACGTTGACATAATAGAGGGAGATAATGTGGTTGATTCATTCAGATTAGAACAAAGACCACCCGTTGATCTATCTTCAGATGAAGATAATAAAATGGCTGCACACGAAAAACTACTGAAAAGTAAGTCAATAAATAAACCCCAAAAACCATCAGCGATTCTTCAGGGCGGGACCTTTAAGCAAAAGCTAACTCCAAAAGTTCAGAATCGAAGAGTAAAGCAAGGCTTACTTAAATTGAGAACTTTTAATCAAAAAAAACCTCCTGTCGTATAAAGCTAATACTATAATCTAATGGTTCGCCAGGGTCAGAGTGGAGTACAATTGTTTCTAATATTAAAATTTATTATTCTTTCAGCTCAATAAATTGTTTTCTGCTGTTATATTCATGAGCAGGTATACTCTCCCCAGAATACTAAAACGCAAGCCTAACCCAAAGATTGATCACAGGTAAAATAATGCAGAATAAACTCGTCATCTTCTTTTTATTTCTTATCAATATACCTTCCTCCTCGGCTTTTGATTTAAACGATGGGCATATACATTACAACAGTGATGTGTGGGCAGATTTATCAAAGGAACAGGCGCTTTCTTTATTAACTGAAAACGGCATTAATCGTGCGATTGTTTTCAGTACACCCACTGCCGGTACTGAAAAACTTTATCAATTAGCCCCACAACGAGTAATTCCGTTTTTAATGCCTTACCGTGTAGTGCGTGATCGTTTTACCTGGCATTCAGACTCAAGCATGGTGGCTTATGTTAAACAGCAGTTATCTACTGGTATTTATAAGGGTTTTGGTGAGTTTCATTTATTTAAAGAGCATAAAAACACAGTAGTGGTTCAACAGTTAATGCAACTGATTGCCGATTATAAGATCACCGTCAACGCCCACTCCGATGCAGAAACTATCGAGGCCTTAATTAATATGCAACCAGAGGTCACCATTATCTGGGCGCATTGTGGTATGGATCATCCAGTTGATGATGTTTCACGTATGTTGAAGCAGTACCCTAACTTATATTGCGAGTTATCGTTTCGTTACAATATGTTTGATAAAGAAAACAGGCTAGTGCTTAAATGGAAGCAGTTACTGGAACAACAGGCTATACGCTTTATATTAGGCATGGATACCTACATCCCACGCCGCTGGGCCAACTTACCTGAAAATTCAGAATTTGCACGGCAGTGGTTGAAACAATTATCACCGTCCACGGAAAAGCGCATTGCCAGTGATAATATTGATCGAATGTTTCCAGTGAAGGATTAAACTAAAAGCTAAAACTGAAAGAGACTACTGCCCTCCTACTAAATAGACGCCCATTATAAAAACCACAAACCCTGAGATACTTACTTAAACCACAGCACATGGATAAGTACCGATTTAAAAAATGATACACATAAGAATATATGCGAATAACTGTCACCCTGAACGAATGCGAAGGATCTAACTGCCCGGTACTCAAGATCCTTCACATTCGCTCAGGATGACAGTTGCAGGGCTGATCAAGTACAGCAGATTCACCAGTTTGTTGTGCTGGTTCAATAGTTGTAAACCCGGAATTGCCCTGTTATTTAACAAATCCTAAATAGACACTTATTATAAAAACTACTCAAAAGGCGCTAAGCGTCAGAACTATTGATTAAATCGGCTAAACATTTAACAAGCCATATATTAAATATTGAATTTAACGACCGGCACCCTGGATATGAAAAATATAAATCAATAAATAAATTTTTAAAACATCAAATTATTGATGGAAGTTTAAACTGGGGTGACTATACAATGATACTTCCAATTGAAGATTTATATCACAACAAAATAGTCAAAAAAACCAGGTTCAGATCCTGATAATACTTACTTGAACCACAACACATGGATAAGTACTGGTTTAAAAAGGTGATACACGTAAGAATACATACAAATAACTGTCATCCTGAGCGAATGCGAAGGATCTAACTACCCGAGTACTCAAGATCCTTCACATTCACTCAGGATGACAGTTGCAGGGCTGATCAAAGACAATAGATTCATCAGTTTGTGCGAGCTAGTTCAATAGTTATAAACTCGGCATTACTCTACTATTTAATAAATGGCATCCCCTCCTATTGCCTGACCCACTACTAGTGCACTTAAATAAGCGATATTTAATCTTAAGCAAGTGCCATCAGGAGCTGACCCAAATTTTCACTAACACTAGAAAACCCTGAGATTTAACTCGAATTTTAAAAAAGGGCAGATAGTTTAACTGCCTACCCTCTTACACTTTCAACTATTTAAGTCCCTTACAGTTCGCATAGTAACTTACCGTTGCAGGCCAGTCTGAAAAAATACCGATGATACCAACATCCTGTGCAAGTACATCCAGCACTTCTAACATATCACCATCATTATTAATAACATCAGTTGCTGTCTGGTAATACCATCCTCCCTTATTTTTCAGGAGGCCAGAACGTTCAAGCGTCCAGGTAATAATATTCAGACCAGCCATTTTTGCGTGCTTAGCATAGGTTGAAGGTACGATTTTTCCATATGCATTAACATCAAGTAACATCCACATAGGTGGTGCAATAACCTTCACTCCATCTTCAACAAGCTCATCCATTGAAGGGTTCCAGCTTGCGGGGTTAGTGTGGTCGAAGGTGCTGTCATCATCACGCCCGTCAAGATATACTGCTTGTCTGGCAAATTTCGGCTCATTCTCGAGCCAGTAACGTACATCATCTATATTAAATGACTGTGCCCAGACCCTGCTCGGCTTAACACCTGCCTGCTTATACTCATCCAGCATTTGTTGTGCGTAGTCCTGTTGCGTGTAATCACCCTGAAAAGGCATTACAACATCAGGAGACTTTAATTCAGGCGTCATCTTCACACCCAGTTTTTTAAATAACTCGATACTTTCTTTATGTGTGAGTAATGTACCTTTTCCTGTATACAGATCTGTGCGCCAGCTTTCTGTGCCGCCCATATACTGCGCAACAGTAGTTGCAGCAGGGTAAGATGCATCCATCTTACCGCTAAGCATTTTGAATTCATCAACTGTAATATCACTGGTACAGCATTTTGCTGTAGCGGGTTGAATTACAGTACCGTTAACTTCATTAAAGATAGCCGGTGTAAAAGGTACGGAACACTTGTTTGCCAGTTCAGGTATAGAAAGTATGTTGGTTGTTGTATGTAAATCACATTGTGAATGTCGGCATATGTTGTGGCTTAATGAATCTGTACACCTAAATGGGATAAACTAACCCTGAAATAAAAGGTGAACCGATGAGTAAAAGAAGAAAGAATTTTTCCAGTGA
>JADGFA010000036.1 GCA_016744065.1 Gammaproteobacteria bacterium
CCTTTATACCATTACTATTCATACAATACTTAATACATAAAAAGATACTTGACCCAGTATATTTCAACGAAAAATATTATAGTACTTATGAACTTGGTATATTTACATCATTTCCTCTTTTTCTAATAAAAACACTCGGTTACATCAAAGCAATTACTTTTCCAAACTCCATGAAGAAAAAATTTAAAAACAATATTATCTCAGCTGAAGAACACCCAATAACTTTTTCACTGGCCTGGGTTACTATATCCATTCTTATCATTAGCGGAATTATATTAGTAAATACAGGCGTATCAGCAATATTTCATTACAATAACTTATAAAAATAAATAATTTTAAATTACTATATTTCTATTAATATAATTTTTTAACTTACTCATAAAAAATTTATCATTCCAAAGCGATAAGTTTTTCAGCTCCACAGGTTTCATAAATCGTTCAACATCATCAGTCGATACTTTCCAGTCAATTTAATTAATTTTTTCATCCAGGGTATTTACAATCCAGCCCTCATCAATATTAAAACCCTGATTTTTCCATGGCCCATATTGAATCAGCACATTCTAAAATACAGGGTCAGTCTTGTCTTTTTCTCACAACACCATCCATCAAGCTCTATATATTTTTTGCTTTATCTATGGGATACCTGTAGTGGTCTAATAGCACCAGGACAGGTATGCCCATCGAGTCTACGCTTACATCATTAATTAAGTTTGTTGACAACTGCGGCTTGAAATCTGTACTGATTACGGGTGGCACTGGTAGAGATCACTATTTAGTTGGAAAAATAACTGTTGGTATTGGGCATATGAATCCAGATAAATCACCTGTTTCTTCAATTAGAATAGATAAGGCTGTCAATAAATCACCCGGATCTATAGCTACATTTCAGGAAAAACAAGAAGAGCTTGATAATACATCCAGAAAGAAACGAAACTATAAAACAGAATGGTATGTAAAACATACAAGTGTAATAATGACTCAATTCCGGATGCTCAGATAAAGATTGACTGGCATACACTAAATTAATTTGGCAAGGGATCAAAAACCATCATGATTACTCGGCTGTCTAAAGATACCGGAATTACTGAGTTAAATTTATAAGTTATTTGAATAATATTTCGAATAGCTAGAACTATATACATAGGAGTTTTTCCCTTACAACTTCAGGCTTTACGTGCTCAGAATCTGAAAGTAAAATACTGACTAACGAAACACTAATGACAATTTAAAGACTAAGATAACTAAATAATAACTTATTCGTTCACACTTTTAACATTATCAGATTTATCTGATACCAGATTGAAATATAATAATCTATTATAACAGGACAAGCATAACAGGCATTGTGGCCTATATTTTCAATTTAATTTCTATGAGGGAGCACAAAATGAGCTGGGATTTTATTCACATAATACGAAGAACATATCAAAGTGATGATAACTGGGGCAGGATGTATATTCAAAATACACAGGGGCAATGGGAAGAGCTGTGTTTTACATATGAATTACCCTGGGAAACATTTGACTCGGGCCCACATACGGGCAGATCTAGAAACAACCATAGTCGAGTGAGAATAGGTGCCTATAATGTAAAGCCAAGAGCTGACGGGCCAAAGGGCTGGCGATTAGAGCTGCAAAATACAGGACACCGCACTCATATTCAAATACACCGAGCACACAAATCTATGTTTATAGAGGGCTGTATATTACCTGTTTCATTCAATAACCTTTCCACAGATGCTTTAAAAAAGGGTGACCCATCAATACAGACTCAGTCAACTGCATTAATGACTGATATAAAAACCCGCTATGATACACTGAAAGCAAACAAGGAGGACGATGCTACTCTTGTTATTTCAGCAACATTACCTGCAAAAGCAAACATACCCGGAGCAAGTAGATATGCTTAAACAGCTATTTTTATTCATTAGCCTTATCAGTCTGATTACCTCATGCGTTGCTAGTGAAAAAATGTCTTCTATGTCGATAAAAAATACAGGAACCCTGCATTTTATTACATCAGACTTTAAGACTGATGATCATAAATTAAAATTTTGTGGTGACTACCTTTGTGTTATTGATGATCATCTTTTCTTTGGTTCAGATGGTAAAAAACCGACCACGGTTACAAAGCGGTTTTACTTTAAGGTTAATGGAAATGAAATTGATTTAAATATTACCGGTATGTTTGAACCCGGGATATCTCCTGAAAACATGTCACAGCGTATTAAGGTTGAACCCTACTGGGGTGATTTTTATAAAGTAGCTGGTCGATTTTCTGATGGTGCTGGCGGCTATATAGCACAGTGGATTGTAAGTAAAGACGGCTCTATTCGAACACATTTAAGTGATTTGGAAACAGCATTAGATATACCGGATATGCTTAAACGATAATCGCCTATGTGCCTCTCTGGGAAGTAATTAAGGGAATATCAGTTGATGTAACTGAAAATCATTACAGACTGTATATCCCCACAATGGGCAATATAATTAATTATTAAAAATAAAGTAACCAAAAAAATTTATGAAATATTTTTAAATTCTCCTGAATAACGAAAGATAGTACCAAATAGTGGATGATTAAGTTTAAAGTCCATACTAAATTCACTATCACTTAATGCGTTCTCAACAATAGTAGTATGTCCAAGCACCAACCACTCTGGCACAGGGATTAACAAGCCTCCTAATTTAACTATATAGTTACGTCCCTCGTAGTGAATTTCATGATTTTCAACATGAACACTCATACGTAAACCAAGAAATGAATTAACATATTCAGTTAATTGATTACTACCTTCGTAAACCCAGAAACTGTTAAATAAGATTTTTTTATCCTGTGAAAAATGAATGCTACGCTTCCAATATTGAACATCACCTTCCATATGTTTCTCAACCGTTGTAGGAATATTTTTACCTCGCCTGTTAATCAATGCACCAAATAAACGTAATATGGTTAAATATGGTTGCATGTAGATAGGATAGTCTATATTCATTTTCCCAATATCTGAATTAGCATTAGACTGGTAATGCGCTTGCAGTGCTGGCGGCAATTGCTGCCACTGATCTCCCAGCGCTATTTGCATCAGTGATTTTTTATTCATGTTTCACCTTAAATAGACTTAAATACCATTAAAAATACAACAAGCACCATTGAAACAAAAGCTGGCACACCTAACCAGAACCACATTCTGGCATATTTCCAATAATCATCATTCAATGATGATTCATTTTCTAATGCGGTATTCGCTAATTTACTCATGCGAATTTGAAGCCATACAACAGGAACCCAACATGCACCTGCAAATACATAAAGCACAAGACTGATTAAAATCCAGCCTGTAGACAGTGGTATACCCGCAAGATAAGCCAGCCAGACACCACTAACAGGCTGAAAGATTACCGTAGGTGTTGTAAATATCCAGTCAGCTAACACAACGTTACGGTTAGTAATAGCAATGTGCTCCAGGTTTCGGCTACGATCAGCCATCCATTTGTAAAATGCGCTCCCGAGCCCTGTTCCAAATAACAACACCATGCTTAGGATGTGCAAATATTTCAATGCCAGATAACTCATAACTTAGCCCATCCAGTTTTAAGATCTAATGGCATTCGACCTATAAATTTTGCCAATGGCTTTACATCAGCAATATTTCCGTTTTGTAACATGCGTAAGTTATCCGGGCTGATAAGCGGAACAATGAATTTTACAAAATGGGCAATAACCATACTTATCGTAAATGGGATTGAGATAACAGCTACGCAGTGTTTACCCTTTGAGGTACGTATCAACTGCAACCACTCTTTTAGTGCAATAGAATGTGCTCCAACAATATCAAGTGTGATATTGGTTTCTGAACTTGTTAAGCACGTTAAAACGGCATTAGTAAGATCACTGATATGAACGGGTTGAATCATTTGCTTACCACCATCAATTAATGGCAATACAGGTAAACGCGCTAAACTCTGAAACATCTCCATACTTTTCCCTCCTCGTCCATAAACTAAGGAAGGTCGTAAGACAAACCAGCTAAGAGGTAATGCCTTCAGCACATCATCCGCCTCTTTTTTGCTTATTTGGTAAGGCGTAAAAGCATGCTCGTCTGCACCTAATGCGGATATTTGTATTACCCTATTAATGTTGCGGTCAGCACAAGCATAAAATAAAGAAATGGGTGACTGAGAATGCAGAGTTTTAAATTTTTGACTTCGATTTTCAGCGATTATGCCAACGCAATTAATGACAACATCAATGCCTTTTAACAAAGGTAGCCAGTCCTCCTTTGTCGTCATCTGATTAAAATCGTATCCATTACTTCGAGTAACCTCTTTTACTTTATGATCTTTGGCTAACAATTTCTCTTTAATGTGTTTCCCAATAAAGCCACTGGCACCAGTAAGTAGAACATTCATTATTTATCACCCTTGATTGAATGTGAAACCTGACGATCAACGGGAATGTACATTTTTCGTCCTATTATGATCAGGCCAATCAAAAGGCCTGCAAGCGCTGCAATGAACGCTGAGCGCAAATCACTGAATGTGTCACCTTTATGAGTACTATTTATAAATAAAACGAGCAAAAGAGGTGAAATCAACAGCATGGTTCGAGTGTAGGCAAGCCAGAAATTTGCCTGCTTTTCAGTTGGGCATAAATCAATTAAAGCAGTTTTAAGGGGTTGTGATAACAGAAGCATGATAGTGATACTGGCAATCATGCTGATAACGACTTCGATAAGCAGTAGGTTTATATCGCTCATAACGTGGGTTCCTTATGTGAGTTCGTAGTCTCAGCATAAGGTTTGACACAGGTTATAACTTCCAGATTGATAGAACAGGAGTAAATTCCTGTTCCAGAAAGATCATTCTGGGGTAGAGATTGATCCAATCTTGCGGAATTTACCGGGCGTCATGTCGGTAATTTCACGAAATGCATCATAAAAGTTTGATTGCGATGTAAAACCAACGCTCAAGCCTACCGATAATACAGACGCAGAGGATTCAGCCAGTAACATGCTTTTAGCTGCATCAACTCTCTGCTCCCTCATATAACGGGAAAAGCCTTTTCCCAATCGAGTATTAATCAGTTCAGATAATTGATGGCTGGATAAGTCTATCTGACTAGCTAGAGTTTGCAGATCAAGTTCGTTGTTCTCATAAACCCTGTCAACTGTCATCAAAGAAGTGAGTTTATGCAGGGAAGCATCACAATCCACATTAGATAGTGTCGTGGTGGCATAAGTTTCAGAAGCGGCTTCTGTGATTTTGGTTGGTAATCTGGGAGACAGGTTAATTGCCAGGTTGATCAGAATAAATGCTCCGCCTATGGCGCTTGCATACAGACTGAAAAATAATTTTTCATCTAAATTAGGTAAACTCAAGCCCACAATTAAAACCGCTAGTGCGATCATAAACGCCATACCGAGCATGGTTAATTCCAAATGAAAACGACTGCGCTGTTCTCGCAAAGCATAAATACTGTGAGACAACCATAATAAATAACCAGCACCGATGATAAAAGCCATTGGTAAGGCTATCGATATGGGTAACCAGTAACCTGCTATCACTGGCAATGCATGCTTTAAATGTGACGCCTGAAAATGATCTGGACCTTTCAATAGTGGTTTACTGAATAAATAAAATGCAGGCGCTACGGCAAATAATAGTATCTGATACATGCCACTATGGATAAAGGAAAGACCCAACTGTAAATAGACAAAGTGAATCAACTGTAAACCAGCCAGAGTTAAAACAAGCACAACGCCCATAAAACGAGTTTGAGTTTGTTCTGGGTAATTAATAGAACGAAAATGTGAAAAAGCTAATATCAGAGCACTGAATATTGAGAACCCACTCAAAAGTATGGCGATTGTGAGCACTGATTAACTTCCTTTTTAAAGTGATTATCTTGAGAAGGGCTATAAACGGAGCCTGTTTTATCTACACAGGCCTAACTCTAAACACTACCACTTATCGAAAAGAAAAAAAGAGAAACTTACGACCAGTGATGATTTCACTGGTGATACCAGAATGGATAAGTCATCGATTTATTTGGTCGGGACGACAGGATTTGAACCTGTGACCACCACACCCCCAGACCCATAATATGTACTAACTCAATATAACACGTAACACCGTAACTCATTGCTTCTATTGACTTTATTGTCACTTTCCATCATCTTACAAAACACCAATTAATACAAAATATCTCCGGTTTTGGAACACTTTGCGACCAGTGTGCGACCAGCAGAAAGAGTAATATGGATCTAACAAATAACAATATAAAACAACTTAAACCTGGTGAGTCTCTTCGAGATAAGCATGTTACAGGCTTACAATTACGCGCCTTTGAAAAACGAAAATCGTTCTATCTGTACTATCGCACAAAAGTGGGCAAAGAGCGAAGGCCTAAACTAGGCGACTTTCCCACCATCAAGCTTGCCGATGCGAGAAGCATTGCTCAAGATATTTTGTTTCAGGTGGCTCAAGGTAGAGACCCACAAAAAGAACGTCAAACAGCGAAAAATGCACCCACTGTTGCTGAATTATGTGATCTTTATATAACAGAGCACAGCATAAATAAAAAATCTGGCTGGATGGACCGTATGAACTTTGATAACCACATTATCCCCATGCTAGGTAAGTTAAAGACTCATGAGGTTGATATTGATGATATGGAACGATTTCATAAATCACTTTCTCATATAAAACCCACTGCCAATAGAATGCTCGCACTGTGCTCTCACATGTTTAATCTGGCTGAAAAATGGAAATTACGTGATCGTCATAGTAACCCTTGCTACCTGGTAACTCGCTACCCAGAAGCAATGCGCAAACGCTATATGACACCAGAAGAAGCGTCAGGCATCGCAATGGGTCTTAATAAATATAAGGACAGTAACCCTGCTTCTGTTGCTTTTATCTATTTACTTATTTTATCTGGTGCTCGAAAATCTGAAATTGGTAATGCGAAATGGGATTGGTTAGAAGGCAGCAAACTTCATCTGCCTGATAGCAAAACAGGTGCAAAACTTGTTCATTTACCTGAACAGGCGCTTGAGGTTATTCATACCTTACCTCGATACTGTGACACTATTACTGGAATAAAAGACCCTACTCGCATATGGAGAAAAATTCGCTTAGAAGCCGGTTGCCCGGATTTAAGGCTACATGATCTACGACACTCATTTGCATCAGCTGGTATTTCTGCTGGATTGAGCCTGCCGCAAATTGGAGAGTTGCTTGGTCATGCTGATACCCGAACAACAAGTCGCTATGCACATTTAATGGATGAAGCAGCAGATTCAGCAGTTAATTTAACTGCAAATATTATTGAAGATTTATTGCAGGGAAAATAATAAAAATTAATTTTAAGTTTCAATTTTATTTTTCATTTACTTCGAAAAAACTCTATCCTAAAGAGTGACAGCGAAGTTTATAACATTAGTATAATAGCTAAATAGTTTTTACCTTATATATGTATTATTCAGATATATCTTCTCTTGATACTTTCGTATACATTTTTATTGGGCTTGAAAAAAACGCCTCTAGCTTCTCAACCCAATCTGGCCGAATAATTAAATCTGAACCACATAGTTTATCTGATTCAATATCAAACTGATCACCTCTTACTCGCCAAAATCTACAGACCAATATTGGATGCCCGTCACTGTCATTCCATACTAGCTCACTTCCAAACCCTGGCATCACAATATCATTTATAGCAATAATTTCTTTGGGCGGAATAAGAACCAAGTTGCTCCCTAACCAATCTGTATTCCTAGTTAAAGACAATAACTGAGTCCACCTATCATGAGGTCTCTGGTATATCTTAATTTCATCATCGCCCCACCAGTCACTATAATCCCCATCTATAAATGGAAAATATTTAGCTGAACAAGTTGTTCCTATAGGTGCAACTGATGCACCAGAAAAAACTCTAATATATTCAGTAGGACGAGAAAAACTATGCTCACCACTAACATACTGCTCTTCGACTAAACCAAGTTGTAACCAACCTTTATATTTAGAGTTTTCCGTTACTTTTATCAAGTTAGATTCACCTGATAAAAGCTCACAAGGTTCTTTCCATGCAGGACGTGGAATTCGGCTATTAAAAATAGCCAAGTGGAGCGCAATTTCTGGCTGCACCTGCATAAACAGCGATATTTCTTTGTCCTTTGACCAAATCCCTTTCTTCCAAAGCTTATCTTTTAAACCACAGACTTGTTCATGTAAAACCGATATAAACAATTCAAACTGCCAAAATAAAACATCTGTTGGTGGATATCCCTTGTGGTCACGACCAAACGAAAGCTTCAGCCGTTCTTTAATTCGCTCAACCTGCATTTCATTTTCCAATAATGGAAGGAAATTTTCACTGACTTTATTTGGTAACTCAGGATCAATACGAGATAATATTTTTAGAGTATCACCAGTATCATATCTAAATACTGTCTCAATACTTTCACTTGAAGCTTTCGCGTAGCTACTTAATTCATCCAATTTATTATTCATTTGAGGAACAACAATTTCGGCTCTTTCCAACAGTACAGAAGCAATTAAAGCTACCCCCCAACAATCTGATCGGGAATAGTCAGTCAGCAATTCTTGCAGGTTAACTGTAATTTGATAAGGGTCATCCTCCACAAGTAACAATAACTGAAAAACAAGCAATAAGGATGTTGTTGGAGTATCACGACATAACCACCAGGCAAGTGGCCGGGAAACTGCATAAGGACAATACATAAAGGCTTTTAAAAGACCTGATAGTGCTGATATTTTTCTTGTAAGCCTCGGTTCAGACAGCCGAACCAATAGCAAAGAAACAATGCCTTCGTTAATATTCCAGCTTGATAACTCATTAACACTAAATGGAGAAAACCAACTACTTGGAAGAGATAGTGGTAATCGGTGAGAAATGACATCAAATGCTTCTTTCCAACAAGCAGCCGCAACATCTGGATCCCCCCACTCAACTATACGATTAATCAATCCCTTTGAAATACCTGCACCATATTCCGTATTTCTCAATCGATATGAGACTTCGTCTGCAACAGTTTGTTGCGCCAGGTTTCGGTCCAGTGCAATTGCTCGATGCAAAGCATCACTATGCTTATCACCTCCAAATTCATACCACCCACCACCGCCCCTTGATTGCGTATATGCAAGTGCATAGGCGATAGTCGCAAGCGAATGACAACCTGCATTTTCAAGATAAAGAGCCACATCAGACAAAGGGTGAACCTTACTCGACAACGGTGCAGATATTTCTCTTGCAAAAAAATGAAGAATACGTCGTGCGCCAACTTCATCATTGTTACCAGCCATTTCATCTAGCTTGTAGGCCAGGTACAAAGAAATATCTCGAAACTCTTCAGGTTCACTTAATTTCGAACCTGCTGAACGTAACCCTGACATAACATCTACTAAAGTCGGGTATGGAGGAAATGGAAGGTCATTCACCTCACATGAAAAAACAGAAGAGCCAGCATTTAATAGCTCAGGTTTACTTGTAGTTTCTTTTTTTACAGGACTTGCTAAATTACATTGAATCTCGCAACCATGATTTAACGCAAATTGCTCTACAATAACTACAGAATCATAATTATATTTTGTCGCGTCGTTAGCTGCCTGAGCAGAGAGTCGATGCAACCTTTCCAAAGCCAGTGAGGGCTCTTTTTTATACAACAATTGAAGAGGCTCAAGACGCAATTTTGCCGCCTTTTTCCCTTCATTTTCATATTCCACTTCAAAAGGAAGTGTTTCCCATAGTGCATCAACAAGTATTGGATCAGCTTTATCACATGAGTATTTAGCTACTGACTGAAGAGCTCTATTTGTTGGCCAAGATTCTATACAATCCTCTTCCAAAACCGTTCGAGCCAAAACATCAATAGCCGACGATGGATCTACAAAAAGTAGATTTTCAAACCAAGTATTTGGTGCATGTTTAGTTTCACGTCCATCAGTATGACGTAGCACAGCAGCTATAAGTGGCTGGAGATCTTCTAATGCTTTAAGAGCTGAATCTTTAGAAGATTCTAATAAAACGGGAACACTTTCGATAATGTCAAATAAGGTTATATCCTTACGGTAGCCATATCCTGCCAAATAAATACCCGCAGCTTTCCAGCTTTCTGCAGCCTTCTCATCCAGTCCTATATCCATCTGCACTACAGCCAAGCTCATGTTGTACTCAGCATGAGTTGAGTAATATGTCCCCATTTTGTCTGAAGCCCTTACCTGCTCTTCGATCACAGAATAAATTTTTTCACCTGCTATAGTTGATAACGCATGTGGCGATAAAATATCAATAACCGTTCCCATCGATACTGGCCCACCGTCCTCACGATCAATACGCGATGCAGTCTCTCTACTAACTTTTAGAATTACCTCTATCGCATGATTCCACTCATCCCGAGTTCTAATTAAAGACAAGCCAAGCGATAATGTTTCCGCAATGATGCCATGAAGTCGATAGAGGTCACATGCCCTTGGGTCTCCAGCAAATGGCCGAACATCTTCAATCAAAATTGTAAATACAGCATTAATATCTAAAGGAGCTCCTGTCTTACTTGCGGCTTCTGCCTTCGACAATGCCAACGCATAACGAAGCCAACAACAATACCAGCCCTCCCCTTGAACTCTGGTAGCTTCACTATCAATTGTTATGTCACCATCAGCTGAATGAGCCAAGAGTCTAATTGAAGATAACCATGTACGGATATTGGCTGCTTCAGGCCACCCCTTACCTGAACCCACTCCTATATCAATAGAGACAGGTATAACTGCGTGCGAAGCAGGTGATGCAGGAATAACCCCAAATTTCATACACATAATTACTAGTGATGGTGATGACGCACCATGTAGTGCTTGCTTAGCCATGACCCGAGCAGCTTCTTCATCTCCAGATCTAGCTAACTCATCTGCAATACCAAGCCTTATTGCAAACCCTATGATTACAGCACTCTCATCATTAAATCTTGTCGCAAGCTTTTCCATAATTCTGATATAACCCATGTGGGAAAAGCGCTTGGATATTTTCCTGATAAATAAAACCCTAGGGTCATCCACAGATTTAATTAAGTATTTGTACAACCTATAAAGTATTCGCCAGCCACGACCTAACCGTAATCGCCCTTGTATTGCCGCTAGATTTAAAGACTCATCTTCAGTTAGATGTATTGTATGATCAAAGTCCCCGCTATAACCTGATTCATTAGTGTTTTGCGTTAGGTCAAGGTACTCCTTCCAAGGCGCGACACCACCCAAATCATCAACTAACAAACAGGCTTGTAAGCCCTCCTCATATGACAACGTCGGCTTTCCATCAAATAGTAGACGCTCTGCAAGTGCCTCAACCCCAAATATGTCAGCATACGACACCCAAAAAGTATTCCAATCATTTGAGCCAATATCGAAGCAAGTAGATAAAGCACGTCTTAACTCAGCACAACGTACTAGTACTGGCCAGTTACGCGCTCTTCCTGCTACTTCAGCAGTAATTGACAAATTTCTTTGAATCACTTCCACGGGGTGACCATTACTGACACTTTCGGAAACAAAAGTGAAATCAACCTGGTTGATAATATCCATATCTCGGCCAGCTCTGCGCAAAGCTGGTAGCAAGAAACGATAACTTTTTGCATCTTGAAAGAAGTCTCGATGTTCTAACCAATCTATAACTGGTGATAGCACATCGTTAAGACTACGCTCTTGCCTATTAAGCTCATCAAGCATGAAACGCCTAAAACTTTCATGGAATATGCGCACACCACCTTGCCCGGTCACCTTGATTAAAATAGGGGATAAAGCAATTAGTGCTTCCGGCAACCATGAAGAAATAATTCCTGGTAATATTTCTTTTAGCTCTAACTCAGAAACAGAAAAATCAAGCACACCAAATAGATCTGCAATAGCCTTCGCCTGACTCAGTATATTTTCATATAAATGTTTATAGTAAACAGCAACATCACCACCAATGTCAGGCGAGCCTAACAACCAGTCCACTGGATTACTGATAACACCTCTTTCAAGCCCTGTTATAATCCCTCTACATAAATACCTTACATACAATGGATTGCCTGCACTCCTCTCAGCAAGAGTGTTTAGTATTAGCGCTAACTCTTCAGAATCATTTATCCCTGCAGACATCAATGCTTGATCAACACCATGCAGTCTGGTTAATTCAATTACATCCTTTTGGTTCCATGAAGGGAGCTCGAAGCTATGAACATCTTTTTCACGTCTATTTAATAACGGATCTAAATGATTTCCGGGCTGAGATCCAAGAACAAGACTAACTCCCTCTGGTATATTTAATGTTGACAGTCGTTCGATGATATCTGTTTCATCATCACTAAGCCTATTTGATGCAGACTGGACTCTGGCTATATGATCTAAGCCATCTATGATTAGAACAATTTTCTTACCTAATTCAACACCTCTCGCTAACGCCTCCTCTAAAGTTTTTAAATCGGCTGATAAGCGTAATGAGCCACTACTAATTTTTGGCTCCGCATCATAAAGCTCAGATAATATATTTGCGAAAAAAACATCTGTTGTAACTCTCCGCTCAATTAACTCATCACCGGGCTCTAAATAACAGTAATGACGGGCAACAACAAAATCGTCAGTAAGCTCTTCGGCTAAACAAGTAAGATCCCAGGACTTTCCTGCACCAGGAGGAGCAGTCACAATATAAATGCCACTAGATTTCAAACCAGTACGAACTAGTCCTCTAAAGTCAGGGCGATCATAAAAATAAGCTTTATCTACTGGGAATGCCTGTGATACCCGACCAAAGTCCATTCGTATTTCAAGATTCTTAGAAATTTCATCAGGTAGCAGTGTAGCTTCTTGAGTTCTAGCTAGGTTAGCCAATGAAACCGCAAGTGCTGCCACGTCTTCACACTGTCGCCCTGCATTAGGGTAACGACCAATACCAACATACTCCCTTAGTAAATAGAGTACTGAGGACTCAAGGGGGCCAGGGTTAAGAAGATCTTTTGATGCAGTTGGTAGTTGAAGTTCAATAATGAACTTATCACAGAATTCTATAAAGTCGTCACGCACAAACTCTGCATCTGGTTGCAAATAATTCTCAAGTACAGGCCATATAGGGTTACAACCAATGGGCCATATTTGATCAGCCTTAAACTTATAAAATGAAACATTCGTCCCATCAAATGTTGGCTCTGAAGCGACAACATCTAATAAATCAAAAAGATCATCATTACTTTCTGGTGGCTGCCATGTCGCACATAATCGATACTCTTCAGCGACTATAGCGCTGCGCTTATGTGTAAGGACAAGCCTATCAATACGTAATGTTGAATTCGCACCAGTGAAATCTATACGCTTAATGGACCGAGATGCATCGGGACTAGATTTAATCTGCTTTCTATATATACAACCTGATATTGATATTTCAAGATCATCTATACGGTCATCCTCTACTTGCTTCTTATCAACGGTAATACTGTCGCACCGCCCGATAAGAGCGCCAATTAGATAATATGCTGTCGCAATATCTTGGTAACGATACCCTGTATGTGCTGGCTTGAGATTACCTCGTTGTGAAACCATTAGTCTTCAGAACCTAGATGTATTTTATGTAAAAGCACCTCATTAATTTTTTTCCTGTTTAATGAGTATTTAATCCATTTATTAGAAGTTATATCCCTACTCATAATAACTTTAGTGCCTTCACTTTTTGCCAAACTCCAATTGTTTTTATCAAAACCCTTTTTGAATACTCTAACTATTAATTACTATAAATACTGAATTATAATATTCAAAGTTCTATATGATTACTCTAAAAATAGAAAGTTAATATATCTTTCTAACAAAAAAGTGGACTACCCACTTTAACTGTAATCAGCTACTTTTTCTAATCTTGAAAAAATTAACTCTTCTCTTTCTGCTTGATTTTGAGATGCGCTTTGTACTGCATATTCAAAATCGCTGTTACTCAATAAGCTTTTTATTTCATCACTGATATATTCTTTTACTTCGTCAGTATATTGTTCGATTTCTTCTACAATTTCTTCTCTTCCATCAAACACATTTAAAATATCTTCTATATCACGACTTTGCATTGGGTCATTATTTCCGCGCCCGTTATAAGCCTCTAATTTTGTTGCTATGAAATGGACTGGCGATACCAACTTTATTATTAATCCGTCTTGAAGCTCATAAGGTGTGGCATCTTTCAATGCTTGTTTATACCATCGGTTGGTATAACCCAATATATTTTCATCATCTGGCATAAAATCTACAATTAGATTTTCCAATCTCATACGGCAGTTTATGTCATCTTCCATCGACTCTCTAAAGCCACGCTCTCTTAGACGTTCTTGAAACTTGACCCATTGTGAGCGACCAATCACATTGGTAATTAAATCGACGTCATCCGTATAACGCACCGCTTCTTTAGTGACTTTATCTGTTAATAGCAGCCCTGTACTACACCCACCAAGGAAAGCGACTTCTTGTAGTAATTCATCACCTAAAGCTTTCGCAACCATGATGATCATTTCCTCTAATTGATTAAATGCACTCATGCACGTAACCTTTTTTCAAGTTCATCTGCTGCATACGCACTTTCACGCCCTTTCCCCAACCTAATTGCGTCAACTAGCGCTAGATACTCGTATAGGCGTGGGTCTTTTTTTACGGCCATTGGTACTGTCTTATACAAGGGTAATACTGATTGCCCCATTTCCTTTCCTACTGGATCTGGCCAAACGTGAATGAACTCACCCGCAGTCATTAGCTTCCCCTCTAATACTGGCGCTGCAATTGAAGTTGGTATGCCTCTAACAATCGCTGAAGGCTTAGCAGGATATACATATTTAAGCCCATGTATTATGAACTCTATTAGGGCACTGACATTTGATTTAGGTAATTTAGATTTCCTATCCATTTTAGCCATTCCGACAGCCATACTACGTTTTAGTGAGGCATTAACTTCAGACTTACTAATGCCTGTACTAGCTTCTAAACCACGACTTGAGTACGAATCAGCTAATATTGGGCGCTCAAAATCTTGAAGCTCATATTTATTCGCTTCATTATCGCTCAGATCCCAACCTTCCCAACCATGTAGATAGGCCTTTGAAGGTTGTGCTCTATTTTCCTCATAGAGCTTAGACTGCTGATTAAGGCTGACTAATTTCAGTAAAATTACTATATCTTGACTCTTCATCGTTATCTCGCGCGAAGTCCTCTGTTTGCGGACACAGGACAATACTGTTACCTGAAATCGATTATGTCAAGAAATAAATGAGGACAGAGTCCTAGGAAAGAATACTTACACGCAATAGAAACGAAGGATTCTTTATTAAGCATAAAATGTCTCTTAGAATTGAACTGCTTAATTTAATGAGCCAAGCAATCATTATCACCAAAAACGACTGCTTTAGTAGTTTGAATAGCTCTGTATGGGTCTGGCATTCTGCTCTTTCAGATATGTATAGAATGAGAAATGGTGACGCCTGAAACCTTGCTTTTAGATATTTCTACTCAGTGCAGATTCTATTTATACAGCAAGCTAAAACAAAGGACTAGAATACTCAAACCCTTGCTAGTTAATTAAATATTTCCACTCGCATCAAAAATATCAACGTATAAATTAATTTTAAATTTTTAATACCAATTTCTCTCATGAGAGAAATTGGTACTTTTAACTGCACATATGAAAATACAAAACTAATGATTAGTTTACCCAATATTCTATGCTACATAGTTTAGATATAACAATTCCACTGTAAGATAGTTATATACCAAGTGTAGCTCCTACATTGTTTAGATAGTAAAACTAGAAAGTAGAGTACATTTATTTGGATACTTCAGTTTCGAATCGTTACAAGATGATACTAAGATAAGTTTTATTTAAATTAAAAAGCATTTCTCTCATGAGAGAAATATTAAGATTCTTACATATCAACAAAACCATGAATAAATGATTTCGTCGTAATCGCAAGTTGCCCTGGCGTCCAATAATCATCTTTTAAAAAATCATATGGCTCAATCTCTTTATGTATTTCAGGAGCTAAATGACTGTCACTTGAAATACAGAACCGTTTATTTACAAACAATAGCGACATCACCAGCATCAAGATTAACATCATCACCATTGAAACCGGTATACCAAAGATTAAGGCCAGAATTGTAAATATCAGCGTCATTTTCATCATGAACTTAAAAACATTCATAATAAATCTGATAAACAGTTTGAGCATATTAAATACCTTCATAGCTTAACCCTCTATTTAATCACACCGCTTCCATATTGGTGCTAATCGACAGAACATTACACCAAACATGAAACCTAGCATCAATGTTCCTACTGGTGCACTTAAGGGCTCAAATACAGACCAGTATGTCTTCAACAACTCTAGTATCAGCCCTATAGTAAAAAAACATATAATTCCAACTAGGCCACCATCAAAAAAAAACTGTAACCTTCTTTATCTAAAGATAGCTTTGTTCTCATACGTCAAACTCCTTGTTTTTGTTCTCTTGTAACATTTTCGATTGATTCAATTTCTTCTTTTGTAAAAAGGATATTGAAGTTACTTCCAAGGTAACAATCAATGCCATTATCAGCATTGATGAAATATCTTTATTACCAAACAAAATATTACTTTCTCGTCCCATATAAACAAAAACTATAGAGATAACATAAAGTAACGACCAGTGAAACAGTGCTTTATCCCATCTACACCAGAGCATATTCACACAAAAGTTTAAATAGTCATTCAATTCATTCTTTAGATAATGCATATTAATTTCTCATCACATTTAAAGTATAAATAGCTTACTCGGATATTTAAAAATGCAAGATCAACACCACCATTCATATGAATAAAAAGTTATCCTCATTTTTCAGTTCTTAACTACAGGAAAATATTTGTTTTATATAGGATATATAGGTAATACAGGGGAAGCTCTAATACAACAGCACATCAAGCGTTCCGACTTGATGTGTCACCGTGTATTCGTAGATTGACACTTTTTATTCGTAAAACTGACACCGTTTATTCGTAAGTAGACACCATCTATTCGTGAACAAGACACTGTATATTTGTGCATAACCTGTGATACACACAGGCTTATCCACAATATGTATACTTACCTTGAAGGGACATGGCAAGCACTGGGGTATAACATTAAGCCTTTATCTTTAAATTGAAATTTTGCATTTGGATACAGCACCTTCACTACTGATGCTGCTTCGATATATTTTTTTCTAAAATTAGACAATTTTGCATATGAACAACCACTTTGATTAACAAGATCAAGCCATGATATTAATGTAGGACTATATAAATTAAAATAACGACTTGTTAAGAAACAATATATATCAATAGCCATAGGGTAATGACTCAGTGCATCAATGACTCGCAGATCTATTGGCTTAGCATGAAGTTGAATATCTTCATAGAACGTATCACTTAGGGTTACAAACCCCTCCCAATCATTATTATTTACCGGGTCCCATAACATCGATGCACTACGAGATATATTCATTGTATCTATAGACCATTCACCTTCAGTTTCTTTAATCCAATGAATGGTTGACGCGAACAAACGTGGAAAGTGTTTTTTTAATGTAGTTATAGGCCCATTAGCACCCCCAGAACTCGTCTTACCAAGAATCCTGGCTAATTCGCCAAATGTTTTCCCACAATAAATTTCATTTGATTTAGTTAATATAGCCTGCGTAGTTAAATATATAATTAACCAGCGAGGTACCCCACCATAAGGCAATCCAATTTCAGACGGTGATATAATGACTAGCTTAAAGTGTCCATTTCTTTTGACATACTCATTAGATTGTGACTCTCTCATTGGCAAAGCCATACTGGTCATTATTCTGGGTGCATAACCAATTGTTCCTTTGTCATACGCAGAATACTTTTCAATATCTAAAGCTACATCTATCAAATGTGAAGTCGTCCTTTTTTTCATTTAGAAACTTCCTCACAGCTTTTATTATGCGTATCTTTTTCGACAAGATCATTCATCCATTTTTCAAATTCGTCCTCAGGGAAAAGCCTTCTTCTACCTGCCTTAAGGTTAGGAGGCATAGGACGTGAACATGCCAACCTATTTCTTGCAGTTCCTACACTAATCCTCATCTCATTACTTATTTCTTCTATCGTTAGATATTTTCTAGACATCATATTATTTCCTGTGTTGTTAAATTAATTCGTGTTACCGATGAATTTATTGAAACACAGGAATTTAAATATGCAGGCTTGCAGTTTGAACCTATTAGGTACAATTTTATTGTTAATCAAAAAATAATTTAAATAATAGGGAATATAAAATGAAAAATATTGCAGCATTAATACTTACCGGGTACATCATAAGCTCTTTAGCCTGCGCACCTAAAAAACCAGCAACTTATAATCCGGAGAAATCAAAAGCATTAAATATAGTTACCGCAGCTGGAATGAGTTACGGCTTAAAGGATGTGCACGTACCAAAAGACACAGTTACAGACATAAGAGATTCAAAAGCATTTGGCGCAGCTTATGGGATTGCTAGCTACTACACGCCTACCCCAGGCTTATCATCTTCTGGGTCAGCTAGTATGGCCTTACTATCCTGGGTACTGCTACCTAAAACACCTGCAGCTAGAAATAGCATCATTGCCTGGATGCCTGAACGTATTGGTGGAAACAGTAAAGAGGATGCGCTTGATAAAATGGCTGATCTTATTATTGAAGCCACAGAACAAGCAGCTAATGATCTTGAATATAAAACCAGTGTGTACATACCTAATAACGGAACTGATAAAAGAGGCCTATCAATTAACCTGGTTAGCTCAAAGGCCCAAGAATGTGCGCATGTACCACCCAGCACTAAATCATATTGCAATATGATCTTTAAGGTTAGGCATCCACACAAAATTGAAAATACGGCTCACTATGTAGGGAGTGGTGCTACCTGGTTTTTTGACCCTATGAAGTCAGACTTCACAGCCCCTATTTTTATAAACAAATATGGCTTTCAATTTGATCAACTGGATATGATGATTGCTATCAGTAAGCACTTACCTGACTGGGCGTATATTTACCTGGCACCGAAAGAAATACAGATAGCTGAAAAAGAAAAGCTACAAATGCCTCTAATTCTAAATAAAGGCAAAGTGCATTTATTTATTAAAGCTGGAAATTCTTAAAAGTGATACGAACTATAAGGCCAAATAGAAAATACAGCTATTTGTGCACGAAACTATAAGTAGGCCGCATTTTCGACCTTATGGTTAAACAAAAAACATAATTCATCTGCCGTATCAGGATAGCGGTCATTTTACTCTGAGTTACAGGCACTATCCTTGTGATCTGATAGGCATTCATCACTTACGTGGGTGTTTTTTTGAGTTCACTATGCGCATCTTTAACTATTAAGCGCGCACCATTGAGAATCACCATGGCAATTAAAGTACCAATGATCAGGTCTGGCCATCGTGAATCAAGTAGCCATACTAATAGCCCACCAATAATAACGCCTGTATTGGCAATTACATCATTCTTAGAAAAAATCCAGCTAGCACGCATATGTACTTCACCGTCTTTATGTTTGTCTATTAACCGCAAACAATAAACATTAGCAATTAATGCAATTACACCAACGATCATCATTAATAATGAAACGGGTTCGCTACCCACAAATACACGACGAATAATATCAATCAGAATCATTAAGCCCAGCAGACCTTGTAAGTAACCACTAACCAGTGCTGCATTGGCTTTATGCTGCAAACTTTTACCGATAGCATATAAACCAATCGCATAGACAATAGCATCAGCAAGCATGTCTAATGAATCTGCAATCAAACCGGTAGATTGCGCATACCAACCTAAACCAATTTCAAATACAAACATAAATGCATTAATTAACAATAATGTAATTAAAATGCCTTTTTGTTCTTTATCGGTAACTTCTATTTCGCAACCACAGCCAGCCATTTTATTTCCTTATGAGTCCGTAGACTTCTTGTTCCATAAATATATGGCCAGAATAATTAAACCCAACTGGACGGACAAACCCTGTAAGTTAGGATAAATACCCAGTAAATCAATTCGGACAAAATCAACTGGACTCGTCATAACTACACCAGCTTCTTGTAGTGCTGCAATACCTTTACCTGCAAATATTATGGCTAAAATAAACATTAAACCTCCAGTTACAGCAAAGAATTGCCTTAGAGGTAAGCGAACGCTATAACGCATAATTAACCAGCCAAGTATGGCAAGTACGCCAACAGCTGAAAGGAAGCCACTGAAGGCCATGCTCTGCCCTGCTTCGCCAGTTTGTGCCCAAAGTGCTTGATAAAATAAAATGGTTTCAAAAGCTTCACGGTAAACCGCAATGAAAGATAAACCGGTTAATGTCCATAAGGTGCCAGACGTTAAAGCCTTGTGCATACTGTCATCAATAAATTTTTTCCATTTGGCTGCACTGGTTTTATCATGCATCCAAAATCCTACATACAGTAATACCAGGGTGGCGACAATTGCGGCAACACCTTCTGTTATTTCTCTTGAGGCCCCTGATATACTGACCAGGGATAATGATGCCCACCAGGTTAATAAGCCTAATGCTAATGCACTGATCCAACCAAAGTGAATATAGCGTAAACCATCTTGTCTTTTTGTTCGCACTAAAAAAGCCGCTAGTGCAGCTACAATTAACAATGCCTCTAAACCTTCACGTAATAATATAAAAAAAGCACTGGCAAAAGCGGCTTCACCTGACAAACTAGTGCTACCTAATAAATTCTCGGCATAATCTAATTTTTCATTTATTAGTAAAACCTCTTTTTCCAGGCTTTCTATAGAGTCACTGGCACGTATTTTATTACGTAAGCCAGTCATTAAGTTTTCAATTTCAAGACGCAAAGGCTTATCAAATGCGTTGATGTTTTGTTCGACTAATTCAAAACCTTCTAGATATGCCTCAACTGAATATTCATAAGCTTGCTTTTTATTATTGTTTTTATAGGCCGTTAAAACGTCTTGTAATTTTAGTTTCGCAAAAGCTAATTTAGAATCATTGTTATAAAGTAATTCGGGATGATGGCGCAAGTAAGCTATTATTTGCGCTCCATTTTCACCATATAAATCTTTTGCTTGATCGGGTGTAGTAACTGTTAGATTTTTTATATCAAATAATTCACTTTCACTTAGATTTAATTCTTCTGTATTTATTGTGTTTAACGGTACGGCTAAACTACCGACATAAAAAGCCAATGACCAGCGTTCTTCATCACTCAACTCGGTATATGCTTTCATAGCCGTATCATTTACACCTTGCGTTATCGTGCTATGTAAACCATACAGTGTGCGTTGCTCATAACGTTCTATTTCATGAAAATTAATTGGTGGCGGCTCCATTCCGATTGCAGCAGGCCCATCGCCATAACCTTCATCACCATGGCAGGATGAACATTGTTGTGCATAGAGAGCTTTAGCCTGTTGAAGATTGGGTTGCTTAATCGGTACAACTTTTATTTTATAAGCTGTAATAATAGTATGATGCATTTGTGCCGTTAATTTATTGACCTTTTTAGGTGCTTCCTTATTGTTAACCCACTGTATAAGTATTTTACTTTTTGCAATTAAGTCGATCTTAATCTGTTGATCTTCCAGTTCGGGCAGATCGTTTAGTTGCTGTGAAATACCTGCTGAAAAATCAATCATTTCAGCATATTCACCCTCATTGATTATCTCGCCATCTTTAATGGCACCCGGATAGTCAACACCTACATAGTCAATTAGCTGTAATAATTGCTGGGTAGTAGCATGTAGTGGGTTACTTATTAATAATAGGTAAATGAAAATAAAGATCAGGCGTTTCATAAAAATTTCTCGATAAATAATTTTATAAATATACTTTTTATACTTGGGTTTATTGTTGCTGACTATCATTAATTGAACTTTTATCTGTTTTGCAGCGACCGTCATCCCGTAAGCACAAACGTGATTGAAAATTTTCTAAGTCGTTTGCATAAATATTATCAATGTCAGGCAGGTCTTTAACAATGTCATACAGATGTTGAAGGTGAACCTGATCGGTTATTAATTGATGATAGACCCAGCGACCTTCTTTTTGTGCCGATAATAGTCCGGCTTGTCGTAACACTTTGAGGTGTCTGGATAGTTTGGCTTGTGGTTCATTCAAGCTATCTGTAATTTCGCATAAACACACTTCTTCACCAGACGTTACCATTAACCTGATAATGCGTATTCGGGTGGGTTCAGCAAGGGCTTGAAATATTGTTTCTGGTTTTATCGTTAATACATGCATAGTTGCATTATAATGCAAGTGAGAATGACTATCAATAACAAAGTTGTTTTATGCATTAAATTAGTCGGTTCAAACATAAATCACCTGATACTAACGTCTCTTGTCAGTATCAGGTGGTCGTTACTATAGGTATTTTCTTTTGGAAAATGTCTCGTACAAAACAGGCACAACAAATAATGTTAATAAAGTTGCACTGATTAAGCCACCCACCACAACGGTGGCTAAAGGCCGTTGTATTTCAGAACCAACGCCTGTTGCTAATAACATTGGAATAAGTCCAAGTGCTGCAATAGAAGCTGTCATCAATACAGGCCGTAGTCGTGAAAGTGCACCTTCAAATACTGACTGTTTTAAATCTGCTCCACCTTCATAACGTTGATTAATGGCATTGACCATTACTACGCCATTAAGAACCGCCACACCAAATAGCGCGATAAAGCCAATTGAACCCGGAACGGAAAGGTACTGACCCGAGATAAACAATGCTGCGATACCACCAATTAGAGCCAGTGGTACATTCAACATAATTAACAATGCTTGGCCTACGGAATTAAACGCAAAGTAGAGCAATAGAAAAATCAGCCCTAATGATAATGGCACCACAATCAATAAACGTGCCTGAGCACGTTGCTGATTTTCAAATTGACCACCATAAACCACTGAGTATCCCGCTGGTAAATCAATATCGCTTTTTATGCGTTGATCAATTTCAGCTACCAGTCCTCCCATATCACGGCCTTCTAGATTGGATTGAATAACCACTCGGCGTTGTACATCATCACGTCGTATTTGCGGGGGTCCAGATTCAATCGCGACTTTAGCCACATCACCTAGTCGTACCCAGGCACCATCTGGCGATTGAATGATCAGGCTTTTAATCGATTCAATATCACCTCGATGCTCCTGAGCGAGACGTACATAAATATCGTAACGCTCATTACCGTTAATCACCTGCCCAGCTTCCTGCCCACCAATGGCATCACTTACCAGTGACATTACCTGATTGATAGAGATGCCATAACGAGCGAGTTTTTCACGGTTAGGCCTTACAACCAGTTGAGCTTCACCTTCAATTTGCTCCATTGCGACACTGCGCGTGCCTTCAATATTGTTTACCAGTTTTTCAATTTCCTTGCCTTTCTGGGCCAGCATATTTAAATCAGCACCAAACAGTTTAATCGCAAGTTGGGCTTTTACACCGGACAGTAATTCATCCACTCGGGTTGCAATAGGCTGTGAAAAGTTGATCATGATGCCAGGAATAATGGTCATTTTTTCTTCCATTAATTCCTGTAGCGCTTCACGTTTATTGGCTGAAGTCCATTCATCGACCGGTTTCAAACCGACAAATATTTCGACATTGGAAACCGGCTCTGGATCTCCCCCTACTTCTGCTCGGCCTACTCGGCTAGTGGCATACGTGACCTCTGGAAACGTAAGCAATTGCAGCTCTAATTTCTGCGCCACCGCAAGTGATGTATTTAAGCTTGATGAGGGTGCGAGTGTGACACGTATATTGAGTGTACCTTCTTCCAGCTCCGGCACAAACTCAGTACCCAAAAATGGCAACAAAGCCAGCGCCGAAATAAATAACCCCAGTGCAGCAAAAATAACCTTGTTTTTCTGCACCAGTGCCCGTGTTAACCACTTACGATATTGCGTTTCTATGGGCTTTAACACAGGGCTGACTTTTTCCTCTACGCCTTGCTTAAATAAATACGACGCCAATGCGGGAATGACCATTAGGGCCACCAGTAAAGAGGCAAACATAGCCAGTACAATTGAAATGGCCATAGGTTGAAAGAGTTTGCCTTCTACGCCTTCAAGGGTAAACAAGGGTGCAAATACAATGGAAATTATCAATACCGCAAAGAATACCGGACGACCAACTTCTTTGGCTGATTCCATAATACGCAGTGGCATTCCACGCTTATCATGTACCCCATCTCCACTCTCATGTTGTTGATCGGGATGAGCAAGGTGACTAAAGATATGCTCCATCATAACCACGGAACCATCCACCATCATACCGATGGCAATGGCCAGCCCCCCTAATGACATCAGGTTGGCAGATACACCCCATTGCGCCATAGCCATTAGTGCAACGCCAATTGAAATTGGGATGGATAACAACACCAAAATTGTTGCCCGAATATTCATTAAAAATAACATCAGTATAATGATGATTAATATAAAGGCTTCCAGCAAAGCTTTGCTTACCGTGCCAACCGCCTGACTCACCAAATCAGATTGATCATAAAATGGATCAATAATCACACCTTCTGGTAAGGCCTGTTGAATAGCGGGTAATCGCTCTTTAATACCGTCAATAGTTGCCTTGGTATTAGCTCCCATGCGTTTCATCACAATTCCAACCACTACCTCGCCTAGTGGTTTGGCTTCGCCATTTTCATCACGCATCGTCATCGTCACCGCACCCTGACGAATTTCAGAACCCAATTGCACCCTGGCTACATCACGCACATGCACAACGGTACCATCGTCCTGTTTTAAGGGAATATTGCCGATATCGGTTAAGCCGTCCTCATCACTACGTACCCAGCCAACGCCACGAATAATTAACTGTTCAGCACCCCGGTCCATATACCAGCCACCTGAGTTGTGATTATTTGCTTCAATAGCCTCGCTCACATCAACTGGCGTTAAACCAAAAGCCAACAGGCGTTGCGGGTTAAGTTGCACCTGATACTGACGAACTTCACCACCAAAAGACAGCACATCCGTCACACCACCAACCGGCATTAAGAGAAGTTTAACCACCCAATCATTCAGGCTGCGTAGGGTTAAAGCATCATAGGTTCCTGCCTTTTTTGCACGAATCATATATTGATACACTTGCCCGAGACCGGATGTATTAGGCCCCATGGCCGGTGTTCCTACACCGTTAGGAATTTGCTCGCGTGCCGATTGCAAACGCTCAAACACCAGTTGACGTGCAAAATAAATATCCGTGCCTTCTTTGAATACCACGGTAATACCAGACAAACCAGTTTTAGATATTGAGCGCACTTCTTCTACATCGGGCAAACTGTACATGACCGCTTCAATTGGAAAGGTTATGAGTTGCTCTACCTCTGCTGAGGCAAGTCCCGGTGCTTCTGTGTTAATAGTGACCTGTACATTAGTCACATCTGGAAAAGCATCCAGGTTGAGTTTGGGCAGAATTAACGTGGCGCCAAATAATAAAGCGACCAATGCGATAACTACCAACAATCGACTTGCGACTGATATTTCAATGAGTTTATTTAACATGTTGGTATCCTTTAGTGGTCGTCATCACCAAAACCGGCTTTAGCCGATTCTGACCAGACAAAAAAACTGCCTTTAACCACAACCAGTGTGCCCGCTTTAATTCCACTGATAACAGCACGTCCATTGCTAACACGCACAAGCTCGACTTCCTGAGATGTGAATTCGCCACTTTCATCCTGAATCATTACTATCCAGTCACCATCTTCACTACGTAATACAGCTTCTTCTGGTACAACCAGCACTTTTGACTCTGATGAGGTTTCTATCTGGGTATTAACAAACATGCCGGGATGCAACATATCATCAACATTTTCAATGGCCAGTCGAATTCCATTAGTACGGGTACTTTCATCTAGAGAATGGTATTTTTGAATAACCTTTGCGGATAAAACCTGACCTTCAAAGTTCACGGATGCATTACTACCAATCGTGATTTGTTTAGAAATGGTGGGGGGCACTTTAGCCACTACCCACAGGCTGGATTCATCGGTGATACGAATTAACTCATGTCCCGGTTCAACTTGCTGACCCTGGATATAGTTTTCCACCAGTACGGTTCCAGCCCGTGTTGCCACCAGTTCAAAACGGCCATTAGCACGTGAAAAGTCTTCACTGGTAATTAAAGAATTTATTTGAGAGTCCGTCATGCCGTAAGCCTTAACTTTTGCTTTGGCTAGCTCGCTGTTGATCTTTGCTTTGGTATAACGGCTTTGTGATACGACTTTTCGGCCCAGTTTTTTAACCCTTTGCCATTCACGATCAGCGACCAGTAAATCACCCTGCGCTTCAGCCATTTCAACACTGGATAAAGTGATAATTGGCTGTCCTATACGTACCATTTCACCTAATGCCACATGGCAGTCCAATACCTGAGCAGCTATACGTGGTGTAATAGAAGTGGTTTTGTAGGTGTTAAATTTTACTTCACCAGGTGCCTTAATAACGGAGTGAATCAGTTGAAGTTGAAGAGGTTTAACTTCAATACCAACCGCCTGCATTTGTTCTGTTGTCAGCTTAACCGCGCCATTTTCTTCTTCATGTTCATCATGAGATTCTTCTGTTACATTATCATCTTGATGATCACTAGAAGATATTGCGACAGGTAAATAAGTCAGAGTGCTGCCAAGCAATATCAGCATAAAAAATGTTTTAGTATTCATATTAATTCTTTCCTGGTAATTCAATTTGTATAGCCAGCCAGTCATCAAGTCGATCTGTCAGACTCATCCATTCAAAGGCGACCTGCCAGAGCTGGTTACGTAACTCAAGACCTGTTGCCCGAGTCTCCAGAGCCTGTTTGAGTTGCAATAAATAATCTGATGCACTGATATCGCCGGCCTGCCAAAGTTTTTTAATGAGTAATAATTGTTGATCAACACTATTACGACTATGTTTACGCCAGCTATTCCAGGCTTTTAATAAATTACGATAACGTTCGGTAGTAACAATGATGCGTGCACGAGCATCACGAAATGCGATATGTGCACGTTGCTCAGTAGCCATGGATTCCTGTTGTGCCTCATCAACTTCTGCACTGAAATTATTGCGTACATTTAATGGGATACTAAGACTGAATCCAATTAAAGAATCATCATCCTCTTTACCCGCTCTAACACCAATTGTAGGATTCCATGCTTGTTCACTTTTTTTCAATTCGATCTGATGACGTGAAAGTTGTAAATCAGCCAACTGAATTTTTACAAGTGGTAATGTTTGTAAAAAGGAATCCAGATCGCCTTCAATTTCTGGTGCTGGAAGTTGCTCCGGCAAATCAGGTATTTTCTTAAAGCTATCACCCACAAAATCACCGAGTAAAACACGTAACTTCTCACGCGCTTCAGATGTATCTGACTGTACATTTGCTTGCTCCATGAGTGCCTGATGGTATGCAAGTAATGCCAAATTCAGCTCTACCTGACTCAGGTCACCTGCCCGATAACGATTCTCGGCAATAGTCTTGAAATTCGTCATGAGTTTCAGGGATTGATTACTGAGTTTTTCCAGTGCTATATGTGTCTGGTGATCTGCCTGGCGCATAAGTAAGTCACTTAAAAAAGACTGACTGGCGAGTTTGTAGTTTGCAATGGCTTTTTGTAAGCCCATCTTTGCTATAGCCGTTCGACTGCCTTGCTGGTCTCCCCAGTCAATAGTCTGACTAATGCCAATGGTTTGGGTTGTAGAATCAATTACATCAATATTCTCATAATCCAACTCAAGTTCAGGGTTATATACTGCTTGATCTGAAGCACGCAATGTAGCCCTGGCTGATTGCAATTCTGCTTTTAGTGCCAGAAACTCTGGATTATCAGCCAGATTTGTTTTTATAAAATTCGAAAGAGATAAAGAAGCTGAAGCTTCAGAAGCTGTCACAGGTGCTGCTATTGCAGACGTAAAGAAACCAACGCCAGCAAGCATTAATACCCACGCAGTAAACTGCCGGGATTTTAAAATCTTCATGTGTTATTCCTGATTAAAAATAAATATCAATAAGTCGTTGCAAACTAAAGTACAACAGACGGATTTAGAGTTTTAAATCAGGGCTCGAGGTGGTTCTGAGGGTGGGGCTTGTGTTAAAGAATGAAGTATTTCATGCGTGGTTATGAATGGTACAGAAGCACCCGCGATAGTGAGAGCTGGTGTTTGATTAAGAATTCCCAACATATGAGCAGTTACGTGACAAAAATGATCACAGCAAGATTCATCAATACAACTTGCCAAAATCGCTTCATCCAGTGACTGATCCGTCTGGAGCTGAGTCAGGTGTGATTCAGTAATATCCTCATCATACATATTACTTGCCGAAACCAGGCTAATGGTCAGCAAATTAAATATAATCAATAGTGTGAGGATGGGGGATTTCATAGGCCAAACTATCTCATGGATACCGCAATTTTACAATTAACGGGTAATTGACCACTTTTATACGTAGAAAGTTCAAAGACACATTAAACCAACTGAAAAATGTCCCCTTTGTGATAGAGGACCTCTATCGATTGCACTTATAACGGTTACTACCTGATATTCGCCAACTTATACTTTTAAAACATGGACAAGCTATGATTTCGTGCACATATTAAGTTTCTTAACTTCAGGCACGTTATTTATTAATACCATCTATCGGAAAATAAAAAGCAGAAAATTGCGACCAGTATGCGACCAGCGACGATTTCACTGGTGATACCAAAATAGATAAGTTATTGATTTAATTGGTCGGGACGACAGGATTTGAACCTGTGACCACCACACCCCCAGTGTGGTGCGCTACCAAACTGCGCTACGCCCCGAATAGGCGATGCATTCTACACTGAGTGGGATAATGGATAAAGCGAGAATAAGGTTTTTTTAAGATTTACTGCAAGCTAACTTTAACCTGCAGTAATTATGAGTTACTTCTTCAGGGTCTGTAAAATTTCTTCAAGCTCGTTTCTGATTTGTTTAACCAGCTGGTTGCTTTGTGAAGTATCTTCTTTTGCGACTTCACCGGTTAACTGCTGGCGCGCGCCACCAATGGTGAACCCCTGATCATATAACAGGCTGCGAATCTGACGAATTAAAATCACGTCATGACGTTGATAATAACGACGATTACCACGGCGCTTCACTGGCTTTAACTGTGTGAATTCCTGCTCCCAGTAACGAAGAACATGCGGCTTTACGCCACATAAATCACTTACTTCACCAATGGTGAAGTAACGTTTACTTGGTATTACGGGTAACTCGTTATTATTGCTGGCTTCCAGCATAGGCCTCAACTCTTTGTTTTAATTTTTGTCCGGGTCGGAACGTTACAACTCTACGGGCACAGATGGGTATTTCCTGCCCTGTCTTAGGATTTCGGCCCGGACGCTGAGTTTTATCTCTTAATGTGAAATTGCCGAAACCTGAAAGCTTAACATTGTAAGTATCTTCCAGTGCTTCACGCACTTCTTCAAAAAACAGTTCAACCAGCTCTTTGGCTTCTCGCTTGTTGAGCCCTAACTCATCAAACAATCGCTCTGCCATATCGGCTTTGGTTAACGCCATTTCTACTCCCGTAGTGTAGCACCATATCTATCATTTAAGACGGTGATGATCTTGTTAATTTCTTTTTCCACGTCCTCTTCCGTAAGAGTGCTGGAAAATCCCTGTAAAATCAAGCCCAAAGCGACACTTTTTAGACCATCTTCTATACCAGTACCAGTATAGACGTCAAATAACAAAATTTCTTGGAATATTTCAGAAGTTACTGATTTAATTGACTTAACTAGCTCTTCGACTGCAATTTCCTGCTTTACTAATACAGCCAGATCACGGCGTACTTCAGGGAACTTTGAAAGTGAGCTAAAGCCTGGCACAGCGCCCTCTAACAAGGCTTCCTGGTCAATTTCAAAAACATATACGGGCGGGTCAATATCAAGTTTTTTCTGGGTATTTGGGTGTAATGCCCCTATCCAGCCAATAGCCTTATTTTTCTTAAATATTTGTGCTGATTGCCCCGGATGCAGGGCTGGATGTTGTGCTTTTTCGAAATAGACATCTTTTAACCCAGCTGGAGACAAAATGGCTTCAATATCTGATTTTGCATCAAAAAAATCAACTTTTTGCTCATCTGCCGACCATTGCTCTGCAACCAGGGCACCCGTTATAGCACCGGATACCCTGGCCTTTTGCACTAGCTCATCGCCCTGTTGAACAAATGTTAGGCCCGTTTCAAACAGACGCACTCTCGACTGTTGCCGATTCAGATTATGTTGCACGGCCTTTAACAGGCCGGGCCAGATACTGGTGCGCATTACAGACAAATCAGACGATATAGGATTTGCCAGTTTTACAGGAGCCAGATCGGGGTCAATCGCTGCCTGCCATTTGGGGTCTACAAAGCTATAACTAATCGCTTCATAATAACCTCGTTCAACCAGTATATCCTTAATGCGCTGTAAACCAATTTCAGCTTCTACTAACGGTTTCATTACAGGCTGATAGACAGGTAATTTTCTGGGAATATTGTTATAACCATGAATACGGATAATTTCTTCAATTAGGTCCGCTTCTATTGCAATATCAAAACGGAAGCTGGGTGCATTTACCAGCCAGCCATCATTCGTCTTTTTTAACTGCATGCCCAGTCTGGTTAATATCGATTCAACCTCAGGCGCTTTAAACTCAATGCCTAACATGCGATTAACGCGCTCCAGGCGTAATTGAACCGGTTCCCTCACTGGCAGGTCTGCATTTGATGTCTGATCAACGACAGGGCCTGCCTGACCGCCACAGATATCAATTAACAACTGTGAAGCACGTTCAAGCGCCTTTATTGGCAATTCAGGATCAACACCCCGTTCAAAACGATGGGATGAATCTGTGTGCATGCCATATTCACGCGCTTTACCCGCAATGGATAATGGGTTGAAGTGAGCAGACTCTAAAAACAGGTTTTGAGTCTTATCAGAAACACCGCTATTTTCTCCACCCATAATACCCGCCAGCGCTAATGGCTGGTTATCATCGGCAATTAGCAGGGTATTTTCTGTGGTTGCTATTTCTTTACCATCAAGCAGGGTTATTTTTTCACCTGTTGTTGCCATGCGTACCTGTATGCCGCCTTTTAGCACATCCAGATCGAAAGCATGCATGGGCTGCCCTAACTCAAGCATGACAAAATTGGTTACATCGACACAGGGACCAAGACTACGAATACCTGCACGGCGCAATTTTTCTACCATCCATAAGGGCGTAATGGCCTGAGTATCCACACCACGAATAATACGTCCTGTGTAACGCGGACATGCCTGAGTAGCACTTACGGTTACCGCAAACGTATCGTCTATACCCACAGGTACTTCAGATATTTTTACTTCATTTATTTTACTTTGATATAAGGTAGCCACTTCACGGGCTACACCCGCAACACTTAAACAGTCTGCACGGTTAGGCGTTAGATCAACTTCAATAATGGTATCATTTAGTTTTAAATACTCACGAACATCTGTGCCAATGGGTGCATCATCAGGTAGTTCCATTAAGCCATCGGCCTGATCAGCTAAACCCATTTCTTTTTCTGAACACAGCATGCCGAATGACTCGACACCACGTAATTTTGATTTTTTAATTTTAAAATCACCGGGCAGAACTGCACCAATAGTTGCACAGGCAACAACTAGACCTTCACGCACATTCGATGCACCACAGACAATTTGTAACTCATCACTACCCACATTTACTTTGCAGATATTTAACTTGTCCGCATCCGGGTGTTTTTCTACTGAGACAACACGTGCTACAACTATTTTGGTAAATTCGCCCGCAGCCGGTTCAATGGAATCCACTTCCAGACCTGCCATGGTAATTGTTGAACAAAATTCGTCTAAATCCGTTTGCGGATTAACCCACTCGTGTAACCAGTTTTGTGAGATTTTCATCTATTAGCCTATATTTTTTTCTGTCATCATCTCCGATAGAAACATTCGGGAAGCACGACGTTTGTTTATTTTTACTTCGTTATTCCTACATGTCTGCTATTGAAATAACGAGATGATTAATAACTTTACTTAAACTGTTTTAAAAACTTAATATCATTTTCAAAAAACAGTCGTAAATCATTTACCCCATAACGCAACATGGCTAAACGTTCTACACCCATACCAAAAGCATAACCGGTAAATTTTTCATTATCTATGCCCGCATGTTTAAACACTTCCGGGTGAACCATGCCACAGCCTAATACTTCCAGCCAGCCGGTATGGCTACATACACGACAGCCTTCGCCTTCACACATTACACACTGAATATCCACTTCCGAAGAAGGTTCTGTGAATGGAAAGTAGGAAGGCCTGAAACGAGTTTGCAGTTTTTCATTTTCGAAAAATAAACGCAGAAAGCGATCTAAAGTTCCCATTAAATCTGCAAAGCTAACATTCTTATCAACCATTAAACCTTCAACCTGATGGAACATGGGCGTATGAGTTAAATCAGAATCACAACGATAAACTCTCCCCGGTGCAATCAAACGCAGCGGTGGCTCGGTTTTTTCCATTGCACGAACTTGCACAGGTGATGTATGAGTACGCAATAAAGTGTTTGCATCAAAATAAAAGGTATCATGCATGGCGCGTGCAGGATGATGAGATGGAATATTCAGCGCTTCAAAGTTATGAAAATCATCTTCAATTTCCGGGCCTTCAGCCACATCAAAGCCTAAGTCACTAAACAGTTCTTTAATACGTTTCATGGTGCGCGTAACCGGATGCAACCCACCCGCCTGTTGACCACGGCCGGGTAAGGTAACGTCAACGGTTTCACTGCTTAATTGTGCATTTAATTTTTCGGCTTCAAGCTGCTGTTTTTTTTCTTCAAGCGTTTGCTGAAAGGCACGTTTGGCATCATTAATCACCTGACCTGCTGCTTTACGCTCATTGCCGGGCAATTTCCCCAGCTCTTTTAATTGCGCTGTGAATTCACCTTTTTTCCCCAGGTACTGAACGCGAACTTCATCTAATGATTGCAGATCAGTTGAATCCGCTACTGATTGCTGCGCCTGTTTTAAAACGTCTTGTAGGTCTGCCACGATTTTTTACCGTTTATGTTTTTAAAATGTGTCATTTTAAATTTATATCAAAACCCAGCTTCATTATACTTTCAAAGTCACTGGATTCCTGCCTTCGCAGGAATGACGGAATCTATTTATTTTTTTTAAAAAAAAAGGGAAAGACCATGGCCTTTCCCTTTTAGCATTTACTCGTAATTGCTCAGGTTGCCTCTGGCTGGCTTCAGATCAAGGAGAAAAATGTAAGCTTACAAATGTAAGTGTCCATTTTTTAACGAAGATATGGAGTCAGTCAGAGGTAAATTGAGTGATTACGCCGATTTTGCCAGGCCGGCTTTTGCAGCTTCTACTAATTGACCAAATGCTTCAATATCGTGAACAGCCATGTCAGCCAGTACCTTACGGTCAAGACCAATTTCAGCCTTGCTTAAACCGTTAATGAAACGGCTATAAGACATATCAAACATACGCGCTGCAGCATTAATACGTGCAATCCATAACTTACGGAATTCACGTTTCTTAACACGACGGTCACGGTATGCATATTGACCCGCTTTGATTACAGCCTGATGAGCTACACGATAAACACGACTACGTGCTCCGTAATAACCCTTAGCCTTCTTCATTACTTTCTTATGAGCGGCTCTTGCCTGAACTCCACGTTTAACTCTTGCCATTATTCAGACTCCTATACGTAAGGTAACATGCGGCTAACCATGCGAGAATCGCACTTAGCTACTTGTGAAGGTTCACGTAAATGACGCTTACGCTTAGTCGACTTTTTGGTCAGAATATGACGGCGAAACGATTTACCTCGTTTAAAACTACCAGAGGCATTTTTGCGGAAACGCTTTGCAGCACCGCGATTTGTTTTCATCTTAGGCATTATTAGCTCCAAAATAATTCTTAAAAAGACCCAGTACCAATCGAAATCGACGGCATCAGGGTGATTATTTCCGGGTTTTCATTGTCACATTTAAACACATAACAATCGTGGGCCCTGGTAAACCACGTGCGAGTCGTTATTTAAAACCGGCTCACAAATCTTGCTTATTAGCAGGTGCTCTCAAATACACATGGGCACCTACAATAATCTATTAAACTTTCGCTTTCTTAGGTGACATCATCATCACCATTTGGCGACCTTCCATTTTTGGCATCTGATCTACAGCACCAAACTCTTCAAGGTCAGCAGCAACGCGTTTCAATAGATTTAAACCCAGCTCCTGGTGAGCAAATTCACGACCACGGTAACGTAGTGTTACTTTGATCTTATCGCCCTTTTCCATAAACTCACGCAATTTTCTGACCTTGGTCTGATAATCGCCTTCTTCGGTACGGGGACGGAATTTAATTTCCTTCACCTGCACCTGCTTGGTTTTCTTCTTGTTTGCGTTTTTCTGCTTTTTCGCTTCAAACTTAAACTTGCCATAATCCATGATACGGCAAACGGGAGGTTTCGCATTTGGTGATACTTCAACCAGATCCAGGCCAGAACCACTTGCTTTTGCTATTGCATCTGCAGGGCTCATGATGCCGAGCTGCTCTCCTTCATCATCAATTACCCGCACTTCCGGGTAAACAATCTTGTCATTTATGAGAGTTTTTTTCTTATCAGCCGCGATGTTTTATTCCTCCAAAATAGCGAAATCGTGATTTTCGATAGCTTTTGTAAGGCGTTCAGCAAAAGTATCAATACTCATACTGCCTAAATCCTCACCGCTTCGAGAACGCACGGTCACACTTTCTGTTTCTAATTCACGGTCCCCAATTATTAACATATAAGGAACACGTGCCAATGTATGCTCGCGGATTTTAAAGCCTACCTTCTCATTTCTCAAGTCCGACTTGACCTTAATTCCATGTTTATGCAGTTTTTCTTCCACTTTTTTAGCAAATTCGGCCTGTTTGTCCGTAATGTTCATAATTACGGCATGTTGAGGGCTCAACCAGAGCGGAAATTTACCTTCATAATGTTCGATCAAAATACCAATAAATCGCTCAACTGAGCCCAGAATTGCTCGGTGCAACATCACTGGCACTTCCCGATTTCCATCTTCTGCCACATATTGGGCATCTAATCGACCCGGCATTGAGAAATCAACCTGCAATGTGCCACATTGCCAGCCACGTTCCAGACAGTCTTTTAAAGTAAACTCAATTTTCGGCCCATAAAAGGCACCTTCACCTGGCTGTAATTTATACTTGATACCTTTTGCATCCAGGGCATCCTGTAGTGCTTTTTCCGCTCGATCCCAGACTTCATCAGAACCCACCCGCTCTTCCGGACGTGTAGACAGGGCAATTTCAATATTTTCAAAACCAAAATCTTTGTATACATCGTAGGTCAGATCAATGAAATCAGAAACTTCATCCTGCACCTGATCGACGCTACAGAAAATATGCGCATCATCCTGCACAAAGTTTCTTACTCGCATTAAACCATGTAATGTGCCCGATGGTTCATTACGGTGGCACGAACCAAATTCAGCCAGGCGCAACGGAAGATCACGATAAGATTTTAAGCCCTGGTTAAACACCTGAATATGACAGGGACAGTTCATCGGTTTAACGGCATAGTCCCTGCTTTCAGAATGCGTGGTAAACATCATGTCGCTGAACTTATCCCAGTGGCCTGATTTTTCCCACAAAGAACGGTCAACAACCTGAGGTGTATTAATTTCCTGATAACCATGATCACGTAAACGCCCACGGATATAATTTTGAATTGTCAGGTTTAAATCCCAGCCATCTTTGTGCCAGAAAATCATACCCGGCGCTTCTTCCTGCGAATGAAATAAGTTTAAAGCCTTACCTATTTTACGATGATCACGCTTTTCAGCTTCTTCAATACGTCTTAAATAGGCTTTAAGCTGTTTTTTATCTGGCCATGCTGTGCCGTATATACGCTGCAACATTTTATTCTTTGAGTCACCACGCCAGTAAGCCCCTGCCAGTTTTGTTAGCTTGAAGGCTTTTATTTTGCTAGTGCTGGGCACATGAGGGCCACGACATAAGTCGGTAAATTCACCCTGAGTATATAAAGATACATCGTCTTCGCCGGGAAGATCCTGAACAATTTCAGCTTTATACTCTTCACCCAGGCCACGAAAATATTTAACCGCTTCATCACGCGACATTGTTGAACGTGTAATAGTGAAATTTTCTTTAGCAAGATCGGCCATTTTCTTTTCAATCTTGAGCAGATCATCCGGGCCAAAGTTTTCTTCATAATCAATATCGTAGAAGAAACCATCATCAATAACTGGGCCAATAGTAATTTGCGCACTGGGATACAGTACTTTTACTGCCTGGGATAATAAGTGAGCAGTTGAGTGGCGAATAATATCCAGGCCTTCTTCATTTTTATCTGTAATGATTGCCAGACTGGAGTCATCCTGCATCACAAATGATGCATCGACCAGTTCATCATTAACCTTTCCGGCTAATGTGGCTTTAGCTAAGCCCGGGCCAATTTCGGCGGCTACATCATAAACAGATACGGGAGATGAAAAAGTGCGCTGACTTCCGTCAGGCAGAGTAATAACAGGCATTGTATGCTCCTGGTTTCAGAGGTGACCCATACGTAAGGCCACATGTTTTATTTAATCACCCATACTAGAGGCTGATTAAACAGGGTTAATAAGTAATTTAATTGCGAATTTTAGCCAGACCGACTATGAATTACAATGGGTTTTTAATGTCACACGAAATTAGATTCAAAAGTAGTTTATTCGCCTACAACGCACACGCCACTTTATGAGTGCTTTTGATTTTTTACCCTCATGGGCATTTATTTGCGAACAAACGACTATTACTCTTCATGCCAATCAAAACACACATTATCGGGCTAGTAACTACCGCCCCAGCTTTCTTTTTTCTTCCAGCGGATACGTGTCAGTATAATGCCAAATATCAGGCTACCTATTGAAACGGCTGCGCCAATCAGGAACCACTGCTTTATATTTTGATCACCAAGAATGATATTTTCCTGAACCAGTTCTTCCACTCTCGCCTCTGCACTTACCAGCTGTTCTTTTAATTGTTCATTCTCATCGGCTATACGAATAGGATCAGACGCATTCTTACGTAAACTGGCCAGCGTATTTTGCAGATTTTTAATTTTGCTTTCTAACTGGGTCTGAATATTTTGCAATGTATTATTCTGAGTCTGATTTTCTGCCAACTGCTGCTTTACTTTGCTTTGTTTCTCTTTTAAGGACTGATTCTTTTTCTTTGCTCGCACAAGCTGATCACGAGCACTTCTATTCGTCATAAGCAATCGGGTCTCTACCCAGCCTGTTTTAGAATCATCATCTACCGGGACAACCAGGGCATGCTTGTTATCATCGGTAAGTTCTACAATCTCAAGTGCAACACCACTTTTTAAAAATTTTAAAATTTTATGCCCTGTAGTAACCCCAGAACGCATAGGTATAGTCAGGTCATCACTCACATACTGAATATCTTTAGCTGATAACGTAGTAACTGAAAACAACAATGTAACGACAGATAACAAAATTTTATAGAACTGTTTTTTCATTTTCACAAGCTTCGATGTTAAATTTAACTCTAAATTTCAGGACTAATCTACAGTAAAGTGCTATGAATTGAAAATATGAAGTTGGGTAAATGGGCTATAAATCACAAATGAAAGGAGAACGAGTATAAATAATTACCCTTTCATAACCGCACGATACGGGTTATATCATCATAAAAATGGTGCACCCTGTTGGACTTGAACCAACGACTTCTTCCATGTCATGGAAGCACTCTACCAGCTGAGTTAAGGGTGCCTGTCAGGTTTTAAAGCAACCAGGCTAAATACGAGGCGTGAATGTTACTGATTGCTACGCAGAATGCAAGTTCTACCTGCCCTTTGAACGAGGATATTAAATAAAATATTGCTATTGCTTATAATTACGGATAAAGCACAGGTATTTCTTTCAGCCCGTCAACACATATGGCCATTAACTTAAATTAGTCATTATTATTAACGAATTATATGGCAACCCATAATCGAATCACCCTAACGATTAAAATTAGCCCGGTGGCCAGGTCATTTGTCTCTTTCCCATCACATGCAAATGGACATGGTGCACGGTTTGACCGCCATCATCATTACAGTTCATAACACACCTGTAACCTGATTCATCTATATTTTCCTGCTTTGCTACAATTTTCGCAGCCAGAAACAATTTACCGACTAATGACGCATCTTCAGATTTAAAATCATTAATGGTTGAAATATGCTTTTTCGGGATTACTAAAAAATGCACGGGTGCCTGCGGGCTTAAGTCTCTGAATGCCAGCACAGCTTCGTCCTGGTAAACAATATCTCCGGGAATATCACCACTAACAATTTTACAGAAAATGCAGTCACTCATATTGTATACCCTGATTTTTATGACTTTTTATTTTTAAAGATTTAACTGATTATACAGAAAGGAAAACGTTCTGATATCTGTAAATTTAAACAAATGTATCAATGATACCAGAGACCTGGCGCTGCTGATTATTGGCGGGAACCAGATCTTCATTTTCCTGAAAAGTCTGAATAGCCTGTTGTGCACTTATTCGACGCCCATCAGGCTGAGCTGATGATTGCTGACTAGCAGTACGTGGGGAAAAACCTGAACTCGACTCTCTGGCATCAATCCGCTGAGTTTCAGATGAAAGAACCTCACCATTTATAACTCTTGAGCTTTCGACATTAGGGCGCGTTCTCTGAAGATTTTCAGCACGCACCTGATCCTGGTTACGTTGATTTTGCTGAGTCTGATTTTCCAGCGCACGGTCACTCCCGGCAGATGACTGTCGCTGTGACTCCTGTTGTTGACGCTGTCTGGCCGTTTCTACCGATGCAGTTGAATCAAACCGTTGAGTAAAACCCGATAATGCAATTTCCATTTATTATTCTTCATTTGGGAATCACATGAGTATAGCAAGCAAATGTGGCAATAATTGACCACAAGTCGGAAGTTTTATGCCGTTACAGGCCGGAGTGCTCTGAATGACATCGAGTACTAAAGTAGTTTTTGTCGCCCACTGAAAGCATGGGCTAATGTGCCGCCATCAATATATTCCAGCTCACCCCCTAGCGGTATCCCATGCGCCAGTCGAGTTGACTCTATCTGGTATTCTGCCGCCATTTCAGAGATATAATGCGCAGTAGTCTCTCCTTCTACCGTCGGATTAGTTGCCAATATGAGCTCCTTAATCCCACCCTGCTTCAAACGCGCTTCCAATAAGCCCAGGCCCAGTTCAGCTGGCCCGATTCCATCTAATGGTGACAGGTGCCCCATCAGTACGAAATACTTCCCATTAAAGTCAGCCGCCTGATTTATCGCTAAAACATCTGACGGTGTCTCTACAATACAAAGCAATTCATCATTACGACGAGTATCACTACAATACCCACACAATTCGGTTTCCGATAATGTTCGGCATTGGGAACAATGGCCGATATGGTCAACCGCATTCTGTAATGAATCTGAAAGGATAGCCGCACCTTTACGATCACGCTCCAGCAAGTGAAATGCCATACGCTGAGCTGATTTAGGGCCTACACCCGGCAGGCAACGTAGCGCATCTATTAATTGTAAAAGTAAAGGAGACTGACTCATATTCTATTTTTTAAAATTAACTATAACCTGAAAGCAAATCATCAGCTCATTTCTGCAAAACAACAATGACCTTGCAGGAGTAGAACAGAAACATTTTAAAATGGAAGCTTCATACCACCGGGAAGATTCATACCCGCCGTTACACCTGACATTCTTTCAGATGAAGCTGACTCAATTTTACGCACTGCATCATTAACCGCTGCGGCTAATAAGTCTTCAATCATCTCTTTATCATCTCCCATCAAAGTATCATCCAGCTCAACACGGCGCACTTCATGACGGCCATTCATTAAAACCTTTACCATACCACCACCTGATTGACCTTCTACTTCCATAGTGGCGATTTCTTCCTGCGCTTTTTGCATGTCAGCCTGCATTTTTTGCGCCTGCTTCATCATATTACCTAAACCACCTTTCATCTTTACTCTCTCTATTAATTGTTGATGGGTTTCACCGAGTTGGGAACAACCTCGGCATTAAAATTCTCTTTCAGTGCCTGTATCATTGGGTCCTGTTGTATCAACTCTTCTGCTGACTGTTGTCGCTCAGCATGATTACGCGCTGTTGTTTTCGCCGGTGACTCAACCTGCTGAGCACCTAACTCAATATGCAATTTTAATTTTTTCTGAAGGCGAGCACAAAGCGCTTCTTCCAGTTTTTTCTGCATCACTGGATTAAGTAACTGCTCATTCTCTTTATTTAAAACAAGCATCACATCCGTCGACGATTTTTCACGCAATGTACAGTTTACCGCCAGTTGCTTCACCATGCCACGCAGATTAAGCGCTTCAACCAGACCTGCCCAGTTACCATCAAACTGCACAGGGGTTGCGGGTACAGTTTCTTCAACCGGTGATGATGATCGCGCTGGCTGTGCTGATGCTTCAGGCACATTACCGGGAGCTGTCATTTGTTGACCTGCAGGTGCAGCATTCTGCTCCGAAACAGGTGAAGCTAGCGTTGCTGCAACAGCAGTAGTAGTAGCCTGAGCTGCACGCCCTTCGAGCGTGGGTTTAAATGCCAGCATTCTTAATAATGCCATTTCCAGGCCACCCCGTGGATCAGGCGCCAGAGGTAAATCTCTACGCCCAATCAGACCCACCTGATAGAATAACTGTATATCCTCTGAACTGAGTTGAGTGGCTAATTGCAACAATGCCTCCCGTTCAATCAGATTCTCATCAACCGCTTCAGGCACCTTCTGGGCAAGTGCCATTTGATGCAGCATAGCCAATAATTCTGCTAGCACATTGGCATAATCCGGGCTTAAATCTGCTAATTCATCAATATGTTTCATCACTAAAGCAGCATCATTAGCCACCAGAGCCTTAAGAATAGACATAACCCGGTCACGGGAAACCGTGCCCAACATAGCCTGTACTTCCGTTTGCTCAAGCTTGCCACCACCAAAGGCAATCGCCTGATCCAGTAAACTTAATGCATCACGCATTGAGCCATCGGCACCGTGCGACAGAAGACGAATAGAGGCATCATCAAAAGCCACTGACTCCTGCTGCAATATAAACTTAAGGTGCCCATCAATCAGCGAAATCGGCATACGCTTAAGATTAAACTGCAAACAACGAGATAAAATAGTAACCGGTAGTTTCTGGGGATCTGTGGTTGCCAACAGAAATTTAACGTGTGGCGGAGGCTCTTCCAGTGTTTTTAGCAAAGCATTAAAACTATGCCCCGACAACATATGTACTTCATCGATCAGGTAAACTTTAAAACGACCATGAGTAGGTGCATATTGCACATTATCAAGCAGCTCTCGCGTATCCTCAACCTTGGTACGAGAAGCCGCATCAACTTCAATCAGATCAATAAAACGACCTTCTGCAATAGATTTACAGGCACTACATTCACCACAGGGCTTTGAAGTAATACCTGTTTCACAATTAAGTGATTTAGCAAAAATTCGCGCTATCGTCGTCTTGCCAACACCCCGTGTGCCGGTAAACAAATAGGCATGATGTAAACGATCTTCATCCAGAGCATTAATCAAAGCACGAAGTATATGCTCCTGACCGACCATTTCAGTAAAATTGCCAGGACGCCATTTACGTGCAAGTACTTGATAGCTCATGAATTATTGTTATTTCTAGATTATAAAAAAGAGGTTAAGTTTAACATGGTGTTGATATGAGTTGGTAGGGAATATCATGTTCTACACTGAACATTCTGTCCAGAATCACACAGAAAGTAGATTTTTTAAACCCTACAAAATATATCTGCGATGATACACGGTTTTTTAAAATGTCGGTATTTAAGAAAAATTAAAGAAGAGAAAAAATAAAGTAACTCACACCAGCCACACCCCGGCGCCCAATGTCACCACTACCGTTGCTTCCTTCCGGACCTGGCGGAGTTCGCGGTTAATCGTCGCGAAGGGACCAATGTAAGTTACCAGGCGGGATTATCCGGATTTTACTCCCAGCTTTCAACCTATATTTAAATTAAGTTCACGGGAGCAGGGGTAAAATGCTTTTAAGTAAGGCAGCTGCATTTCAATAAAGGCATACCTTATTGCGCCCAGAATCTTTTGCACGATACAGAGCTTCATCAGCCATTTTAAGCATAAACTCAGAATCATGACTTTTTTCAGGCTGGTCAGAATAAACTCCCATACTGATCGTCACCAGCTTATGCTCAGATTCGGGGTGGTCAAATTTAAGAGCCGAAACCGCATCACACATTGCCTGTGCCAGACGATGCGCATTTTCAATATTGGTATCGGGCAAAACAACCGCGAACTCTTCACCACCATAGCGAGCAACCAGGTCAGAGGCACGCTTACATACACTTTGTAATGCATTAGCAACCGCTTTAAGGCAATCATCCCCTTTAAGGTGCCCAAATGAGTCATTATATTTTTTGAAATGATCAACATCACACAGTATCACTGCAAGCTGGTGGCCATTACGCATACTCCTCGCAATTTCCACACGAAGGTATTTGTCCATATAGCGCCGGTTCGCCAGCCCAGTTAACCCATCAACATTGGCGAGTTTTTTAAGCTCAGAATTTACAACTTCAAGCTCAGTAGAAACATCTATAAGCTTTCGACGCATATTTGCAATACGCCTCATGGAGATCATTTTCGCCTCTAGAATACGAAAATCGACGGGTTTTGTAAGATAATCATCTCCGCCCGCCTCAATACCTGCAAAAACATCCTCAGGATCAACTCTTCCGCTTAAAAAAATAATAGGTACCCAGAGACTTTCGTCACGGCGCATTTGACGAGCAGCCTCATGACCATCCATTTCAGGCATAATAACATCCATTAAGACCAGGTCTGGCTTTTCAGTGTGATATAAACCAACAGCCAACTTGCCATTTTCTGCCATGACAACGCTGTACCCCATCCTTTCTAAATAAGATGAGATTATCAACCGTTCTGTTTTGGTATCATCTACAAGTAATACTTTCATGTATTAAACATCTGTAATTTTATTTGATATAAATATCTGTTAATTTATATATAGACCATAAACCAGCGCATTCATACATCAAAAATATTGACCTGAATGCCGGTCTAGGCTAGTCTAGCCCACCTTCCTGGAGCATAGTACGCTGAACCAGGTGGATTCTGCAAACTCTGATGATTAGTACATACATAACATCAAAAAGAATAGCAGATATAAAGTTTATAGAGAGGTGTCTGAGTGGTTGAAAGAGCTCGCCTGGAAAGCGTGTATACCTTACGGTATCGAGGGTTCGAATCCCTTCCTCTCTGCCATATAAAAAACACATAATAACATCTTTAGATACAAAGAAGGTACACATAAATGTGTACCTTCACCCCCGATCACTATAACGAAATAGCATTACGACATCTAACACCAGATCCTTCGGCTTCGCTCAGGATGACAACAGCTTTTATTTCAAAGAACAAGATCATTACCTGAAGCAAATATTTATTAATACAAAATTACATTATGTATTAATTCAGCGCATCAATTAACCACAAAAAATAATAATAGAATCATACACTGTCATTCTGAACGTCAGTGAAGAATCTTGCATAAAACATCAGATTCTTCGACTTAGCTTAGGATAAAAATGGTTTTCACTTCAAAAAGAAAACTCATTATCCGGGATAAATATTTACTTATATAGAATTACACTATGTAAAAAATCAGCACATCGATTAACCACGAAGAAAAACAATAAAACCATACACTGTCATTCTGAACGCCAGTGAAGAATCTTGCAT
>JADGFA010000081.1 GCA_016744065.1 Gammaproteobacteria bacterium
ATTCATGAAGCAAGAACCTTCACTATCGCTAAAAATAATATATTAAATATTTTAATTTTTTCTCAATGCTCTCATGTCTCTATGGCAAAATCATTTAAGCAATTCTATAAAGCATCTTTTCATCATAACCGGTTATCACCGGCACCATGCCATAAAGAGACTTATTCAAAGCTTCATCCCCAGTATCTACCCGCATAGGTTGGCCGTTTAACGAATGAATTTTTTCCGGGGTAGAGATAATAACAATATTATCCATACCTATACGCTTGATTACTTCAGGGCTAATTTGTTGGTTACCCCGACCAAACACATGCCCCTGCCCTCCAATTATAGTAATAATCAAACATATTTTTTTATGCGTTTCTAATAGTTGTAGAATTTCTTGCTCATTAACATCCTCAGCAACCAGCCGATGATCTTTTACCACATCAACACCTAATAATGTGGCGGGTAACTGCAACACATCCAGAATAGCTTTAGGCGTTGTACCGGAACCAATAAAATACAATACATCTTCATCCATCGTCTCTGTAAGAAAGGCGGCAATATCCTGCAGGGTTATTTCTTCATGACTTATACCCCCCTCTTTCATATTCTGCATAAACTGATTTTCTGCGGGGACACTTAGATAACCATGCAGTTTTGCTTTTACTCTGTCGCGTCTGAACTCATCTTCATCTATATCCATTACCGAAGCTTCGGTCAGGGTAAGGGCTCGCCCTTTTATTATCAGGCTGAGCAACTCCCCCGCATGTGTCGGCGTTACGGCATAAACTGAAGAATGTATTTTACAGCCCGCTGGTACACCAATAACCGGGGGTGCCGCCTTTTTGTGCCTCAGGGCATGATAAATATTACGCGCCGTACCATCCCCTCCAGCAAACAGAAGCAAATCAATGCCCTGTCCTAAGCAACACTGAACTGTTTTTTCTGTATCATCAGCTGATGTATGAAGCTCATTTATCAGATTATTTACCACTGTAGTTGTAAAACCCAGTGACTTACTGAGGTTTTCACCCATTTCATTTGCCGCAGTATAAATATGTATATCGGATTTATATTCAACAAGCATCTGTAATGCCTGCTGCATACGCGACCCGGCTAATGGGGTTGCACCACGTTGCAATGCCAGTTGCTGAATATCGTCACCGTCTGAACCTTTAAGGGCAACCCTGCCACCGATACCGGCAACTGGATTAATAATTAAACCTAATCTGAACAAATCGTTTTCCGCTTTTATTTTCTGTAGATGGTAATATTATGCCTTATTTTTTGGTCGTCATCCTCAAATGACAGAATAACTATGAGCTATAAACACCCTTACCTTCCCAGGCGTCAATCTATTGCCGTAAAAATTGGCGATATTACCGTAGGCGGTGACGCTCCAATTGTGGTTCAGTCGATGACTAATACGGACACAGCAGATGAAATCGCCACTGCGAACCAGATTGCAGATCTGGCTGCCACTGGTTCTGAAATGGTGCGCATCACGGTAAACACCGTTGAAGCCGCCGCCGCAGTACCTGGTATCAAGGCACGTTTAAATCATATGGGTATAAATGTGCCTATTGTGGGTGACTTTCATTTTAATGGTCATAAACTACTCACCGCTCACCCTGAGTGTGCACAGGCTCTGGACAAATACCGTATCAACCCTGGCAATGTAGGGCGCGGTAAACGCGGAGATGAACATTTCGCGACCATGATTGATATCGCTGTTAAATACAATAAAGCCGTTAGAATTGGTGTTAACTGGGGCAGTATGGATCAGGAGCTGCTGGCAAAATTAATGGATGAAAATGCTAAACTGGATAACCCAAAAGAGCCCAAACAAATCATGTTTGAAACGGTTATTCGTTCAGCACTGGAAAGTGCAGAAACAGCCGAAAGGCTCGGCCTGCCAAAAGATAAAATCATTCTTTCCTGCAAAATGTCAGATGTACAGGATTTAGTAACGGTTTACCGTGTTATGGCAGAGCGTTGTAATTACGCTTTACATTTAGGTTTAACCGAAGCAGGTATGGGGTCAAAAGGTATTGTTGCTTCCACCGCTGCCCTGTCGATTTTATTACATGAAGGTATCGGAGACACTATTCGAATTTCACTCACTCCTGAACCCGGCGCTGCACGCACAAAAGAAGTTATTGTTGCACAGGAAATTTTACAGACCATGGGACTACGTGCCTTTGTCCCATTAGTCACTGCCTGCCCCGGTTGCGGAAGAACATCCAGCACTTACTTTCAGGAACTGGCAGAACAGATTCAAACTTACCTGCGTGAACAAATGCCCGTCTGGGCAACAAAGTATCAAGGTGTAGAAACCATGTCGGTTGCGGTAATGGGCTGCGTAGTCAATGGCCCTGGTGAAAGCAAACATGCCAATATTGGTATTAGTTTACCTGGTACAGGTGAAAAGCCGGTAGCGCCGGTTTATGAAGATGGACAAAAAACAGTAACATTAAAAGGCGACAATATTGCCACTGAATTTCAACAAATGGTTGATCAGTACATTGAACGTAGTTACGATAAAATTTAAAAATGAATAATTTCATTAAAATAACGTTTCTTTTATTAGGCGTTTTTTTAACCTCATGTTCAGAAGAAAAACTTTCTCCTAAAGATGAAATAAAACAATATATTGAAAGCGGTAAACTTGCTGCAGAAAGTCGCAACCACAGTGGCCTGGCGAATTTAATTAGCAAGCAATATCACGATCAGAGAAACCTTGATAAAAAACAACTAATCCGAATGCTTCATGCCTATTTTTTAACGCATAAAAATATTCATTTACTGACCAGAATACACAGTATCAATTTTCAAGACGAGAAAAACGCATTTGTTGTGTTATATATTGCTACGGCAGGTAATGTTATCTCAGATTTAAGTACAATTGCCAGCCTGCGAGCACGAGTATATAAACTTGAACTACAATTAACCAAAGATGATGTCTGGTTACTGCAACAAGCCAGGTGGGCGTCCGCAAATATAAAAGAAATGCTATAAAAAACTCTCATTATTTACAAAGGGAGTTAACCGAATACGCTCGATAAAATAACAATAATTTTCTCTGTCTATCTGAGACCATCTGAGAGCAGTCAACTAACATCATATGCTTTTCATTTAAGCTCATTTTTATAATATAAATCACATGGAGTTATTGCTTTAATAGACTATATTTATTCAAGGGGAGAAATTGCTAATGACTCAGACAAAGACTACAACGAGCCAGACCAGTTCAGAGGATGCAGAAAATAGTGATGATTTTATCGACAATGGGAAAACACTTGCTGACCTGATTTTAGCATATTTATCTTCAATTAAAGTTGAATACATTTTTGGTATACCCGGAGGTGCTATTGAGCCTTTGTATAATGCACTCGCAAAAGCAGCCCGAACACCAACTGAAGAAAATAAACGAAGCATTAAATCCGTTGTTGCTCGACACGAAGCCGGTGCCGCTTTTATGGCAGATGGCTATGCCCGTGAAACAGGTCTGTTGGGAGTTTGTTGTGGTACAACGGGGCCTGGCACAACTAACTTGATAACCGGTGTTGCTTCAGCTTATGCAGACCGTATTCCTATGCTGGTTATTACAGCACAAACCGCATTACCCAACTTTGGTAAACGCGGCTTACAGGAATCATCCAGCGATGGCATTGATACCGTTGCTATGTTTGAAAATTTCACTAACTACAACACCATGGTGACGCATCCAAGCCAGTTAGAAGGCAAGCTGTTTACCGCACTCATATCTGCATTCCACGAACCCCAGGGCCCAGTGCATATTAGTATCCCTATGGATATTTTAAGTTCGGGCTGGGATGGCAACTCCACATTTAAACTCTGTAACCTGTTACGTAATCCGGAAATTATGGATGACGATAATATGGATGCACTCTGTGAAGCCTTAATAACGGCTAAAAAAATTGTTTTATTCCTTGGTAGCGGCTGTGCTGAAGCGATACCTGCTATTATGAAATTTGCTGAAATGGCGGGTATACCTTTTATCACCACAGCCGGAGGCAAAGGTTGCGTTGATGCATATCACCCCCTCAATCTTGGCGTATTTGGTTTTGCCGGGCATGATACAGCACGAGACACCCTGCTTGATCCAGATGTAGATATCGTCATTGCCGTAGGTACCAGCTTAGGTGAAATATCCACCGGTGGCTGGGATAAAGACGCGCTGATGAACAATAAACTCATACATATTGAAGAAACTGCAGAGAATTTTGCTCGCTCTCCTATGGCTCGCTTGCACGTATACGGCCACTTAAACACTGTATTTATTAATTTAATACAGATTTTTGCTACATTAATTCATCGCCTGGAAACGGTTAAACCCCAGAAAAATTATAATGTAATTAAAAATGCCCACGGTAAAAATACCATTTGCTGTGTACCAGAACAGATTAAAGTGGATAAGCCAGAAGAGTATTTGCTTAATAACACACCCATCAAACCACAGCGTTTGATGGGTGAACTGGTAAAAGGGTTTCCCGATAATACCCGTTATGTAATTGATGCAGGCAATAGCTGGGCCTGGGCGACCCATTACCTTCACCCTAAACAGGCCGGTAACTATAGAATTGGCCTCGGGTTCGGTGCTATGGCCTGGGCCATAGGTGCATCTATTGGCACAGCATTTGGTGCTCCAGGCCAGCCTGTTGTATGCATTACCGGTGACGGCAGTTTCTTAATGAGTGGCCAGGAAATCACCGTTGCACTACAACATAATTTATCCGTTATTTATGTTATTTTAAATGACAGCACCTTAGGCATGGTCAAACACGGCCAACAACTCGGCGGCGGAGAGCCCATTGGTTTTGAATTACCAATAGTAGACTATGCCAAAGTCGCGAGAGCAATGGGTGCACAGGCCTTTACCCTTAAGAAACCTGAAGATTTTATAAACCTTGATTTCAGTCATATATATAATACGAATGGTCCAACACTATTAGATGTATATATAGATGGGGACGAAATACCCCCTATGGGGTCACGCATGAAAGTGCTGGATCGCAGGCATAGTTCACGCCGAAATAATGACCCTGCTGAAGAATAAATATACTTAATAAACATATCTAATAAATAGTGATATATATTGGATATATTAGCTAATGAAAATGCTGTTGAAGCATACATAAACTTAGCACTTCCATTAGTAATGCTTCTGCACTAATTGCCATCGATGGGTTTAATTTAGGAAGGTCGTCAAGGTATTTTATAATCTTTTTATTATCAAAAAAAGGTAAATCCTTTAACAAAGGTCCCCTTAAAGTGTCCTGCACTAATTGATGCAACTTCTCATCAGGATCTAATATAGAGGGTGGCGTCAGAAATGGGTGCTTTTCTCGATTATAAACCTCATCAATTAAATAAGGTTTCATTGCTTCTCTAAGAATATACTTTTCAGTTATTCCTTTTATCTTAAAAGATACTGGTAACTGTGTAACTTTTTCTACTACTTTATGATCTATGAGTGGTAGCCGGCCTTCTAAAGAATGCGCCATTTCCATTCTATCGCCCAATACCGGAAATACATAATTACATAAAGCTGATTTCGATAGCAAATACATGGAAGCATGTACCGGCTCTATTCCATGAAGCTGATTCGTTATATCTATATGAGACAGAAACTGATAAACAGGATGCATATTTCCCATATTGGTCTGTGTACCAAAATTGTATAATTTTTTTAATTGTTCAATCGTTTCAGCTAAAGGCATCAACCAGGCAGGTTCAAAACCTAACATTCTATTTATAAACTCAATATTTTCAGGTTGACCTACTGACATAAGTAAACCAGAAGATAGTTTATTGTTTTCTTTTAAATCATTTAATAATCTCTCAGTAATCGCCTTATCCTGATTTTCTGAATTATATAAAAGCATATCACTTCTAAATGCCGAGTAACCAGCAAATATTTCATCAGAACCTTCACCCGTCAATACAACTTTAAAACCCTGCTTACTTACTGCTTTACTTAATAAAAACTTTGCAACGCCGTGAGAGTTAAGACAAAGTGTTTCACTGTGCCAGATTGCATCAGAAAAATTATCAGCTAAATCAGATTGCTTTACTGGTATTGAATGAAATCTGGCATTTACTTTGTCAGCCATCTCCCTGGCAAGAAAGGTTTCATCATAATCCTTATCATCAAAAGAGATGGTAAATGCATCTATTACCTGGTTATGCTGTTCAGCAGCCATGCCCATAACCGCACAGGAATCAACCCCACCGCTTAAATATACACCAACGGGTACATCTGCACGTAAACGTGTTTTAACCGAATCGTTTAATGCCTCCCTGATATCATCAATAATTTCACCTTCATTATTAACAAGAC
>JADGFA010000082.1 GCA_016744065.1 Gammaproteobacteria bacterium
ACTAAGAACACGACGATGAATATAACAGCTTATGATTTTTCTAAATTTTTCAAAAGATTATTAACAATTTGTACGAGTGCATCATGATCTGGTTTCATTCGGTTATATACCTGTAATCCGAATATACCACTCATTAACATTTTTGCTATTGATTCAGGTTGCCCACCAGAAATAAGTGAATCATTTTCTTGTGCCTGCTGTAATACTTTACAGAATTCTCTTTCAATTTCATAAAACATATTAGCAACTTGTTCATTTATCTCTTTATCATCAGGTGGAATTTCTAACAGGGTATTAACCAGTAAACAACTTTTTAAGTCTTTATCTTCATTTTTTTGACTCAGTAAAAAATCAAAAAATTGACGTATTCTTTTTAACGGTGCTTCGTCTGACTGAAGAATATGAATAACCGAGGAATATAAATTTTCAAAATAATAATCCAGAGAGATTAAAAATAAATTTCTCTTGTTCTTAAATGCACCATATATACTTCCAGGCTGGAGTTTAGTAACTTCAGTAAGATCTTTAACTGATGTATTAGCAAAACCCTTGCGCCAGAATATTTGCATTGCACTATCCAGCACACTGTCTTCATTAAATGTCTGTGGTCTTGCCATACAGTTTTCTCAATGTTTCATATGTGTATTTTATCAATAGTTGAACAATTACTCAATAACCTATATTATTGAGTGATCGTTCAATAAAAGGGTAATGATATGCCAAATTTTCCAGTTTTAACTCTAAACAGCGCTCCAGCAGATTCTAAAATATTACTTCAACAAACACAGAGTAGTTTTGGATTTATTCCAAACATAATTGGTGTAATGGCGACTTCACCGGCAGTTACTGAAGCCTACTTAGTTATTTCTAGTATTTTTTCTAAATCCAGTTTAACAGCAACCGAGCAACAGATTGTTCTGTTAACTGTTAGTTATTATCATGAATGCCGCTACTGTATGGCTGCACACACTGTAATTGCTGATATGCAAAAGGTTAATTATGATGTAATAAAAGCTATTCGAGATAATCAGCCTATTAAGGATATAAAACTGGAAGCTTTACGTCAGTTTACCGTTATTTTAATAGAAAAAAGAGGATCGGCAAGTGAGACTGATGTACAAATTTTTTTAGATGCGGGCTATGAAACTAAACACATACTGGATATTCTGATAGGAATTGCACAAAAAACAATAAGTAACTTTACAAATCACCTGGCTAAAACACCTTTAGATAGTGCTTTTACTGAAGTTGCCTGGAAACCTGAAAAATAGCTCTAAAGACCAGGTTTATAAAAAGTAATTAATTTAAAGTTTAAATATTGGGATTAAAGATAAATGAAGTTATAGAACATATCCACAAAATAAACGAGCATGCTCTTGTGCATTATGTCTTCTATGGTGCTTTCGAGTAGGTGGCAATCTAATTAATAACTCTATACAACACTCTAATAACTTTAAAACAGGGAATAGATATCAAAAGTGATATCTATTCCTGATGTATATGTAACGAAATACAATAAAAATATTATTAATTAATACAGAAAAAACACTACTTCAAAACATAAACTACTATTTTGTTCTATCAAGTATCAATATTCATTGCTGACAATGCATTATCTTCAATAAATGCACGTCGTGGTTCCACCTGATCACCCATAAGCGTCGTAAAGACCTCATCAGCTGCTATTGCATCTTCTATTCTCACCTGTAGCATACGGCGTGTTTCAGGATTCATCGTTGTTTCCCATAACTGATCTGGATTCATTTCACCCAGACCTTTATAACGTTGAATATTTAATCCTCTACGTGCTTCTTCAAATAACCAGTTTTTAACATCACTTATCTCTTTTACTAATTGTGTTTTTTCACCACGTTGAATATATGAACCTTCAGTAAATAAGCCATCCAGTTTTTGAAATAATTCATTCATCATTAAATATTCGGGACTTTCAAAAAAATCTACTGTAAAAACAGTTACATGATCAAGGCCATGCACAATTTTAGTTACTTCCAGTTGTACATAATCTGCTTCTTCCAGTTGATTGGCAGATACCGTATATTCAATTCCATTAGGTTTTGATTTATTTAATAAAATCAATAAGTTACTTAAATATTCCTGGGTTTTTTCTGAATTATTTAAGTCTATTTTCTCTAAGGCGGGTAAATTTAACATTTCTTTTAAAATACTTTCATCATACCTGCGGGATAATCGTGTAATAACACCCTGTACTGATATGTATGATTTAACCAACTCTTCTAAAGCCGTATCAGAAATTGCTGGTGAATTTTTTTCTACATGCAGATGTGCATTTGAAAGTGCCAGGGTTAATAAGTAACTATTTAATTCCTGGTCATCTTTAACGTAACGCTCCTGCTTTCCTTTTTTAACTTTATATAAAGGAGGTTGAGCAATATAAATATAACCACGTTCTATTAACTCTGGTACCTGACGATAAAAGAAAGTTAATAACAGAGTTCTGATATGAGATCCATCTACATCCGCATCGGTCATGATAATAACGCGGTGATAACGCATTTTATCTGGATTATATTCATCCTTACCAATACCACAGCCTAAAGCCGTAATTAATGTACCAACTTCAGCTGATTGTAACATTTTATCAAAACGAGCTTTTTCTACATTAAGAATTTTACCTTTAAGTGGAAGTATAGCCTGTGTTTTACGATCTCGACCCTGTTTTGCGGAACCGCCCGCAGAGTCTCCTTCCACCAGATACAATTCAGAAAGGGCAGGGTCTTTTTCCTGACAATCAGCCAGTTTTCCAGGTAAACCAGCAATATCTAAAGCGCCTTTACGACGTGTCATTTCCCGTGCTTTACGTGCTGCTTCCCGTGCTCGTGCTGCTTCTACAATTTTTTGTGTTATTGCTCGAGCATCGCCAGGTCTTTCAATAAGAAATTCCTGAAATTTTTCATTCATTGCTGCTTCTACTGCTGTTTTCACTTCAGATGAAACAAGTTTATCTTTTGTCTGTGAAGAAAATTTGGGATCTGGTACCTTCACTGAAAGTACAGCTGTTAAGCCTTCGCGAGCATCATCACCGGTAGTACTAACTTTATTCTTTTTGGCAACACCTTCTTTTTCCATATATTGATTCAGGCTACGGGTAAGAGAAGCCCTGAAGCCTGCCATATGCGTACCACCATCCCGTTGTGGAATATTATTGGTAAAGCAAAATATATTTTCCTGATAAGAGTCATTCCATTGCATTGCCACCTCTACACCCAGGCCTTCATCATTTTCCCATAGAAAATGTAAAACCTGTTCATGTAATGGGGTTTTGTTTCTATTTAAATGTTCTACAAATGAACTAATACCGCCTTCATATTCAAAGACATCCTGTTTATTATCAACACGCTTATCTGTCAGGACTATACGAACACCTGAGTTTAAAAATGATAACTCCCTCAGGCGTTTAGCTAAAATATCGTAATGATATTCAATATTGGTAAATATTTTATCTGATGCCCAAAAACGTAATTCTGTTCCAGTTGATTTTGTTTCACCTATAACGGTTATAGGATTAACAGGATCACCCAAATTATATTCTTGCTGATGTATCTCACCATTACGTTTAATCGTTAGCATGAGTTTATCAGACAGAGCATTTACTACTGAAACACCGACACCATGCAAACCACCAGAAACTTTATAAGAATTATCGTCAAACTTACCACCCGCATGTAATACGGTCATTATAACTTCAGCTGCTGATATACCTTCTTCTTCATGAATATCAACGGGAATACCACGACCATTATCACTGACTGAAACTGAACCATCATTATGAATTTGTACGTTTATTTCAGAACAATGTCCTGCAAGTGCTTCATCGATTGAGTTATCTACAACTTCAAACACCATATGGTGTAATCCAGTACCATCATCCGTATCACCAATATACATACCTGGGCGTTTTCGAACGGCTTCCAGGCCTTTTAAAACCTGTATACTCGATGAATCATAGGTAGCGGCTTCGCTCATAAATATCCCCTAAAAATAGTCGAAATAGTATAACTGATATCACCTGTTTAAGGTTGATTTATAATGCTTTTTTATTATTTTAGAATTTACTTAAATCCCACTTATAACACCATGTTCCACGTGGAACACTTTATGGTTTTGCCAGTATCCTGTATTGATCTGATTTAGTTCAATGGCTGTTATAAACAACTGTATATTTAACTTAGATAATATGGACATAATTTTATCCTGATTATCACGATCTAATTCAGCTGGAAGATCATCAAAAAGTAAAATACAACGACGCTCTGATATTTTTGAAAATAATGTTAATTGAGCAATTTTAAGTAAGGTAACCAGTTTTTTTTGTTGCCCCCTGGAAATCGACGATTGAGCAGGGTAACCATTAACATTAATTTTAATGTCGGCTCTATGTGGTCCAGATTGAGTATATCCTTTTTCCTTATCTTTATATAAATTACTCTTTAAATGATCTTTATACTCAATATCATCTGGCCATCCTTTTTTATATATTAATTCGATTTTATGATCAGGAAATAATTCTTTTGAAAGATCGTTAATTATTATTTTAATATCATCTAAATACTTCAATCTATATTTTTCTATAATTGAAGCATGTTCTATTAATTCTATATCCCATAATGAACATAATTTATCATCTTGTTTCATACGTAATGAGGCATTACGCTGACTTAATGCTTTTTTATATTTTTTCCAGGATATAATAAATTGATGTTCCACGTGGAACACGCCCCAATCCATAAATTGCCTTCTGTTTTCAGGCCCTGACGAAATTAATTGATGACTATCAGGATGTAATATTAAAACCGGGAGCAGGGTAGATAATTCAGATATACGAGATACGGCTTGTTTATTAACACGAATAAGTTGATTCTTATAACTTTTTTCAAGACCTATACGTGTTTTATTATCATCAAGATTGCAAATTAACCGAAAATATTCCTCATCATGTGAAATAAGGTGTTTAGTTTGAGAATATCTGAAAGATCGTCCATAACTAAGGTAAAAAATAGCTTCAAGAAAACTGGTTTTTCCAGCAGCGTTTTCACCTATAAGTAAATTCAATTCTGCATTCGGTTTAATATTAACTGAATGCAAATTTCTAAAGGTTATAATTTCAAGGCTAGATAAGCCCATATGATAATTTCTTAATAAAACTAAAGACGCATAGGCATAATAACGTACTTTCCTTCATTCTCATCAGGAAACATCAATAAACAACTACTATTTGCATCTTTTATAAATCCCTGAATTGTTTCCTGACTTGATGTATTAAGTACATCAATCATATAATTAACATTGATACCCATTTCAATAGGGCTGCCTTCATATGTTATCTCAAGCTCTATATCTGCTTCTTCCTGATCTGGATTTTGTGCCTGTAATTTTAATAAATTATTCTCAATAATCATTCGAATGCCACGATATTTTTCATTTGATAAAATTGAAGCTTTAATTAATGCCTGTTTAAGCCCATCACGATTAAGTACCATATTATTACCTGAAGCTTCAGGCATAACACGTTTATAATCTGGAAAACGACCGTCAATTAATTTAGAAGTAAATCTTTGATTGGCTAAAATACACTGAATATGATTATTACCCAATATAACTTTAATTTCTTCATCCGTATCTGATAATAATCTAAGTAATTCACTTACTCCTTTTCTAGGAATTATTACTTGTTTATTATCAGCTAAATCTGCATTTATATTTTTCTCACAAAAAGATAATCTATGTCCATCTGTTGCAACAGCACGAATAATACCAGAAGCAACTTCTAACATTAAACCGTTAAGATAGTAACGAACATCTTGTTGGGCCATCGCAAAGGATGTTTTTTCAATTAATGTCTTTAAAAGAGTTTGAGGTACACTAAATTCATATATGCTGCTTATATCTTCCAAAGCAGGAAAATCTGATGCAGGTAATGTTGTTAAACTAAATCGACTTCTACCTGATTTAATTAATGCTTTATCACCATTAATTTCAATATCAAGTTCTGCATCGTTAGGTAATGCTTTACAAATATCTAATAGTTTTTTTGCAGGAAGGGTTATTTCACCTGCTTCATTCATCATTTGATTAACAGTAGAAACCAGTTCAATTTCAAGATCTGTTGTTGTTAATGTGAAATGATTGTCATTTGCCTTTATTAAAACATTTGAAAGAGCAGGTAATGTTTGTCTTTTTTCAACTGCACCTATGACCTGTTGAAGAGGCGTTAATAGATCATCTCTTTGAATTTTTATCTTCATGGGTGTTCCTAATTATTATAT
>JADGFA010000037.1 GCA_016744065.1 Gammaproteobacteria bacterium
CAACAAGAGGTCATAGTTACAATAATTATTTGTCGCCGAATGCAGCAGAAAAACTAATATTAACCTATTGATGTGTACAGTTTTACTTGACCACTACACAGGTACATCGGACGTCATTTCGAATAATATTGCAGATCTGGGGCCCGTTACCGTAAATTACAGTGGTTGTGTAAACGAATATATATTAAGCAACCCGGTTACCGTTGCAGATGGCGATAGTATTATGGTTAACCTGTTTGTTAATCTTGAAAATATAGCCTGGGCAAGAACATTTGTCTCTAATTCTATACCCAGCGGCTGCCAGAACAATGAACTGGGCGATGATAATCAGGCCATCTGCATGGCCTACCCCGATATCGTTGCCTACATTGGAGCAGCAACCCCCACAGTTCAAACTTATCATGTCTCTGTTGAAGGCTCATCAAATAGCACAGATGGTCAGTTTATACTTCTGTTTAATCCTGATGGCTCTCCCATTGGTGGATTCACACGCCCTTATTACGACCCAGCAAGCTCAGATGCACCGGGTTTTGACACACCTCTTAGAACCTTTTCATCCAATGGTGATGGCACATACACCCTTGGAAATTATGGCAGCAGTGCAACAAGCTATGACCGTTTAATTACGGATTTCATCCCCGCAACGACACCCGGTGCAGTAGTTAGCGGCGTCCACGATGCCACTTCGCCCAGAACACCTGGTGATACCTATGAGGCAACACTGCAATAAACACCAAACGGACACAGGCGCATCTAAATGCGCCTGTGTTGCTCCAGTTAAAGATACTTACAACAACATGACATGCCTATCTACTGTTATAACAATTTCAAAGACATAGAAAAAAACACTCGAAATAATTAAGCACATATTTATAAAAAACAAACCATATTTTATTCAGAAAAACGCATAAATTTACACCGAATGATTTTTTATTTTTTAAGGAGCATAAGGCATCAATATATGCTGTGGGCCAATTTTATATACCTTAATATCATCCGCAAGAATAATATCCAGAAAACCCACTTCAACATTTTTGCGTAATTTTCTATCCGACATATAACGACGACCACTGCCTGAAAATACATAAGCATAATTCCCTTGCACCGCCCATTGGGACATTCTATGGGCCTTACATAAACGACCACTATCTAAATTAAATGCGTATAAGAAACAGTTATAACGCATAACAGATGGATTACTGGTTAACAATCGATCAAGCTCAGATTTTGATGGATCCAGTCCTTCCGCCATAATAACTGCAGGCTTTAATGCTGTACAATGCACGTACAATTGCTTATCTGTTACAGGTACTTTTCCTTCCTGCCATCTTGCTGATTTTGTTTCATTAAATTTCATTTATTACCTCTAAAATAACACTCGTTTAAAATAATATTTATTCTCAATATATACTCTCCATTTAGTTTTTTATATCCTTATTTTCAATATTCACTTATTTTATAAATAAAAAACTATTAAATTAAATAGCTATCACATAGCCTGAAAAAAAGATAATAAAAATACATTACGTATAAAAATACAGGAAAAACACCCGGTAAAAATGTTAACCAATATATGCTAGGCTGCTTTTTTAATGTCGGTTCAGATTAAATAAAAGACATGGAAAATTATTTAGCCATTGCCTAATGGTATTTTTTAATATTTTAAAGGAGATATTTATATGTGGTTTCGCGTTAGCCCAAAGGGACGAGATATTTCACAGGCATTAACCTGGCATGCATCTAATAAACCGATAGATCCCAGACGTGGTATTTTACACCGCACTTTACATAATCAGGCAGGCCATATTGGCCCCCTGCCAGGTGATATGGCTCGCTCTGCTGTAGGCTTAATCAATGGCGACTTAGGTGATTCTGTCGGAGATAGAGATGCCGGACTAGGCCGTAACTGGGAACGACTGCATTTAATTGGGGTAAGCGCAGGAAGACTAAACGAGAGACGCTACTCAAAATACAACACCGTAATAGGCAGTCACGCAATGAATACCGCAATGATTCCTTTTGAGGGCGTTGTAAACTGGATACTAAATCAAAACCGAAGCTTTTACTATATCGTTAATGTTGATTTACAAAAGAAAATAGCTTTCACCGACATAAATGGCAATGTTCGGAACGAACCTGTGCCTTGTGTACTACGTCAGACCGTTACCTATACTTCTGAATTTAATCCAAACATCTGGATAACAATTGAACAGACTCATACTGATAATAAAATACAGGCCATGCCAGATCACACCCAGGTCGACTATAGCGCTGAAATTAAAAACGAAGACAAAATGAGCCAGAGCAACTACAAAGAAACACTATCGCAAATTAACATTACTAACCAACAAATACTAAGCTGCCAAACACTAAAGAAATGGACGATTGTACATCGAGCATAATCCTCCCTGCACCCACACTTTTTAGAAACTTTATAACATCATCTTTATCGATAACTGGCAACCAGGTTTGCTCTTATATATTAAATATATTTATATAAAACAAACACAACATAACGTCAGACTGGGCAACATATTTTCAAAGAATACACAAATAAAAATGATGCAAATAATTATCATCTACGAATAACTATCATCTGCGAATAATTGTCATCCTGAGCGAATGCGAAGGATGACAATGTTATTGATAATATTATAGATCGCTTTATTTCTTACGCGTAAATCTAATTTTATCACCACCTATTGACCGCAATAGCCATACAAAGCGATATATTTTTTATAAATTTATTAGACTAAAAATCAGCTACAAATAAATTACCACCTGCAATTATATAAGTTGAAATAACACAAAAAACTACAGCTTAAACGACCACCACTGATTTTTCCTTTTTCAATTCTCTATCAAGAATAAAGCAGGCAAATGGCACAACCGATGCCACTATCACCAACAACCAGAACATTACTGACCAACCCTGTTTATGACTCACTGCCAGGGAAAAAACAACATAAGCCATCCAGAGAATACCGTGGATCATGCCGACTACCCAGATAATATCAAAAGCCGCGAAATAATATTTAGCAGGCATGGCTATCATAAACAGGGTTATAAGTGAAAGCCCCTCAATTATACTCAGGGTTCTAAATGCATTTAACATAGTGTGTCTTTTACTGTTTTTTAAAAGTTAATGGAAATAAAACAAAACAGCCACTCTATTGAGTGGCTGTTTTGTTAAAGAATATGGTGGCTACACCGGGATTTGAACCTGGGACCCCATCATTATGAGTGATGTGCTCTAACCAGCTGAGCTATGTAGCCAATTGCTATGACTAGCAATGAGGGCGCGAATTTTGCGTGTTTTTGAAGGTTTTGTCAAGGCAACTAAGGCAATCACTCCCACACACAAGCACCTTCAAATTAAAGATGGGGATTTAGAGCTCTTTTAAACATTAAAACGGAAATGTAAGACATCGCCATCCTGCACGATATAGTCCTTACCCTCTACCCGCAGCTTACCGGCTTCTTTAGCGCCGGCTTCACCTTTGTACTGTATAAAGTCGTCATAAGCCATGGTTTCAGCGCGTATAAAGCCTTTTTCAAAGTCGGTGTGAATTACGCCTGCGGCCTGTGGTGCTGTTGCACCTACAGAGACCGTCCAGGCCCTTACTTCTTTTACTCCAGCGGTAAAATAGGTTTGCAGGCCTAGCAGATTGTACCCTGCTCTGATAACTCGATTTAAACCCGGTTCTTCCAGACCCATCTCATCGAGAAAGTCTTTTTTCTCTTCATCGTCTAGCTCTATTAGTTCTTCTTCAATTGAGGCACACACAGCAACAACGGCGGCACCTTCTTTTTTTGCATGTTGATTTATCTGATCAAGAAAGGGGTTATCTTCAAAACCGTCCTCACTCACATTCGCAATATACATGGTTGGTTTAATTGTTAATAGCTGAAGATCGCCTACCTGTAAGGCCTCATCTTCACTTAAATCCAGTGTGCGCACCATTTGTCCTTCATCCAGATGAGCTCTTAGCTTTTCCAGGACGGCAACCTTGCTTTTGGCAGCTTTGTCACCTGTTTTAGCAACTTTTGCATGTTTGGTTAAGGATTTTTCTACTGACTCTAAATCACACAGGGCCAGTTCTGTATTAATAACATCGATATCATCTAACGGGTTAATTTTGCCTGCAACATGCACAATATCATCATTTTCAAAACAGCGTACAACCTGCGCGATAGCATCGGTTTCACGAATATTAGCCAGGAATTTGTTGCCTAAACCTTCACCCTGAGATGCACCCGCAACCAGGCCTGCAATATCAACAAACTCCATGGTCGTCGCTAATACTTTTTCAGGTTTTACAATTTCAGCCAGGGCATCTAAACGAGGATCAGGCATTGGAACCATGCCTACATTAGGCTCGATGGTACAGAACGGATAGTTTTCCGCCTGTATACCAGCCTGTGTCAGTGCATTGAATAATGTGGATTTACCTACATTTGGTAAACCAACTATGCCACATTTAAAACCCATGTTTTTCTCCTGATTTTGCTTTTGTTATGCTGGTAAAAATGAAGCGTTGAACTATTCATATAAGCATTTCACTTAATGAGGCCAGATCCTTCCACTACGCTTCGCTTCGCTCAGGATGACAATCATGATTCATTATTTTATATTTTTATTTCGTCCGAGTGACTGTTTTTCTTTACGGCTCATTTCCTTTCACTCTGTCTAAAAACAATACTCTCTATTTACTATGTAAACGGTGCACAGCTTTTTCCCAATGACCTTCGACTAACAGGGGAAGCACGTCTAACGCACTGTTTATTGAATTATCTATGCTGATCTGTTCATCTTGCGATGCCCGATGCAATACATAATCTGACACCTGATCCCGGTGCCCCGGATGACCGATTGCAATACGCAAGCGGTTAAATTCTTTTCCCATATGTGCAATGGTGTCTCGCAGGCCATTATGCCCACCATGTCCACCGCCAGTTTTCAATTTTACCGTACCCGGCTCTAAATCAAGCTCATCGTGGGCAACCAGAATATTTTCTGTGGGAATTTTATAGAAAGAGGCTAGCTGCTTTATCGCCAGACCACTGCGGTTCATAAAAGTAGCCGGTTTGAGTAACCAGACATCACGGCCCTCTAACACGACCTTACAAACTTCGCCTGAAAACTTACTCTCAGAACGAAATTGCGCGCCCTTTAGGCGCGCAATTTCTTCAACAAACCAGAAGCCTGCATTATGCCGAGTCTGCTCATATTTTGAACCCGGATTACCGAGACCGACAATGAGTTCAATATTTACAGTTTTGGCCGACATAAGTACAGGTTAAGAAGCAAGTTTACTCTTCAGTCGCGCCATCTTCAGCTGCTGCTGGTGCTTCTTCTTCAGTTTCAACTACAACTTTAGGTGCATGAATTGAAACAACCGCCGTATCATGGTTTTCATTACCATGAGTCAGTGCAGCCAGCTCAACACCTTTAGGTATTTTCATTTCAGTCAGGTGAATTGATGCACCCAGACCCAAAGCAGAGATATCCACTTCGATAAACTCTGGAATGTCTTTAGGCAGGCAGATGATTTCAACTTCATTAACCACATGACTCACTAAACCACCTTCTTTAACACCGGGTGATACCGCTTCACCTGTAAAGTGCAACTGAACGTGTATGTGCATTTTCTTCTTCGCATCTACACGCTGGAAATCCACATGCATAACATCAACTTTATATGGATGATGCTGAATATCACGTACAATAACTTTTTCTGCTGTTTTCTCACCATCTACTTTAAGACTAACAATAGATGCATAGAAAGCTTCATTATCAACATGTGGGCGAATTTCACGCAAATCAATCGTTAAGCTTTTAGGTTCACCTGAACCATAAACGATTGCAGGAATTTTCTCCTGGTGACGTAGGCGGCGGCTCGCACCCTTCCCCAGGTCTGTACGCATTTCAGCGTTAATAGTAATAGCCATTGTATAGCTCCAAAGTACTTGTCAGGGTAACGCGACCATTTGCCCCGACGAAAAAAGAGCGCGAATTATACATGATATTAGAGAGTTACGGAACAGGGGATTCCAATAGAAAAACACACATTTTTTGGACTGTATTTATTGAATAATCAGACATATCTCTCTGGAGCAACTCGTAAACAGCTTAATCCAATGAAAACACGGGGTTATGAGTCAAAACCCCTTCTACTATATGGCTATCAGGACACCAATATTTTTCTAAAACCCGTTTTAATCCATATACATGGAACTAACAGACTCATTCTGATCAATACGACGAATGGTTTCAGCAAGCATGGTTGCTATTGATAACTGACGAATCTGACTACAGGCCTGCGCTTCTTTGGTTAATGGAATAGTATCAGTAACCACTAGCTCATCTAAACGAGAAGCAGAAATATTATCTATTGCAGCCCCCGATAAAACAGGGTGTGTACAGTAGGCTGCCACGCTTACAGCACCATGATCTTTTAATGCAGCAGCGGCACTACAGAGCGTACCGGCAGTATCAACCATATCATCGACTAATACGCAGTTTTTACCTTCCACATCACCAATAATATTCATCACCTTTGCAACATTAGCTTTAGGCCGGCGCTTATCAATAATAGCAAGATCCGCATCACCTAAACGCTTGGCAAGTGCCCTGGCGCGTACCACACCTCCCACGTCAGGAGAAACCACTAATAAATCATCATGACGCTGACGCCATACATCACCTAATAATATAGGAGATGCATAAACATTATCGACGGGAATATTAAAGAAGCCCTGAATCTGGTCAGCATGTAAATCAACCGTAAGAATACGATCCAGCCCAACACTCTCCAGCATGTTTGCTACTACCTTCGCAGTAATAGGCACACGGGCTGAACGGGGACGGCGATCCTGGCGTGAATACCCCATATAAGGCACTACCGCAGTTATTCTCTGTGCTGATGCTCGACGCAATGCATCAATCATCACCAGCAATTCCATCATATGGTCATTGGTTGGCTGACAGGTTGGTTGAATAATAAATATTTCACGACCACGTACAGTTTCTTCAATTTCAACGCTGATTTCACCGTCACTAAACGTCTGAACGGTACATTTACCAAGAGAAACATGGAGGTGTGCTGCTATGCGGCGGGCTAGTTCCGGATTTGCATTACCGGAAAATATCATCAACTCGGAGTTGTTATCGATCACAATGTGTTCGCTACTGGTTAGAAACAATGGGTGGCTGGTATTAAACCAACCTTATCAAATCCGGTTTATATTCAACAGGTACTGGTAACATTTATTTCAGTCACTATTGAATCTACTCGATACGCCTTCAAGGTGTATCTGCTGATACTTCGTAAATATACATAGAAGCATCTAAAAATATGGCTGGGCCGGGAGGATTACTCCGGACTCCTGCCCTCCGCCCCTTCGGGGTCAGTGACAAAACCATCACTGTTTAAATTTGCTCCTGGCAAATTTACCGAACCTCTTTCGGTTCGAACCCTCCCGGTGGAGACTACAAGTCAGTTGCTCTAGCTTTCTCTACAGCATAGCTTACTTGCAGTTTTTTATATGGCTGGGCCGGGAGGATTCGAACCTCCGCATGACAGGATCAAAACCTGTTGCCTTACCGCTTGGCGACGGCCCAATAACGCTGTATACCTAAATCATCTACCAACTCTACGACTCAGGTTTTAATCCTGTTAAAAAGAAACAGGATCGATTTTCTATTTTCTGGGCTATTGCCTTACCACCTGGCGACGGCCCAATAAACTTTTATCGTACCAACTCTAACAAATAACTAGCTGATACTTTCTTCAGTCACTTTCAACAGCCGCAAGTTTAACTTGAAGTGGTGACTGATTCAAACCTTTCGCAACAAATGCTACCCAGTAATCCGGTAACTTTGCTAACACATCCTGTGCCGCTTCTTTAGTTTCAAATATTGCAAATACACAGGACCCTGTTCCGGTTAACCTGGCATTTGAATATTTTCTGAGAAACTGAATAATCTCAGCTATTTCAGGATATTGTCCGGAAACCACCGGCTCAAACACATTACCTAATTCATCAAATATATGCGCTTCATTTTCAGTGCCGATTTGAAGGTCGCATATTCTGATGGCTGGACAGTCTCGTGTCAATTGGGAATTGTTAAATATTTCAGCGGTTGATATATGAACATCAGGCTGTACAACTAAATACCAGGGTTCCGTGGGTGAAACTTTTTCAATTTTTTCTCCTACCCCTTGAGCAAATGCCGCATGACCCTGTATAAATACGGGTACATCAGCTCCCAGACTCAAACCAATTTCAGATAATGCATTCTTGTTTAATGCTGTACCCCACATCTGATTTAAAACGACCAGTGTCGTTGCTGCATCTGAACTACCACCACCTACACCACCTCCCATTGGGAGTATTTTCTGTAAATAAATATCTGCGCCTTTTTCTGTGCCCGTAGCAAGCTGCAATGCTTTTGCTGCTTTTACAACCAGATCATCTTCCGCTTTTATACCTTCATTATCCGTTTTACGGACTATTTTTCCATCTTCTCGCACAACCAGGCGCAACCGGTCTGCCACATCTAAAAACTGGAAAACAGTTTGTAAGTTATGGTAGCCATCCTCTCGCTGCCCGGTAATTTGCAAAAATAAATTTAGCTTGGCTGGTGCTGGCCAAAACTGATAGCTAGACACTTTTTGCCTCTAACGACCAGTGGCGAATAATTAAACGAACATCCACTTCCTCACCAACAGATCGATTAATAAATAATTTACCCGGCAAAAAATTCCCTTCAATACTTTTATACTTTCTAAATTCGATACGCCAACCATCCTGTAGTATCACATTGGGTAAACCATTTTTATGCCACTCACTTACTTCATATTGGCTTGTCGGCGAAGGCAGGCCTCTTACCCAGTATTGCAACCCACTAACTGGCAATGGCCAGCCATTAAGCCTTAGCATTAATTTATCCACATCTGTGTCAAAAACCTCATCACCTGATGATGTTTTTAAATTAACCCCATTAACACGGCCACTTATTAATGTTGTACCGGCCCCCATTGGAGCCTGTAAACGAATATCATAATCAGTCTGGTTGTATTGTTTCCAGGTGTAATCCGCCTGACCACCTTCGTATTCAGATTGCACTGATAACCGACCTTTAATCGTCCAGTTATATAACTGATTAAGTTTTTTTTGCTGCTGCTGCCAGTTAATACTGGCAACCGGCTCATCTTTTATATTAGGTGCGCATGCGCCTAACCACAAAAAAAGAGGTAGCACTAACAGAGAATAAAGTAATTTCATAAATTGATGATAACGTTCCCGGAATATTTTTCCAGTTTTTTTAGAGGTGCAGCCTTATGACTTATTCTAAAATATTATTTTTCCAGTCGCTGCATTGTTGCCCTGAGCAAGGATTGATTGCCACTTAGTTTTACTCCCTTATTCCAGATATTTTTAGCTTCGTTTATTTGGCCATTCATCCATAACGCTTCACCCAGATGTGCTGCAATTTCTGCATCCTGCAATTGCTCAAAAGCTTTGCTTAACCACTTAATAGATTCATTATACTGACCCAGACGAAAATAAACCCAACCAAGACTATCCAGAATAGCAGGGTCATCTGGCAAGAGCTGCGCCGCTTTTAAAATATACTCACGAGCCTCATTTAAACGTGTTGTTCGGTCAGCTAATGTATACCCCAACGCATTCAAAGCACTGGCATTTTCTGGCTCATGCATAATAACCATTCTCAAATCTGATTCAGCTACATCCAGCATATCCAGTTTTTCTGCCGTTAAGGCCCGTGCATAGAGTAAATCAGTGTTTTCGGGTGATATGGTCAATGCCATATTATACAACGAATAAGCTTCTTTATGACGGCTAACCGAACGCAGCACCTCACCTTTAGCAAGATAAACTTTTATCCGTGTATTATCCGTTTGGTCGCTGTGATTTAATGATTCCAGCTTTAATAAAGCCGCTTCAGTATCACCTGATTTCGCCAATAACCCAGCAGCACGAATTCTTGCATCCAACCAGTATTCACCAGTTAATACCCGCTCATAGTTAGCAATAGCGGCCATTATTTCGCCATGATTTTGTTGAATTCGGCCAAGATAATAATGGGCTTGCTGATTGTGATAACCTTTATCAAGCAACATCTGCAAATATTCTTTTGCCTGATCATTATTATCCGTTTCAATTGATAACAGACCCAGGCTCAACAGAACATTTTCATCATCAGGCATAGACTCCTGCAAAACCTTAAAATGACTTAAAGCCTCAGCAAAAAGCTTCATCTGCACCAGCATTCGACCATACTGAAGCCTCAAACGTGTATCACCTGGCCGCTTTTCAACCGCAATAGCAATAGATTCAATCGCTAATCTCTGGTTACCCATCCCCGCATGAATTTGTGCGCGAATTAAATACGCATCCGCCAGCTCAACATCGATATCAATCAACTGATTAACATGGAGCAATGCCGACTTATATTCTCCCAGGCTGGCTTCAAACCTGGCCAGCAACAACAAAAGAAAAGGCTCTTTCGGGTACTTTTGATCAAGACGCTGAATAACCTGTCTGGCAAACACAGGCGTAGTTTCTTTACTCAGAATGTGAGTAACTGATGTTATAGCTTTATCATTTAACTTACCCCCATCCAGAAGTATTTTCTCAAATGCCACAACCGTGGGTTCTAAATATTCCAGATGAAGAAAAGAGACCACCCTGATACGATCAATGGTTTTATCCTGTGGCAATTTAAGCGCCATCCAGCGATCCGTTAATGCTATCGCCTGTGTATATTTATTTGCATACAGGGCAATATAAGCAGCACGCATAATCACCCCTGGATCATTACCAAGTGCCGCTGCTTCAGCATAAAAATCAATAGACTGATCCATCTGTCCCCGCACACCCGCAAATTCACCAGCCAGAAGATTAAAGAGCAAATCCCTGTCCATGACAGGAACGTCTTTTACTACTTTTACAGACGTGTCCGCAATATCATCGCCCTTAACGATTTCTTTGTAATTTTCATCATACGAGGGGGGGTGCTGATCACTCTCAGGCATAGTGCTACAGGCCACTAATCCTGCAAGCAGCAATGGAGCACCCCATAATAAACGATTTTTTTGTGACAGCCGCTTCATAGACTAATAACTAACCTCATAGTTTGACGGCTAAACAGATCTTTCAACCTGAAGATACCAGCTAAACACAAAAAAGTATGTAACTAATTGATATACAAATAAATTAAAAGTCATGCAGTCACTCCATCCAGGCGTAATCATGTTTTAATATTTAATACAAACAGCAAAAATCAACATAAATCTGTGTAAGCCAGCCAGCTCTCCGGGCTCAGAGACTCCTTGTATAAATTAATAATAACCTAAATAATCAATTTTGCCCGATTCTTAACCTGTCAGATGGGGATACATACAATGAAGTTCAATCAATAACAGATAAAATGCTGCGAATATCGAGCCATAACTAGCTTATACATTAAAGATAATTAACTGAAGCCTTGTAATATCATCGTCATTGCCTCAAAATTAAGAGTTTCATCAACCGGACTATCAAAGGGCGCTAGATAGTGGGATTGGCAAAGCAGCCCTGTCACCATTTTTCACAGTATGTCGATAATTACACTTGGCTTAAATCACAAAACTGCTCCGGTAGATATCCGAGAGCGCCTGGCATTCTCTCCAGAAAGTCTTGCGTCTGCGGTTAAGTCATTATCCGCCCTAAAAAATATTAAAGAAGCCGCCATCCTCTCCACCTGCAACAGAACTGAACTGTATTGCACCACACAAGATAATGAAGAGCTTAATCAACAGGCAATAGACCAGGTAGTCGAGTGGCTAAGTCAGTTTCATGGCCTGCAAAGCTCAGATTTCAATCAACACCTCTATACCCACAAACATGTTGAATCTATCCGTCACGCACTTCAGGTCGCCTGTGGCCTTGATTCACTCGTACTTGGTGAACCACAAATACTCGGTCAAATGAAACAGGCTTATGCCCAGGCAAATGAACAGGGCACTATGGGCAGCCTGTTAGGTAAATTATTTCAACATGCTTTTTCAGTTGCCAAGCAGGTTCGAACCGATACAGCTATTGGCTCCAGCCCGGTCTCCGTCGCATTTGCTGCCGTTAGCCTGTCAAAACAGATTTTTGGCGAACTAAATAAACACACGGCTTTAATGATTGGTGCAGGTGAAACTATTGAACTGGCAGCCAGGCATCTTCAGGGCAGTAATATCAAACATATTATTATTGCCAACCGAAGTGTAGATAAAGGACAGGCATTAGCCGATCAGTTCGATGCTGAGGCCATTGCCCTGCCACAAATCCCTGATTATTTGCATAAAGCAGATATTGTTATTTCATCTACCGCCAGCCCCTTACCCATACTGGGCAAGGGCGCAGTAGAAAAAGCACTAAAAAAACGCAAACACAAACCTATGTTTATGTGTGACATTGCAGTGCCAAGAGATGTTGAAGCTGAAGTTAATGATCTCGATGATGTATTTTTATATACTGTTGATGATTTACATGAAATTATTCAGGAAAACATCGAGTCCCGTGAGGAAGCAGCCGAACAGGCACGTAAAATAATTGAAAACCAGATAGAAGACTTTTTAAACTGGGAACGTGCTCTGGATTCAGTAGAGGTAATTAGAGACATTCGTGAAAATGCCATGAGCATTTCAAATGAAATTTTACAAAAAGCACAGGCACAACTTAATCAGGGAAAATCAGCAGAAGATGCAATGGCATTTTTAGCTCGCACTTTAACTAATAAGTTACTACATCAACCCAGTGCAACATTACGCCAAACAGGTGAAAACAGTCGCCATGATTTACTCGACTTTGCACGACAATTATTTTTAAGTGTCGACACAGGCAAAAAAACGCCACCTAACAACAAAAATAAAACTAAATAGAAAAATACTTTATGAAAGAGTCAATTCGCCGAAAACTTGAAATGCTATGCGAACGCCAGGAAGAGGTTGGTTTATTACTGGGTGAGCCAGATGTTATTACTAACCAGAATAAATTCCGTGAATTATCAATGGAATATTCACAGCTTGAACCTATCACTAAAGCATTTAACGATTATCAGACAGCAGAAGAAGATATAGCCGCAGCGAATGAAATGCTTCAGGACACCAAAGAAGAAAACGATGCAGAAATGCGTGAAATGGCAACCGAGGAAAAAAAGGATGCAAGCAAACGCATAGAAGCGTTGGAGCTGACATTACAAAAACTTTTACTGCCAAAAGACCCACATGACAACAGTAATATTTACCTTGAAGTGCGTGCAGGCACGGGTGGCGATGAAGCGGCTATTTTTGCCGGTGACTTATTTAGAATGTACAGCCGTTACGCTGAAACCCAGAACTGGAAAGTAGAAATCATGAGTGAAAACCACGGTGAGCACGGTGGCTATAAAGAGATCATTGCTCGCATTGTTGGACAGGGAGCTTACTCAAAATTAAAATTTGAATCGGGTGCGCATAGAGTACAACGCGTACCTGAAACAGAATCACAGGGCCGAGTACATACATCAGCAGCAACAGTTGCAATTATTCCAGAACCCGATGCAATGGAAGAAATCACTATCAGCATGTCTGATTTACGCATTGATACTTATCGTGCATCTGGCGCAGGTGGTCAACATGTTAATAAAACAGACTCAGCCGTTCGCCTCACACACATTCCAACAGGCGTTGTAGTAGAGTGTCAGGATGAGCGCTCACAACATAAAAATAAAGCACGTGCATTATCTTTATTACAGGCACGATTAGTCAGCGCCGAAGAGGAAAAACAGGCTGCTGAACAGGCTGAAACACGTAAGTCACTTGTTGGCAGTGGCGACCGATCTGAACGCATTCGCACGTATAACTTCCCCCAGGGTAGAGTGACAGACCACCGTATTAACCTCACACTTTACAAACTGGATGAATTTATGCAGGGCGGGCTTGAGCATATAATTTCACCACTCATTAATGAATACCAGGCTGAACAGTTAGCAATGCTATCTGAACAATAGAAAACTGTGCACCACCTGAAATAAAAAACAGATCACCTGCAAGTAAGCATGCATACTTTCATATGCGCACCTGCGCCATATACACAAACATGAGCTTTTTTATTTATAAACAATCTGTTTTGTAAGGATAAAAATTGCAAATTACTGAGCACTTAAAAGCAGCCTGCAAACAACTTGAAAATACCGGTGACTCACCTCGCCTTGATGCAGAGGTTTTACTCAGCCATTGCCTGAATAAAAATCGTACCTGGCTGGCAACCTGGCCAGAAAAAGAACTCACTCAAGTGCAAAGCCTCGCGTTTAACTCGCTTTTAAAAAGAAGACAAAGCGGTGAGCCGGTTGCCTACATAACAGGCTCCCGTGAGTTCTGGTCTCTTAACTTACATGTCACCAAAGACACCCTCATTCCCCGCCCTGAAACCGAATTAATGGTTGAGATCATTCTCGAACAATATCCTGAAACAGCAAATATTAAATTATTAGACTTAGGCACAGGTAGCGGCGCCATTGCTCTTGCTCTTGCTTCCGAGCGACCTAACTGGAAGATTACCGCTACAGACAAATCCATCGCTGCACTTACCATCGCAAAAAAAAATGCACAGCAACTTAATTTAAATAACATAGAATTTATACATAGTAACTGGTTTGAGGCATTTAATGAGCAGCTCACTGGGCATCCATTATTTGACATTATCGCCAGTAACCCACCCTATATTCCCCAACTAGACCCACACCTTTCACGCGGGGATGTTCGTTTTGAACCAGTATCTGCACTGGCTTCTGGGGAGGATGGCCTGGATGATATTCACCTGATTTGCCAACAGGCATTAAAATACCTGAAGCCCGAGGCCATGCTAATAATCGAGCACGGATTTGATCAAAAAGCTAAATTACATAGTATATTTACACATTCAACTTATAAAAATATTTGCCAACACACCGATTTAGCCAGATTACCCAGACTAACATCAGGATTAAAACCTTAAATATCAATAAGTTGAAATATATTTCATTTTTCTTTTAGCTGTTACTCAAAAAACCTTATCCATTTAAAAAACACTTGAAAAATAACCACACTTCCTCTAACTTATTAACTATGAGCGAAGTAGAAGAGCTAATTAAACGGCGTGAACTTCGGTTCTGCCACCTTCACCCCGATCCGAATCAGGCTCGCAGTGCTTTGCTGTTGCTGTCTGATGCCTCTGGGGTAATTGACATCACATTAGCAGATGAGCTTTGCCTGTACATCACCTATGATGTTCGCCACCTGACACTGGACACCATTGAAAGCGTTTTAACTCGTCTGGGTTATCACCTGGACAACCGCCTGCTTACCCGCATGAAACGCGCACTTTATAGTTATTCTGAAGAAACCCAACGTGCTAATTTAGGTGTCTCAGAAAATACAGACAATACAACTCAGGTTTTTGTAAAGCGATACACCAGTAACTATCACGGTTGCCGAGATAAACGCCCGGATCACTGGCGTAAATATTTGTAACTATTCAGCTTAATTTTCCATTAAAAACACTCATCACTTTACCAATCTGATCCGTAAACACGCCAAACCTGCTATTATCACTCCCCATGAATGACGAGCAACTACTGCGCTATAGTCGGCAGATTCTTTTACCCGGCTTTGATGAGAACAAACAACAGTCCTTACTTGATGCCCATGTTTTAATTATGGGGCTGGGCGGCCTGGGCTCTCCAGTTGCCATGTATCTCGCTGCTGCGGGTATTGGTAAATTCACACTGGTAGATTTTGACCATGTAGACCTGTCAAATTTACAACGGCAGATCATCCATACCACTCATAGTATTAAGCAACCCAAGGTAGGCTCAGCAGCGACAGCTATTAAAAACCTCAATCCACAGGTCATAACACACTGTATTAATAAAAAGCTAAATCAGTCAGAACTTGAACAACAGTTAAAAAATGTAACCCTGCTAATTGATGCGACAGATAATTTTACCAGCCGCTTTATGATTAACCGTGCTTGTTACAATACACAAACACCTCTGGTATCCGGTGCAGCTATTCGCATGGAAGGCCAGGTCAGTGTATTTGATTTTCAAAATCCAGAAAGCCCCTGTTATCGTTGCCTTTATGATGAAGGCGGGGAAGAAAACACCAGTTGCAGTGAAAATGGCGTTATGGCCCCTATGGTAGGTATAATCGGTTCAATTCAGGCAATGGAAGCCATTAAACTTATAACGGGTTATGGCGAAACATTAACGGGTAAACTATTGGTTACCGACGCGATGTTTCAGGACTGGCGCACTATGAAATTTAAAAAAGCCCCCAACTGCCCCGTATGCAGCCATCAATAACGACAATAGATAAAACCTTAAAATTAATCATAATTAATAACAATGAATCAGACAATTATCATCCCACGAACATTAGCAAATCGCTTACTCACCCTGGCACAATTAACACCCGAAACGGAAGTTTGTGGTTTAATTTCAAATAACACGGATAACAAATACCAGGTTTACCCCATTCATAATATTGCTGACAGTGCCCACACTATTTTTGAAATGGACCCACAACAGCAAATAAATGCATTTAAAACAATAAGAGAAAAACAGCTCAGGCTATTTGCGATATACCACAGCCATCCACACAGTGATGCAATTCCCTCAATAAAAGATTTAAATGATTCAGCTTACAACGAAGTACTGAATATCATTATTTCACTCAATACAAAAGGCGTACTCGATATGCGGGGGTATTTTTACCAACAGGACAAAATTGAAACTGTGGATCTGATAATTGAATAAGCCTTAGCGCCTGACTATATCTTTTGTCTGGCTTAGATAAACAAAAGACATTATCTACTGCGACATTTTATTATACGATTACTTAAAAAAATCACTCACTATTATTAACGTGCAATTACAGGAATTTAAAAGCAATAAAAATATTTTTTATGACTATCTATATAATTGTTTTTTATGATTTCCTGTATCTTGCAAAACCCGTTAAACCAATAAGACCCGAAGCGAATAACCACACTGCTGCTGGAATCGGAGTTGCCATAACGATCTGGCCACTAGTCACATAGCGCCAATCCTCGAAAAGAGGGTCGTAAGGATAAGTGTTGGTGTAATATTCGTAGTAGTACTCTAAACCAAATAATATGTTAATGCTTGTTAAACCACTATCCAGGCTATCTTCAAAGTTAAAGCTTACACTGTGCCCCCATTCCATAGTAATGGGTTCACCGAAAGTATTAGTTCCAACAATACCTTCGTCTTCGTAGTAGCTCACACCCATATCATAAAAGCTATCAGGTACCGAGCTAAAACCGTCCCAGGTGTTTCCCAATTGATTTGTACGCCCTCCTGGACTAGTGGTGATATTAATATTGTTAAACACACCATTTTCATATTGAAATGAACCCGTTAGATAAGTGTCGTCGTCAAATGTGACATTTGAGAAAGCCCAGGTGCTAGCATTGGTATTTGCCGTGAATAAAAGGGCAATAATAATTGGAATTAACTTAAGTAAAGTCATTTGTATGTTTTCCTTTTCAATTGTTATTATCTTGTCCTGACAGGCTTGTTGGCTAAAATTATTTAAGAGAAGCCAGGATCGGCATCTGAAACGTAAAGTATGTCGTCGATCATGAGCTAAATGACGGAGTTATTTACACATAAAGCATTTATACTATATTTTTTATTCATCATGCACATAGTGCGCCAGAAAACGAGCTAATAGATTGAGTGTGTTTTAACAGGACTTGTCTGAACATGTTTATTTGGGCTGGTGCGTTACGTGCTATAGATTGAGCTTATTTTTGATACAAATATTTACAGCTGATGACTATTTCTGGCTAGAAGCAACCATTGTTTTTTACACAGAACGACCAAAATAAGTGACGGAGCGTTTTTGCGGAGTCCACTTTATCGGGGGAAGATCAATACACGGCTTCAGCGCCTTGTTATGTTTTAGTCGAATTCCCATAATTCTTGTACAGTTAAGTTAGTAAATTTTCCATCTTTGTGCTTAAAGCCGTGCGAAAAACACTTGTAACTACCAAATAGCATTTTTTTAGTTATTTCTACTACAACATTTATACTACCATCAGGGTCTTCTTCACTCCATGCGACTAAAGGATACTTTTTACCAAAAATATCATACTCTCGCTTAAGTGCATTTTTTGATAGTTCTTTTAACTCAGATTCACTTTTTAACTTTAGTGATTCTCTCACTCTGATTAATTCTGAGTCGATTAAGTCTATTGTTTCCATTTTCTTCTTTTAAACATAACGCCTTGCTAAGCGAAAAATAATGGTTGGCTATAATCGCGGAGCGATGGCCAACCATTATTTTTCCGTTTGAGCAACTTGTTATAAGTTTGATTGCTACTAACAATCATATTTATCTTTAATAAAACGATGATAATGCTGGCCAATAGAAATTGCATTAACAAAATTTTGAAACACATTTTCTGAAACTCTGCAATAAGTATAAAAGGGGTCACTATCCTCAAAATCTATATACATTCTACTTGTTGCTAAATGAAAGTTAATCAGACACCCATTCTAATATTTGACAACTACAATAGGCAAGCGTAACGTCAAATCCATCTTAAAACGTCTACCCCGTTGTACATACTGGGAGCTAACCATGCCAAAACCCCGCTATGCTCAAGTGTCTTTAGAAGCGACCCCTTATTATCACTGCGTATCTCGTTGTGTCCGCCGTGCTTATTTATGTGGTATTGATCCCAATACAGGCGAAGACTACGAATACCGACGCCAGTTAATCGAGAATAAAATACTTGAGCTAAGCGACATATTTGCACTGGATATCTGTGCCTATAGTGTGATGTCTAATCACTACCACCTGGTACTGCACATTAACAGGGATAAAGCCCTTAGCTGGTCATTTGATGAAATAATTGAGCAATGGCATAAGTGTTACAAAGGCACCTTCCTTTCACAATGCTACCTTAAAAATGAAACACTGCTTAAATCCCAGATGAAGGTATTAAAAGACACCGTTACTCAATGGCGAAAACAGTTAATGGATTTAAGTCGCTTTATGGGTGTGTTAAATGAGCATATCGCCAGAGGTGCAAACAAAACGGATAACTGTACGGGTCGTTTCTGGGAGGGCCGCTTTAAATCACAGGCCCTGTTAGATGAAGCAGCCGTATTAACTTGTATGGCTTATGTTGATTTAAATCCCATACGATCTGTTATGGCAAAAACACCTGAAGCCTCTGATTACACCTCAATCAAACAACGCATTCAACAGCTAAAAACAAAACATAAAAACCAGCACCCGGCATCAAAGCTGTTTAATTTTGCAGGCAATACACGCGAGAATATGTCTCAAGGGCTACCTTTTTCATTAAAGGACTATATAAAGCTGGTAGATCAAACCGGACGTATAATACGTGATGATAAACGAGGCTTTATAAACCAAAACACCCCGCCCATTTTAAAACGATTAAATATTGAACCGGAAAACTGGTTATATTTGACTCAACACTTTGAGAGTAGATTAAAAGGGTTAGTGGGCTCGGTTAATAAGTTAAAACAGGTGTGTTTAAAACTGGGTTATAAAAGAACACCCTGCTTAAGCAGCTGCCAGTCCTATTTCACTTAAGTAAAACAATAACATTTAAATGAAATCTCCTTCAATCCATGATTGATTTTTCTGCTGGCTGAAAATCGAAAAACATTCTATTTATTCCGAAAAACAGTCATATAAATCAATCACCCTTAATTTTTAATTAAAAAACATTCAGATAACTTATCAAGAACCCGAGCATTTAGCTTTTCTGATTTTATTTAGGTGGGTGTCTTATTTATTTTTCTTTATTATTTTACGCATAACGTTTTAATAACCTGACGTTTTTTCTTTCGACCTGCATTTTAGACCGTAAGAAAAAATGGTCAACGTTAATTTAATTGTTATGTCTTTTACTCAAATACTGGTGGAGATATATTGTTTTTAAACACACCAAGTATATCGCTTGAATCTGTAATTATTGTTCTAAATGGTTTTCCATTAATTACTTTCCACTCAGCAACAAAAGAACCTGCAGCATCAGAAAATATTCCACGAATAGTGCAGTTTTTATTGTCGTAACAGTGCGCATCAAAGTATTTTATTACATTTGGTACTTCAAGCGGTCTATTGCCCCAAGCATTATACATATACTTAGTTTCAAGGTTATATAGTTCATTATTTACATTGAATGTAATTTTACTAACATATGTTTTTGGTGTTCTAGTTGCTCCAAAAACTAAATTACCATTGGGTAGGTTATTAGTTGTAGTGCCTAATTTAATATTTTTCTCATGAAGTTCAATATTAATAGTTTTTGATATTTTCAGGTTATGAATATTTTCATTATCAGCGCATGCTGATAATGGAAAAAATAGAAACCAGAATATCGGCCAAGTAAACTTTTGTTTTTTCATGTTATTGAACCACTTTGAGTAGTTTATCACCACTCTTAGCTATTTTCTCTCGTATAAGCCTAGGCATTATAATACAGCCTTCTGAAGCTTTACCTGGATTTTTAATGCTATCTCCATGTATTAGAAACTCAGACCTACCTAAAGCCTTATGGCCTTTTGGTGTTAAATCAAGAACATGTGGGCCTCGATTTGAGGTATTGCGAGGTCGACCAATTGTATATAAACCTTTCGGTATTGGACCTACAAAGGGTATTGACTCCATACTTGGATTGTTTTTCCCTCTGTCCTTACCTGCGTAGCCAGTGGCAAGTTTTAAACCATTATGTTTAAGTTCTCCTGTACTTTGAGAATATTCCCAAGACATAATTTTCTCCTTTTTAAATTTTTGACATAACATGAAATAGACAGAAGCGAGGTAAAACTGGATATATAGACTTCTGTATATCACTTTTTAGTTATTATTGATTTATGTATCATACACGCCTATCCTGATTGATGTTAATGTTAAGACATGGATGCTAAATTATGGATGATTCTATTGCCCGTTTCTGGGATAAATATATCGAGATAACAAAGACTTACCATATAAAAAGCAGCGCTGCCCGCTGGTATGTTATGCGTGTTGAAGCGTATATCGAAGCGAATAAAGGCGTTCGATTAACCCATCATAATGCGGATGATATTAACCATTATCTTCATGAGATAGGCAGAAAGGGATACTTAAAAGACTGGCAATATCGACAGGTTGCTCTTGCGCTAAAAATGTTATTTGTTGATTTATTACGTTCTGACTGGGCTCCAATTTGAGATGGGTGTCTTGTTTAATTGTTTTATTTAATTAGATCGTTTTGTTAGACTTATGCTGCTGATTCATGTTGAATATCCCAGCCAGGAAAAACTAAAACTGCTGGGTGGCACTGTAGTGCTCTAGCAAATACTTTTGCTCTTTCTACACCTAGTTGCACTCTATCATTTTCAATTGCTGATATAGTTGATTGAGGGATACCAGTTATTTCAGCTAGTTCATTTTGACTAAGTTCTTGAAACTCACGCAGTATTTTTACAGACTCACCAACGGTGACTTCAGTTTGTTTTTTTGCTTTTCTATAATTTTTCATATTACTTTCTCCTGTAGTCATGAGGCGTGACTTTTACTACTTGAATAAGTATTTGTTCATTCTCTACTTTATATATGACTCTATATTGAAGGTTTAAACGTGATGAGCGGTAGCCTTTCCATTCACCGCTTAAAGCCTCGTCATGTAAGCCTTTTAGTTTACGAAGACCTTGAGGCCCTGATAAAGTGACAATATCTTTCCATTTTTCATACTTTTTGAGCACATCTTGTGGTGCAGATGATAGCTGCTTTGAAACACGACGATGTTCATATACCAGCCACATACTATAAATAGTATATATACCATATTTGATATGTCAATATTTATAAGCCTAACATGAAATAGACAGAAGCGAAGTAAAACTGAATATATAGACTTCTATATGCCACTCCTTTAAGTGTAAGTTTGCATCTTAAATAAAAAGTTTATAAACGGTAGATGACATTAAACTGCAAAGAGCCGACTTCATCACGTGCGACATATTCTAATCGCATATCCAGCTTCTCATTAGCAGCATAACTCACACCAGCCCCCAGCATTAAACCACTGTCATCACCCAGATCCAGACCCAGGCGAGCTAACCAGCCAAGCTGCCCTCTAATAGTCCCATCAGTAACATAAGTGACCCATACTCCATTACTATCTGCGCCCGAAAAACCATAATCCATATAGCCAAACTCAACGGAACTGTGCACACCTTTCATTAAATTAACCCTGCTCAGGTCATACGCACCAAAAAGCTGAAAGCCCAACTCATCATCAACTGGCCCACTAACTGAATTAATAGAAAGGCCTGCACCAATGGAAAATTCACTTTTATCGAGTAAAGGCTTGCCTTCATCGGCAAAAACCGGTATTACCTGAGTGGCAGCAAGTAAAGCAACAGCTAAAACAACAAAAAACTTATTTATATTGTGCATTATTGAGACCTTTTTCATTGAACTTATTGTAATTCTGAGGCATCTTAAACAGTACGTTAGCAACGATCAAGGCGAACACTTATAGAGTTTGATATAATCGACATACTAAACGCTCTGTATTTAGACTACACTACGCTCTATAACATCCTACAACTACTAATTTACTGATTTATATGAAGTTTTCAATTAAAGCATCGACCAAAACATCTATTATAGCCATTGGCTTATTGTTTAATTTTTCTATTACAGCTGTTTCGGCTACCACCGACACATCTCTGGAAATTTTAAAACCCCTTGATGAGCACAATCGCACAACAGCCGAGATTGTTAACAGGCTCGCTCAGCAACACTTTCAACGGACACAGGTTCGTCTTGATAACAATCTGTCTTCTGTTGTTTTTAATCGTTACATCAAGGAACTCGATAGTAACCGCAGCTATTTTATTCAAGCCGATATTGATTCCTTTGAAAAGTATCGTTACCGCCTGGATGACGCATTTCGTGCACGAAAAGTTGACCCTGCTTTTGTCATGTTTAATCGCTACCAGCAACGCGCCACCGAAAGACTCGAATTTCTTCTTGGCACAATTAAACAGGGCATAGACAAACTGGATTTTAATAGCACTGATTCAATTTATATTGATCGTGAAAACCATGCATGGCCACAGAACAAAAAAGAACTGGATAAACTCTGGCATAAACGCCTTATCAATAGCGCATTAAATTTAAGGCTATCAGGTAAGAAAGATGACAAGATCACAGAACTACTAACCAAACGTTACAATAGCCAGCTCAAACGTATACAACAGAATAATTCAGAGGATGCATACCGCATTTATATGAATGCACTAACCCTGAGTTACGACCCACACACACAATATTTTTCTCCCCGTGGTACAGAAAACTTTAATATTCGCATGCGCCTTTCGTTACAGGGTATTGGCGCCATGTTACAGGCCGAAGATGACTACACAAAAGTAACCCGCTTAATTCCCGCTGGCCCAGCAGATAAGGCAGGTGAGCTAAAAGCCAATGATAAAATCACGGGTGTTGGCCAGGGTTCTGCAGGTGAAATAGTTGATGTTATTGGCTGGCGGCTAGATGATGTTGTTGACTTAATTCGTGGTAAAAAAGGCACGGTTGTTCGCCTGTCAGTTTTAAAAGCAAATGCGGTTGATACATCTAAAACAAAAACCATTTCTATCACCCGCGATAAAGTAAAACTGGATGATCAGGATGCTAGTCAGAGCATTATCGAATTTAAAAACTATGGTAAAAAATATCGCCTGGGTGTAATTGACATTCCTAAATTTTATATCGATTTTGAAGCAGCAAACAAGGGTGACCCTAACTATAAAAGCACGACGCGTGATGTAAAAAAATTACTGAAAGAACTTGAAAGCAAGAAAGTAGATGGCGTGATTATTGATTTACGTGATAATGGCGGCGGCTCATTGCATGAGGTTAATACATTAATCGGACTCTTTATTAAATCTGGCCCAACTGTGCAGGTAAAAGATATCACTGGCCGTATTTATGTTTCAAAAGATAAGGACAATCAGGTCGCCTATACCGGCCCACTTGCGGTACTGGTTAATCGTATTAGCGCATCTGCTTCAGAAATTTTTGCAGGTGCTATTCAGGATTATCACCGTGGCATTATTGTGGGCACGCAAACCTATGGTAAAGGTACTGTGCAAGCCATGCTTCCCTTATCCAGTGGGCAAATCACTTTAACTCAACAAAAATTTTATCGCATAACCGGTGGCAGCACTCAGAACCGGGGCGTAATACCTGACATTGAACTGCCTTCTCTCTATGATGTATCTGAAGTAGGCGAAAGCTCATTAGAGGCAGCACTTCCCTGGGATAAAATTAAAGCAGCCCAGTTTGACACCTACCGTGATTTTTCACTGCAACTACCTAAATTAATGGCATTGCATGATAAGCGTATTCTAAAAGATCCTGACTTTATACATTTAGCTAAAACCAATGATTTAATAGAACAGCGCCGTCAACAGAAAGAAATTTCTCTCAATGAAAATGCAAGACGTAAAGAGAAAAAAGACCTGGAAAACATCCAGATAAAACTTGAAAATAATCGACGCAAAGCATTGGGAATGGATTTAATTAGCAGCCTTGATGAGCTTGATAATGCCATTAAGGACAATGAAGAGGATATACCACCTCATGAAGATGAAGAGAAAAAAGAAGACACACCCACTCCCTTGTTAACAGAAACAGGTAATATCTTGATCGATTTTTTAAATTTAAATTACCCTGCAATGGCAGATCACAACTAAAGCTGACTACTAACTATACTCAAGGGCAGATACCAGTTTTATTATCTGCCCTCTTTTATTAGTTTTCTGGTTTAGCTATCAGAAAACCAGTAAAAGAGTAAAACAAAACAATTTATCTCAGTAAAATTTTCCCCAATATATGCAATCAGGCCGCTATTCACCACCAGCATCAAATAAATTATGCCGGTGTTTCACTCATCAATGTAAAACACTGTTCAGACCAAAACCAGCTGCATATTTTTTCATAACTTCACGCACATTTTCAGGGTAATCAACAATATTCATTTGCTGCATGCCTTCATTAAAAAATTGCTGACTATCTGCTGGTATATTTTTAATTAACTGATCAAAGACCTGCTGCATTATCTCAGAATTATGTGTACGTGTAGCAACAATACCCCAATTAAGATTAAGTATACGCCAGGGACGCATTGGGTTAGTTACCTCTAAATCCTGCTTAATTACTGAATCAGTAAGATTAATTACATCACTAATTAATTCACATAAAACTTCAAGCTGATTTTTATCCTGTATTGTATTAGCATAACTGGCAATCGCATTTACAATAATGTCCAGTTTTTTTATTTTGCCTCCATTATTTTTCAGCCAGCCTGCAATAGGTAATGACAGGCGATGCAATTCCATCATTCGACCCTGCATGCCTCTTGCCGCACAACTCACTGAAATTTCATCTAGCAGGTTTAATGCATATTCACCTATTTCGCTAATTTCATTCGCACTTATATCAAGTTCTTTTTTTCTATTCACATCAGGAGCAAGCCGTAACATTATTTGTATATTCTGACGCAGTGCTTCAATCATCTCTAATGTTTGTTTTGACTCATCTGTATCTGCAGATTGAAGACTTAACGTCAATGCCTCTACAATTGATTCATATTTCTGAGTTAATTCATTAATGTCTGTTTCTAACATTACTCACTCATCCTGATATAGATTGATATATACTAAGCGATTAAAGGGCAACTCTTCGAGCAAAAATCATATGCGCATTTTACACACTATGCTTCGTGTCGGTAATTTAGAAAAATCAATTAAGTTTTATATCGATATTTTTGATATGCAACTATTGCGTAAAAAAGACTACCCCGATGGCCGCTTCACTCTGGCATTTCTCGGCTATGGTGATGAAGCCAGTAATACGGTAATCGAGTTAACTCATAACTGGGATACAGACAGTTATGACCTGGGTAATGCTTATGGTCATATAGCACTGGAAGTAGATGATGTATATAAATCAGTTGATGCCATCAAAAAACAGGACGGCAAGATACTCCGTGAAGCAGGCCCAATGAATGCGGGTTCAACCATTATTGCCTTTGTTGAAGACCCGGATGGTTATCAAATTGAACTACTTGCAGCTAAAACAGGTAATTAAATTTTTTTGCATAAATAAGTATTAATATCTGGCCTGCATGTCTGCGCCAGTATTCTCGTCATAATACTTTAACTTAATTCATATATTATATTCACGATAAAAACATCACACCAGGTCATCAACCATTTTATCGGATACACGATTTCGCCCATTACGCTTACTGTCATAAAGGCAACTATCAGCGGCTTTCACTAATACGGCACTGGACTGCTCATATTCAGCCGTAGTAGTTGCCAGGCCAATACTCACCGTCACCCAGGGGCTAACCTCTTCTTTTCCGGCGGTTATTCTAGCCTCCTCCACCGATCGCCTCAAACGCTCAGCGAGCAGACGAGCATGCTCTACGCTGGTATTGGGTAAAACAATCGCAAACTCTTCACCACCATAACGAGCTGTAAAATCAGCTGTTCGCTTCAACTGACCAGACAATATTTTACCAACGGTAAATAAGCAGACATCCCCCATCTGATGACCGAAACTATCGTTATAAGCTTTAAAATAATCTATATCCACCATCAGCAAGCTTAATGGCGTATATTCGCGCATACTTCGCTTCCACTCTTCCTCTAGCACCATATCAAAATAACGACGATTATAAGTCCCGGAAACATCATCAATAATTGTCATACGAGAAACACGGTTAAACTGTCGCCCTGATGAACGTAATGCATACACAACAACGATACCTATAATACAGAATATTAATGTAATACCGATTAAAGTATACTGACGAGACTGCTCATATTTAGCCATCACATTTGCATATGTTTCTGCCTGGTTATCAACAATTCGATCGAGCAGAAACAGCACTTTAACACTGGCCAGTCGCCCTTCAAGAAAAACGGCCTCTAGATCTGCTGATTCGAGACCACCAAATATCAGCCCCTCAACCAGATTGTCATGATAAGGCAATGCATAAGCAACCGACTCATCCAGTTGTTTCAGATTATCCAGTAATATTTTATTCACAGAAGTTGTTATTAACAGCTCACGCGCATGAGTATAAATACCTGCCATATGATAAAAACGCACAGCCTCTTCATCACGATCAAATACCTCTTTCATATTTATCATGCGCTGTATTATCAATTCTCGTTTTTGTACCGCATCACGCATCGTCATCACCAGACGAACCTGCTGAGTATTGGTTTTAACCAGATTAAAAGCAGCTCGACTCCAGACATCAACCTGAACCAGCAAAGTCACCACAATAGCAGCACAAAGTAAAATGACGGCGATAAACCCAAACAGAGTTGACCGGGTACCGATAAATTTTGGAAAGGATGTCATTAATTTTTTAATTTTTTCTGATTATAATGTCAGGCTCTCCTGTTAATTACCAATGTCTTTCGTATAACCTGAAATGCACGCTGGTACAGGTTAGTACCTCAGACCATGCTCTCAAAAATTTAAATCAGAGCACAAGCAATTAATAGAGATGCCCTGTACAATATAGCCTGTTTTTAGCCAACAAGTAAGTCATCTATGGATATAGTTTACATTGACACTAATGAAGCCCTGGCTTTTACCTGTGACACCATCCGGCAAAGTAAAGTTATTTGCATTGATACCGAATTTCACCGTGAAACAACCTATTATCCTGAACTTGCTCTTATTCAACTCTCAGATGGTGAAAAAACCTGCTGTATTGATCCTCTTAGCATCACTGATTTCACACCTTTTCTAGCGCTCTTAACTAACACGAATATAACCAAAGTATTACACGCTTCAGGGCAGGATCTGGAAATATTCAATCAACTGTTTAATACGCTTCCTACGCCTGTATTTGATACTCAAATTGCAGCCGGATTATTAGGTTACGGCGATCAAATTGGCTATGCCCCCTTAATAAAAAAAGAACTTGATATAAATATTGATAAATCCCAGTCACGTACCGACTGGTTGAAGCGCCCACTCAATAAAGACCAGTTACTTTATGCTGCCAGTGATGTGTATTACCTGGCCAAAGCTTATCCAAAAATGATAACGCAACTCAAGTCACTCAATCGCCTTGAGTGGTTACACGGTGATTTCGCTGAACTTTGTATGCCAGCCAAATACCAGGTGGATACTCATAACATCTGGAAAAAAGTGAAGGGCAACCAGAAACTACATGGCATACAGCTTGCCATTTTACAGGCCGTTGCAGCCTGGCGTGAAGAGAGCGCACAAAAACGAAATCGCCCCAGACGCCGCATTGTACCGGATGATGCGCTGATTGATATTTCTCGTTTAAAACCAGACAGTGCTGATAAAATTAAACAATTACGTTCATTAAATAAAACCCGCCTTAACTCAGAAGATGCGGCACAATTATTACAACGTATCAATAATGCTTTACAGGTACCTCAGGAACTCTGGCCTAAACATGCAAGACGTCACAAACTAAGTATGCGTGAAGAAGCACTGATTGATGCTCTAATAGCATTACTAAAATTAAAAGCAGATGAGCACCGTATTACCCCTTTAAACCTTGCATCTCGAAAAGAGTTAGAGCTATTACTTCAGGGAAGCACGGACATCCCATTAATGCAGGGCTGGCGTTATGCTCATGCGGGCCAGGTAATAGAACAATTTTTAGATGGCAAAAGTTTTTTACAGATTAATGCCCTTCAATTACAACTTCAAGGTGACGATAAATAATGTCTCAGGTTAATGGCATATGCGACTTCCTTAATCAGGCTGGAACTCAATTTAAAATTTTTGATATGGGTCGTCGAATCAAAGAAATAAGTACAGAAGATTTTTTACTTTTTGAGCAGGGTAATACTGCCTATCCACTCCCCCTGCAACAACAGGCCTGGTTAGGTTTTCTGGTATGGACAGAAGATAAAAAATCAGAACTGGTTATCTGGTTTCTACGCTTCCCACTAGATGCCTCAGGTAAGCTTACATCAGGTATTCGTGATGACTTTGTTTTACGCCTGTTAAATAAAGAAGGCGGTGAAACACCCCAACAGGATGAATCTAACCCTTATGGTTTCAAACCAAAACAGGAACACATGGCCAGCTTTCACGCAAAAGCCGCAAAACTATTAGACCAGCCTGCATCCAGTTACTATGAACACGCAAGAGATTATTTTGTCGGTAAACCAGGCTATGACCAATGGGCTTTTGTTGGTTTTCAGGGCATTGCAGATTTGGCAGCAAGGCTGGATGAAGACAATAATGCAGAGTTAATAGCTGAGTCAATTGAAAAACTTCCACCTCAGCCATTTGAAGCACTGGCACAATGTATTGAACATGAAAAAATTAATGCCGACATATCTCAGGCAATTGTTAATCGCATAAATCATGAACTGGAAAAAAACGAAACCGATGCAAACTTTATCTCTCTCTGTATTCGCGCATTATCCAATACACAGGAACAAACACTACTTGAACTGACATTAAATACAATATTAAATACTGAAGCTGGCCCACACCCAGAGGTACTGGCCTCCATATCTGGACGCTGCTGGCTGGCTTTAAAAAGTGATGAAACGATTCAACTGTTTCTTGAAGCTCTGGCAAATTGCACTGAAGGGCAGAATTTCTTTAATCTGATCATTGTTGATTTAATTAATATTCCTGGCATGCAGGACAGCATTTTAAAAGCGGTTAAATCAACTGAACGATCAGAAAAATTATCCCGAGCAATTGGTGAGTTGTTTAAAAGCTTTACCTAACTCAGCTAAGCTGAACCTGTTACTGTCATTCGTTCGATTACTTTGCTCGGGAATAAACCAGAGACAGGTCTCGCTTTTTGAGCTCCGCCCCCTGTGGTGATTCCAACCTGACTGACAGGGCAACGGACAATAAAACTATTAAACTCTTGAAATACAACAAAATACCTCCTATTATCTAGAAATAACTTTAACTGAGATAATAAAAATGAATAACGTCAGTTTATTAATACCTAAACACCAGCATCCAACCTGGATCCCCGAACTGGATGAAATGGAATCAGAAACATCTGAATTAGTCGATATCCCATTACTTGGCTTTATCACTGCTGGCCAGCCAATTGAACGCATTGAGACACATGATCTGGTAAAAGTACCTTCACATATGGTACGGAAAAACACCTATGCATTAAAAGTGCAGGGCCACTCCATGATTGATGACAATATTCAGGACGGCGATGTTATTATTGTTGAAAAACAGATATCGGCAGAAAATGGCCAGTCAGTCGTTGCTTTGATCAATAATGAACAGGTCACTCTGAAAAAATTCTATATTGAAGCCGAGGGTATTCGTCTACAACCTGCTAATCCAGATATGGAACCGATTATTCTAAAGAATGAAGAGGTTCAGGTGCTAGGCATTGTCTCAGGTGTGATTCGAAACTTTTAATAGCCTGTCTATACTCTGTTTCGATGTTCTGCAAGGTAAACTCAGTAACTGCCAATAAAAACAAAATAGCTTATAATGTGGTGCACCACGGGTGCACCTGAAAAAAGCTGTTTTTTTTTGCAATCATTTTCATTTATTGGTATTTTTAAAATCCTAAAAAACACCCGCTATTAACACTAAAATCAGAAAATGTTAAACCCCCAACAATTTCTCCATTTCACTTATTTCTTCTCTCGCCTCATCTAATATTTGCATTGCAAAAGCTGGGTCATGTTTATTCGAAAATAATTTTTTAAATGCTGGCACATTGTTTATATCAGGTAAACTGGAAAGCTGCTTGCGCCTTAACATGTCATAAACCTGGGCAATAATAATAACATCTTCTATTTTCAGGTTTTCTCCACTGTCGTGATACCAGTGCTCTGCATGAGTAACTACATTTAGCATTTCCTTTGGTAAATCCCAGGATTTTACAACCAGCACCCCCACTGCTACGCGCAATGATTTTATCAACTGAGCTATTTCTTTTTCATCTGATAGTTCCAGACGCGTTTTTTCAATATACGTAATGACAGGAATAACCCCTATATCATGAATTAAACCGGCCAGTAATAATTCATCTGCATCCAGATTTTTTATATGCTTTCCAAGTACATAACAAATTGATGCTATCTCAATACTGTGAGAATAGAACATTTTCATCTGTTTTTTAAGAAAAGCATGACGTGTTTTAAATAACTGAGCCACACTAAAACTCAACACCAGATTACGTGTCATTTTTAAACCTAAACGAACAATCACATCTCGCATACTATGAATCGTATTAATGCCACGCGTTAAGGGGCTGTTAGCAACCTTAATTAGACGTATAGAAATTGCAGGATCTAACTCTACAATCTTGCTGATTTTTCCAATATCAACTTCGCTCTGCTCCACTGCTTTTTTTATACGTAATGCAATCTCTGGCAAACTGGGCAATTTTAATTGTCCAGTTTCAACTGAGTGCATTATTTCATTATAAATATTACTTTCGACATGACTCATTTGATGGCTTAATGCGCGTTCATCTATAAGCACTTCTTTTTCAATTAAACGATTAAATAATTCCCGACTAAATTGCCATATTTCACAATTAGCATTAACAGTAAAATATGTTTCTGTTTCCTCATGCTCTGAAAATATGGGTTTTAATGCATCAGCAGAACCACTAACCAATAACTGTGGTGGTAAATACTGTAAACATAAATCAAGTTTGCCATTTACCAGATAAAGAATTTGATCTTTACACTCATTCGAATATAACTTTTCACCAGGTAAAAGCGTTATTAGTTCACCTGTTTTTGCCAGTTTAATTCGATCACCTGTTGCCAGATCTTTAAAAGGAATTAATTGATTAATATGCTCTTCTAATTCATTTCTGGAAAATGGCATGATATATCTCTACATTTTAAGTAACTGCATAATCGATGTGATTTCTTCATGTGCCTGCTGAAAAACTTTTTGTGCAAAATCGGTATTTTGATTTCCTGGATATAATTTTTTAAAGGCGGGCACCTCATTTATTGTAGGCAGGCCTTCTAACTGATGGTATTTCAGGCGACGGTATATCTGGGCAATGATAATCATATCGCAGGTATCAATATCTCCTTTTTCCTGGCGTTGCCAGTTTTCAAACTCTTCGACTACAGCGAACAGGTCATTCGATAAACCCCAGTGTCGGATAACCATACTACCCACCGCACCTCTTAATTGCTTAATAATACTATTCAGTTCTGCTTCATCAGTTATAACCAGGCCTGTATCTTCGATGTAACCTAAAATGGGAATCACACCAATTTCATGTAATAAACCTGCAAGCAGCATATGATCAGGAGATAACTTTCCACTTTGTTTTGATAATGCAAAACTAATTGCCGCAATATCAACACTGTGGTCATATAATTCATGCATGCGTAAATTTAACATTTTTGATTTCGTATTAAATAACTGCCTGACAGCAAAACCTGTTATCAATTCTTTACTGGTTTGCATACCTAAACGAACAATTGCTGACTGAATGCTACAAACAGGGTCTACTCCTCGATTTAACGGCCCATTTGCCGCTTTAATCAGTCGGGTTACCATAACCGGGTCGGCCGCAACAATACGCGCCACATCATCCGCACTGGTATCTGGACTGGCCAGTGCATTTCTTACTTTTACAGCAATATCAGGCAGACTGGGTAACTTTAAATTCCCCATATTAAAGGCATGCATAATCTCATTAAACAAATTACCTTCAACTTCATTCATTTCAACTGTTTCAAGCTCTTCACCGCTAAGCAGCTCCTGATCAACAAAAGTATTAAAAAGCTGTTTCTCAAAACGCACAACCACACACCCTGTTCGGGCAATAAGTCGCGTTTTACGCTCTCCTTCATTAAACAGAGGATGGTATGCCCGAGCATCCGCCGCATCTAACAATACAGACTGTTTATTTATCTCCAGCAAATCCAGCTTGCCTTTTATCAGGTAAATAAACCACCTGTGCTCCTCATTTGCAGAGAGCTCATCTCCTAAATTAAGCTCAATTAACTGCGACTGATCCGCAATCTGCAAGCGATGCTCGCTTTGCAACTGCTTTATAGGAACCAGGTATTTGAGAAGTGTATTATCAAATTGCACAATATTATTTCTTTTATGGGTTATCTCATCTATTATGAAAATAGCACAGATCCAGACGACTTTATGATATTCCTGAAATTAATATTGGCCTACTGATATAGGGGAAAATTTCTTTGTTTTAGTCTATAGTTGACTACATAGAATCTACATCCCCGCTAGAGAGAAATAAATATGAAACAACATAAAATCACCCTTGTTAGCGTATTAATGTTATTTTTCGCCCTGTTTTCTAACGCTATTATCGCCGAAAATTCAAAACAGTTTGGTGATTATGTTATTCACTATAATGCATTTCGCAGTGACACCCTGACACCCGAAATTGCTAAAGCATATTCACTCACTCGACGTAACAACCGCATGGTCATTAATATCACAGTACAAAAAAAAGACGGTGATGCAACCCGGCCTGTAAAAGCCAAAGTAAGTGGCTTTGCAAGTAATTTAACAGGCCAGGTGAAAGATCTGGAATTTAAAGAAATTCACGATGGTGAAGCAATTTATTATCTTGCACAATCTCAGGTAGCTAATCAGGAAACACTAAAATTTAATATAAAAGCAACACCTGCAGGCGAATCAATTATCGCTAATATCAAATTTAAGCAAATATTTTATACAGATTAACTTACCACTTGACGCCAAAACAGCTTACCAGGCCCCGTTGTTTTGGGGCCTGTTTTTTGACCTGAAACAAATAGCCTTAAACCCGCTTTATCAGTCATACCATCATTGTCCTATTTCCGTTACAATTCCCCTCCATATAAATGAGAACAGCTAAAGGCTAATCGAAGTAATGACAAATAAAAGCTCATATACAAAGGAAGACCTGATTAAATGCGGCCATGGAGAATTATTTGGTCCTGGCAATGCACAGCTTCCTATCGACAATATGCTCATGATGGATCGCATTTCACTCATATCTGATGAAGGGGGAGAATACAATAAAGGGGAAATACAGGCTGAACTGGATATAAGCCCTGATTTATGGTTTTTTGAATGCCATTTCCCTGGCGACCCTGTTATGCCCGGTTGCCTGGGGCTTGATGCAATGTGGCAGTTAGTTGGTTTCTATCTGGGCTGGAAAGGGCATCCTGGAAAAGGCAGGGCACTGGGTGTAGGTGAAGTAAAATTTACTGGCCAGGTTTTACCTACCGCTAAAAAAGTAAGTTACCAGATCAACATTAAACGTGTAATAGCCCGTGGTTTAATTCTGGGTATTGCAGATGGCGTTATCATGGTTGATGGACGCGAAATTTATTCTGCTAAGGGGCTTAGAGTAGGCCTGTTTAGCTCAACTGATAATTTTTAGGTAAGTAACAAATGAAACGAGTTGTAATAACTGGATTTGGTATCGTATCCTGTCTGGGAAATAACAAGCAGGCTGTAACCGAATCACTGCGTGAAGGCCGTTCGGGTATTAAGTTTCAGGAAGAATACAAAGAAATGGGCATGCGCAGCCAGGTTGCCGGCTCTATTGATATTGATTTAAGTGAACATATCGATCGTAAAGTTAAACGTTTTATGGGTGATGCTGCCGCTTTTACCTATATTGCGATGCAGCAGGCCATTGAAGATGCAGGCCTGACCGAAGAACAGGTATCTAATATTCGCACTGGACTCATTATGGGGTCAGGGGGTGGGTCACCTGAAAACCAGGTTATAGCTGCTGATATACTACGTGACAAAGGCATACGACGTGTAGGCCCTTATATGGTGCCTCGCACTATGGCAAGTACTGTTTCTGCCTGCCTGGCAACGCCTTTTAAAATAAAGGGTGTTAACTACTCTATTAGCTCCGCCTGCGCAACAAGTACACATTGCATTGGTAATGCCATGGAACAAATTCAGCTGGGTAAACAGGATATTGTCTTTGCCGGTGGCGGTGAAGAAGAACATTGGGCAATGAGCATGTTATTTGATGGCATGGGCGCCCTTTCATCCAAGTACAATGAAACCCCTGAAAGTGCATCACGTAGCTATGATGCAGAGCGTGACGGTTTTGTTATTGCCGGCGGTGGCGGTGTACTGGTAATGGAAGAACTGGAACACGCCCAGGCTCGTGGTGCAACCATATATGCTGAAATCGTTGGTTACGGTGCAACATCTGATGGCTATGACATGGTGGCTCCATCCGGTGAAGGCGCAGTTCGTTGCATGCAAATGGCACTCTCTACTGTTGACACCCCAATAGATTATATTAATACACACGGCACCAGTACGCCTGTAGGCGATATAGCTGAAACCGGTGCTATCAAAAAAGTATTCGGTGAGAGTATCCCCCCATTTAGCTCAAGCAAATCCTTATGTGGTCACTCACTCGGTGCCGCTGGTGTACAGGAAACCATTTATTGCCTGCTAATGATGCAGAACAATTTTATTCAGGCCTCAGCTAACGTTAACAACCTGGATGAGCAGGTTGCCGGTATGCCACTGGTAACAGAACGAGTGGACAATGCGGAGCTAAATACCGTTCTCACGAATAACTTTGGTTTTGGTGGGACAAATGCCTGCCTGGTATTGAGTAAATTCAAAACTTAGATATTATGAGCTAAGGTCAGCGCCTGCATAATAGATATGGCTTTGTAGAAATCGACTTTAACTGGCGTAGCTTAACGAAACTTACAACTATGGAATCACCAACACCCACGCACGACTTCGCGGCACTAGACCCTACTTTAATTATTGACTCAGTAGAATCATTAGGCCTGGAGAGCGATGCGCGTATTTTTCCCTTAAATTCATATGAAAACCGGGTGTATCAGATAGGTCTGGAAGAAAATTCTGATTATGGTCAGAAAATAATCGGCAAATATTATCGTCCAAACCGCTGGAGTAATGAGCAAATTCAGGAGGAACATGATTTCACCACTGAGCTATCAGACCTGGAAATCCCCGTTGTTGCCCCTCTGCAATTTAACCAGCAGAGTTTACTAAGTTACCATAATTACCGATTCGCATTATTCTGCCAGAAAGGCGGGCGTACTCCAGAACTTGATAATCCAGAACATCTGGAATGGATAGGCCGTTTTTTAGGTCGCATACATCTGGCAGGTGCCAGCAAAACATTTCATTTCCGGCCACAAATATCGGTACAGGACTACGCTATTGATAGCGCTCACTTTTTACTTGAAAACAACTTTATTCCCGATTACCTGATAGATGCATACCAGACGCTAAGTGCCGATTTAATTCCCCTGTTAAAACAGAACTTCCAGAACCATAACATTAAAAACATTCGCCTTCATGGCGACTGTCATCGGGGCAATATTCTGTGGACCGACAAGGGCCCTCATTTTGTTGATTTTGACGATTGCAGAAGCGGCCCGGCAATACAGGATATCTGGATGCTACTTTCTGGCGATCGTCATGAACAACAGCAACAACTTAACCATATACTTGATGGCTATTTTGAATTTGCCGAATTAGACCCTGCCGAATTACACCTGATTGAAGCATTACGCAGCCTTCGCCTGATGCACTACGCAAGCTGGTTGGCTAAACGCTGGTCAGATCCCAGCTTCCCCATGAACTTCCCCTGGTTTAATACCTCAAACTACTGGGAACAGCATATTCTTGAGCTACGCGAGCAATTTTCTCTGCTCCAGGAAAATGAAAACCTGCATATATAATGATTAACTCAGAGTTAAATAGCTAAATAACCCACATATTCTCGAAAACCCATGAAATATTCAGCCTAAGCACCTGTAATTTTTATAAAAAAAGGCTAGAATCAGTAAAAAGAGATAATGGCGACGTACAATGACAAACTTAACATTGAAAATAACAGGTCTATCCGTATTGATTTTATTCAGCTCTCAGGCTCTGGCAAGCAGTCCCTGGGCAAATGATACAGCCACGAATGACACAACCACAGGTGATAGCGCCACAACAGATGAGCCAACAAGCATCGAACCTGTAGCACAGGATATTAATGATAACCCGGTTGTAGAAGAAGTAGAACAGGCCGATTCATTTCAGGTCGAAGTTAAAGAAACACCAGAACCTGAAGCCGTCACTGAAACAACATACCAACAGGGTGATGTACTCAACGTTAATGAAACAACAGAAGTTATTGGCGTCAAATTACTCGATTTCCCCCGCCGTGGCATGACAACAGATAAAGTAGAAAACGAACTGGGGCGCCCTGCAGAAATCATTCCTTCAATTGGCCAGCCTCCAATAAGCCGCTGGATTTATGATGACCGCACAGTCTATTTTGAATATTCCTCAGTCATTCACGTCGTTGCAAAATAAAAAACGGCCTCCCTGAATAATAGCGAAGGATTTATTACCTCTCTGATATTTAAATAGATAATAAATCCTTCCATAGCACCAGGTTTTACTCAGAATAATACCGTACAACGCTAATGTCCTTTCTATCAAGTCTTAACCTGCCCTCACCTGTTACACAAATAGAAAACTCACTTTTAAAAGAAAAAAAGATAAGTCTGTTCATTAAACGAGATGAATTAATTCACCCAGTTATTCAGGGCAACAAATGGCGAAAATTAAAATATAATTTACTTAATGCCAAAAAAAATAATAAAAGTACATTACTCAGTTTTGGTGGCGCCTATTCAAACCACCTCCATGCACTGGCTGCAGCAGGAAACCAGCTAAACTTCAAAACTATTGGCATTATACGGGGCGAAGCCCATCACCCCCTTAATCCCTGTTTGCAAGATATGAAAAACTGGAATATGCAACTCAAATTTATTAGCCGCCTGGAATACAAACAAAAAACCAGCCCTGAATTCATACAGCAACTAAAACAACAAATGGGTGATTTTTATTTAATACCCGAAGGTGGAAACAATGCTTCTGGCAAAAAAGGTTGTGCTGAACTCCTAACTGAACTAAAAGAACATTATGATACTATTTGCTGCGAAGTTGGCAGTGGCACCATGCTCAGCTCACTCATTCATAACAACACAAAACCACACACCGATTTTTTAGGTTTTGCCGTAATGAAAAATCCCCAGCTTGAACAGGAAATAGAAAACAGTTTAAATTACATAGAACCAGTATCACCATGGGAAATCAACCATAAATACCATTTTGGTGGCTTTGCCAGAACCACTCCCGAACTGGATGATTTTATTAAAAATTTTAAAGAAAAGTTCAATATACAACTGGAACCTGTTTATAGTGGAAAAATGCTATGGGGTATTTTAGATTTAATTAAACAGGATTATTTCAAAACAGGTTCAAGAATTCTTGCCATACATGGCGGTGGACTGCAGGGGTTGCGAGGATTTAAACAGTTACTATAAAATAACAGTTTATGCCCAAAACCAACTTGTCTATGGCTGATCTTTTACACATACCCACGCTATGCCGTTTCGAGATTCAATTGTAATATCCACTGGATGAGGATATCCATTTGACAGCATATTTTTTCTCAATAAGATCGAACACACCTTATTTGAATTTTTATTAACAGCCCTCTATAGATTAACCGGTGTACTTTCTTCAAAAAAAGAACCCTGTTACCCTTAGCAATTAATACTCACTACTGATTATTAGCAATGATAAATTATTTTAAAGTATCAACAGAACTATCAAGCTCTTTATATGCATTGATATAATCTTTGGAAAAATCAGCAAAACGATCAAATGATGATTCCCAGTCTTCATTTAAGTCACTTTCATTTACTCGATTACCATTAAAACTAATCACTTTATTGGCCTCTAAATCAAAGCTCTTTTTATACTCTATAAATTCCTTACCTATGCTCTTTTTATAATCACTAAACTCATTATTCAGAGCCTGCTGGTGTTTTTCAGTGCGTTTTTTAAAGGCTGCAAAATCATCTGCAGTATTTACAGGCTTATGAATTTCATAATCATCACCGAGTGATTCAATATTTAACTTACCCTCCTGTAATGCAACTTTCTGGTTAGTTTCATCAATAATAAAGGTTGTTCCTCGAATGCCAATAGTGGCAAATTTTGTACGCACTTTTTTGGGTTTTTTCTTACCCGATAACTTACGAAATATATAATAAACTCTGCCGCCTAACTGTGATAACCAGCCTGATTTTTCAACTCTCAGGCTACTTGCTTCATCCAGTACAGACATTGCTCCATCATCAAACTGTAATACAGCCTTACTGTTTTTATCTGTAACCACAGTTTCATCGCTATTCACAAGAAACTGCATTTTTTGCGGCTCTCTTTTTTCACCTTCAGCATTCATTACATAAACGTGCCCCTGCACCTTTACAATGCGAGCCCTGAAATTTTCAGCTAATAATGTTGATTGAAAGAAAAAGGGTGAAAGGACAAATAAAAAGCTTGCCAGTTTTATTGAATTCATTAGAAAACTATCCTGAGTATAATTATATGGCCAGTATATTTTTAATGCCTTTGCAAATATTGGCCAGACCTGCCTTATATTAGCTTAGAATCTAAATGATCGCATCAAGCTATCTCTATTTTTTATCTAATGGTTTAGAGATATCTTCAGCTTTCCATCTGGACTCCAGATCCAGCAGTGCCTGTGGCAAGGCCTCTTCACTCACATTTAATGGATAATCCTTGCGGTAACCCTTCAGGGCTGATCTGAGTTTCTTAAATTGCCTGTTTTGAAATAATTTTATTAATTTATCCATTTCTATTTTTTGATGATTTTTCACACGAGAAAACTCATTCAACTCGAAGTCCATTATAGCCGCATCCGCAGCACTTTCAGTTGATGCTATTTGTGGTATAGATGAAGAAGCAACTTCCCTTTTTGACATTATCGCCCCTGAGGCCAGGCTTTTCACTCCCTGCTTGCCTGGTGCTAATAAGGGAGCAATATCATTCTGATGATTAATTATTTTACCTGCTCTAGCCTGTTTTTTTGCCTTCACTTTTACGTCGGCAATAGATGATAGCGCCTGCTCCTGACTATCTCGACTTATTTCTACAGTCGCATTTTGCCTCTGAGGCACGCCCATCTCAGGCAGGGCTATTTCTTTAGCCCCCCCCTGCCCTTTCTCAACAAAACCAGGCGCCTCAGCCAGCGCATCCTCAAACTCGCTCGTATCAGGCTCAAACGCTAACTTCAGCACAACACTCAGGCTTAATACCATAATAGCTACATATGACATGGGTACATACCAGGTACGTTTTGTAAGCCACTCCTTTTGCTGCTTATGATCAACGTTATTCTGCACCTGTTTATGAAAATTGACAGCCTGATGCGCCGCCTGCAAAATATTCGCATCCACCTCTTCAGGAGGTTGCTCAGTCGACACTAACTTGTATTTCTCATGTAAAATCTGAAAATCCCTGTCCTGATCAAATTCATTATTTTTCATGACACAGGCCTCAATGGATGCAAAATACCCTGCAATCGTTTTACAGCATAACGTAATCGACTCTTAACAGTTTCTCTGTTTACACCGGTTACCTGCGCTATTTCAGCCAGACTAAGCGCGGCTTCCTCTTTCAGTAAAAGCGCACTGCGCTGCTCTTCTGGCAAACCAGCTATAGCCTGCTTTATTTGTTGGCGTATCTGTTTTTGTTGTAACTCCACATGAGGCTCAGAATGCTGACTGCTTATAAACTCATCTGAAAAAGTGGAGTCGACCGCCTCTTCATATTCCACCTGATGCTTCACATGTTTTTCACTACGCCAGTAATCAACTAGCCTGTTATGCGCCAGATGATAAAGCCAGGTAGTAAATTTAGCCGTAACCTGATAATTTGAACGCGCATTAATCAGCTTCATCCAGACATCCTGAAATAACTCACTTGCAATATCTTCTCTATTATTTAGCTGGCGCAAAACGTACCGATACAAGCCCCCTTTATGACGTGCATAAAGCACATCAAAGGCAGCTGCTGCTCCATCACGATAACTTAACATAAGGTCTTCATCCGTTAAGCTATCAAATTCGTCAGGGGAAAAATGTTTCAATTTTACCTGTTTTTTTTAGATTTAAAGGGTAACTTAAATTATCAGCTATCTAAAGAACTGGCCAGTGCTACAAGCTGTATAAATTCACTCCGATAACCAGAGGCATCATCACCTTTAGATTTTTTAGCCAGCTCAAGAATATCATTATAACTAAAATCGCGCAGATATTTTCCGCCTCTTAACTGTTGAGCAAAAGCCGCTACCGATGCTGAAAACTTAAAGTTATTACTTGTCTGATTAATGTTTTTTATAACTTCGTGTCTAAATATGGGTTTTTCTATCAACTGACTCGCAGATTTATTACTAGCTTTATATCTAAGTCGAAGAAATGCAAGCTCATTATTATGCTTGTCCGTATCAATGGATACAGGATTAGCGTATCGATTATTGTCAATTTGCTTCACGACACTATCGGTAAAAGTTACCTCATATAAAGCCGTTACCGTATGATTTTCACCTATATCACCCGCATCAACTTTATCATTATTAAAATCTTCCTGTTTTAATGCTCTGTTTTCATAACCAATTAAACGATACTCCGAAACCTGCTCCGGGTTAAACTCAATTTGAATTTTTACATCATTGGCAACCGTATTAAGCGTTGAGTTCATTTCTTCAACCAGTACTTTCCTGGCCTCATTTAAATTATCAATATAACTATAGTTTCCATTACCTGCATCGGCTAACTGTTCCATTAAATGATCATTATAATTACCACGACCAAAACCCAGGGTTGTTAGTGACACGCCCGTTTTACGTTTTTCTTCAACGATCTGTTTTAAGGCTGAAAAGTCAGTAACGCCCACATTAAAATCACCATCAGTTGCCAGAATAATACGATTCACCCCGTCTTTAATGAATGATTGCTGTGCCATCTGATAAGCCAGCTTTATTCCACTGGCACCATTCGTTGAACCACCAGCCGTTAATTTATCCAGTGCCATTGATATTTCAAGTGTCTGATCGCCTTTCGTCGGTTTTAAAACAACGCCTGTAGACCCTGCATATGTCACGATTGAAATACGATCATTTTCATTCAGATTTTTTACCAGTAACTTTAAACCTGATTTAAGTAATTGTATTTTATCGCGGCTGTGCATTGAACCAGAAACGTCAACCAGAAAAACCAGGTTACCTGGTGGACGTTGTTCATTATGTGATTGATAGGCCTGCAAACCAATATGAACTAAATGACTGTGTTTATTCCACGGTGTAGGCGCAATTTCAGTATTAATTGTAAATGGCTGGTTTTTATTTTCAGGGTATATGTAATTGTAATTAAAATAATTAATTAATTCTTCAGCACGAACCGCATCTCTCCGGGGTAATTGTCCCTGATTTAGAAACCGCCTTACATTAGAATAAGCCCCCGTATCTACATCAACACTAAATGTTGAAACTGGATGATCACTGGATTTGAAAATTTCACTGTCTGTAAAATGCTTATATTTTTCATTGTTTTCTTCTACAGCATAAACCATATTATCCTGATAAAAAGCAGGCGCATACGGCATATGCGCCATAACACGGGTATCTGCACTCCCAGCTACCATGGTTTTTTCATATTTGGCTTTCCTTTCTACTGATGATATTAATGGCTTAACCCTATCAGGGCTAACTAATGCAATTTCATTCTCGTGACCTGACTGGATGTGTTTATTTTTATGCTGTTGCTGTATCAATTCTGGTTTTGTCTGTTGTAGAGATGCGCCATCTGCTTCACTGGTTTCAACGGAACCGCATGCAGATAACAGGGCACTGCTTATGCAGACTAATGATAGTGAGACAGGGGTAATTAGATGATTCATTGTAAACTCCTTAATTAATTTAAAGCTATAAACGTAAGGGGGTTAACAATGGGGTTAAAATAATTAATTTTTTATTCTGTACTTTAGATATTACCTGGAGGAAACGTTTCTAACATCCCGCCACATTCAACCTACAAGTGCACCACTAGCTATCCTAAATGTTTCGTAGGGTGTTTGGTAATTTAAACATTTTCT